>NZ_LJPW01000057.1:0-27274 GCF_001400735.1 Pseudomonas caricapapayae
CAAAGCGTACTGCTGAACTCCGCAGTCATCTGGTGCCAGGTGGCGATCGATCCCGCGATGGTCAAGCGCCTGCTTTCCAACAAAGAGCGCACGGACGAAGAGAACCGCATTGTGCAACGCGCGCTGCGTCTGGGCGCAACCACGCCCATGCTTCAGCAGTTTTTTGGCATGTCGCCACAGGAGGTTTCGCTACAGAGGGTGCTGGTCGGTGTGCCTGGTAAGCCAGGCCGCTTTCGGGATCTGCCCGATGACACGCCCTTATGGCACCGATTCGTCAAGTTGATGGCGGACTTCGGCGTCGACCACACGGACGGGGTCGCGCTGCTCGACATAGCCATGTTGTTGACCGAGGAGATCAACATCCCGCCGGAGGAACAGGATCACCAATCGCCAGACCCCATCACCCTGGGTCTGGTGTGGAACAAAATTCAGCAATGGCTGGCACAGGATCTCTACCCACCGGGTAAGAAACACAGCACTGCCAAACGTAGCCTGCCAGGTAAGACCGCAGGCAAGGTAGAAGGCGACCGGATGTGACGAGAATGAACCGACGTCCCTCCTTGGGAGTCGCCATCAATGCCGCTGCCGGGGCATTGCAAAACCATATGCTGCTCCAGCAAATGAAACTGGCGCAACAGCAGAGCGCTGGCTCGGGTTCGATACCTCAGACGGCGGAATCAGTTCGTGCAGAGCATTATGACGGCATCGTCTTCAGCGGCAATCCGCACGAGACGGTTCCGCGCGGCCTGCTGCTCGACGATCGGCTATCCCCGCTGGAACGCAATGCCTGGCAGGTCTTCAGGCTGCTCATCAATGGCGATGGCGTCACAGCGTTTCCGAGCTACGAAAAACTACGCCCATATCTGGGCTCATCACCGGGCAAATCTGCGTCCAAAGAAACCGTAGCCAAGGCACTGACTGTCCTGAGACTGACGCGCTGGCTCAGCCTGGGACAACGGGTACGCGACTCGGTCAGTGGCCGGGTGCAAGGCAACATCTACATCCTGCACGATGAACCCGTGGGGTATGCCGAGGCAATGGAAATCGATCGTAACTACATGCAGCTCGTCGGCCATGCTCTTGAGCATGCCAACAAAACCGTGAGAGTGGTGGCGGATCATGCCTTCAAAGAATTTGCAAGTGACCCGGATCATTCAGCCGAGGCCTTGCCTTCACGACTGGAGGTAATCGAACACAGATGGCGGCAACAGGGCTGGCATGACACGCCCAATCAGGTCAAACACAAGCAGGCTGAACCTGAGTTCGGATTCCGAACCAAGGGCACAGGCCCGGCAAATTCACTGAGTTCGGAATCCGAACTCAGTGAAAAAAGCGCAGGAGCGAATTTGGAAACACCGGGTTCGGATTCCGAACTCAGTCTGAATTCGGCCTCTTTCGGCTTGGTTCGAATTCCGAACTCATATAGTACGTATACCTATACATCTACATCTGTATGTAAAAGCTCTGTACCGCGCGAGGCTCCAGAAAATGGTACGGACCTGCCCGCCGGGTTTGAGCGGTTCACGCAGGATCAACAAGACAGAGCGCGACTCGCGTTGCAGCGAGTGGACCCCACCTTGCGACAACCGCTGCTCGACCAATGGCGGCATCGATGCCAAAGCGGCTCGGTGAAGAACCCGTTCGGCTACTTGTTAAGCTGCACACAGAAGGCCATGAGCGGCGAGTTCAATGCGCAGTGGCAGGCGCCCTCACCAGCCACCCAGCATCCGCCAGCGGCATCGGGTCACTCCCGGTCGCCCAGCGCTGCGCCCAATCCGTCCCACGTCGCACAGCCCCGAACAGCGCAGCAGGATCGGGACGCCTCATCACTGGCGATGGGACGCAGTTCCATGCTGAGCATCAAACAGTTGGTCAGGCCGAGGACTCAGGGTTGATCATGCGTAATCATGCTGTCCGCAGTGGCGGCATTCGGAACCATGAGTCGTGTGATTCCACTGGAATCACTTCGAGCACCGACCAGGGTGATGCCACTGGCAACACTTTCAGCACCGACCAAGGTGATGCCACTGGCATCACTTCAAGCGCGAATCTGGGTGATTCCACTGGAATCACTTCCAACACCGGTCCAGGTGATTCCACTGGAATCACTTCAAACGCCGACCGGGGTGATTCCACTGGAATCACTTCAAACGCCGACCGGGGTGATTCCACTGGAATCACTTCCAACGCCGACCGGGGTGATTCCCCGGGAATCACTTCAAGCGCCAATCTGGGTGATTCCACTGGCATCACTTCAAACACCGATCCAGGTGTTGCCCCGAGCAACACTCCATACACCGCTCCCACAAAACCCCAACGACCAAGAAACGGTTTGTTACTGACCCCAGTCTGTGCGCACGGGCAGTCTTGCCACTCCCCATTTACCTGCTCATATAAAGGAAGCGCTCAGCATGGCTGACAACTTTCAGCTCAACCTCGGATCGTTGCGAAGCAGCGTCAATCTGACACTGCACACCCACCACGCCTCGCGCCTCTGGTTTGGACGTCAACGCACCGAAGGCAAACCCGGCATGATCGGCCTGAGCGGCTTTGCCAACATCCTCAATCGCATCAAGCGTGGCTGCGAACAGGACGACCCTTACTCGGACTGGTTTCTGATTCTCATAGAAGAAAAGATCGAAAGCTGCGATCAGGAAATGAAGAACATTGACGCCAGACTCGACGAGGTCATGGCCGCGCTGCCCGCCGTGTTGTCTATCGGACAGAACCTGTCCGTGCAACCCGTTAACCTGCCTCTCTACCTGTCCACGCCTCTGGCCTTTAAAGCGGTGTACTTGCTCACGGCTTACGATGAACTGGTACGCCGCATTCTTCTGGCCAGCCATGTCGGTTTGATCGACAACAACGCCAAGGGCCAGTGGCTGGACGAGGGCGCTGCAATTTTGCGCCGTCTGTTCGGCCTGAGTCAGCGTTACAAATACTCTGGCGCAAGCCGAGGTGACTTTGCTGCCAAAAACGCGCGTGCCGAGCAAGCTCGGGAAATGTACGCGCCATTTGGCGAAATCCCCCAAGACATTCTTGAGGGCATCCAACGATCCAAGTTTGCTCCAGTGCTTGCCTCGTCGTCCGCCCAGGCAAATGACGACGATGATCATGACGATGGCTTTGAAGACGCAATGACATCCAGGCAACCGCATCAAAATCCGCTTGGCCCTGAGTCAGAACAGTGAGTGACCTCACCCAAACTCATCCGCAGCAGCGGTCTGGAAACCGAGGACTGCAACAGGGTGCCTTCCAGACCCTGCAACAGGATGCCTTCAGCGCCCTGCAACACGCCCCCTTCCTAAAAGGCCTTTTAAAACCTTTTAAAGGTAAGGGGGGGATGGTCCAGTTGGCCGAGCAATGCCGTTCCCTTGAGGACGATTTGAACGCACTGGCCGAAGAGCAAGTGCTGGCCCAGGCAAATCGACATCCCTACACCCTTCTGCCTGTTCGGATGGTTCGGCAACGCACAAGCGCAGGCACGGTGTTTTTGCGCTGGCAGGAAATGGGGACTCGGCAGATGGGCGTCAATGTCTGGTCCAGTTTGCTGGCCGATCCCAGAACACCCGAATCACTGCTCCAGGATCTACACGCTATGGAACAGCAGCGCGTTGCATTGAACATGCAAATCAGTCTGGTCCATACCATCGGCCGACAGGCCGCCGAATGCGCAGAGAAGATGGCCCAGGCAGATGCCGTTTATTCAGAACGACTGAATCAGGTCAATCCATCCCGCGTAACCAAGCTCGCTCAGGAGTAACCATAATGACTGACTCAACACTCACTTCGTCCAACGCTAGCGTCACTTCCGAAGTCACCATCGAACTGGTCAAAGGCCAGCCCATGACGACCAGCGCTGACGTTGCGATGCACTTTGGGAAGCTTCACAAGAATGTCACCAAGGCCATCAAAGCTCTTGAATGCACTGACACTTTCCATAAGCTCAATTTTGAGCCCATACAAATTGACGTTGACTTGGGTTTAGGTAGAACGCGTAAAGATCCGGCGTTTCGCATGACACGCGATGGCTTTACGTTTCTCTGCATGGGCTTTACTGGCAAGGAAGCTGCCCGCTGGAAGGAGGCTTACATCAACGCCTTCAACCAGATGGAACACGCACTCAAAGCACAGCCCGTGCAACCCGATCAGCGGGCAGTGTTGGCCTTCGCCCTCAAAACCCTTGAGCTCATGCGAGGCCAAAACCAGGGTCGTCCATCTCGGCCCAATTCCGAGCAGGTGCTCCAGACCTACCTCGATATCAAGTCGTTGGATCAGGCGACCGACGAACAGATCAACCAAGCGCTCGTGTTCGTCCAAGGCCAAATCATCGGCGAGGGGTCAGCCGCGGTAAATCTTCCCGGCGTTGCAGGCTCTTCAATCGCCAAAGACTTGCTCTACGGTCTGCTGCGCTCTTCACATGACGCTGAACTGATGTTCAACGCGCTTTACGACAAAGGCGTGGAAGCGTTGGCCAGCGACGCCTTCAAAAATCACATGACCGGCAAACTCGCCGACACCTCGCGCCAGGCGCGTGAACTGCTTGGCTACGTCGCCAGTCACGCAGCGCGCACTCCGTTCGCTCAAAAATTCACCCACTGAGGAATTCAACATGGGCACATCAGTAGATTGGGAAGGCAACATCGGCTCTGCTCCAGAATTCAAGGAGTTTCCCAATGGCAACAAAGACCCACGCCGCTTGCTGCGGCTGAACGTCTACTTCGACAATTCAATCCAGAAAAGCGATGGCACAGGCTACGAGGATCGCGGAGGGTTCTGGGCCAACGTCGAGTTCTGGCACAAGGATGCCGAGCACTATGCCAACGTTTACCAGAAAGGCATGCGGGTGCTGATTCAGGGGCGGGCGGTCATGGATTCCTGGACCAAAGACGGAGAAGAATTTTCGGCCATGAAGGTGCAGGCATCGCGAGTGGGCATTCTCCCCGCGCGGGTTGAGGCCGTTCATCTTTCACAAAACCAGCATCAGCAGTCGGCACGGTCGCAGCCCGCCCAGAACCAGGCCGATCCTGCGCCGGACTTTGATGACAACATTCCTGTGTAGACCACGTCCAAAAATCGCGCCCAATGTGTGACGCTGCTGGTGGGGAGGAAGCCGTAACTCGACACCCCTCACTAGCCAGCTTCACAATTTGGGACTGTGCTAACATTTAAAAAAAACGCGGCCACTGCGTGGTACTTTCGAGAGTACTGGACGGCTATTCGGGGCGTTCACCCACTACATGAAGTTACTGGGATATCATGATGGACATTCTTCCTACCTGGCTTTACAACGTCTACGTCGGCTTCTGGATAGTAGTCACACTCGCAACGATCGTGGGTCTGTGCATCGTGTGTTGGGCTGAGCTCCGATCTCGCAAGGCTGAACGTGACAAGGCGTATGACCGAAGCGTGAAGCTTTTCAAACTTGAATGCCTTCTTGGTCAACGATATGGAAAAGTTGAACCTATGACCGACATCGAGCTTCGTCTGTGGGGAATGAGTTTGCTGACAGCGTGCCCTGATTCGAGTGAGCTGGCCACCTATGGAGTAAGCCAGCAATTAATCCTGGAGGCCCAGTCCGACGCTGAAGCTTTGAGCGAGCTCAGAAGGTGGGCAGAGAAAGGCACGAAGCATGAAATGTCTAACTGCAACATTTGGGTTGCTCCTCTCAAATTTGAGCCTGTAATTCAGCCCTGAAAAAAACGCGCCTAATACGTGAGGCTCCTGGCTGAGATGAGGTTGCTCTGCGCGAATCTCTGCTCCCAACCTCAACTTGCAACCGATCTGCCACACTCAGTGCACCCGACCGCTCGTGCGAAAATCGCCCCATACGTGGAGTTTGTCGTTAGTATTATCCGCGCATCGTTGATCCAGTCTCACTGTTAACCACTCACACGCCGGGCAACCTATGAGCACAATCAATTTCGTCACCTATGTCATCTGCATGCCTGATGACCGCGCAGCCCGATCGGCTCTCACGGATGACTTGGAGAAGCTCGTCGCTTCCAAGGGAGGCACTATCACTGGCATTTCGATGGGTGATGAAATGACGTTAAACGAGCTTTTTGAGGTCCGGCTGGCCGAAACAGATGCGCACCAAGCTCGGCAGGAGGCTGCCAGAATCGCCAGTAAGACGCAGCTCTGTAACTAAAAATCCGCCTCAAACGTGGGGCTTTCCCGATCGCTGAACGGACATACGCGGTTCGATGAGGCGGATCCAAGGGATGCATGAAACTTCAGATCGGCGTCGCTTCAACAACCCTCACCATGCCGTAATGCGCGTGGGGGCATAAGCGGCGCGTACCGGCATCCCTCTCCACGAATGCCCCTACCGGCATCCAGCCATGCGCACATCGTGGCTAAAGGGGGTTGCCCAGGAGCAACAGCAGAGCTTCAATTTCTGACTCAGGGCTATAAACCCACTCTCCCCCATTTACGGTTACGCATGGCGAGCGCAGATCCGGTCTAGGACAGTGCTGGCTCAAGTCACTTTGAGCTCATTGATTCATGACCGCCGAGGCTAACTGCGACAAATCGCGCTCTCCTATTCTTCTCAAACTTGGTGCGTTTTCAGACCGGCATCGTGCCGTCGCGCAAACCTGGGCGGATCACTTCAAAGTGCTGCACGAGTACCGCGATAGATTCATGCTCGACTACCTGAAATTCACCTCAACAACCAGATGTTGGTTCGTTGCTCTTGAGGCAGATGAGGGTGGAGGTTCTGGAGCTTGTAAAGCACTGGCGCGATTCGGCAGCCAGCTTCAGTACTTCGACGGCCGTCAAATCTGGGCAGTAGCTTTTAAGCCCAAGGACAGAGTTCCTCTCAAGCCACCGACATCAAATGCAGCTTTACAATTGGCTCTCCGCTTTTTCGGAAGAGAAACATCGGGTAGCAGCCTCGCTCTGCTCACAACCTTCACCAAACGAGCTCGTGCTCTGGCAGCAGCCGAGTCATTAGCCAGTCTGGGCAGTAAAGTGTATCGACCGTATGGCTATGAGCCGTCTCAGGAAGGAGCCAACAAGCGATTTTTTGGACCGCGCAATCAGTTCTACATCTCCAACATGGGCGGTTCTTTGAAGCTGTTCTGGCAGCACCTGGATCAGCGGCTTCTGCACGCTGTTCGATCAGTGCGATGCCCTTCCGCACAGCTCTATAACTGGCTAGCCGATGGTGATAGCAACCGAAGACTCCAGGCATTGAAGGCACAGCCAGTATTAGTACCGGTGTTAGTAATTGGGCAGGGCATTCCTTGGCCCATGATGACTACGGGCGCGCCTGAGGTGAGCCCGTGGGCCGAACTGCAGGACGTATGCGCCTTATGGGATGACGCCTTCATGTTGGACGGGGCCGAGTTCGTGGGGCGAACAGTTGACCTCGGGTTACCTTTGAACAACGTCTTTGCGTGGCTTTTCTCTGCGCCGATAGCGGCGATCCGCCACCTAGGTCAGCAACGGGTGTATGACACGGGTAGCGCACTTAGCCGCTTGAACTTCGAAGGCCTTGAAGGCGGCTGGTACGATTTGATAGCTGGAGCGCGGCTGGGCAACCGCCGCCCGAACACACGATCCGAGTGGCGATCGTTCTACTCCATACGTTCTTCGATACCGTGGCAACTGCTTATTTCGTTACGTGACATGAGCAACTTTTTGAAGGGATGCCCCACTGACTGGGCAGATCCAGCATGGACGGACATCGTTGCCAAACTGGTCGATCTGAGAGAGTTGTTCGACAATCTGGAAAGGATAGGCAGCCGACAGTCAGCGGACATCAGAAAGCGCCTCCACATTTTCGTTGGGTCGTTAACGTGTCGGCAATTGTCCAATTTCGTTGATTCCTTTCATGTCGCCCTCGCTGTTATCAGAGCAAATCTGGAACGCGATGTCCCGCCCGAACCTTCAGATTCCTTCACAACCTGGCCAGGTTTTCTGCTGAATGTTGCTCAAATAACCTGTGAAGCGACTGGTCTGCAAATTGTCGAACTGAACTGCCCTGATGACTTGGACCGCGAGCATCAGTACATGCGGCACTGCATCGACTCGTACGATTACCGTGCGTTCTTAGGCGACTGCCGACTACTGTCGATCCGTTCTGACGGGACCCCGCAGGCATCGGTAGAGCTCATTCTCAGACCGTCTAGAGGTGAAAATGTGACAGGCGAATGGACGCTAAAACATCTGCACGTCGCCCAAATCAGAGGGCAACACAACAAAACGCTGGCTGACACCTCGTCCGAGATGAAGACATTTGAATGGTTCATGGCGGCTGTTCTGAGCGGTCATATTCCAGTGAACCTGGAATGGCCAAACAAAGCGCTGAAGATGTCACGTTATGCTGACACGAACTCAATCTACAACATCCGTTTCGGGGAAGAAGTCATTGCCTGGGCTGAGCGCTTCATGGACAGGAGGTTGTAATCGTGGCGTCGCCCAAGCTGATGAACAAACGCCCTGTCCTGCTGCGCAAGGCCATCTACGATGGTTATGACTTTGGACTCTCACTCAGTTACCTCGAAGGGGCCAACAAGCTGTTGTTACGCCGAGGCGGGTTTTTCATACGCCGATCTGATCATCCGCTGAATCAGTTCTGGCGCGTGCCCAAGGCCAAGCTGCTCGATGACTTGGACGTGCTGTATAGCGAACTGGCCGAGCTCGCAGATGGTAAACATATCGAAAGCTGGCAAGCATTCAGGGACAGGATTACTGGTGCCCAGTCAGACACTCACCGTGATGCGTTCACCTGGGGGATGAAGTTCCGGCTCGCGCCGTTAGCAGAGGGTGGCGTGATTCTGTCGGGGGATTTTCACCCGGGTGCAGTAGCCATCGCCAAGCGCATGCGTGGAGTGTTTCTCTCGGCAGGCAAAGCCTGGCGCGTTCAGGGCACGGCGGAGTTGGTGCGAAGTAATTTGATTCTGGAACTGGGACTGGCCGAGGATCAGTTTGAGATTCTGGATACCCTGCAAGAGCTGCTCGCCGACGGGTCGGTTTCGCCGGTGCGCGAGGTCACCAGCATCAGTCTGGGCGGTTACTCTCCAGAGTCGATGAAGACTGAGGAGGACGTTTCTGACTCAGGCATTTATCTGGCCTCTGTACCGTCCATCAAAAACACCGAACTGACGAATGCCGATATCGACAACGCGCTGGAAGAATTCTCGCTGATGGATCATCAACCAGCGGGTATCAAGCACCTGTTGCAGCGCACGAGTGCGCTACTGGCCGACGACATGGGACTGGGCAAAACTCGCCAGGCGGTGGTTGCCGCTGGCATACGCGCCCAAGGTAAACCAGTTCTGGTGATTGTGCTCAACAGCCTGATCATCAACTGGCAGCGTGAGATCCTGATGGTGTTTCCTCAGGCTCAAATCG
Organism: Pseudomonas caricapapayae; assembly: GCF_001400735.1. GTDB lineage: Bacteria > Pseudomonadota > Gammaproteobacteria > Pseudomonadales > Pseudomonadaceae > Aquipseudomonas > Aquipseudomonas caricapapayae. Next base: position 9,364 of record NZ_LJPW01000057.1, read on the forward strand.
CAATGCAAACTTTTGATGCGAACGCTGGCTGGATCATCGTGAACTACGAGAGGCTGGGTGATTTTGTCATGCACGCGAATCGCTTCGCGGTGATGGTCATTGACGAGGCTCACCGACTCAAGGAACCCACTGCAGCATGGACACGCCACGGCTTCGACATCGCGGCTCAGGTACAAAACCGCTACTTGTTGACGGGCACGCCTGTGCTCAATCGCGAAGCCGAACTGCACACACTCCTCAGGCTTTCAGGCCATCCAATCGGACAACTGCCCCTGAATGAGTTCTGCGAGCGATTCGCCGGCAGTCCTGAGTTTCGCAAGACGCTTAGAGATGAGATATCTGACTGGATGCTTCGACGCCGCAAGGATGTGCTACCCAACCTGAAGGGGAAGCAGCGCCAGACTGTGCCTGTGATACTCAGCCAGGTAGAACGTGCCGATTATAATCAGATCATGCGCAGCGACCAGCATCGATTCGCAAGGCTGGGCGCACTGCGCCAACTGCTCGAGCGCGTGAAGGTACGGATCCTGGCGGATCTGATGGCCGAGCTGGACGTCGACGACAAGGTGATCCTCTTCTGCGAGTATCAGGAATCCGTGGCCACATTGCGTGAGCACTGCCTCAAGATGGGCGTCGGGTGCGTGACATTGGTAGGCAGTGACTCGCCCAAGAAACGACAGAAGGCGATTGATGCTTTCCAGCAGGATCCGGACTGCAGGGTGTTTATCGGGACCAGGTCGGCCGCCGGTACAGGTTACAACCTGACTGCTGCGAACTATGTGTTTTTTCTGGGGCTTCCATGGACTCCGGGGCTCCAGGACCAAGCAGAGGACCGAGCGTACCGCAATGGGCAACTCCGCATGGTGGTAGTCAAAATTCCCTTGGCTGAAGACACCATCGACCAGCAGCTGTGGCGAATGCTCATGGACAAGCGCGCTCTGGCCAGCGATCTGATCGATCCGGAAGCGGAGGAGTCGAGCAAGAAGGCTCTTGCCGACACTATCTAGATGGTAACGAAATTGAACGAAGCGAAAAAATAGGTGCCTGGCTGCGGAACCTCAAAAAAAAACGGCTGTCCGTTAGATCAGGATTAGACCTTACACACTACAGCTTGCCAAGGAGCGGAACACATGGCTTTTGACGGTTATATTCAAATCGCAGAGCTTCCTGGCGAAGCTCTAGACGAGAAGTTTAGTAAGTGGATCGAAATTACTGGCTACAATTTCGGCGTTAGTCAAAGCACGTCTGCTACAGCCAGTTCATCAGGAGGCGCGTCCTCTGGTCGAACTACAATGACTAATTTTACCTTCACCAAATATCTGGACAGCGCCAGTTGCAAGCTGATGGAGGTCAGCTGCGCGGGCCAGCACCTTAAAGAAGTCAAGTTAGTGCTCTGCCGAGCAAGCACAGACAGACTCAAATATTATGAGGTGGTACTGGAGGAGGTCATAATCGCTGACTACTCTCAAAGCGCAAGTTCAGGCGTACCAATCGAAATTGTACAGCTCAACTATGGACGTATAAAAGCCACCTATACCTTGCAAAAGCGCAGCGATGGCGCCGCCGGCGGTAATGTAACCGGGGGATGGGATCGGATCGGCAACAAGATATATTCGTGAGGCAAGGAAATGGCCGAGGTTAAGTCTTTCATCAACGCTAGAACGCAAACCTTCGAAACCCTGAAGGCGAATATCGGGCTTTCTGGGAATTCCAAAGCTAAATTCAACATTCTCAATTCTCATATAGCAGGAAGTGTCGTAAGTGCTGGTGAGCTTGTCATTGTAGGTGATCCATCTACGCCCTCCTGCACAAGCCAGGAAGCCTACCTGATGGCAAAGGCTAGTCAAATCCATACGGACTTGCTCAGTAATGGCGCTGGAGGGGATGATTTTTTTCTTGATAACTTTGAGCTTTTGCAAAGTCTTCTTTCTCATGCTTCCACAGGTGTAGGTGCTGCAACCGATGGTTGGAATAAACATCTGAACGCTATCAAAACCACGCTCGACGATATAGAAATTTTGCATCGGGAGCACCTCAGTTCAGGCTCCATGGTAGAACGCGATACGTTTTATGCAAAAAGAACAGCCCTTTTTTTAAAACTTGATAAGCAATTATCAAGCATGGCCTCTTACGGTTCGGGATTACGTAATGAAGGCTCAATTAAAAAGCTTTTGGGAATTTCTACATCTAGCTATATGCATACAGGCGAAATCTCCGGGTACGCCGATAAAGTCTCTGGGGTTGCAAGAGCCGCTAATCTAGTTAAGAGAGGTGCCTACATAGGCACAGCTTTGGATGTGGCATCAACAGGTTTGTCGATCCATAAAGCTTGTACATTGGGCAGGGAAGAAGAGTGCAAAAAAGCCAAATATGTCGAGGGTAGCTCGCTATTGGGGAGTTTGAGCTTCGGAGCGATAGGTGGCACGGTAGGTAGTGGCATTGCTGGAATAATATGTGTTGGATTAAGCATACCAACAGGCGGAGGTGCTGCATTAGCATGTGCAGTAATCGGGGGCGCTGCCGGAGGTATGGCGGGAGGTGCGCTTGGAACTAAAGGTGGTGAGATGATGGGTGACTATCTATACAGGCAGACAAGCCCATGACAGACGTGGATCCAGGACTGATAGCTACGATCATTATTTTATCCGCGGTAATCATGGTGGGTATTTCTTTTTATGTGGCTCACGCCTATACAGAGAAATTTGAACACTGCCTTCCTAACTGTAAATTTGTTGAACAAAATAAAAGGATTTTCTTGAGCGCAGGGCTTCTGGGGAAAATTATGCGTTGTAACATGATTTATTTTTACCTATGGGTTCCAAGTCTAGGAAAAAAAAGGGGCTTGTTGGATATAAAAGAAATTGAACGTTTCCCTGTGAAGCTCAAGTACTTGCTTACAATACCTTGGACGTCACAAATTATTCTTTTCATAGCATTGGCTTTATTTATTCAATTAGCAGCAACCTAAGCTTTAACTCGTACTCTGCAACAACCAAGGAAGCTGACTCTGCCAGCTGTGATCGTTACCCAAGTAGCGATCACCTATTGGCCGCCGTGTCGCATTGATCAAGAGAGGTTACGCGGCGGAGCTCCTCCCACGCCCGGCATTCCCAATGCCTCCCTACTCAATAACCTGAATCGATCCGTTAAGGGTTTAGCAGTGCTTTGCAACCTAAGCGCTGGCACCTTGGCCACCATCAAGAAATGGGGTCAAGGCACACATGATCAGGCAGCTTTCCACACTTTCCATACTCGCGCTGTTCGCCGGATGCACGTCTGTGGCGGACAAACCGGTTGGACCAGCTTTCGACAGCAGCCAGAATCCTGAGCTGCTCTCGCCAGACCTGTACTCAAGTGGCGCAAAGGCCGGCCAGGAGCCGATGGTCCGCTATGGTCGCTACGCTCTGGTGAATACTGCTCCGGAAGCGGTGCAACGCGATCTGATGGCCCAAATCATCGACGTCAGCATTCCAGCCAACATGCATCCGTCCGTCCAGGATGCAATGCAGTATGTGGTCAGCCGCTCAGGCTACACCTTGTGCCCACCGAGCACCGGTCACGTAAACATTTTGTTCACACGCCCTCTTCCTGCTGCCCAGTACAAGCTCGGGCCGATGAGCCTTCGCAATACGCTCCAGGTACTGGCTGGACCAGCATGGCAGGTCAAGGTCAATGAAGTCACGCGCGGCGTCTGTTTCGTACTGCGGCCAGGTTACCAACTGCCGGAGACGTCAAAGCCTGTGGCACTGGCTCAACCTACCCAACCGGCCAGCACTGGATCAACCTCGGTAGCCAACACCTCCCCAGCCGTGACCGTTGTAACGGCGCCGGCAACCGGAACCCCATTCAGCAAGAACACATCGCCTGCAGGACAACCGCAAACCACGGTCGTCACGCAGGCAAAAGCGCAACCAGCTGCATCCATCAGCACCCCAGCCAAGGAAGGCCCCCCTACACAGCAAAAGCCGACTCCTGTGAGCGCGGCTGCGGCGAAGGCCACATCTCAGACCACCGTCACCAAGAGCATCGCTACGACCAGCCAGGCCCCGTCGAAACCTGAACCAGCAGCGAAACCCATCGCAACCGTTGCGCCACAGCAAACGTGGAATGCGCCTGTGGGCAGTACCTTGCGTCAATCGGTCGAGGACTGGGCCAAACGGGCCGGCTGGCAGGTGATCTGGGTGCCGGAAGACTTGGACTACCCCATCGAAGCACCGTTGAGTTTTACAGGCTCTTTCAGCTCGGCGGTCAGGCAGATATTCCCACTGTACGACAACGCCAAACGGTCCTTTGTGGTGGACGGGAATGAGGGAAATGGTCAGCAGGTTCTGCACGTATCGGAGAGGAAGAAATGAGCATGCCCTTCATCCGTCAGACCGCTCTGTGTCTCGCTGTTCTATCGGCATCAGCCTGCTCAGTCCAACGGGTGGATGAAGCTGCTGCACGGGCAGAGGCTACCGCCGATTCTGCCGGCCGTTACGCGGCTATCCAGCGTAACAAGCAGCAACAGGAACGCCGGGACACAGTGATATTCAGCGACAAACCCTGGGTTTCAACGCAGCCAGTTGTTGCGAGACGAGGCATCCCCTCCAAGTATGACTGTGAGGTCGCATATCGGCCTGCTGGCAGTGTCGGAATTGCTGAAATTGCCCAGTACATTTCCGGCCAATGCGGGATCCCTGTCCTTGTCTCGCCGGATGCGCTCAATCCTGGCCTGCTGAACGCTAATGCACCTGCTCAGGGCAACAATGCTCCTCCGATCAGCACGGCCCCCAACCCTGACAGCCTGGCCGGGTTGCTGCCTGCAGGTATTACGGGCGGCTCCAACCTGGCGCAGGCCTCTCAGGGCAGAAGCTCTGACTTCGCATCGATGCTGACACCGAATCTCGTCAGCGGCCTACGCTATTCTGGGAAAGCTTCGGGTCTGCTGGATGATGTCACCTCGCGGCTGGGACTGACCTATCGATTCAATCCCACCTCACGGTCAGTGCAGGTCAGCTATTTCGACACCAAGGTGTTTGACGTCTACGCATTTGGAGACGTGCAGGAAATCAAAAGCACCGTCAGATCCGGTATGACGACCTCTTCGGGCTCGGGGAGTGGTTCGTCGAGCGGATCATCGTCAGGCAGCAGTTCATCAGGCGTCTCGGGTGACTCGGGCAGCAACCAGAGCACGACCGTCACGCTCAACACATCGATCCTGACTGACATCCAGAGCAACGTGAGGGCAATGCTGAGTACCTCGCCGCCTGGTCGCATGTATCTGTCACCGTCGACCGGGACGCTAACCGTGACTGACCGGCCAGACGTGCTTTCGAACGTTGAGACCTATCTGGCCAAGACCAACCACGCGATCACCCAACAAGTGCTGTTCAATGTGAAGGTGTTTGAGGCGACGCTGACCGACACCGATCAGCTGGCTTTGAACTGGGCGGCCGTCTACAACTCGCTTAGCACAAAGTGGGGCCTGTCTCTTTCGAATACTGTGCCAGGCATCAGCTCCAGCGCAATCTCGGGCTCTGTCGGCATTGTCGATACGGCCAACTCTGCCTGGGCAGGTTCAAACGCGATCATCCAGGTAATCGCAGAACAGGCCCGGATCTCGAATGTTCGCTCGCCGTCTGTGACCACACTGAATCTGCAGCCTGCTCCGCTGCAGATCGGCAACGTTCAAGGCTACATCCCATCGGTTCAGACCAACACCACGGCATCAGTGGGCTCCAGCACGGCGATTACTCCGGGCACGATCACCTCCGGTTTCAACATGACGCTGCAACCGCGCTTGATGGACGACGATGAGATGTTGCTCATGGTTTCGATCAACATGAGCTCCAAGCCTACCTTCGAGCCATTCACCAGCAACGGCTCCAGCGTTCAGATCCCAAACTACGATGCGAAAAGTCTGTCGCCTAAGGTGAAGCTGCGCAGCGGTCAGACATTGATCCTGTCGGGCTTTGAGGAGCTGAGCGACAACACGGACAAGATCGGCACAGGTTCACCCGGGTTCTTCGGGCTTGGAGGCGGGCGTAAACGCACCTCGTCAAAAAGCGTTCTGGTAGTGCTGATCACCCCGATTGTGACCAACTGACATGGCGAACCTGTTCTCTCTGATCCGAAAGCGCGCTACGCGCCCCCCAACGCCCAGCGATGGCAAAGTTCAGATTCTGACTTATCACGGACGATCTTTCGTGACAGGCCTGCTGTGGCATCCGTTGGGTAGCCTTACCGGCTACATGAAGGAAGCACGCCAGTTTGGTCGCACCCAGCAAATGGACATCGTGGCCATCCGGCATACCGAGTCGGTGATTCAGGCTGGATTTGTTTCGCAGAATGACGGTGCAGTCAAAGGCATGTACTCCCTTGCAGCTGCACTCGCCGGACAGCTCGGCGCATCGTGGCTGGCTGCCTGGAAGATCGAGGACGCCGAGGATAGATACGCCCTGGTCGCAGTGTACCGAGGTGCGGTCATACCCGGTGCTGACCTGGTCGGCAGCAGTGAGGAAATAAAAAAGAAGGTGGCTCAGCAACTGAGCCGCTCGATGAGCTTCGACAAGATTTTTCTCCCGCCGGAGTTTGGTCGCGGTGGCGATCAATTCGACCCTGAAACATTGTTGCAGCCATCAAATCTCAAGCGCGAATACAAGCTGACTCCGCTGGCATTCGGCCTGTCCAGACAGGAACTGCTGAAAGCCGGGGTGATTGGTGCCTTGGTCGTGGTCGGCCTGATTGCGTGGCACCAGTGGAATGAACATAAGCTGCAACTTGCTCGTCAGGCGCAGCAAGCGGCAGAGGCGGCAAGGCAAGCCGAATTGGATGCCTTGAACCAGCGAACACACTCCCCAGTTGTGATCGAGGCGCTTGTACATCCGTGGGTAAAACAGCCTTCTGTCCCAGTATTTCTTAGAGGCTGTAACGGCTCAATTGACCAGTTACCACCGGCAATCGAAGGATGGCTATTCGTCTCAGCTAAATGCGACGGAACGCTGATGTCGGCCAACTACAACCGCACCGGCAACAGCACCACGCTCGCTTTCAGCGCCGCTACGGCAGGCTACTTTGCTGATACGCCCGCGTTCTACGACGAAGGCAACATGGCCGCGGTGAAACTCACCTTCGAGCTGCCGCTGGCGGGTGATGACGTTCTGAACCCGGCAACGCAGGCCTTGGACAGCATCACTTCGTGGCTGCAAGCCCAGAACGTCCAGCCCAAGATCACGGAAGTACCTGTGACGGTTGTCCAGCCACCAGCCTTGCCTGGCCAGCCTGCGCCTCCACCACCACCGCCTCCGGATTATCGACACTTCGAGATCCGCTACACGAGTCTGTTACCGCCAGCGACTGTTCTTCAAGGCGTGGAAAGCACGGGAATGCGGCTGCGTGAAATCAAAACCGACTTTCAAGACGGCAAATTAACCTGGAACGTCATAGGTGACCTCTATGTGCATTAACACTCGCGCCTCCATTCTGTTGACGTTTCTGTTGTCCTGCCTAGCTGCCGGCAATATGGCCGTCGCGGCCGATCCATCGCCCACCGACCTCAGTCGGATCAACATTGGCGAGTTGTCCCAGGTGCAGAGTGAAACCCTGCTCTTCACAGCACAGGCGGCGCGAGCTCGTGCGAAGGAAGACATCGTGAACGGTGGCAAGACGTCTAAATCGACATCTACGTCTGCGCCGGTTCAGGTAACGCAGAGCGCTTACACGACGCCCGCCCCGGCCAGCAACAGCACACCGCAGTTGCCGGTGGTCAAGACCGTGTTCAGGATGAATAACGCTCTGTATGCAACGTTACTGTACGGTAGTGGTTTCGAGGTCGATGCATCTGTTGGTAATGCTGAGCTGCCAGGAGGGTTCAAGGTAATCAGCGTGTCTCTCGACAGCGTGGTACTGGGTCATGACGGACGCCGATATCCATTAGGTTTCTCGACCCGGGCACCAAGTGGCTCGGTTGACGCCCCCCAAATGTCACTGCAGACACTCAAGCCTGTAGCTCCCGGGCAGCCCTCGGCCATGAGTCCGCTGTCCAGCGTGTCGCAGGAGTTGCAGCGATGAGCGGCGCGGTACGGATTGAGCCAGACATCGAGGCTGATCCGTTGGAACGCCAGGTCACCCGACCGACCGCAGTCGTGCAACCGATCACCATCGCCATGCAATCTGACGTGGTCGGAACCGTCCTGACTGCGGAGGGACAGCGGTTGGGGGACATCACCAGCGAGTTGCGTCAGCTCGTTGCCTTGTTAGCACCTGCCCCAGAGGCTGAAGAAGCAGAATTGCTCGTGTCGTCTCAGCACATGCACGACCCTTTTGTGATGGCATTTATGGACCGCCTGGACCGAGCCGGCGTGCCGTTTCAGATCATCAGCAGCACGCTCAGCGACATCAAGTCTCTGTATCAGAATGCGGGCAAAGCTTTCGCCGGATCTATAGACAGTACCCAGCGTCAACAAGAGGTGATTCGTATCATCGGCGCGGCCCATGCACGACGTGCTTCCGACGTTCACTTCATCGTTGGCCACGAAATCACCTACATCAAGTTTCGTGAGGACGGTCTCTTGCGGGAGTACGGGCAGATCCAGAGCGCCGTAGGAAACGAGCTCTGTTCTTCACTCTTCAACTCGATGTGTGACGTCAAATCTGAGGGCTACTACCAGCCGGAATTGAAACAAGATGCGCGCATGGCTCGCACCTTCCTCGACCAACTGGGACTGTCCGGAGCCCGTGTAGCCACCCGCCCTCTCGTCGAAGGGCCTTTGATGGTGTTGCGACTGATCTATGACGATCAGGAGAAACAGTCCGTCGACGATCTGGGGTTTCTGCCAGAACAGAATTTGCTGTTCAAGCGGCTGCGGAGTCTTCCTTACGGCGTGATCATATTGACCGGTCCGACCGGATCAGGGAAATCGAAGTCGCTTCAGGTGCAGATCAACCTTCTGGCGGAAGAGTGCAAAGGCACAAAACACATCCTGACCGTAGAGGACCCGCCCGAATATCCGATGCGTGCAAATCAGTCCCCTCTTGGCAGCAACGAGTCATGGGGAGAATCCATTACAAACTCCGTGCGACTCGACCCCGACATACTGATGTACGGGGAAATTCGCGACCTTGAATCAGCCCAGGGGGCACTGCGCGGAGGGATGACCGGACACCTGGTGTTATCGACTCTGCACACCAACAACGCTGTAGCAGCAATTCCTCGCCTGATCGACATGGGGGCTGATACAAGCCTGGTCACCGACCCAACACTCATCGTCGGCCTGATCAACCAGTCACTGCTGCCAACGCTGTGCAAGAAGTGCCGCGTGCCTGCGCGCAGCCAGATAAGTACCTTGGATCCGCAGCTGGTCGAGCGGCTTGAAAAGATGACCGTGCTCGATCAGGTCTATCTGGCCGGGCCTGGTTGCTCTCTATGCCGTGACGGGGTCAACGGCAGGGTCGCTGTCGCCGAGATTCTTCTCCCGACCCACCGGTTCATGGAGGAGATCCGAAAAAATGGCCCAAGCGCTGCGCGCCAGTATTGGGTCAAGCACATGGGTGGTATCACGAAGGTTGCCCACACGCTCATCAAGATCAATGCAGGGCTGATCGACCCGCGCATGGCAGAGGCCGTAGTCGGTCCATTGGATTTTGACAGCTACATGCTGGATGCCGACGCAGCAGAGGCAGAAGTCCATGCTCAGTAAGGTGATGGATGCCTGGTCTGGGCTTGTAGATGGTTTTTACAGAAACCAGTTCGGAGGCAATGAGCGCATCCGCCTGTACGAGAGCATGACCGCTCTGCTGGAGAACGGCGTGCCGCTCGACCTGGCTCTTGATCGTATCGGATCGATCTACAGTGATGGAGGCCGACGTGCTCGACATCCGATCGCCCTCGCCAGTTATGGCATAGGCAAAGCTGTAGACGGCGGCAAGACGCTGGCCCAGGCCTGCCTTAACTGGGTGCCTTATCAGGAGCACGCCGTAATCAGCGCCGGCGAGAAGTCCGGGAACTTGATCCAGGCATTCAGCGACTGCGTGCGGATCATCGAGGCTCGGCAAAAAGTGATGAAGCTGGTGGTCTCCACGGCCTCGTACCCGGTTTTTGTCTGGAGCCTGATGGCCTACTTGCTAAACGTAATCGCCACCCGGGTGGTACCGGCCATGAGCCGCTCATCCAACCCAGAAGCCTGGTCCGGCGCACCCATGGTTCTGCACATGATCGCCACCTTTGTGACCAACTGGGGACTTCTGACTTTGTGCCTGGTGGTGGTCCTGGTTGTCACCAGTGTCGTCACTCTGCCTTATTTCCGTGGCCCTTGGCGGACACGGCTGGAGATCTTGCCTCCCTGGTCAATCTACAAAGCGCTGCATGGGTCAACTTTCCTCCTCAATATCGCGGTCATGCTGCGAGCAAACATCGATCCGCTCGGAGCGCTGGACACGCTAAAGCGTGGGGCAAATCCGTGGCTGCGTGAACGCCTGGAAGCTGCCCATTACGGGGTTCGGATGGGTAAAAACTTTGGGGAGGCTTTGGATCTTTCCGGGCATGAGTTTCCAGACCACGAAGCCATTCAGTTCCTGATTGTTCTCTCCACAACGCAGAGCTTCTCGGCTGCAGTGCATCGCTACAGCCTTCGCTGGTTGGAGATATCACTCAAACAGGTCGAGCGTTACGCAAAGACACTGTCACTCGTATCCATGGTTCTGATCGGCCTGTTGATGATTCTGGTCATGGTCGGGGCCTACAGCATGACCGGCAATGCCACTCAGGGCATGCCGCACTGAACACTACACCGCAATCCACATACCCAGGACTACACGCATGCACAACACCACCTACTCGGCCCGGGCGAACCAGACCGGTTATATCTCGGTTGAATTGTTATTCGCTCTCATCGTTATCCTGATCGGGATGGGCTACGCCCTCTACAACGGTTGGAGCGCGATGGGAAGCTCGGACGTCAACAACGAGCAAGGTAACGTCGGTCAACTGATCGCCAACACTCGCAAGCTCAAAGGCAGCGCCGGTTACGGAGCATCAGGGACCGATCTGATCGCCCAGCTCAGCTCGATAAGAGGACTTCCGAATATGTCGTTCTCCGGCGGTAAGCTTTACAACGCCTGGAGTGGCCAGGTCAGTGTGGTGGCCAACGGGATGACTTACACCGTCACCGAGGCAGGCTTGCCTCAAGATGCCTGTGTGACGCTGGCCACTAAGATAGGTCGCGGTCAGAAGGTCACCACCTCTATCAATGGCGGCACGGCTGTGAGCGGCGAAGTGAGTTCTGCTACGGCTACTAGTGGCTGCACTACAGACAGCAACACCGTCGCTTGGACGGCCTACTGAGCATGAACCCAATTATCGACACGCCCTTTGTGGACCTCTACCTGGGGCCTGATTTCACGGACGTAAAAGGCCTGGACGGCCAGAGCGGACGTGTCGAGGCTCCGGAAAGCTGGAGGGAAAGCGCCCAGCTTTTACGGGAGGAATGCTCCAAGCACTTTGAAGTGCATCAGGATCCTGAGTTCTCGTTGATCAAAGACGGAACTGTGCTGCGCGTCACTCAGATACCTGATGCCTTCGGCGAGGCTGTGTTCGTAGTGCGCAAATCAAATGCGCAGGTGCGGCAGTTCGACCAATTGGGTTTTCCGGAAGACCTCGTCGAATCGTTGCTGACGAAGCATGTGCGCGGCCTGGTGATTTTTTGCGGCGAGATAGGCACCGGTAAGACCTCCAGCGCGGCTTCGCTGATCATCGCCAGGCTAATTGCGTGTGGTGGGATCGCGTTGGCTGCAGAGGATCCGGCTGAGACAGATTTGAACGGTCGTCACGGACCTGGTCGTTGCATCCAGATGCAGGTTTCAAGACGCAATGGGGGTTATGAGGAGGCTCTGATGAGGGGACTTCGCTCTGGCGCGGACATGATGCTTATCGGTGAGATCAGAGACACCCCGACCGCAGTTGAGGCAGTGCGAGCGGCGATCAATGGCCTTTTCATCATCACCACCGTTCACGCGGGAACCGTACCGCAGGCGATCGAGCGAATAGCGACGCTTGCGGAGCCGTCCATCAGCAACGTCCGATCAATTCTGTCGCAGGGTTTGGTAGCGGTAGCTGCGCTTGCCCTCGAGGGTGAAGGCGAAATGCGACATCTGAAGATCCAGAGCCTTTCAATGACTGGGCCTGACGGCCCTGGTATTCGCGAGAAGATCCGATCAAACCAAATCGCAATGGTTAGCCAGGATGTGGATCAACAATCGAACAGGAGCATCTGGGGATGAATCATCTCAAGCCCGGCCAGACCAGACAAACCGGTTTTGTGGTGATCGAGCTGCTCTTCGGCTTGATCATTTTTGCCATTGCGTCGGCCATAGGCGTTTCGCTGGTCGCAGACAGAATGGATGCGCAGAACTATCAGATCGCAGCTCAGCAACAGCAGCAGATCGCAGAGGCCGCATCAAAATACCTGAAGGACAATTTCTCAACGGTCTATGGATCGGCGGGCACAACCACACCCGCGACGATTACCCCTCAGATGCTACGCAACACCAACTATCTGCCAGCCAGCTTCAGTGACACAAATGCATTCGGGCAGAGCTTCGTCGTGCTTGCCCGAAGGGTGAACGTCAACCAGCTCGAATCCATCGTGATCACTACCGGTGGACAGGCCATCGATGAGATCGGTACCCGGACGATTGCGGAAAATATGGGCGCGCCGGGTGGCTTCATCCCGCTCAACAACACTGGCGTTATTCAAGGAGTACGAGGCGGCTGGCAACTTGCGCTGAGCAACTACGGCATCAACCCAGGCATTGGCCACACTGCGAGTGCGTTGTTTCTCCAGGATGGCACGCTCTCCAACGACTATCTGTACCGCAACGCCATCCCAGGAAAGCCTGAACTCAATCGCATGAACACGGCGCTCAGTATGGGAGGCAACAATGTCAACGATGTGGCTGCGCTGAACGCCTCTGGAACAGTGACGGTTGGAGGGAATGTCGACACTGCTGGATCAGTCAACGCCACTGGTAATGTGAGTGCGTCGGGATCTGTCACAGCCCAGGGCAATGTGAGTGCGTCGGGGAACGTCACAACCCAGAGCAACGTTATCGCTGCAGGCGATGTATATGCACAGTCGGTGAATGCCTCGGCGAACCTCACGGGTGCCGCTGCCCGAATATCAGGAGAGACTGTCACAGGCGGTTGGTTTCGCACTCAGGGCGACACAGGCTGGTACAGCGAAAAGTGGGGTGGTGGCTGGTACATGAGTGACTCGGACTGGGTTCGGGTCTATGGCGACAAGAACCTCTACACAGCCGGGAACATCCGGGGTGGGACAGTGACTTCGGAAGGTCGCGCGACCGTCGGCGAATACCTGCAGCTCAATGGCGTTGCAACTGCCGGCACAGCCTGTGCTGCAAACGGCATGGTTGGTCGAACCAGTACGGGGCGATCGCTTTCTTGTGATAACCAGGTCTGGGTGGTGAACGGTTCAAGTGCACCCACATGCACTGCAATGACCATCCCAGGCTACGACGCGAACGATGTCACCACATACGCTTGTCCAGTTGGGTACACCAAAATGGGATGGGATACGACAGGCTCAGGCCAAAGATTCAGCAGCACTCCGGGTCTCGTGGTCGGCCAGAACGATTACGCCACCATTTTCTGCTGCCAGTTCTGACACGGTTCGTAGCAGTCATCGAGGTCGTTGAATGAACATTTACTGGCTTGCAATGGTGGTCATTACAGCAGTGCTCGGAATGGTCTATGAGAAGACCCACCAGGCAGAACAAATCGCTGACACCGTGAACGTATCGCTGATCGCCCATAACGTTCTGGTCTACAGGAACGCCTTGGCTGAGTACGCCTACACTCACAAAGCTGAGTCAGGCACGGTGGCCGATAACCAGTTGGATCTGCCAACTTGGTACGCTCGTTACCCTGGAGTGGATGGAGTGATCGATGCTGGACGAAGTTACGCGTTCTTCGGATCACCACCTCCTGGCCTTGTCGCGGCAATGATTGATTTGACTGGGGGATCGCTGGCCATCGGCACCGCATCTGCGGGCAACCTCTTCACTCCGTCATTGGGTGCTGTAGGGGTTACGCTGCCAGTGGCAGTGCCCAGCGGCGCAGCTGTGGCTTACCAATGAGCGAAAAGTTGACACGCTTGTCAACGACTTATGATGTGACGTATGATTGGCCCAAGAATAGCCCCCACGCCTCGGGCGGGACCTCAGTCCCGTACTGCGCACCAGGGGGTTAGTTATTTCCGCTACCAGTTTTCCTCAATGCCCGCAGGATGCCATGGCATGCCTCAAGTCCCGCTTTTCTTCCTGAAACCTGCTAAGTCGCCCAACGCTCTACTGCGTCATCTAAGGCTGAAAGGGCTTGGAACACGAGGGCAGAAGATCAAAGCCACACAGGCCCTTGAGTTTATTGGTCATCATCGGCTGCTGATGTATATGCGTCCACTGCAGGACATACATAAGCGGTTCTATGCACATGTGCAGTTCGATGACATCCTCCAGCTATACGACTTTGATCGACGACTACGCCTTGTGTGCCTGGATGGGATCGACCGCATTGAGGTTGCATTCCGTTCTGCGATTATCAATACCTTGGCTCTGGACAAGGCATGTGGACCGCACTTCTACCTTGACGCCATTCATTTCGAAGATGGACAGGCACATCGAGACCTTTTGAAACAGGTGCTCGGCTTACGAGAAAATGGTAACGCATCGGTCAAGCATTACTATCGCAGCTACAACACACCGGCATTGCCACCGGTATGGACGGTGCTCGAAGCAATGACTATTGGCCAGCTATCCCGACTATTTAGAGATTTGCACATTGATCACCGCAAGACCGTGGCAGCAAAGTTTGGCTATGACGAGTCTGTGCTTGTTTCCTGGTTGAAATCTACCACCCTCCTGCGAAATGTTTGCGCTCATCATGGCCGCCTCTGGAATGCGTCAATTACCGCTGATGCCCCGATCTACGCGAATGCGATCAAGGCAGAGTTCCCATCCCACAACGATCGTGGACGGATTTTTGCCAGAGCTGTTGTAGTCCAGGCTCTGCTTTTGAAGATAGACGCCACAGCCGATTGGAAAATCCGGTTCAAGCAGTTGATAGCAACGCTCCCTACAGCAGTGATGGCAAAAGCGGGTTTGAACACTTCAGAGCTTGGCTTATTGGTAGGTTGGGAGCAGCGACAGTTTTGGTCCTAATTTGTCGGTAGGTGTTACTTGGAGCTGTCAGTGGATAGGCAGGTACTGCACTCTACAGACTTGGCCCGCCGATCACACGGCAGTCGCGCAGTGCTCACTGACCGAGACAACCCGGACTAGCGCTATTTAATCAAAAACAGACAGCACATTTTTTCGTGGCAAGCTCGCGGTCAACGCGCTAACCTGCATTCATCTCAAGCGATAAGACTCCAAGGAGCAGGAATGGCCTTTGACGCATTTATCTGGATTGACGGCATCACCGGCGAATCCAAAGACTCGGCCCATAACGATTGGATCGAAGTGTCTTCGTATAATCTTTCGGCTTCTCAAGACGTATCAAGGACCGCAAGCTCCGCAGGTGGCGCTACCGTTGGTAGGGTCTACCTAAGCGACTTTAGTATTGTCAAGATAGTGGACTGTGCAACACCCAAGATTTTCCAAGCATGCTGCGCTGGACAACACATAAAGAAAGTAGTCCTCAGCCTCCATCGTGCGGGTGGTGACAAGCAGAAATATATGGAGATTACGTTCGAGGAGGTCATAGTGAGTGGCGTTTATAGCGGCAACTTACTCACACATGAACCTGCAGCATTTCCCGAAGAGGTGATTAATTTTGATTACGCCAAAGTAAACTTCGTATATTCACAACAAAGTCGTACCACAGGACTTGCCATCGGGCAGATCTCGGCAGGTTGGGATCGAACTAAAAATAGCACTTATGCATAGGATGGTCTAGGTGGCTAGAATTTATTGCTATGACGGAGACGGCGGTTACACCGCCAACCACCTGCTTTGGGTGATCGCGATAGAGGTCACAATGGAAGAACTGGGGATCGATGATGCCGCTGCAGCTTTCGCAGTTGTAATTGGATCTAATGTGATTCCGACCCGAGGTAAATTCGCAAATGCCGTAAGCGGAACCTCTGTTATATCGCTCGTATTGAGACGTCTTTTGAGAGGTAAAACCTTTCCTAAAGGACAGAGGTGGCCCACCATCGTTGGCTACTGGCCTAAAATTCGATGGACAAAAAGCGTTGGGGCATTTATCGCTAGAGCTGTTCCTGTTTTAGGGTGGACGTATACAGCCACCCAGCTTGGCATCGTAGGGTACAAAACAGTGACAGTCTATAACTCTATCGTAGATCCTTCTGATCAGGTATTTTAGCCATGAGCATCGAGATAGTTGACTATGGAGTAATTGACTTTATCGTCAATGAGATTGATGGGCTAAATGGCTTCGACAAAAGAGCTTTTGAAACCTTTAGCTTGGCGAGTGACGTTCAGAACGATCTTGATGTGGACGGGCATGACGCATTTGAATTGATGGAGCATTTATTCGAGCACTACGAAGTCGACTTTGAAGGCTATGATCATTTCCGATACTTCAAACCTGAAAGCTTCGATATATACAACTTATTTCGCCCAAAACACAGACGCGGTCAAACTCCAATCTACATCGGCATGCTACACGAAGCTGTAAGAGACAAGGTCTGGGACCAGGAAAGGCTGGAAGCAAGGACGTGGACTTCAACGCCATTATACTCTCACAAAAGTCAAATACCTCTGCAAGGCTTTGATGTGAGTTCTAAGTAGACAGCATGTGGCCATATTCACCCGTGGCGCAACATCGGTTTCGCGTGGAACGGCACACGAAAATTGCAGCGACTCTTACACACGGATACTTACTGGACGCCCCCTTCAGCTAACCCCTTCGGACGGATGAATGGTTTGATAAGGCATTCAGTACTGCAAGCAGGCAACGTTCCTCCTTTGAGCTACAAAACCTCATCGGAGTTTTTATGCGTTTGTATCTGTGCGAGAAACCCAGCCAGGGTAAAGACATCGCCGCTGTACTCGGAGCCAAAACACGAGGTGACGGCTGTATCAAAGGGACAGGCGTTATCGTCACCTGGGGAATTGGTCACTTGCTTGAAACAGCTCCTCCCGATGCCTACGGCGAGCATCTGAAAAACTGGAGCTTGGACACCCTCCCAATCCTGCCTGCGGAATGGAAAGTACTCGTCAAGCCGAAAACCGCCAGCCAGTTCAAGATCGTCAAGCAGCTACTCAAGCAGGCCACCGAGCTCGTTATCGCGACGGACGCTGATCGCGAGGGGGAGATGATCGCGCGCGAGCTGATCGAGTATTGTGGCTATCGGGGACCGATTCAAAGACTATGGCTGTCTGCCCTCAATGAAGCATCCATCCGCCAGGCACTCAGCACCGTTAAACAGGGCTCTGAAACCTACCCGTTGTATCTCTCCGCCCTCGCACGCTCCAGAGCGGACTGGCTGATCGGTATGAACTTCTCTCGGCTGTTCACTCTACTCGGACGACAGGCCGGCTACACCGGTGTCCTTTCAGTAGGCCGCGTTCAAACCCCTACCCTTCGCCTAGTGGTCGACCGGGATCGAGAGATTTCAAACTTCATACCCAAGCCGTTCTGGGGTCTAGACGTTCAGCTCCGGACTGCCGGGCACTCGTTCCTGGCTAAGTGGGTCGCAGATGAGTCAGTCGTAGATGAGGACGGCCGCTGCCTTGATCAGAGTGCGGCAACTGCCGCGCTCAATGCTCTGAAAAATAGCCAGGCAGTTACAACCCTCTCTGTAGAGACCGAGCGTGACCGGGATGTCGCTCCGCTCCCTTTCGATCTGAGCACACTGCAGGAGGTGTGCTCGGCTAAATTCGGGCTCGGAGT
>NZ_LJPW01000057.1:27293-28298 GCF_001400735.1 Pseudomonas caricapapayae
GCTGATTGATCCGGAGCAACACTCCCGGGCGTGGAATGACAAAAAAATCACTGGGCCCCACCATGGAATCATTCCGACCCTGGAACCCGCAAAACTGTCAGCAATGTCAGAGAAGGAGCGCAAGGTCTATGAATTGATCCGCGCCCACTTTCTTGCGCAGTTTCTGCCCCACCATGAATACGATCGTACCGTGGCGACCTTCGAATCCAATGCGGTTTCACTCCAGTCAGTGGGCAAGCGAATAGTGGTACCGGGCTGGAAAATTTTATTTTCTGGCTCATTCGAGGGCGAGGAAGAA
Organism: Pseudomonas caricapapayae; assembly: GCF_001400735.1. Lineage (GTDB taxonomy): Bacteria > Pseudomonadota > Gammaproteobacteria > Pseudomonadales > Pseudomonadaceae > Aquipseudomonas > Aquipseudomonas caricapapayae. The sequence goes on from NZ_LJPW01000057.1 coordinate 27,592, forward strand.
AGTGAGGAAGGTGAGGAAAGTGGGGGCCGGTCCCAGACCTTGCCAATGCTGCAGGTTGGTTCTCGATCTGACATTCAGGACCTGCAACTGAAGGCAATGAAGACAGAACCTCCCAAGCCCTACACCGAGGGCACGTTGATCAAGGCGATGAAGACCATTGCCAAGCTCGTCAAGGATCCAAGGCTGGCTCAGAAGCTCAAAGAAACTACAGGCATTGGAACTGAGGCTACTCGGGCGGCCACGATCCAAGGCCTGATCGACCGAGAATCCCTCATCAAAAAAGGTCGGGCACTTCGGGCATCTGACGCAGCATTTTCACTGATTGATGCGGTCCCTCCTGCCGTGGCCGACCCCGGCACCACTGCGATCTGGGAACAGGCGCTGACAATGATCGAACAAGGCTCCCTGACGCTCGATGACTTTATCGCGAGGCAATCGAGCTGGATCACCAGGCTCGTCGATCAGTACAAGGGCACGACGTTGTCGATTAATGTGCCTGAGGGTCCCAAATGCCCCTTGTGCAACGCGAAAACCTCTCAACGTAAAGGCTCCTCAGGTAGCTTCTGGGCGTGCACCCGATATCCGGAATGCAAAGGCACAGTGAACATTGGTCCGGCGAAGAAAAAAACCTCAGGCAAGGGAACCAAGGCGCGCACTGCAGCAGCCAAGAACGCCTAAAACGATGGATATGGCGGGCTCGCAAATGA
>NZ_LJPW01000143.1 GCF_001400735.1 Pseudomonas caricapapayae
ATCCAGGGCAGCATGTCGACTAATGACGGGTTGACGGCATACAGGTCCGCGACATCGTCGACCGTCACAGGTTTGCGCTTGGGATCGAGCCATGCACCTGGCTCTGGTATTCCCTCAGCCGCCAGGCGAGCCAGGTAACGCTTTCTGGCCTGCGCGAAAATGGCTTCATCTCGTAGCTGATCGGCGATCGTCTCGACGGGCATGTCAGCCACGGCGTCAGCGCCTTGATCCCGACGCTCTGTTAAACGGTCCAAAAATCCCATCAATAATCCTCCACCCGCTCACCGGGCATCGCGTATTGCACGCGTTGATACAGCGGAAAAACGGTCGTATACCCCGGTACTGGCGCGGGGTCGGAGCCTGCCAGGTGAGGGAATACGTACATGACCAAGTCCGGATTGGGCAGGCGCTTGAACTGGCTGTAGATTTCGTTCTGAGCCGTGCGTGTGTACTGCGCACTGTCCTGCAGTGGCTGAGTGGCCCGCACATCGATCGGGCGGCGCAGCTCTGAGCGGGCATCGAGCAGTTGCCGACCACTGGCGCTACCGGCCGAGCCC
>NZ_LJPW01000045.1 GCF_001400735.1 Pseudomonas caricapapayae
CTATAAATCCAAGCGGGTCTATTCGAATGGCAACTTTGAGCCCTAGTCCTTACAGAAACTGGTAGCGGCGTCAGGCCGTGTGTGATTTCAGACTCGTTGCACACGGCCTGCCTATTACCACCGTAGTGGTGAGCGCCGAGTTCACGTCGAGCGAACTCAAATTCCAAGCTGTAGAACTTCCCTTTAGTGAGGGTCTTTGAGAGATCCGCTAACTGCTTACGAAAAAGCGAACCGAGCAAAACTGCAGCTCAGGCCATGCCACAGCTTTGACTATTTCTACGATGAAGGTAAGACCATACATGGTCATTATTCCGATATGTCCGGTTCATTGCCCCATATTGCGGAAGCCGCTCTCTGTGCCCTCGCAGATCCGGCGCGATTAGCGACTGCAAATGGTGAGCTGATTGCTGCGCTTTGTGTAGAGCGGTATATGTCGAGCACATCAGACCGATCAGGATCTGAGAGTTTGCCATCAATGGCTGTCCCCTCCCGTAACGCGCCGAAGTAAGCTTGAGCAGCACCGGGGGTGGTATAAACCGTGCCGCTTTTCACAGTGACTTTCTTTGCCATGGTGATCATTCCTTCGATTTAGCGGACGCGAAGTAGGCGCTTTTCAACTGGCTTAGCCCCGGCTGGCGGGCTTGTGGGTGCAGCGTTTTTTCATTGGATAGGGGAGTGTGACGACTGGGCCGCCCATGCCCCCAGCTCTGAATAATCAGGTCACGCAGCGTCAGGTTGACGCTGATTTCCGAATCGAGGTCTTGCTTGGCGTATTTGTCCGTCATGCCGGAGTCCATGGACTCAGAGCAACCGCAGCCACCAACGCCCTAGAGCATGAGGCAGATATCGCCAAGGTCCAGGCCTGGCTGGGACATGCCACATCAGCACGACCAAAATCTACGATCGGAGGCAGAATCGCCCGTAGGGCTCTCCAACCTACAAAGTAAAATACTGATGTTCACTACGACCCACACAGAAGTCTACTCTGACATTCCACTGAAGCTTCTAGGGCGCCAGCCGATACGCTCTTTATAACGACGGAAACCGTCATAAATGAGCGATGGAGCCTCTTAGACAAACCTAGGAAGGCATGCTCTGATGCTGAGTGATCGAGACCCCAATGAATTTATTTGCCCCTGCCCTGTACGTCACTAACCGTGTTCGATTGTAAGGGGCCGGGGAACACGCCTTCCGAGTCCGATCAATAAGGGCGATTGTGTCCGCGTATTTTTAAGCGGACGCAATTACCCTTAATGTCAGGATCGTCATGCGCCAACGTAAGTCATACCCGAAATCCTTCAAGGCCCAAGTCGTTCAAGAGTGCGAGCAGCCCGGCATTTCCGTGGCAGCTATTGCGATGAGTCACGGGATTAATCCCAATGTCGTTCGCCGGTGGATACCGCCTTACCGTGATCAGCAGGCAGTCGCGCTACCAGCTTTCATTTCTTTGAAAGTCGCTCCGGTTGAACCAAAACATAATACCGAAGCGTCGGCGATCATTGAGCTACCTCTTGGCGAGCAATCGCTCATCGTGAAATGGCCAACTTGCGACCCTGACGGATGCGCCCGCTTTGTCCGAGGGCTTGTCCGTTGATCCGCATTGATGCCATCTGGCTCGCCACCGAACCGATGGACATGCGCGCAGGCACCGACACGGCATTGGCTAGGGTGATTGCGGTGTTCGGTGCGGCGCAGCCGCACTGTGCTTATCTGTTCGCCACGCACCCTGATCCATCACGAACCGGACAATACTCACTGCCCATGCGGCTGCGCCCTCAAGCGCATCGGCGAGGATGTCAGCGAGAAGCTGGACTACGTGCCCGGCGCATTTTCCGTTGAACGCCATGTGCGTGGCAAATGGGTCTGCGATGACTGCGAGACACTGATCCAGGCACCGGTTCCGGC
>NZ_LJPW01000138.1 GCF_001400735.1 Pseudomonas caricapapayae
GAGTGATGTAATCGGGCCAGACCACCGATGTTATCGAGCCGCTACACCTAATTTGGCAATGTAGCGACCGACTTCGGTGTCACCCTTAAGCGGTTCGAATTGTCGGGGGTCCAGGATCAAGGCATTGCGTTCGGTCCCAATCCGTACCTGCAAATCACGCTGAAGTAGGACTAGACGCGTTAGGTGAGTGAGTCCATAGGGCTGAAATGCAGGGGTTCCTTCCGCATCAATGTAGTCATTGGCACAAGCCGCGTCGTAGACTGAGACCGAGCTCAAATGCAAATGGGCTGGCCCGTTCTGGACCCAACGTGCGGTTTCCGGAGTGCCATCCACCAAAATGACAAAATCTGCTGATGGCGGTCTAGCTGGGGTTGCCGCCTCAAAGGCGTGGGGTAGAACATCCACCCGATGCCGAGCTTTGCAGGCGTTCTTGAAGACGCGGGCGTACCCGGATTTGCCGGCGCCGTTATGACCAAAGAAAATGGTCATGCCCTCCGGTGCGAGGTCAAAGGCACGACCGGATGGGAAGCCGTTCACCTGGTCTAGCCCCGAAACACCTACTAGCCGCACGGTTGAGCCACTTCCGGCGCCTGGTACGTCGTCTAACGTGAATGGCTGGGTTTGCCCAGTAGTTGCTTCTTCCCGCTCTTGCTCGCGAACCATTCGCAGAATGGTCTCGATGTCATCTTGAGTTAGTTCGGCCTGGGCAAATATCCGGCGCAGTGCTTCCTGCTGCCAGGGTCGAAGTCCGCCTGCCCACCCGATAATCGCGTCCAACAATGGCATATCCGTCTCCTTTTCAGATCCGTCGATTAAAGGCCGGGCTAAGTTGGATCGCAAGTGGCCATTGCCTGCGAGATGCTTTGTCGCGTTCCGTTTGCCCGCCTACTGACCGCCGCCCTAGTAGCTTGTCAGGCGTGATGCTGCATGGACAGAGGTTCTGGATGCTGAGCAGTACCAAGCTAGCTAAGTCCGCTACCGGAAAAGTGCTGTTTAGCGGTGAGATGGTGAAACTGCAGAAGCTACTACCGATGCAAGCGATGTGGTGAGCAGTCTTCCGGTATGGACTTCAAGCCTCAATTTCCTAGAAAAGAGCTTTTTTCTATGGACATTCGACATCGGAGAGTGAGTAGCGGAATTTCTGGGCTGAAGCCATGTCCATGGCTGTTCTTCTTTCCTTTACATCGACGAAGCATTTTTAGACCTTACCGGTGTGCCAGGCAACATGACCGAGTTGGGAAGATCGATTCGATCCAAAGTCTACCGCTGCACCGGCATTCCCGTGGGTGTGGGCATTGCACCGACCAAGACCCTGGCCAAGCTGGCCAATCACACTGCGAAGCGTCTCCAGGTGCACACAGGCGGGGTCGTGGACATCTGCGACCCAATGAAACGTGATTGGGTACTGCGCAATACCTCTGTCGGTGAGGTGTGGGGCATCGGTCGAAAGATGAAAGCGCACCTGGAGGGCATGCAGATCCTGTCGGCCAAGGACCTGGCCATGGCCGATCCTTGGATGCTGCGCAAAACATTCAGTGTTGTGATCGAGAAAACGTCACGCGAGCTGGCTGGTACTGCGTGCCTGGAGCTTGACGAAGTCGAACCGCCCCGGCAGGAGATTTGCTGCAGCAGAATGTTCGGCAAGCGACTGACTGAGCTGGGTCCGATCAAAGAGGCGGTGGCCACCTACATGATGCGTGCTTCGGAGAAGCTGCGTGCCCAAGGATCTGTGTGCAAAAAGATCAGGGTCAGCATCCGCACCGGCATGTTCAATCCTGACGAGGCCAAGTATTTGAATGGCGCACTTGTCCAGCTGCCCTACCCTACCAATGATGTCCGACTGTTGACCAAATACGCGACGGATGCTGTCACGCGTATCTACCGGCCCGGGTTCAGGTACAGCAAAGCAGAAGTGCTGCTGATGGACATATGCCAGCCAGGCGAGTTTACCGATGACCTGTTCTCTGCCGTGCAGCCATTGAGCTCCGATCGTCTCATGGCTGCGTTGGACCTGATCAATCACAAGTGGGGCCGTGGCACGCTGCGTACAGGATCAGTACCAGTAACGCCTGATTGGGGTATGAGGCGCGATCAGATGAGCCAGAGTTTTACGACGCGGCTTGACCAGTTGTGGGTTGTAAAAGCGAAATAAAGAACGCTTCCGGCGCAACTAAAAGGATACCAATTAGATATCCTTTTAGTATCTAATTAGGTCCTTTAGAGTATTGTATGAATATTTTTATAGCCGAATCGGGCCAGCAGAACTCTGGCGCAAAATATGGTTATCATCTTCCGGTCGCTCTGTCGGCGGCAGCTGCCTGGTTCTTACACTGGGGCGCCTAGCCCGCTTCTAGCGTACTACCCGTGTCGCACAGTTCTTCACTGTCACTACAGTGCAGAAGCAGGCACGCTGGGGTAGAAATCACATGGCTACGGGCTGGGATATCCTTAAGGTATCTAATAAATATCTAACTAGTACTATATTGGTATCTATTAGGTGTCTTAAGGGGCCTTCATTGGAATTCTTGAGGTCGAGAATTTGATAATTCAAGGACATCGCATTGGATCAACTCAATGCCCTCGCAGGTGAAAGCGTTTGCAGGGGAGATATCTATACCCCTGCGTCCAGCAAGCGACGCACAGCGATTTTGATCAGCGCTGGCCTGGATAACCCAAGCTTGTTACGAGCAGCATCAAACTCCGCGAGCAGATCTGGCTCGAACCCAACGGAGAACATCTCTCGATTGCCACGCATGTTTTTCTTCGCTTTGCTGTCTGGAGCTGTTGCTGCAACCTTTGCGGCAGCCGTCGCCGCTGCAGGATCAGCACTTGCTGGTTTGGGGGCTCGTTGTATGACTGCCATGTGATCACCATCTAAAAAGGTACTTTTGGGATATCCTTAGGATATCATAGATGTATCCATGGGACACTATTTGAGTGCCCTTTTATCAGTCGAACAGGGCTTTGATTAATCCATCAATCTCTTTGCACGCTTTAATGTCCTTCGGCTTCATTTCCGAGACGGCCATGCCGAGAGTTGAGGCCGCAGCGATAGATTTTCGACGTGTGATCGTAAGGTCAATCAACTGCAGTTCGGGAAAAGCCGCAATCGACTTACGCGTACTGATGTTGTCACTGGAGTACTTCTTGGGTTCGGCCATGTTGAGGAAGGCATAAATCGGCAGCGGATTGTCTGCGCGAGAGGCTTGAATTTCACGAATCAATGGCACCAACTCGTCCTCCAAGGCGTCGAGCTCAAAGTTACCAGGTGCGATTGGTACAAGCATTACATCTGCAATCATCATGGCGTGACGAAATGCAGAGCTATCCCGACCACCAGCATCGATGATGATATCGTCGTACTTTTCGAGCTGCCTGAGGACTTGAGTCCGCAGTTGCTCTCCTTCGGGGTACGCGACTAATGTGAGGCTGGGCGTTAGTCCGGCTGCATCCCTACGATCAATTGCTTTAGACGACGAGGACTGGCGGTCGCTGTTTACGACGAGCACATCCCTGCCTTGCAGCGCGCGCCCCATTCCTATTTGAACAGTGAGCGTCGACTTGCCTACACCACCTTTACTATTTCCAACCACGAAAATTGCCATGCGGGTTTCCTGACGTGTTTTAGATACCGAAAGGATATCCTTTCGGTATCCGATGTCAATCCCTTTGATGTTGTAAAGGCATCCTTATGGTATTTCATCATCCCAACTGTGTGGCGGGTGGCTGATTTATTGGGTTGCAATTATGATCTGGAAAACGAGCTAGCTATGGAGGTGCTTCGTATGGATGACCGTAGAAACCACTTTGCAGAAATGGTCGCTTTGGCCGCGGGGATAGCGCTGGTCGGTTATGCACTTGCGAAGGCGTTCTCTGACCAGGTCGGGCTGGATGTTTCCGCGGGAGGACGTCTGCTGTTCAGCATCGTGCTTTGTGTGGGCCTCATAGGCTACGCAGCGTGGAATGAGTTGACGGATGGATTCCTTGGCATGAGAGCCCTATTGCCCCTTGCGCTATCAACTGTTTGGAGTGGTATGTGGCCGGCAATGCAGTATTGGGGAACGAAGTCACTGTACTTCCCGGGCTTGCCGATCGAGCAGCAAGACGTGGAATGGTGGGCGAACGGGTACACCCAGTGGGGCGGTTTCGCCGTTCTGCTGATAGGTGGGTATGCAATCGCCTACTACACTTGGCGGGCGCGCTGAAACTGGGCAGACAGCAAGGCCCATTGATCAAAAATGATCAGCAGACCTTGAACCTAATCAACAAATAGTTGAATATAGCCCTGCAAATGCGGAACGACTGACCGGATGAGATAGAACGTTCCCTAGCCCGCAAGGGTGTTCGCGCAAGGCGAACCGAGGCGAAAGCCGAGTGGTGTCCGGACCTGCTACACCGAATACGAAGAGGGTGCCTATGGCACCCTTTTTCGTTTCTGGCGTTAGCGTTTTGTAGACGTTGGCTCCCGCAAATAGATTTTGCCGCATAGCAGCGGAAAGGCCATCGAGCCTTTGAGCCTCGGCCCGCCACCATCGGCCTCGTGATACGCGCTTTCCACCACCAAATTCAGATCCTGCCATTGCCGACGCTCACCCGTAGCGCGACGCACTTCGAAAAACACGTGGTATGGGCCTTTCGGGTCATCAATGGTGATCGAATAACACCAGTTGCGCTCTGTCGCTGTCTCCCACACCTTGGCTTTCGGATGGTTGAGGCTCTGGATGAGTGCGGGCAGCTGGTGGGACAGTCGATATCGGATTGGACAGAAGGTGCGTGGCCTGGCCGCAGCGGCATCAATGACGGGTTGCCCTGCGGGATGGTTCTCCTGCAGGTAGCTGATGCTGAAACAATGCGTGGAGAACGTCACATGCACACGCAGCTCGCGCTTGGCTTTTTCACTGTGGATGACAAATGTGAAGGGCTCAAGATGTGCCAGGTCAATGCTCTGGCCGTCTATGAGCAGTTCGGGGAAATAAGGCTGGTCGACCACGCAGGACTCCTTGTTGAACGCGGAGTGTAAGGGGTTTGCAGCACAATTAAACCTGCCCCGGCGAAGCGTGGGGTGCACAGCCAATCAAAACCAATGGAACGGCGGGGCAGGTGGGCATCTCACATGCAGACATCCACACCTGCCTGCGAGGCTCTATGTGCAGCCATTATGAAGCACCGTCACCCCACCAGGTCGCTGAAGCGTTTGGGGTCGCACTGTTCGACCAGGGCAGGCTCGATCTGTGGCCTGGCTACATCGACCCATTCCTGCGCCGCCCAGACGGCAGGGCAGATGACAACGATTCTCCCGCAACCATGGAAGTGCTGACCGGCTCCTTTGGGTTGATCCCGTCCTGGAGTAAGGACAGCAAGTTTGCCAAACGCACGTACAATGCTCGATCAGAGACCGTGACCGAGAAACCGTCGTTCCGACATGCATGGCGCCAGGCGCAACACTGCATTATCCCTGCGGTGGCCATCTACGAGCCGGACTGGCGATCAGGCAAGGCAATTGCCACGCGTATAGCCCGTGCAGACGGCGAGCTGCTTGGCATTGCGGGCCTTTGGGAGCGGTGGCGCGATCCGTCCACCGACCAGATCCTGCACAGCTACACCATGCTGACCGTGAATGCAGATGATCACGACTTCATGAAGGCGTACCACAAGCCCCAGGATGAAAAGCGCATGGTAGTGATTTTGCCCAAGGGCTCGTATGCGGACTGGTTGACGGCGGGTCCGGAGCAGAGCGCTGCGTTCATGAACCAGTACCCGGCAGATAGGTTGACCGTGTCCATGTGATGGGCTTTACCTGGAGCAGGGCAGGGTGAGGCGTTGTGCTGGCTGTGTCCGGCACCCTGCTGCAGGTGCTTTAGCATTTTCCTATAACACCGCATAAACACTGGTGGTAGGCTTTCCCGGAGGCCCACTGCTGACACTCTTTGGAACGACAGCGAATTTCCGCCAATCCTGATAGAGAGTCCCATGACAGCCAAGATCCGTCGTGCAACATCCCTTCGACCTGGACAATTCAAACACCTCATAAGAGTCGCTTAGGTGACAGGTCGCATGCCAGAGCGGGACGTGCTGCTGCTTTGACTCACTCTCACACAACCGGCCTGCGCGTCACAGAGCTGGCCCAGCTTGAAACATCCAGCGTGCTACACCCATCTGGAGCCGTGCGCTCTGAAGTGCACCTATCTTCTACGATCACAAAAGGGTCGCGTGCCAGGAACGTCTACCTCACGCATACCAAGTGCATCGATGCCCTAGAGCGTTGGATGGATGTGCGATTGCAGCGTGGCTGGGGGGGGCTGGATCTGACGATTTTCTCGGCCTACGCCCAAACTCAAAACTCATTCTCAGCCATAAGGGTGAAGCGTTCGAGCTTGCGTTCAAGCATCGCATGCTCGACAGCGGTCCGGAGGTATACCGGTGCTGCGACACCCTGCAACAGACTTTCAGTCGCCTTTATCGTCAAGCGGGAATCAAGGGAGGATCGTCACACAGCGGTCGCCGCACGTTAGCAGCGAAGTACTCGCCGCAACCGGCGATGTGGAGATAGTCCAGATGCTCCTCGGCCATGCTTGTCTCAGTCACACGAAGCCGTATCTCACGGTAGATCAAGGCACTTTACGACGCGCCTTTGAGCTGGCATTGTAGACACATTGTATAAACATATTGCTTGCTTTTTTTGAGAGTGTATCTACGGTAGATCTACATTAAGGGTGCTTATGATGGAAGTAAAAATTCAAAAGTGGGGCAACAGCGCTGCGATTCGCTTGCCATCTGACGTGCTCAAGCAAATGAGTTTGGCTGTTGGGTATGTGCTGAGCCTCGATTTCACGCCTGAATTAATGACGCTGAAACCTGCGAAGGCCAAACCACATTACAAACTGGCCGACCTAATGTCTCAGTGCGACCTGAACGCGCAGGAACCAGCAGAGCTTGCCGCCTGGAACGCTATGCAGCCGGTGGGGCGTGAGGTGTGAAGAGAGCGAAGTACGCTCGGGCCGATATTGTCCGTTTGAATCTGAACCCAACGTCCGGCCGTGAGCAGCAGGGCGATTTTCGTCCGGCACTGGTTCTCACGCCAGCGGCGTACAACGCCTCGGGGCTCGCAGTGATTGCACCGATCACACAAGGCGGCGACTTTGCCCGATATGCGGGTTTTGCGGTGCCGTTGAGCGGTTCAGGCACCGAGACTCAGGGTGTTGTTCTGTCTAACCAGATCCGCACTGTTGACCTTGAGGCCCGAGGCGCCAAGCGTATAGAGTCTGTTCCCGAGGTGGTGATTGACGATGTGCTGGCCCGCGTCCAAGCACTCTTTGAATAGCAGGAAAAAATTGCCCATGAAACAGGTGATCGAGGCGCTACGTGCAACCGCCACAAAGTGGCGGGCAAGCAACCAGGAACACCCCGCTGGTGTTGTGCTGGTGTGGGAAGGCGAAGTGTATGGCTGGAAAAACGAACTGCGTGATCCAGAAAGTGAACGACCAGGCGCATACGCCGTGGACATGGCCGGGCTGGTCTACATGGCACAAGGCGGTGATGACTACAACGGCGCGAAAGCGTGGGTCGCGGTTGATCCTGACGGACAGTAGGAAAGCGCCCAGTTGCGCCCTAACCCAACCTTGGGGACCTAAGTGGTCATTTTCAAAGCCAGTCCCCAAGAGCTGCTATTAGGAAAAAGACGATGTTTTCCCTGGAAAAAAGCCACCGGTCTTCAAAATGGGTTCAAGGAATTTCTGGTACTCAGACCAGGAGCTAAAAACCTTGATATCTGCTCTAGGGTTTTCAATATCACCACTCAGTCTTATGAGAAAAACACCACCACCTGCTTCGATGATGCGCTTAGCTTTTTCACCAGTAGATCCATAGGATAACAGGTAGCCAAGCGAAGCAAGTCCCAGCACAGAACCTTTCTGAGCAGCAGATGCTTTCAGCAGCGGATCTGCTGGAACGTCAGAAATCATCAGCATCATAGCGCCTAAATGATGCGCCTCATCATCAAAGCCATCGGCGAGCTCTTTGCCCATTCTTAATGCGTCGGCAGCACGAGATTTAGGTATCTCGTTTTCATGCGCGAATGATTCATAGGAAGTCAGCAGAACTGTACCAACGGGAGCAGGATTTTTTGGATAATGTCGATCGGTTTGCATACCTGCCTCTAAAAATTGACGGTCAGTGACGAACAAAGTTTATCGGAAATGAATTGATCCTAGGAAAAAAACGCATGGATGAACTATTGAACAGCTCTGACGGTCTGCATACCGAGATTCTAGTGGTGCTGCAGGATGCAAGAGCGTTCCCAGTCATACGCCATGAGGTCGCCCTGGTTGCGTGTGGCATGGCACTTGAGCACGCTCTAAGCCTGCGGCTGCTCGTTAGGGCGCATTATCTCCAAAAAAATCAAAATGGTAACGTGCTGACCCAAAACGCCGATCAGGTACTGGTGGGCATCATTACCCAGTCAGACCTGATCAAGACACGTTATCCCGCTTTCAACAATTGAGCTGTTTGCTATTCCTTTCACGCATTGCCGGATAACTTGAACTTACCGACCACGCTGCGAAGTTCGTTAGCCAGCAATGAAAGCTCGTCAGCCGTCACGGCGTTGTCCTCTACGCCTTCCATGACGATCAAACTGCTATTTCGAATGCCGATGACGTTACGGTTGATATCCTCTGAAACCGAGTGCTGTTGCACTGCAGCACTGGCGATCTGAGTGTTCATCCCCACGATGCCGTCCACTGCTTCATTGATCTGATTCAGGCTTCCAGACGCTTGGCTCGCCGCCTCGATGCACTCCCGTGCTCGCGTTTGTCCGGCCTTCATCTGCTGCACAGCGGCATCAGTAGCGCCTTGCAACTGTTGAATGATCCGTCGAATTTCCTCTGTGGAATTTTGTGTGCGCGAGGCAAGAGTTCGCACTTCGTCAGCCACAACGGCAAAACCACGGCCTTGCTCGCCAGCTCGCGCAGCCTCAATGGCCGCGTTAAGGGCCAGAAGGTTAGTCTGGTCCGCGATGGTGCTGATGACTTCGATCACACCACCGATTTCTTTGCTGTGTGTCGCCAGCGCTTCGACTTTGCTTGCGCTGAGCTCTACTTCGTTGGCCAGAGCCTCAATAGCAGCACTTGTTTCAATCATAACTTTCAGGCCGTCGTTAGACGCATTGCTTGCAGATTCAGCGGCACGTGCTGCGCCCTCGGTGTTCTGGGCCACGTCGGAAACGCTCGCGGTCATTTCGTTGATAGCAGTGGCAACCTGCTCAGTTTCAGCCTGTTGTGAGCTCATTGAGGCTTTAGCTTGGCCGATAGAAATCTCTAGCCGCTTCGCCGCATCGGAGACTGAGTGCGAGCTGCGCTCCACCTGGCTCAGTGAGCCCGAGAAGGCCGTTACCATGCGGTTAAGTCCCTCGCCTACATCACCGATTTCATCGTGGCTGTTAATTCGAACTCGCGCGCTCAGATCGCCTTGGGCAATACGTGCGGTCACAGCTAGAAGCTCATCAACGCCTAAGCGCAGGGCCTTGTAGATGCCGACGAACGCGTAGAGCAGCAGTATCGCGATGACGGTAAACAGCTCAATGCCGAAGGTACGCTCATTACGCAGCGTATTCAGACGCTCATCAATTCGAATACGTAGCGATTCCTGCATCTGATCCTGAGCTTTGTAGAACTGAGCAACGACGGCATTTCCGCGCTCGCCCAAGGTGTTGGCATTTACGCTAGAGCGCTTGCTTGGGTCAAGGTAGTCAGCTAGGTCTTTACGTAGGTTTTCCAGGTCGGTAATGGCGGTTGTTACAGACGGCTCAACCACGCCAAAGAGTTCCGGCTTTTCGCGGCGAAGCAGGAAAAGGCTCTGCTGCAACTCTTGACGTATTAGAAGCTCCTGTTTCAACAACGTCTGCGCAAAAATTCGAGTTGTCTCGTCCAGAGGACGGTCAGCGCTAAAGCCGCTGGCCAGACCGCGAAGCTGTCCGACCAGATTTATTTGCCGAGGGAGACGTATAGAGCTTAGATCGATGAGGTACAACGAACCGGCTTCTTCGTCCAAAATCATGCCGGAAGTGGCCGTAATGTAGTAAACGAAATTCATTAAGTCGGTTAGCTGGTCGTTCCACGCAGCAAAGATCACTAAAGGTGTTTCGCCTGCTTTCCCGCGTTCAATCAGTTGCAAGCTAGCTGTACGCAGCTTCTGAACGCGATCTGCTGTTTCCAGTTGAGTGCTGAATTTTGCGTCCTGCGCCGCCAGAGCTGCATATGCATCGTTCAGCTTTTCGGCGTTTCGCGCTGCATTGGCGACGGCGTTGGTATCACCACTGAGCATGCCGTGGGTCAGCGCCCGTTGAATCATGGTTAGACGCAGGATAGGGGTGACAGCCAACAAGTATTGTTGACCTACCTGTTCATGCTTGATGCCTGTGATGCTCGTGTTGAGTGAAAGCATCACCCGCGTGCCTAGCAGCAGCAGAGGAATAAGGACAATCACTCCTAGGATGACGAACTTAATGGGGAATCGAACACGGTTAGTGACGTACAGGGCAGGGGCAAATAAATTCATTGGGGTCTCGATCACTCAAGCATCAGTGCATGCCTTCCTAGGCTTGTCTAAGAGGCTCCATCGCACATTTATGACGGTTTCCGTCGTTATAAAGAGCGTATCGGCTGGAGCAATAGAAGCTTCAGTGGACTATCAGAGTAAAATTCTGTGAGGGTTGAATCGCCCCGGATTCTCTAGACACCTCCATGCCTTAAACTGAGGCCAATCAGGAGGTGCCATGAGCAACCCACGTTATCCCGAAGAATTCAAAATCCAAGCGGTCAATCAAGTGACCGAAAAGAAGCTGCCTGTCGCTGATGTGGCGGCGCGTCTTGGCGTGTCGACGCATAGCCTCTATGCCTGGATAAAGCGCTACAGCAAACCTCAGGCAGAACGGCAGCAAGACGATGATCAGCACGCTGAACTGCGTCGTCTGCGAGCGGAACTCAAGCGGGTCACTGAAGAGCGGGACATCTTAAAAAAGGCCGCCGCGTACTTTGCCAAGGAGTACGGCTGAAGTACGCCTTTATCAAGCAGCGCGCGGGCGACTACTCCATTCGACGGCTTTGCCTGACGCTGAAAGTCCATCCCAGTGGTTATTACGCTTGGTTGTCTGAGCCGCAATCTGCACGCGCTAAAGACGACCAGCGATTGCTGGGTTTGATCAAGCACTTGTGGCTGGAGAGCGGCGGAGTTTATGGCTATCGCAAAATCCATGACGATCTGCGCGAGGTCGGTGAAGATTGTGGTCGGCATCGTGTGGCGAGGTTGATGCGTCTTGAAGGTCTGCGCTCTCAGACAGGGTATCGACGTCGCCCTGGAAAGTACGGCGGTAAGCCAGCGGTCGCCTCACCCAATTTACTGAAGCGCGAGTTCGATGTCGTGGAACCCAACAAGGTTTGGGTCACCGACATCACCTACATTCGTACGTATGAAGGCTGGCTGTATTTGGCGGTGGTGCTGGATCTGTTTTCTCGTCAGGTCGTTGGCTGGTCAATGAAGTCGCAGATGACCAGTGATTTGGCCATTGATGCGTTATTGATGGCGGTTTGGAGGCGAAAACCGAAACAAGAGGTGATGGTTCACTCCGATTAGGGCAGCCAGTACAGCAGCTCCGATTGGCGCAGTTTTTTGAAGGCAAACAATTTGGTTGCCAGCATGAGCCGCCGAGGCAATTGTCATGACAACGCCGTGGCTGAGAGCTTTTTCCAGCTTCTGAAACGGGAACGAATCAAGCGGAAAATCTACACCTCACGGCAAGATGCCCGTAGTGATGTGTTCGATTACATCGAGATGTTCTACAACCCAAAACGCCGCCATGGTTTCAACAATCAGCTGTCACCGGTAGAGTTTGAAAAACGTTACGCAATGAGCTTGCAAGGTGTCTAGAGAATCCGGGGCGATTCACATCCACGAGCGGCTGATTGGCTGTGCAAGGTGTTTGAAGTGACCCGCTCGTGCTACTACGCTCGGCGTCTCAGGCGCCGCACACCGGATATAGAACGCTACCGATGGCGTAGCCTTGAGCAAACCCCGAGCCCACCGATCAAACCAGCGCCTCCAAATAAGGTTATATGCCCGCTTTTTGCTGTGACAAATGAAGCGAAAACAGTTTATTGAATGCGAGATGGGTGCACTGGTAATGCGGGACAAGCACTTTATTTCTGTTTTTCTCTTTGTAAGTGTCAACGCTATTATTGCAGGCGTAGCAGCTTATCCGGGGGCAGCGTCTTTTTTTCGTCGGTTCAGGCCGTTCACGACTTAGGGGGAAATAGAAGCTCGCAGGCCGGAAGTATCAAGGTGATACCAGCCGGTACTGTCGGCACATCCATGACATTCTCCCAAGTGCCTATGGCAGTCATGCAGGCAGGACAAGCCAGGTGCTTACATCCGGCTTATCTGCGACAAACTTGTGCTGTAACTACCGAGTTCTGTATGGAACTTGGCCAGCACTACAGGAATTCGGTAGGGCCGCGAACATCGTCACTCGGCTCCCGAAAGGATATTAAAATCAGGGATGTTTACGCATGACATCGTCACATCAACAAGTATCGAACAACTCCAATGTCTCGTATGAACTATCCTCTGTACAGCAGGGTATCTGGCTCGGTCAGATAGCGAATTCGGGCATACCGCTGTACAACATCGGCATGACGCTGGAGATCAAAGGTGATCTCGATATTTCGATGTTCGAGAGGGCTATCAAGCTCGTTGCCAAGCATAACGATGCGCTACGGCTTGCCCTGTTCCAGGAGAGTGATATAGCCCGGCAAAGGGTGCTGCCATCTGTCGATATCACACTCGCGCTCGTCGATTTTTCAGACTACGGTGACAGTGTCGAACGAGCGCAGGAATACCTTCAACACGCATTTTCCCGACCGTTCAATCCATTGGAAGGCATTCTTTGGGAAGCGCAGCTCGTACGGTGCAGTGCATCCCATCACTACTGGCTAGGCCGCTACCATCATTTGGTCATTGACGGCGCAGGGGTGACGCTGTTTTGCCATGCAGTCGAGAAGGCCTACAGCAATTTAATGGTGGGCATCGACGCGTTCGAGGACGGCCCTTCCTACAGCGACTTCCTGGCCAAAGACCAGGCTTATCTGAATTCGCCGCGCCTGGAGCGTGACCGGTCGTTTTGGCGCGAACGTTACGCACACATACCGCCATCCCTGCTGCACTGGTCCGGCGACCATGCCGTGGGTTCGATGTGCAAGAGCGGTCATATTCGCTCGACGATCAAGCGTGACCTGTTCAATGCTGTGGCCGCGGTTGCCACCGAGCACGGTCTTTCTCCTGTCGCGGCATTCTTTGCAGTCGTCAGTGCCTATTTTTCACGCGTCGGTGGTGCAGAAGAAGTCATCATCGGCATGCCCTTGCATAATCGCACGACGGCCCGCGAGAAGCAGACGATCGGGATGTTTTCTTCCGTCATCCCGGTCGGCGTACGGGTTGACCCCAATCGTTCCCTGCTCGAATTGATGGGCGATGTGGCCGCCGAATTGCGACGCTGCTACCGCCACGAGCACTTCCCGATTGCCGAACTGAATCGCGCTCTGAATGTTGGCCATTCCAGGCGCAAGCAGATCTTCGATATCACGCTTTCATTCGAAAAATTTGACGCAGACTTTGTCTTTGGCGGCGCCCGTTCGAAGGCGATCAGGATGTACAGCGGCTTCGATCAGACGCCGTTCTCAATCGCTATCTGTGATTACTATTCGGATGAAGACGTAGTCGTTGACTTCAACTTCAATCTGGCCTGCTTTCGCCCTGACGAAGTTGAGCGGATTCGGGACCGCATTACGCTGCTCCTGGAGTCGGTTGCCGCTCATGAATCGACGCCGATTGGCCAGCTTGCGCTTATGGAGGAAGCGGAACGTCGGCAAGTGCTTGTCGAGTTCAACGCGACACATCAGGCCTGGCAACAGGATCTATTGGTCCATCAGCTTTTCGAACAGCAAGCGCAGCAGCAGCCTCAAGCGCTTGCACTGGTCTGCGGCGACGAGCGTGTGACGTACGCGGACCTCAACGAACGCAGCAATCAGGTGGCTGATGTCTTGCTGTCACTGGGCATTGCTCCGGACGACCGCGTGGCGATCTGTGTGGAACGCAGTGTGGAGATGGTGGTGGGCTTGCTGGGGATCCTGAAGGCGGGTGGTGCCTACGTGCCGCTGGACCCCGGGTATCCGCCGGAGCGGTTGCGCTACATGCTGGAGGACAGCGCGCCGGTGGCGGTACTGGTGCAGCGTACGACCCGGGACTTGCTGGGCGCGCTGGCGGTGCCGATGCTGGATCTGCAAAGCGTGAACCGGGCGGCTGAAGCCAGGCATGATCGCGT
>NZ_LJPW01000126.1 GCF_001400735.1 Pseudomonas caricapapayae
TCCTTACACCCCGCAATCATGGATCGATGAAATGGTTATCTCACTCACCCCCGGCAACAATACGTCTCCGCACATCACGCTGCCCAATTCCGGCATAACGCTCACGCCACAACCGCTCACGGACGCGCAGAAAGAAGCGCTGAAGAACGCGGCTGCCAATACGCCCGCCGTTGTTTATCACCCGAGTACCGAAGTGCCTGCGAGCACCGAGCCGATGGAAGCAGTCGATACCTGGATCGGCCGTTCGCAGTCGCCTGACTTCCCGCAGAAGGCGGCGCAGCACGGTAATTCGACGGAGGCGCTGAAGAGTTCGTATGAGGCGTTCAAGTCGACGCTGGCATCGGTTTATCCGGATCTGGCCAGCAAGAAGTTTGGCTTCACGATCGAGGCAAACGGCAATCTGAAGGCAACCAACAGTTCCGGTGAGTTGAGCGAGGCGGACACCCAGCAGTTGAACACGCTGCTGAATGCGTCCAGTGGGCTGAAAGCAGCAGCGACGACCTATCGGGAGACGGCTATCGACATGGTCGATGCCGATTCTCCCTGGAGCGGCAGTTATCTGGGGCGCTACAACCTGACCAAGGAAAACTTTGCCAGCTCGCTGGACCTGGGCGCGTTGTTTATTCCCAAGACGTCAACGCCGTCGAAAGAGCAGGTAGACGGCATGTTCTTCAACCAGTTGGCCTACAAGGGTGAGTTGCACACCCAGGAAACGGAGGCAGCCATGCTCGCGGCACGTGCGGCGGAGAAGGCTACTTCTGCGGGTTGATCCCAACCCGTCAGCACATCGGCAGACGTTGCGGGCGGAGGTAGTAGTTGTCGAATTCGCCGCTCTCAACGAGCTGAAATCCGTGGCGAACGTAGAAGCGATTGGAATCGCTTTCTTTCAGGGCACCCACCCGTACTGCCGATGCAGTTGCGTCCGCTTGTGCGAAGACCTGCCGAAGCACGGCAGAACCAATGCCCTGCCCTTGAACAGCCGGCTTGATATACAGGTGATCCAGCAACAGGCCGTCGCTGGTCGGTTTGACGACCACGAAGCCGACCTTGCTGCCGGCGACCTGGATGTAATGTGTGCATGACGCAGAAAACCCTTCACGAAAACGCTCTCGGGCGCGGACCGGATCGAACCGGCCAACGCGCTCGAGGCTTTCGCGCATGGCTTCGATACGTATGGCCACCAAGGTTTCGAAGTCTTCGGGCTGGACGGTTACCAGGGTGATGTCGGGCTCGGTGTTGCGGGTCAACGGCATTCGGGTCGCTCTCTGTTTATCGAGCAATATCACTTGCGATGGTGGTTATGGGCAACAGGTTAATGCCGAGGCGGCCTCTACGTCAGACGTTCGAAGCGCCTGCTTGCAGCGCTCGCGCCAACCACTCCTCCCGCGTCATTTCCCAAATTTCCACCTCAAACCGTCCGCCAACAAACTCCCCGTCCTGCGTGCTCACTTTGCGCATGCCCTCGCTGATCGAGATGCGCCGCGAGGCTTCGTTGGAGGCGGCTTTGGGCACTTGCATCAGGGGCATGCCCAGCACCTCGAACCACTGTCGATTGACCACACGACAGGCCTCTTTCATGTAACCGTTGCCTTGCCAGTCCGGGTGCAGCCAGAAACCGCGGTTGTTACCGGGATGGGTCATGAGGGTGATGCTGCCGATGATCTCGTGAGGTGCACTCTGCAGGCGCATCATCCAGTGCCACTCGCTGCCATTTGCCATGGCGGGCAGCGCGACATCCTGAATGTAACGTAGCGCACCGTCCGGTGGATAAGGCCAAGGGACGCGGTTATTCAGGTAGCGCACAATGTCCCATAGCGGGAAGCGCTGCTGAACCGCCGGCGCATCCTCGAACTGAAGCGGCGTCAGCAGCAGACGCTCGGTGTGCAGCGTGGGGGTGGTAGTCATGACGATGTGCCCTTCCCTGGAACAGTGCTCACAGGATGAACGGTCCCGTATGCCGGGGATTTAAGTCGAACTGCTTGATGTAGACAGGAGTCTATCCAGCATCTTTTACACATCGGTAACGCCAGTGCCCAGAATCATTACGGATCAGACACCTCAGAATGTGGTGGATGAGCAGCAGGTCAAGCTATTTGGCTCGCCCAAGGAACGGCTGGATTTCTATCGGCGCGAAATCCATTACGAAACCACCAACCTGTCCAATCGCACCAACGCCTATTTGTCGGCGCAGTCATTTCTGGTGATCGCCTACGCATCGTCAATGGCGAACATGAACACCTCCTGGGGCGTGATGTTCACGCTGGTGGTGCCGCCGATGCTGGCATTGCTGGGGCTGCTCAGTACGCTGTTCGCCTGGCCGGGTATCCGGGCAGCATGCGACATCATTCAGCACTGGCATCACAAGCAGTCTCAGTTGCTGCTCAGCGAGCCTGTTATCGGCCTGACCTATGATGACTCGCCATTGTTCAGCGATTGGGAGTCCAGCGAAACAGGGCCGAAAAAGTCTTTGCTGTTCTCCAAGCGCAGCCCTTGGCTGTTCAGCTTTTTCTGGATATTCCTCGGCAGTTTTGCGGTGTTTGTGCAGTTGATTGCGGATTGAGTCAGGTGCAGCCTTGCCATGTCTTTGAGGTGACTCACAGGCTTGCGATGGCGCATGTGATGCAGAGTGTCAGGAAATGCGTGCCCACGCTTGAGCGTGGGCACGATCAGGATAGAGACGGCTTTTTTGTCAGACCGCGTCCCTCAGATCAGAAAACGTTGATCGGGTAGTCGACGAAGATACGCGTTTCATTGCCTTCGCTGTTGTACGCCAATGCATCGTCCGAGACGCGCAGGAACGAATTGCGCAGGCGGATCGAGAGGTCTTTGGCCGGTCCGCTCTGGACCACGTAAGTCAACTGGCTGAAGATCTCGCGTTCGGTGCCATCGCCGCTGCCAGCGGTGCCGTCGTCGATGTTGTCACCGCGTACGTAGGCTGCCTTGTAACTCAGACCGGGCAGGATCAGGCCGGACAGGTCGACGCCGTAAGCAGCCTGCCATGAACGTTCGTCCTTGCCGTTGAAGTCGGACCAGTAGGAGTTGGCGAGGTAGATGGTGTTGCCGCCATCACCGTAGCCGCCATCGTTGCGATAGCCACCGTAGGCGTAGCCCATGTCACCGGTACTGCGCTGGTGCGCCAGCGTGAACGAGTGGATGCCCACGGCCCAGGTCGCGGCCAGGCTCCAGATCTTGTTGTCACGCGCATCGCTGGTGGTGAAGTCCTTGTCCAGCGTGGTCTTGTAGCCGTTGAAGTCGAACGTCAGTGACTGGTCTTTCGGCAGGGCGAAGACGTAGTTCAGGTTCAGGTACTGCTTCTTCAGTACGTCTTCATTGTCGGAGGCGTAGAACGCGGCACTGAATTCATCGGTGAACTTGTAGCTGGCACCGTAGACGTTGATGCTTTTCAGGTCTCCACTGTCACGCCCCTCGGCGCTCTTGCGCGCTTGCTGGGTGAAACGCCCGGCAACCACTTCAAGCCCGTCGATCTCTTTGGAGGTGATCAGAGTGCCGGTATAGCTTTCCGGCAACAGGCGGGAGTTGTCGTAACTGAGCACTGGCAACTGGGGCATCTGGTCACCGTACTTGATGACGGTGTTGGAGATACGCGCCTTCACCGCCGCGCCAGCGCGGGACAGGTCATCGGCGGCAGCACCGCTGTCACCCTGTTTGAAGAAGTCGATGCCGCCATTGCCGCTGCGACCCTTGCCGCCATCCAGACGAATGCCGTACAGCGCAAACGCGTCGACGCCGACACCCACGGTGCCCTGAGTGAAACCGGACGCGAAGTTACCCATGAAGGCCTGGCCCCATTCGGACTTGTCTTCACGGTCGTTCTTGTAGTCGCGGTTGATGTAGGCGTTACGCAGGTTGACGGTCAGCCTGCTGTCTTCGACGAAACCCTTTGCATCTGCCTGTCCCTCGGCCATGGCCTGACTGGCACTGATGATGCCCAAAGCGAGCATGCCCATACGTTTGTTAAGCATCTTGTCTTCCTTTATCTGCAAATTTGACACGCGCTGCAGCGACAGCCAATGGCTATCGGGGCCTCCAGCCTCTGAACAAGCAGTGTAGAGGGGGACGCGAATTCATCGCAGTGGACTGCCGATGCACGACGTAAAGGGTTGGGCCGCAGGCGGTGGGACGCGAATCCTAGTCCCGACGCATGGAGGTGTCAAACACGCAGATGGCCGGCCCAGAGCGGCGCAGCCAGAGTAATGCAGGTCAGTCAGCGCGCTCGGTCAGTACGCGGAGCAACGCTTCGAACTCGGCATCGTTGAACAGACCTGCCGGGTAACGCTGTAACAACATTGCGCGAACATCCGGTCTGGATTTCACGGGCCTGGTCGTCCTTAACCAATCCGCCACTAACTGGCGGGCCTCGTTACTGAGTGAAGCAGAAAAACCACGAGCATGCTGCTGGTTCATACCTGCGTTCATAACGAAAACCTCTTGATTTCATGAGGGGCTAAATCTACTCACGCCATGTGACAGTCAAGCTAAGAAAACGAACGTTTACCAACCTGCTTCAGAGGAAGCGCTTCGCGCATCTGTTACAGGATGTTACTCGACAGGTAAAAACAAAAAGCCCATCGGGTGATGGGCTTGATACAGCAAGAAAGGGACCACTCGGCCCCGTCGGATGTTACTAGTTATTTCGGACTAGGCTTTACAAGGGGCAGGTTGCTGCTGCGTGAGACAGTGAATATTGCCGCCACCCAGCAGCAATTCACGGCCAGGTGCCATCACCACCTCGTGCTCTGGAAACAGCTTTTGCAGGATCTCACGGGCCTTTTCGTCCATCGGATCGTCGAAACTCGGCGCGATGATGCCGCCGTTGACGATCAGGAAATTCACGTACGACCCGGCCAGACGCACCGAAGGGTTGCGTTCCTGACTGCCGTGCACCTGATCGACGCCTGCGCATTCTTCTTCTGTGGCGAACAATGGGCCTGGAATCGGCATTTTATGAACGATGAATGCGCGCCCTTTGGCATCCAGGGTGTTTTCCAAAATACCCAGCGCAGCATGGCAGCGTGCATAGTTGGGGTCTTCGGGATCATCGGTCCAGGCCAGTAACACTTCGCCCGGACGGATGTAGCAGCAGAAGTTATCCACATGCCCGTCGGTTTCGTCGTTGAACAGACCATCCGGCAGCCAGACCACTTTATCCACAGCCAGGTAATCACCCAGGATCGTTTCGATCTGTTCGCGGGTCAGGTGCGGGTTGCGGTTGCGATTGAGCAGGCACTCTTCGGTCGTGATCAGTGTGCCTTCGCCATCGACATGGATCGAGCCGCCTTCCAGGACAAAGCCTTCGGTGACGTAACGTGGGCAGCGCTCGATTTCCAGTACTTTGCTGCCCAGCTGAGCGTCCAGGTTCCACGGCGCGTACAACCCGCCATCGAAGCCACCCCAGGCATTGAACTCCCAGTTCACGCCGCGCACTTCACCACGGTCATTGATGACGAACGTCGGACCGCTGTCGCGTACCCAGGCGTCGTTGCTGCTCATTTCAACAACCCGGATGTTCGGCATGTCCAGCCGCGCACGTGCGTTGTCATACTGCGCGGCGGACACAGCCACCGTAACCGGCTCAAAGCGAGCGATGGCCTTGGCGATTGCGACGTGTGCAGCCTGAGCAGGCTTGCCACCCAGGCGCCAGTTGTCCGGACGCTCGGGCCAGACCATCCAGATCTGGGTCTGCGGTGCCCATTCGGCCGGCATGTGGAAACCGTCGGCGCGTGGCGTGCTATTGAGCGTGGTCATGGCCATCAGGACTCCAGCGAACCGTCGAGGGTCTTGACCGCACCGTACAGGTTCGGACGGCGATCACGGAACGTGCCCCAGGCGCTACGGATGTGCTCCAGCTCGTCCAGGTCGAAGCTGTGGACCAGTACGCCTTCTTCGGTTTCGTTGAGTTCGGCGACTTTTTCGCCAAACTGGTTGGCGATGAACGACGACCCGTAGAAGGTGATGTCGTAGCCGTCCTGCTCTTCGTTGCCGATGCGGTTGCTGGCGATCAGCGGCATCAGGTTCGCGCCGGCATGGCCTTGTTGCACACGCTGCCAGTGGTCACGGGAACTGATGGTCTTGTCGTGTGGCTCACTGCCGATGGCGGTCGGGTAGAACAGGATTTCCGCACCCTGCAATGCCATGCTGCGCGCGCACTCCGGGAACCACTGGTCCCAGCAGATACCGACGCCGATTTTCGCGTAGCGGGTCTGCCACACCTTGAAGCCGGTATCGCCCGGATTGAAGTAATACTTTTCGTGGTAGCCAGGGCCGTCCGGGATGTGGCTCTTGCGGTAGATGCCCAGATTGGTGCCGTCTGCATCGATGATCGCAATGGTGTTGAAGCGCGCACGCCCCGCCAGTTCGAAGAAGCTGATCGGCAGCACGACCTGCAGCTCTTTGGCGATCTTCTGGAAGTGCTTGATTGCCACGTTGGATTCGATCGTGGTCGCCAACTGCAGATAGTCCGGGTTCGGCTTCTGGCAGAAGTACGGGGTTTCAAACAGCTCCTGAATCAGGATGATCTGTGCGCCCTTGGCGGCAGCTTCACGCACCAGCTTTTCAGCGGTCTCGATGTTGGCTTCCAGATCCCAGGAGCAGGCCATCTGGGTTGCAGCGACGGAAACGATACGGCTCATGAAAATATCTCCAGGGGCGGTTGCAAAAGGACTTATCACCATAGCAGACAGGCGATGACGATTATGAACGCCTTTATAGCGGATATAAATCGGCACTAAAAGCTTAAAATGTGCATTGACCGTATTATTTTGTGAATTTTACCGATATTAATCCGCCTAATGTTCATGACGGCGCTCATTTCTCCGAGATGGGTGCCAGGCACCACCTATCGTGCCCATGCTTGCGTGGGTATGCCGTTCTGGACGCTCTGCGTCCTCTATTCCAGTTCGCGCAAAACCTTCGATACGTTATCGACGAAAAAGTCCACGCTTTGGCGGGTGGTGCACATCGGGGGTTTGATTTTCAGGATGTTCAGGTAATCGCCAGTCGGCTGCATGAAAATGCCCAGTTCGCGCAAGCGCTCGCAAAGCTGTGCGGTTTCTTCTGTGGCGGGTTCCAGAGTCTGACGGTCGCGGACCAGTTCCACGCCCAGGTAGAAGCCCATGCCATGCACCGCGCCCACCAACGGATGTTTATCGGCCAGCGCCTGCAGACGCGCTTTGAAGTGATCGCCCACACGCCGGGCATTGTCCCAGAGCTTTTCTTCCTCCATGACGTCCAGCACGGCCATGCCGATCCGGCAACTGACCGGGCTGCCGCCTGACGACGAGAAGAAATAGCCCTCGGCTTCCAGCGCCTCGGCAATCTCACGCCGGGTAATGACCGCGCCCAGCGGATGGCCGTTGCCCATGCCCTTGGCCATGCTGATGATGTCCGGCACCACGCCCTGCTCCTCGAAGCCCCAGAAGTAATGCCCCAGCCGGCCATAGCCCACTTGCACTTCATCGGCAATGCACACGCCACCGGCCGCGCGGACCTTTTGATACACCTGTTGCAGATAACCCGACGGCAAGGAAATACCGCCCGCGTTGCCATACACCGGCTCGCAGATAAAGCCCGCCACTTGTCGCTGCTGTTCAGCCAGCATTGCCAGCACCTGATCGACACTGCGCACATACTCCGGCGCGCTGTCAGCCCCACGAAACGGCCCGCGATAGGTGTTGGGCGCGGTGACTGGATGCACCCAGTCCGGACGTGTGCTGAGTGCCTGCGGGTTGTCGGCGATGGAGGTTGAAATGGCGTCGGTCGCCACCGACCAGCCGTGATACGCCTCCAGCACACTGAGCATGTCGCGCCCACCGCTGTAGGCCCAGGCCAGCCTGATCGCGAGGTCGTTGGCCTCGGTGCCGCTGTTGACCAGAAACACGCGGTCCATGCCCTCGGGAGCCAGCTTGAGCAGACGCTCGGAGAACTCGGCAATCGCCGCGTAATGAAAGCGCGAGTTGGTGTTGAGCAGCGACCACTGGCGAGCCGCTTCGTGGGCCATGCGCGGGTGACCATGGCCGAGCACAGCGACGTTGTTCAGCATGTCCAGGTAGGAGCGGCCCTGCATGTCGATCAGATGATTGCGCCAGCCGCGCTCGATCTGCGGCGGGGCCTGGTAGTAGTGCTTTTGCGAGCGGGCAAAGCTGGCATCGCGGCGCGCCAATAACTGCGCGGAATCTTCAAGCGCCGGTGCATCACAATCGAAACCCAGCAGGCCCGATGGCGATGGGCACACTGTGCGCCAGGCTGCTGCCCAGGCAGGCGTGGCAAACAGCGGCGGGTTGAGGTCTGCTGTGCACAATTGCAGCAGCAACGAGCCGCCACACTGCCCGATCATCTGGCCCGCCAGCACTCCGTCCTGCAACGCAGGCTCGGGCAGCACGCCCCACAGTTTCAAACTGATGCCGTCCCCGGCCAACAGCACCGCCGCATCAGCCGTCAGCCGCAGGATGCCGTTGAACGGTGCATGCAGCGGCGTTTCGGCGGGCACATGCAACTCAACATGCAGAGCGAAGGTTTCAGGCTGTTGAGCGCTGTCGGGCAAGGTGCGCGACAGGCGGTACTCACCGAAACGACTGGCCGCCAGGCCCTTGTCCCCGGCGGCTTGCGAAAGCAGATATTCATCAATACCGCTTTGCTCCCAGTTGCCTGCCACGAAGTGTTCGCTGAGCACACCCAGATCCACCACTGCCGGTGCGAGCTCTGCCAGGCCAGGCAGCAAGGGCGAAAAGGCAGGTTGCTCGACAGGCGGCACATCCACGCCCACCGACTGCAGAATTGCGGCTTCCATCAGGCTCATCGGCACTGAGGTGGCGACGTCGAAGATGTTCCACTCCCCGGCGAGGTTAGCCTGGATATACGCGTTGTCAGGCTCGACGCTGGCCTGTTGTTCGCTGCTCAGCACAAGCACCGCAGACCGCGCGACGATCAACGGCCAGAGCGCCTGCAATTCCTCGGTTTTCAGTGGATTGAGGGCGTGATAGGCACCAATCGCCGGCAGGATGTACAGCGGGTCACCCTCGGCATGGTGCAACAGCGCTGCGCAGGTTACCGACAGGTCTGCCACTCGCCACGTACTGACCAGATCGCCGAAATCAATCAGCCCCTGCATTTGCCAGTGCTGCCCGGCATCGCGCAGCCAGACGACGTTGTGCTCGGTGATATCCAGGTGCACCGCCTGTATCGGCAATGCAGCAATCAATGGCAACAAACGGCGATGGGCCTGCTCACCGGCTTCGATCACACAGGCGCGGGCGTCGGCGTCCTCGATCACCGGCAGCAGATGCTTGATCAACGCATGGGCGTGGCGCGGGTCCCATTGCAGAATGCGCTCCAGGCCAGGGTGTTCGAAATCGGCCAGCGCTTTGTCCACATGAGCGCAGAGTTCACCCAGCCCGATCACCACGTCACGGCTCAAATAACCGGCATGCCCCAGTGACTGCCCGTCGATGAATTCCAGCAGGCGAACATGCACCGCCTGCCCGTCGATCTCGATAGATAACAATTGCTCGGTGTCATTGGCACCGATCACGCCGGGCACCCTGACCGCACTGTAGCGATTGAGGTGGTGCAGCGCTGCGTGCTGAGCATTCAGCTCGGCGGCCGAATAAGCGCCGTGGCAGATTTTCAGCACATAGCGTCGCGTGTCTGTTTCAAGCAGAAAATTGCGATCCTGCTGGCTGCCCAGCGCTTTCAGCGTACCGCTCAGCCCGTAATGCTGTGCGAGCAATTGCAGCGCCTGGTCCAGACTTACCTCGGGGCAAGGCAGACTGGAGCGGCGAATGAGCGTGGCGAGCGGCATGGATTACCTCGATCTTGTTGTCAGGCCCCGGCTTGGCGAGCAAGGCGGCGCAGGCGGTCGCGCAACTATAAGGGGATTGCACGGGTATTGCGCTGCACCGCCAACGCGCACGAGCACCTCAGGTCGGAAAAACAACTGCGGTTTTATTCCATTTCCTGCTCGGGTTTAATGGTCTGATCCCGTCAGACGCGCTCAAGCGCTATGCTGCATTACTTCAAAAACACACAAGAAGGTCAGTTCATGCGAATACTCGTTACCGGGGGCGCAGGTTTCATCGGATCGGCATTGATCCGCCACCTGATCAACAACACCGAACACGAAGTGCTGAACTTCGACAAGTTGACCTACGCGGGCAACCTTGAATCGTTGCAATCGATTGCCACCGACACGCGCTATGAGTTCGTCCAGGCCGATATCTGTGATCAGGCCAGCGTCAGCGCAGTATTGGAAAGGTTCGCGCCGCAGGCGATCATGCACCTGGCGGCTGAATCCCACGTCGACCGCTCCATTGATGGCCCGGCCGAGTTCATCCAGACCAACATCGTTGGCACCTACAGCCTGCTGGAAGCCACTCGCGCCTACTGGCTTAAACTGCCCGACGCTCACCGTCAGGCGTTCCGCTTTCACCACATTTCCACCGATGAGGTGTATGGCGACCTGCACGGCGTCGATGATCTGTTCACCGAAACCACGCCTTACGCGCCCAGCTCGCCCTATTCCGCGAGCAAGGCCGCGTCCGATCATCTGGTTCGCGCCTGGCATCGCACCTATGGCCTGCCGGTGGTGGTGACCAACTGCTCCAACAATTACGGACCGTTCCACTTCCCCGAAAAGCTGATCCCGCTGGTGATTCTCAACGCCCTGGCGGGCAAGCCCCTGCCGGTGTACGGCAATGGCCTGCAGGTGCGCGACTGGCTGTACGTCGAAGATCACGCTCGGGCACTTCTCAAGGTGGTCACGGAAGGTGAAGTCGGCGAGACCTACAACATCGGTGGTCATAACGAGCAGAAAAACATCGACGTCGTCCGCAGTATCTGTGCGCTGCTCGATGAACTGGCCCCACAGCACCCGGCAGGCCTCGCGCATTACAGCGACCTGATCACCTACGTGGTCGACCGCCCGGGCCACGATCAGCGTTATGCCATCGATGCCGGCAAGATCGACCACGATCTGGGCTGGACGCCCGAAGAGACTTTCGAGTCCGGGCTGCGCAAGACGGTGCAGTGGTATCTGGATAATCTGGACTGGTGCCGCAGGGTTCAGGATGGCAGTTATCAGGGCCAACGCCTGGGCTTCACCGACCCGAAGGACCTGATTGCCTGATTGCCATGCTTTTCGACCGTCACGTGTGCGTGCAGACTGTCGAACCGCCACCATTTACTGAAGATTGCAGGGGAAGCCACGTGAACGTAGTCGCAACAAAATTGCCGGAAGTCCTGATTCTGGAGCCCAAGGTATTCGGTGATGATCGAGGCTTTTTCTATGAGAGCTTCAACGCCAGGGCTTTTCAGGAAGCCACCGGCCTGACACGGCAGTTCGTGCAGGATAACCACTCGCGCTCGCAACAAGGCGTACTGCGCGGCCTGCATTATCAGATCGAGAATGTTCAGGGCAAACTGGTGCGTGTCACTGTCGGCAAGGTGCTCGACGTGGCCGTGGACATCCGCCGCAGCTCGCCGAACTTCGGTCAGTGGGTCGGCGTGGAGCTGTCCGCTGAAAACGCCCGCCAACTGTGGGTTCCGGAAGGCTTTGCGCATGGCTTCGTGGTACTGAGCGAGCATGCCGAGTTCCTGTACAAGACCACTGATTACTACACGCCATCAGCCGAGCGTTGCATCGCCTGGGACGACCCGGAGCTGGCCATCGACTGGCAATTCGCCGGCAACCCCAGCCTGTCGGCCAAGGATCAGCAAGGCAAAAGCCTGAAAGAAGCCGATCTGTTTCCTTGAACCCTTGACCACAGGCCCCGGTGCAATGTCCGGGTGCCTGACGGGTCGGCGGCGGGCATAATACGCGCCTGATGCCCACGTCAGGATCGACCGGGTGTTTCTGTTGCCTGTACCGGCCCTGGCGTCGGCAGGCATCGCCAACCCTTCGGCGACGGCCAATCGATGACCATGACCTCTGCTGCTCTGCCGCCCCGTCCACGCTGGCGCAGCCTTGCCCTTCTAGCGCTCTGCCTGGCCCCGTTGCTGTGGCCGCTCGAACACCTGGCCGAACGTTATTACCGCAGCGTACTGGCAAACCAGAACCGTCAAACCCTGGACCTGTACGTTGCCAACCTGCTCGGCACCCTGCACCGTTATGAAACCCTGCCGCAGATCCTCGGTGACCTGCCTGCCTTGCGCGGTGCACTGGCGGCACCGGGCGACACAACCACCCTGAAAAACGCCAATCGCCTGCTCAGCGAGATAACGCGCCAGACCGGTGCCGACGTCATGTACCTGATGGACGCCAACGGCCTGACCCTGGCCGCTTCGAATTCGGATCAGAAAGACAGCTTCATTGGCCGCAATTTCTCCTTCCGGCCTTATTTCATCGATGCGCTGGCGGGCAGAACCGGGCGTTTCTTCGGCCTCGGCACCACGTCGGCCAAGCGCGGTTACTTTTTTGCCGGTCCGGTTCGCGATGGTGACCGGGTGATTGGCGTGCTGGTGGTCAAGGTCGATCTGGACCACACCGAAACCCTATGGGGCAAGACGCCCGAGCAACTGCTGCTGACTGACCAGAACGGCGTGGTGATCCTCACGTCCAACCCCGAATGGCGCTTTCGGGCAACACGCGATCTGACGGATGACGAGAAACAGGCCATTGTCGCGATTCAATCCTACCCGACCCGCGATCCGCGTCCCTTGAGAATTGATGAGCACGCCTGGCTGACCCAGACCCAGGCCATCGAAGAAACTGGCTGGAACGTGAACATCCTCGCGCCCCGCGCCCTCGTCGACCGTCAGGTACGTACGGTGGTGGCGATTGGCGGCGCGGCGCTTCTGGTGCTGATGCTGTTGCTCGGCCTGATGATGCAGCGCCGCCGCCATTACCTGGACCGCATCGCGTTCGAGGCCAAGGCGCGTCGCGAGCTGGAGATGCGCGTTATCGAGCGCACCAGCGATCTGGAAGGGCTCAACAGCCGCCTGCGCCAGGAAGTGCTGGAGCGCGAACAGGCGCAGCAGGAGCTGGTTCAGGCCCAGGACGAATTGGTCCAGACCAGCAAACTGACAGCACTGGGGACGATGTCGGCGAGTATCAGCCATGAACTGAATCAGCCTCTGGCGGCCATCCGCAGTTACGCCGAAAACGCCGAAGTGCTGCTTGATCATCAGCGCACCGAAGACGCGCGCGGCAATCTCAAGCTGATCAGCGAACTGACCGGGCGCATGGCGTCGATCATTGCTCACCTGCGCGCCTTTGCCCGCCGCGACCGGCACGCGCCTGAAAGCGTGGCGCTGCAGCCGGCGCTGGACGATGCGCTGGCGTTGCTCGCCAAGCGACGTCGCGCCATGGAAGTCGAGCTGATTCGCGACTTGCCGGACGCAACGCTGTGGGTGCAGGCCGGTGAAACCCGGCTGCGTCAGGTGCTCGGCAATCTGATCGCCAACGCACTGGACGCGCTGACCGAAAAAGGCCCGCCGCGCAGGCTGTGGATAAGTGCCGAGCAGACCGCCGAGGGCGTCAACCTGTACATTCGTGACAACGGCCCCGGCTTTTCTCAGGAAGCACTGGCGCGGGCCCGCGAGCCATTTTTCACGACCAAGACCCGCACCCAGGGGCTTGGCCTGGGTCTGGCGATCTGCGATACGCTGATGCGCGCACTGGGCGGCGAGTTGCTGTTCGCCAACCACCCGAGCGGCGGCGCAGTGCTCACCCTGCGCCTGCGTGCCGGTGCTTCCGGGGCCAATCTTCAACCGCCAGAGGACCTTTCCGCATGAGTTCGGACATAGCCATCGACAGCCAGATTCAGGTGGTGCTGATCGACGACGACTCGCACTTGCGTCAAGCACTGCGCCAGACGCTGGATCTGGCGGGCCTGAACGTTCTGTCGCTGTCCGAAGCCACAGGGCTGGCCGAGCGCATCGGCCGCGACTGGCCGGGCGTGGTGGTCAGCGATATCCGCATGCAGGGCATGGACGGCCTGGAACTGCTTGACCAGCTTCACGCACAGGACCCTGATCTGCCGGTGTTGCTGATCACCGGTCACGGCGATGTGCCATTGGCGGTCAAGGCCATGCGCGCCGGTGCCTACGACTTTCTGGAAAAACCCTTCGCCAGCGATGCCATGCTCGACAGCGTGCGCCGCGCCCTGGCGCTGCGCCGTCTGGTACTGGATAACCGCAGCCTGCGTCTGGCCTTGAGTGATCGCCAGCAATTGAGCACGCGCCTGATCGGTCAGTCAGCGCCGATCCTGCGTCTGCGCGAGCAGATCGGGGCATTGGCCGGGACTCGTGCCGACGTGCTGATCCTTGGCGAAACCGGCGCGGGCAAAGAGGTGGTCGCCCGCGCCCTGCACGACCTGTCCAACCGCCGCAGCGGCCCGTTTGTGGCGATCAACGCCGGGGCACTGGCTGAATCGGTGGTCGAAAGCGAGTTGTTCGGTCATGAGCCGGGGGCCTTTACCGGCGCGCAAAAACGCCGCATCGGCAAATTCGAATTTGCCAATGGCGGTACGCTGTTCCTTGATGAAATCGAAAGCATGAGCCTGGATGTGCAGGTCAAACTGCTACGCCTGCTACAGGAACGCGTGGTCGAGCGGATGGGCAGCAATCAGCAGATCCCGCTGGACATCCGCATCATTGCGGCGACCAAGGAGGATTTGCGTCAGGCCGCCGATCAGGGCCGGTTCCGGGCGGACCTGTATTACCGGCTGAACGTCGCCTCGCTGCGCATTCCGCCGTTGCGCGAACGGGGTGAGGACGCGCTGATGCTGTTCGAACACTACGCCGATGCCGCGAGCATGCGCCACGGCATCCCCAAGCATGAACTCAAACCGGGTCAGCGGGCGCTGCTGCTGCGTCATAACTGGCCGGGCAACGTCCGTGAACTGCAAAACGCCGCCGAACGCTTTGCACTGGGCCTGGAACTGGAGCTGGAAGGCGCTGATGCAGAGCAGGCCCCACCGCCCGGCGGAGGGCTGAGCGATCAGGTGGAAAGCTTCGAACGGGCGTTGATCGCCGCCGAGCTGGCTCGCCCGCACAGCTCGGTTCGCAGCCTCGCGGAGGCGCTGGGAGTGCCGCGCAAGACCCTGCATGACAAGCTGCGCAAGCACGGCCTGACATTTGGCGACAGCAGTGGAGCGTCCGATGACAACGATTGAACCTGGACATGATCCAGCCAGCGGGCTGGAACAGGTACTGCACCACGACATTCCGCTGACCCGCGAAATGGGCATGCGTGTGATTGACTGGCACAACCAGGCATTACGCCTTCATCTGCCACTGGCACCCAACGTCAATCACAAGAGCACGCTGTTTGGCGGCAGCCTGTACTGCGGGGCCGTGCTGGCGGGCTGGGGCTGGCTGCACCTGCGGCTGCGCGAAGTCGGGGTCAACGATGGGCATATCGTGATTCAGGACGGCCAGATCAGTTATCCACTGCCCGTACGCACCGATGCCATCGCACGGTGCGATGCGCCAAAGCCGGCGCAGTGGGACAAATTCATCACCACTTACCAACGCCGGGGCCGCGCCCGCCTGACGCTGCACACCTACATTACCGCGCAGGACAGCGAAGATCAGGCCGTGAAGTTTGTCGGGCAGTTTGTGTTGCACAGATGAAACTTGTGCGCAGTGGATTCACTGGTCTCAGCGTTGTAAGTAGGCCTGTGTGCGAACCGGGCGACGCTTCGCTTGTTCGCGAAGACGTCGTTTCAAGCACTGGATCTGCTAAGGATGCACCGGCCCTTTCGCGAACAATGCGGACGCGGCCCCGGCCGCTCCTATGCCCGCTGGGCAGAAGCCTTGTAGCCGATCTCAGGACTACGCCACAGATCTCCACGCTTTTGTAGGAGCGAACCTGTTCGCGAAGGCGCTATTCCTGACGCAGGAAATGTATCGACTACACCGCCCTCTTCGCGAACAAGTTCGCTCCTACGCCCGCCGGGCAGAAGCCTTGAAGCCCGCCTTCAGGACTGCGCCAGCACCAGCAGTTTGTCGCGCCATTCGGCGTTGGCTGGAAGGGCCAGAAAGAACGGGTTGAGCAGCGATTCGCGTGCCGGGTAGCTGAACGGTTTACCGTCGAGTTGCAGCACTTCTCCACCTGCGCCCTCAAGCACACCTTGTGCCGCAGCGGTGTCCCATTGCGAGGTCGGGGCCAGTCTCGGATAGCAATCGGCAGCGCCTTCGGCCAGCAGGCAGAATTTCAACGAACTGCCGATGTTGGTCAGTTGCAAATGCCCTAGCCCGTTCGACAGCCCAGCCAGCAGATGCTCCTGTTCGGGGCTGGAATGACGGCGGCTGGCGACCACAGTAAACGTCTGCCCCTCACCCGGCTGATTGCGCACTGCAATCGGCTGGATGTGGTCAATGTCGTCGCTGCGCCAGGCGCCCAGACCGGCACCACCGAAGTAACAGCGGTTATTGGTCGGCATCGACACAACGCCAAACACCACACGACCGCGCTCGATCAGCGCCACATTGACGGTGAACTCCTCGCTGCCGGAGATGAACTCCTTGGTGCCGTCCAGCGGATCGACCAGCCACCAGCGCTCCCAGCTTGCACGCTCGCTGAGGGGGATGTCGGCATCCTCTTCGGAGAGCACGTGGATCTCCGGGTCAAGCGCCTGCAGGCCCTCGACCAACACCTGATGGGCTGCCAGATCGGCGGCCGTCACGGGCGAGTCGTCGGTCTTGGTGGTGACGGTGACATTGGCGCGCCAGAAAGGCAGGATCACTTCCCCCGCCAGTCGTGCCAGTTCAATCACCGGAGCGAGCAGTGGATGTGGCAGGTTTTGTAACGAATCGGTCATGGCTGGAACAATCCACGCTGGGTCAGCAGGTCACGGGTGAGGTACAGCGCCGCCAGCGCCCTGCCTTCGCTGAACTGGGCATTCTGTGCAAGGCTGGACAGCTCCCGCAGGTTGATCCGGTCGACCCGAATCGGCTCGGGCTCATCGCCCTCCAGCCGCTCTTCATAGAGATCGGTGGCCAGAACCACCTGAATTTTCTGGCTCATGTAGCCGGGGGACAGCGACAGCTCGGTCAGCAGCTCCAGTTGCCGGGCACCGAAACCGGCTTCCTCCTTGAGTTCACGATTGGCAGCCGCCAGTACGTCTTCGCCCGGCTCGATCAGGCCCTTGGGCAAGGACAGCTCGTAGGCATCGGTACCACCGCAGTATTCTTCGATCAGCACCGCGTGGTCGGCATCGAGCATGGCCACGATCATCACCGCACCGGGGCCGGTCCCCCTGCTGGCCAGACGCTCGTAGGTCCGCTCGACGCCATTGGCAAAGCGCAATTGCAGCTCTTCAACGCGGAACAGACGACTGCTGGCGACGATTGCACGGGCAAGTACGGTAGGTTTCTGACGCATGACAGGCTCCTTTACATGAACGAGGTACTATACCGAGCTTTTCCCGATGTCTGTGTCGGATATGCTTACCCGCTACCAACCCCTGACGAGGCCAGAATGCTTTCCATGCCCTGGAGCGAAATCGATACCGTCCTGCTGGATATGGACGGCACGTTGCTCGACCTGCATTACGACGAACACTTCTGGATGCAGCACCTGCCGCAGCGCTACGCAGAACTGCATGGCATCAGTTTCGCCATGGCCTGGCTGGAATTGAAACCGCTGTTCGAAAACAACGCGGGCACGCTCAACTGGTACTGCCTGGATTTCTGGAGTGCCGAGCTTAAACTGTCGGTTCGCGACCTGAAACGCGAAATTGCGCACATGATTGCGCTGCGCCCTGACGCCGAAACCTTTCTCGCCGCCATCAAGAAGGCCGGCAAGCGGGTGATCATGATCACCAATGCGCACCGGGATTCGTTGTCGCTGAAGATGGAGCGAATCGAGCTGGCGCCTTATTTCGAGCGTCTGATCAGCTCTCACGATTACGGCTTCCCCAAGGAAAGCCAGCATTTCTGGGACGCCTTGAAGGCCGAAACCGCGTTTGATCCGGCACGCAGTCTGTTTATCGACGACACCTTGCCGATCCTGCGCAGCGCCCGCCACTTTGGTGTAGCCCATTTGCTGGCTGTCAGCCAGCCCAATAGCCAGAAAGGCCCGAAAGACACCGAAGAGTTTGCCGCAGTGGACGACTACCGGGAGCTTATCAAGACGTTGTGAGGCTGACAGGTGCCCACTCGCAAGTGAGCACCTGCTTCAGATCACCTGGGGATACGAAGCTTCTGACCCGGATAAATCCTGTTTACGTCCTTGAGCATCGGTTTGTTGGCTTCAAAGATTTTCTGGTACTGATTGGCATCGCCGTACACACGCTTGGAAATGGCGCTGAGCGTGTCGCCCGACTGCACCTCGACATATTCGGATTCAGCAGTCTCGCCGCCCGCAACCGTCATTCGGTCATCGACTTTATCCACGCCATGAATATTGCCCAGCGTCACGACAATCTTTTCCTTTTCCTCCTGATTGGCGACCTGGCCTTCGACGATGACAGTGCTGCCGATGACTTCGATATGAACATTGGGATTGCCCAGGCCCACCTCGGAAATATGCTTTTTCAATACGTCTTCTGCGCTGGCATGGTTTGACGTCAGTGCGTCCAGAATTTTCTCGCCTGCGTCTTTCAGGAAACTGATAAGGCTCATGTTCTGGATCTCCGTACGTAGGTTTTCAGGGGTATTGGTAAAAGTGTAGCCCTTGTAAACCGCGGGCTGCAGGCTTCCGACCAACGTGGCTCGACCAGGGCTCGGCCTGAAAGCGTAGAATCGGCTGCCTGGACTGCCCATCGGAGTGAATATGGACATCAAGCAACTTAAGTTTCTGATCGCCCTCGATGAAACGAGGCACTTCGGCCAAGCGGCTGCGCGTTGCAACATCACCCAGCCCACCCTGTCGATGCGTCTTCGCAATCTCGAAGAAGAGCTTGGTTTGCCTCTGGTCAATCGTGGCCAGCGTTTCGAGGGTTTTACTGCACCAGGTGAGCGCGTATTGGCCTGGGCGCGCACCGTGCTGGCAGCGTACGACGGCCTGCAGGCTGAAGCGGCAGCCTGCCGCGGCCATCTGGTCGGTACACTGCGTCTGGGTGTGGTGCCGCTGTCGAGCTTCGATCCGCTGCCATTGCTGCACCGCCTGCACCAGATGCACCCCAACCTGCGCTTTGAGTTGTCGTCACTCAGCTCCGAGCAAGTGCTTGAACAACTGGCGAGCAATCGTATCGATCTGGGCGTTTCATACCTGGAAAGGCTGGACAATGAGCGCTTCGACTCGCTGACCCTGGACGACACGCGCATGGGCCTGCTGTATGACCGTCGGCATTTCACATTCGGTGATGACCCCTTGAGCTGGGCCGACCTGATCGAACTGCCGCTGGGCACGCTGACCAGCGGCATGCATTTTCGCCAGTCCATCGATCACAACTTCCACAGCCGCGGTCTTCACCCTAATCCGTTGATACAGACCGATGCCGTTCATCAGTTGCTGCAAGCCGTGCATGGTGGTTTCTGCTGCGCGATCATGCCACTGGACGGAGGCCTGGAGACGCTTACCGAACATTTGCGCCTGCATCCGATCGCCGACGCCCGCACGCTGGCCCGGCTGGGACTGATCATGCGCCGCAGTGCACCACGCTCGGCACTGGCCGAAGCCTGTTTTGCGCTGGTAGCAGAAATACCTCGTTGACGTACTGATCGACGTCATCTATCGGCACATCAGCATTTGCGATTAGACGATACCCGGGAAGACGCCTAATCTTGTAGATGTCAATCTGCCGGTATTTCAGCCCATGCACGTCACGCGCAAGGTCAGCTCGGCGCCCTCTCCTGCGCCGGTCCCCGAAGCAAGCCAGTTTTACAGCTACTCGAACCTCGAGGGGCAGGACTCTGCGCGCAATGCGCTGGCCGAAGAAGTGGCACTGGCCATTGCCTACAATGGCATCAGCCAGGCGGTCATGCTGGTCAGCCCGAGCGATCTCGAAGACTTTATCGTCGGCTTCAGCCTGGGCAGCGGCATCATCGCCTCGCGTGATGAAATCTATGACTTCAAGCTCAGCGGTTGCGGCTCGGCCATGCAGGCTGAGGTCGAGATTGCCAGCCGCGCGTTCTGGGAACTCAAGCAGCAGCGTCGGCAACTGGCGGGCACCAGTGGCTGCGGGCTGTGTGGCGTTGAAGCAGTCGAACAGGCATTACCCGACCTGAATGTATTGCCGGGTGCGCCGTTGCCGCCGATCGAATGGCTGGAGGGTCTGCGCCAGCGCATCGGTGAGTTCCAGCCACTTGGCCGCCATTGTGGCGCTGTACATGCTGCCGTCTTCATGGACAGCCAAGGCCAGCTAATACTGGGTCGCGAAGACATCGGCCGTCACAACGCGCTGGACAAGCTGATCGGCGCGCTGATCCGTCAGGACATTCCCATGGCCGGCGGCGTTGCCATCGTAACCAGCCGCTGCAGCCTGGAACTGATTCAAAAAGTATTGCGCGCCGGCATCCAGACTCTGGTCAGCCTGTCTTCGCCCACCGGCCTGGCCCTGCAATGGGCCCGCCGTCACAACCTCAATTTAATTCACCTGCCGCAGCACAGTGCGCCGCGGGTCTATAGCCCTGCGATGGAGATTCAAGCGTGAGCACTCATCATCAAGCCGACAAGACACCTACCCCCCGCTACAAGCCATACAAAGGTGCGGCAGGCGGCTGGGGCGCACTGATCAGCGTGACCCAGGCCTGGCTGGGCAGCGACAACGCGCTGAAAAACCTGCGCATGATGCTCAAGACCAACCAGAACGGCGGCTTCGACTGCCCAGGCTGCGCGTGGGGCGATTCGCCGGAAAGCGGCATGGTCAAGTTCTGCGAGAACGGTGCCAAGGCCGTCAACTGGGAAGCCACCAAACGTCGTGTCGACCCGGCCTTCTTTGCTCGCTATAGCGTCAGCGCACTGTTGGAGCAGAGCGACTACTGGCTTGAATATCAGGGCCGCCTGACCGAGCCAATGACCTATGACGCGGAAACCGATCGTTACAAGCCGATCAGTTGGGACAACGCGTTTGCACTCATCGCCAAACACCTGAAAAACCTGCCCAGCCCGAACATGGCCGAGTTCTATACCTCCGGCCGCGCCAGCAACGAAGCTGCGTACCTGTATCAGCTGTTCGTGCGCGCCTACGGCACCAACAACTTCCCGGACTGTTCGAACATGTGCCACGAGGCCAGTGGCGTAGCGCTGTCGCAAAGCGTCGGCGTGGGCAAAGGCACCGTGACGTTCGAGGATTTCGAACACGCTGATGCTATCTTCGTCCTTGGTCAGAACCCCGGCACCAACCACCCGCGCATGCTGGAACCTCTGCGTGAAGCAGTACAGCGCGGCGCGCAGGTGGTGTGCGTCAACCCGCTCAAAGAGCGCGGCCTGGAGCGTTTCCAGCATCCTCAGCACCCGGTCGAAATGCTCACCAACGGGGATCGCCCGACCAACACGGCGTACTTCCGCCCTGCGCTGGGCGGCGATATGGCGCTGTTGCGCGGCATGGCCAAGTTTCTGCTGCAATGGGAGCGCGAGGCGCAGCTCAACAATGCGCCTTCCGTGTTCGATCATGCATTTCTCAATGAACACACCGAAGGCGTGCTTGAGTACCTGGCCGCCATCGATGACACGTCCTGGGACGAGATCGTCGAGCAGTCCGGCCTGGCGCTGGCCGACATCGAACAGTCGGCACGCATGTACGCCAAGGGCAAGAACGTCATCATGTGCTGGGCGATGGGCATCACCCAGCACCGGCACTCGGTCGCAACCATTCAGGAAATCGCCAACCTGATGCTGCTGCGCGGCAACATTGGTCGCCCTGGCGCCGGTCTGTGCCCGGTGCGCGGTCACAGTAACGTGCAGGGCGACCGCACCATGGGCATCAATGAGCGCCCACCGGTATTCCTGCTCGATGCACTGGAAAAACGCTTCCAGTTCAAAGTGCCTCGCGACAA
Organism: Pseudomonas caricapapayae; assembly: GCF_001400735.1. Taxonomy (GTDB): domain Bacteria; phylum Pseudomonadota; class Gammaproteobacteria; order Pseudomonadales; family Pseudomonadaceae; genus Aquipseudomonas; species Aquipseudomonas caricapapayae. The sequence goes on from NZ_LJPW01000126.1 coordinate 21,901, forward strand.
TGGCCACAACGTGGTCGAAGCCATTCACGCCATGGCCGAGGGTCGCGCCAAGGTGTTCATCGCGCTGGGCGGTAACTTCGCCCAGGCGACACCGGACAGCCACCGCACTGCCGAAGCCCTCAGCAACTGCGACCTGACCGTGCAGATCAGCACCAAACTCAACCGCAGCCACCTGTTCCACGGTAAGGATGCGTTGATCCTGCCATGCTTTGGCCGTACCGACATCGACATCCAGGCCAATGGCCCGCAAGCGGTCACCGTGGAAGATTCGTTCAGCATGGTGCACGCCTCCAACGGCCAGTTGCAGCCTTCCTCCAGGCAGATGCGTTCAGAGCCAGCCATCATCGCGGGCATTGCCAACGCAACGCTGGGCAAGAACCCGGTGGACTGGTTGTGGCTGGTGGAAGACTACGACCGGATTCGTGACCTGATCGCCGACACCATCCCAGGCTTCAAGGACTTCAACGAGCGCGTCAAGAACCCGGGCGGTTTCTACCTGGGCAATGCCGCCGGTGCGCGCCGCTGGAACACCGCTTCGACACGCGCCAACTTCAAGTCCAACGCGCTGCCGCTGAGCCTGATTCATGAGGACATCAGTTCCACGGGGCAGATTCCCGACCTGATCATGCAGTCGATGCGTTCGCACGATCAGTACAACACCACCATTTATGGCCTGGATGATCGTTATCGCGGCGTAAAAGGTCAGCGTGACGTGCTGTTCGTCAACGAGGCCGACATCATCCGTCTGGGCTTCCAGCCGGGTCAAAAGGCCGACCTGATTTCGATCTGGAGCGACAAGCGCGAGCGCCGTGTCAAAGGCTTCACCTTGCTGCCGTTCGACATTCCGGCCGGTCAGGCTGCGGCCTATTACCCAGAGGTCAACCCGCTGGTGCCGCTGGAAAGCGTTGGTGACGGCAGCAGCACCCCGACGTCGAAGTTCGTGGCCATTCGTCTCGAGCGTTCGGCAGAGTCGGCCCGCATCCTCTGACGCTTCCCTGAAAGACGCCCACAAAAAAGGCCCGTTTCGCTTGAAACGGGCCTTTCGCAAGTAACCTCAGACTGTTTTTTTCAACTTAAGTTCCTCAGCTAAAACAATAACTTAGCAAGTTGTGTTGCAGTCGTGTTACTCGTCGGAATTGCATTGCTACATTCTTCACTTGACACCAAGATCGCGCCGTCATCCCTATGAGATTCCATACATGAAGTATTCCTCGATACTGTTGTTGTCTCTTGCCTTGATCAGCGGTGCAGCCTCTGCAGGCAGCCTTGAAGCAGGTGCAGGCGGAGCATTGGGTGGGGTACTCGGTTCGGTCGTCGGTCAACAGCTCGGCGGCAGCACAGGTTCAGCGATTGGCGCAGGTGTTGGTGGCGCTGCCGGTGGCGCGGTCGCTGCAGACCGTCGCAACCGAACAGAAGCAGCTATCGGCGGCGGTCTGGGCGCAGCAGGCGGTAACGTGCTGGGTCGTAGTGTCGGCGGCAGTACCGGCAGCCTGATCGGCTCGGCGGTAGGTGGCGGCGGCGGTGCCGCGCTTGGTAACTATATGGGCAACGAAACCCGTAGCGACGATCGCCGCTACCGTGGCGGCCGGGACGATCGTCGTGACTACCGTGGTCATGGCCACCGCCCGAAACACCACGGCCATCGCCGTCATCGTGACTAATACGACTGCTGGCTGATGCATCAAAACCGGCCGCCCTTGAGCGGCCGGTTTTCATTTCGTCTACCGCACTGTCTGCACCCACGTCCTGACCTGCGCGTACGGATAATCTTCCAGCACGGCAAATCCTCTGGTGGCGCGGGCCTTGAGCCTGGTGAACAACGGCACGCTGATGCCGCACAGGAAGCGCGTCAGGCAGTCGGCACCAGGCGGCTGGCCGGTGTAGTCCCGGTGCTTATGGATAAATTCGCCGCACAGCTGCTGAAAGTCCCGGCTTTCCAGTGGCTCCAGTGCGGGCGGCTCAGGAAGATGGGCAACCTCACCGTGACAGACTGAGCAGTGACCGCATTGCTCGGGCGCGTTGTAATCGCCGAAGTAGCTCGCCAGCCGATGAGTCAGGCACTGGTCGCTGGAAAATACCTCCAGCATGGCGTGAATGCGGGCAACTTCGGTGGCTTCGTGATGGGCGAAGTAATCGTACAATTCGAGACTCAGCGCCTGCGGGTCAAAGTCGCTGCGTAGCACGCTGTAGACCTCGGTCATCTGTTTGCTTTCGAGCTCGATCCAGCCCTTTTCCTGAAAATAATCCAGCGCCTTGACCACCCGCCCGCGCTCGGCACCGTATTGCTGGTACATCGCGTCGAAGTTGACCGTAGCCCAGGTCCGCGCCCGGCTGGACGTGTCAATCAACGCCTGAACGAATGCACGCCGCTCGCCCTCGAAACGCGCCATCAGATCCTGCGGCTGAAGCAGAAACTTGAAGCGGTACTCGGCAAAGTACGCGTAACGCGGCGCAATGATCCCGCGCAGCTCCAGTTGCACCAGCAAGGTCTTCAACGGCAATTGACGGATATTGCTGAGATCGGCCAGCGGCCCCAGCAAAAACTCCCACTGCCCGTCATGACGGGCA
>NZ_LJPW01000092.1 GCF_001400735.1 Pseudomonas caricapapayae
TCCAGGTAATACCGCCATCGCTGCTGCTGACCGCGCTCAGCGTGCCGTTCGGTACGCTCAGGTCTGCGTTGGTAAAGCCGCTCACTGCCTCGCTGAAGGTGATAGTGACCAGTGAGGTTTCACCTGCGGTCAAGGCATTGTCCGACATCGCGATACTGGCTGTCGGGCGCGACGTGTCGATGGCGTAGTTATTCGAGGTGCTCAGCCCGCTGCCTGCGTTACCCGCCAGATCGGCCACGCCACCGTTGTTCAGAATCACCGAATTACTGTTGCTGGTAATCCCTGTTGTCGGCGTCAGGGTTGCGGTCCAGGTGATACCGCCATCGCTGCTGCTGACTGCACTCAGGGTGCCGTTGCTGACGTTCAGATCGGCATTGGTGAAACCGCTCACCGCCTCGTTGAAAGTAATGGTGACCAGCGAGGTTTCACCGATGGCCAGCGCGTTGTCGGCCACTACGATGGTCGCCGTCGGGCGCTGCGTGTCGATGGCGTAATTGTTGGAGTTGATTGTGCCGGTGCCTGCGTTGCCGGACGCATTGGCCACACCCGTTGCATCCAGTGTGATCAGGTTGGTGGCGTCGGTCACGTTTGCGGTTGGCGTGAAGGTCGCGGTCCAGGTGACGCCGCCGTCGCTGCTGCTCACCGCGCTCAAGGTGCCATTGGCGACGCTCAGGTCGGCATTGGTGAACCCGGTCACGGCTTCACTGAAGGTAATGGTCACCAGCGAGGTTTCGCCCGCAGAAAGAGCGCTGTCGGCTACAACCACTGTGGCGCTCGGGCGTACGGTATCGATGGTGAAGTTGCCCGAGTTGCTGGTGCCGGCCCCGGCGTTGCCAGCCAGATCCGTCACGCCTGCGTTGTTCAGACTGATCAGGTTGGTGGTGTCGTTGACGTTGTTGTTCGGCGTGTAGGTCGCCGTCCAGGTAATGCCGCCGTCGCTGCTGGTGACGGTGCTCAAGGTGCCGTTGGGCACGGTCAGGTCGGCATTGGTGAACCCGCTGACGGCCTCGCTGAAGGTGATGGTCACCAGCGATGTTTCACCGGCCGTGAGGCTGGCGTCTGCCACCAGAATGCTTGCGGTCGGACGCTGGGTATCGATGGCGTAGTTGTTCGAGTCGGTGGTGCCCGACCCTGTATTGCCTGCTGCATCGCTGACGCCCGTGTTGGCCAGGGTAATCACATTGGTACTGTCGGTGATGTTGTTGGTCGGCGTAAACGTCGCAGTCCAGACAATGTTGTTGCTGGTGGTCACGGTACTCAGGGTGCCATTGACAACGGTCAGGTCTGCGTTGGTGAAACCCGTCACCGCTTCGCTGAAGGTGATGGTCACCTGTGAGGTTTCACCAATGCTCAGAGCGGTGTCGGCCAGCACGATGGTTGCGGTTGGGCGCGACGTGTCTATGGCGTAGTTGTTGGACGTGGCGACGCCTGATCCGGTGTTGCCGGACAGGTCCTGCACACCGGCCCGGTTCAGGCTGATCTGGTTGACAGTGCTGGTCAGGTTGGCGGTCGGCGTCAGGGTCGCGGTCCAGGTTTTGCCGCCGTCACTGCTGCTCACGGCGGTCAATGTGCCGTTGGCCACCGAGAGGTCGGCATTGTCGAAGCCGGTGACCACTTCACTGAACGTAATGGTGACCAGTGATGTTTCGCCGGCCGCCAGTGCGGTATCTGCCACCGCGATAGTCACTGTCGGCGGAACGGTATCCGAGACTGCATAGTTGTTGGAAGTCACTGTCCCGGTGCCGATATTGCCGGCAGAGTCCTGCACCGCCGATAACGGCAGGCTGATGGCATTGGAGCTGTCAGAAATATTGCTGGAAGCCGTAAGAGTAGCTGTCCAGGTAATGTTGTTGGTGGTCACCAGGTTGCTCAACGTACCGTTGGGCACGGTGATCTCGGAGATTTCCAGGCCGAAGACCGGCTCACTGAACGTGAAGGTGACCAGCGATGTGCCGCCCGAACTCAGCGACGAATTGGCAATCACGATGCTGGTGCCCGTTGGTGCAGTCGTGTCAGCAGTGTAGGTGGCGTTTAGCGTACCGCCGTCGTTGAAGATATTATTGACGGCGGCAGGCGAGGAGCCATTGGTGCCGCCGCTGATCGCTTGTCCGCCAGATCCGCTGCCACCTACGTTGCCGCTCATGGCCGAGTTGTTGGCGGAGGTGATATTGACGGTGCCTTTGTTCCAGATTGCTCCGATACCACGGCCACCGTTGCCACCAATCGTGCCGCCACCGCCGCCGCCACCGCCTGCACCGATGTTGTTGCTGATGGTTGAAGTGCCGATGATCGCCAGAGTGCCGGTCGATGCGTTGTAGATGCCGCCGACCGCTGATCCGCCTCGGCCGCCATTGGCGTCATAACCCGAACCGCCGCCACCGCCACCGATGGTGCGCCCGTTGCTGGTCGCAGTGCCGCCTGCGCCACCGTTGGTGTACCCGGAAACGCCAAGGCCCCCCGCGCCGCCACCCGCAGAACTACCGCCTTTACCACCCATGTACACAGTGTTGAACCCTGCACCGTTGCCGCCGGTATTGGCTGACGGGGACGTAGGGGTGTAAGTCCCGGCACTGCCACCTGCAGCACCGTTTTGCCCGCCGATACCGCCGCCACCGCCGCCGCCACCACCTACGGTGGGCGAGAGGACGCCACCACCGGCGCCACCGCCTGCTGCCGCGTTTGCAGTGACCGTGACGTTGCGTAGCGTGAGATTGCCGGCATTGTTGATACCGCCGCCCAGTGCATCAGAGGCCGCAATGGTCGCACCACTGCTGGCACCCGCAGTACTGGCCACGCCTCGGGTAATGATCACGCCATCGAGTGTGGCTGTGACCCCGGAATTGACCCTGATCACGCTGGTTCTGTTCTGCCCGTCCAGCGTGACGTCAGCAACGCCGTCGTTGTTCAGGTCGCCATCGAGGGTGATGTTCTTGCTGACCACCAGCTGGCTTTGCAGTGCAACGGTCATGCCGGTCGAGAAGGTTACGATATCGCCGTTCTGGGCGTTGGTCAGCGCTTCACGCAGACTGCCTGTGCCGGTGTTGCTGGTGGAGGTGACTGTAAAAGTTGCCAGCCCCCACTGGTAAGCGTCCATTGACTGTTGCGACAAGGCGCTCACGCTTTCAATGCTGCCGGTGGCAATTTCCAGGTCCCAGTCGCCGCCTACGCCGGTGCGGTTAGTGGACGCAGCAATATCGCGTCCGGTAAGGGCAGCCAGCGAGTCGACAAAGCTCAGGCCGGTGTCGCCCTCGGCGGTGTTGCAGGCGTAGATCAGAATATCGCCACCGACATTCATGTCGTTGCCGATTTCGGCCAACAGAGCGCTGCGTTGCGCGATGTTGTCAGCAGAAACGTAGCTGTTGCCCAGCCAGAGGTCGCCGGAGTTACCGTGTGCAATGATCTGCACTGAGCTGACGCCCTGATGAGCCCCCAGGTAATCGGCAATCTGTTGCAGGCCATCCTTGGTGGCGTCCAGTTCGACCACTTGCGCACCGGGCGCAACGCCTGCCAGCAGGCTGGCCGAATCCTTTACCCGTGAATCGACGAATACGACAGTGGTGCCAGGCACGGCGGCAGGGGTCGCGGCCACGTCCGAAGAGGCTGGCGCTTGCGCGTGATGGTCGTTGCTGGCGCTGTTGGCCTGCTCGGCGCTCTTGGCCGAGGCGTCCGGCGTCGGCTGGCTGTCCGGCTGGGCCGCTTCGGCGACCGTTGCCGCAACCGCACCGTCGAACAGCATGCGCGGTTCGAGAGACATGATCATGGGCGAAACAGGGGAGGTTGCACTCGACGGTGCACGCTTTGTAGTCCGCGACTTTTGTTTATTCCACCACATGCTGCTCACCAGAGATCGAACGTTACGAGTGATAAAGCCGCCGTCAGTTGACGGCGGCGTCTGATTTCATGCGGATGACATTGGCTGCGCTGGCAGACCCGTCATTCCAGAACGACAACTTTGAATACTGCTCGAACAGGTCGGGCGGCAGGATGGTGGGCCTTTGCTCCAGCGCAACGCGCGGCTTGACCTTGTGCAAGCCTGATACGCCCAGCGCGTCATCGAACTGCGGTGCGTCATAGGCGAGGTGGTTGAAGTCGTGTTCGAACCACGGTTCGCCAATGAAGTCGTAGACCAGCCGCATGACGCGGTCCGGTGCCTGAGACAGAAGGTCGTAATCGATCAGCAGAATCGAGCCGGCATGCTCGCCGTAATAGGCTTCCTTGAGCGAGGCCCAGGCAAAGCCCACCAAGCGGTTGCGCTGCGCCAGCGTCTCGACCCGGCTGTAGACCGTATTGCGTTCCACGTCATCGTTGAACAGCTTGGTGTTTTCAAAAGGGTTGGCGCGGTACAGGCGTTCGATGCTGTCCATCACCCAGGCGACGTTACGCACGCAGGCAATCACTTTGCTTTGCGGGAACAGGTCCATGAGCGCGGGCAGGCGTGAGCACCAGCCACGGTTTGTATCGAACACCACGTCTTTATCGGCTTTGTCGGCGTAGTAGGACTCGAAAACCCCGCGCAACAAGCGACGACGCACATCGGTATTGATCACCGAGGAGAATTCACTGCCAGCGCTGCACTGGCCAAGAATACTGGAGAAAAGAGAGCCGACCGGGCTGCTCATACCCGCATGAAAGCGCGGATTTTGCAGGAGAATGGCCGATAGCAGGGTGGAACCCGATCGTGGCAAACCTGCAATGAAATGGAATTTTTGCATCCATGCGCCTCGGAAAACAGCTGTTTATACGAGTGTGTGAACTACGTAACAAAGTGCATTCATATGCTAGTAGTTCGACAGGAGCCAGCATGTCTTGAGGGATGGGAACGGTAAAAAAACCGATTCAGCGATCCTCCTACCGGTTTTATTGGGTTTTCCCGATGAAAGAATGATGAATATCAGATGAACGGTAGTGAACTTTCCGACGGCGACTGCTGAGCGTCACTGGATGTGCAGTGGTCAACGGTCATTTGCAAAAACATTTACACCTTGAAAACTGCGTCTACGCTTTTATTCTGCCACCTGTGGACCTTGGCCCCGGTGGATCGAAGTTTCCCATGACATAGAAGAAGGATGAGGGTGTATGGAAGTTTTTATGGGTTCGATCATGACGTTTGCCTTTCCATTTGCGCCTTCGGGTTGGGCGAAGTGCAATGGGCAAACACTGACGCTTAATCAATATCAGGCCTTGTATTCGCTACTCGGGATAACTTATGGCGGTACCGCCAACCAGAACTTCATGTTACCCAACCTTCAGGGGCGTGTGCCGGTCAATCAGGGTACAGGGGTCGGGCTGACCAACCGCGTCATCGGGGCTGTATCGGGCGTTGAAAAGGTCACGGTCGCCATTGCTAATATGCCGGCTCATGTCCATGCACTCAGCACGCTGACAGCGACTACCACAATCAACCTGGCCAATCCGGCGGTGACAGGGGCAACTATCGCGCCAACCGCTGACAATGCCTTCATCGGCGCGTCAAGCGGAGGACCGACTTCCGCCAATATCTTTTCGCCCAACGCGGGCAGTGCCCCTGTTCAGCAAAAGGGTGTCAGTACGGCCATCAGCGGAACCATGCAGTCTGTCGGAGGCAGCCTACCGATTGACAGCATGAACCCGTTCCTAGTGGTTAACTTCAGTATCGCGCTGCAAGGGCTTTATCCTGTGCAGGATTGATTGATACGAGCCCAGGGACGGGCTCTTCGAACAGACGTTGCTGGAGAGTGGACATGCTGCAAGATGTTACTGTCGAATATTTCCGGAATATGCTGGGTTCTGCCTGTCTGTTGCAATTGAGTGACGGCGGTCAGGTTCCCGTGCTGGTATCCGCGGTTGCCGAAAAACCGCAGTCGCGTGCCGCTCAACACAAGCGACTGCCGTTCAATGTGTCTCTTGAGTCACTTGAGCCCAGCGCGTTCGTCGACGGATCCTGTTCGGTCGAGCTGCCAGCGCTGGGTCTGTTGAGGGATGTATTCGTGTCTCGTGTTCCTGCATTGGGCCGCGACGAAAGCCTGGCCTACTACTGCATAAGCTTCAACTGATCAGCCAGCCGAAGCCTGACCTGGGTACCAGATCAGCCGCTCGGCTGCCACGTCCCGTTCCTGAACCTGAAACCCCAGCGCCAGATAATGCTGGCGCGCGTGGGGGTTGTTGGCCCAGACCACCGTTGCGACCGGACAGCGTATCTGCTCGGCCGCCTGCTGCACGCCTTGCACGATGTTACGCCCATAGCCCTTGCCGCGCGCTGCCGGAATGAACGCCAGATACAGCACGCGAATCTCGTTGTGGCCGAAATCGGTGACCAGCGCGCCGATGGGCGTGCCGAGTTTTTCAATGACATAGCGCATGGCGTTGGGGAAGTTTTCTCCCTGCCCCAGATCCTGCACGCGAAACTGCTGGGCGATGATGTCTTCAACCTGATCGCGTTCGCCGTCGATCAATTGCAGGTCGGGGCGCGCCGAGTGATAGAGCATCTGCAGAAAGGCGCTATCGGTTTCTCTCGATGGCCGCACCACCAGCCCATCGATATTGGCGAAAGGTTTTTTTGTCATGTGTGCTGTCCTCTGTCCATGTGTCAGCTTCAGAACCCGCTTTCTCTTACTCCCAAGGCGGCAAGCCTGCGCCAGGTTGCGCCCAGCAGGGATTCACTGCGGCCGTCCAGCACGGCAACACCGCGCAAGGGCTGGGAAGGCGCAGTGGTATTGTCGACCAGTTTGAGGCGTACACCATACTGACCTTGTACCGGTTCGGCGCGTTGATTTTCGTCCCGGCGTACCGCAATAGGTCCGTGGTGATCGGAACTCAGCGCCTCTTGATCCAGCCACGCCACGCCGTTGGCATCCACTTCCTGAAGCTCCACGGCCAGTGACTCACGCATCGGGTCGTCGGCAATGAAACGTCCACGGTCTCCGGGCGCGATACGCCACAAGGCATTCTCTGCCACATAACCACGAATCCGGGTGCCGTCCTCGACAATACGCAACAGCGGATCCTTGCTCGAGACCCAGCGTCCGACGCTCAACTGCGGCAGCAGATCGCGCACCTGCCCCGCCTTTGGCGCGCGCAATAACAAGCGCTCGCGACGTGCTGCCAGGCCGCGATACTCGGCAACTGCCTCGGCCAGGCGTTGTTCAAGAATGCCTGCATCGGCGGCGGTCTCGCTGCGGCCGGCCTGACGACGCATCTGTAACTGCAGAATATTGATTTCACGGCGCACGATACTTTGCCGCGAATCGATATCCGGAGATTCCAGTTCCATCAGCACCGCGCCTTGTTCGACCTTCTGGCCGTCACGCACATTGACCTGCCTGACTCTGGCAGCGGCCGGGGCATGAACGGCGGTCACGCTTTCGGCTTCCAGCATCACCGGCACCTCGACACTGCTGTGCCACGGTACGATCAGCAGCGCCAACACAGCCAGCAATGCGGTAATACTGAGCACGACGCGCGGCGCGTACGCCTGCTTGCGGTTTGACCACCAGTGAAGACATTCCTTGAAAATCGGCAGGAAGATAAACCAGCCCAGCTCCACCAGCATCAGGAAAATCCCCAGCAATTTGAAAAAAAGATGGTAGACCGCCAGCGCAATACCGAAAAACAGTGCGGCACGCCATAGCCATGAAAGATACCCCCACCACAGTAGTCGACGCTGCATGGCGGGCGACCAGGGTTCGGGGGCAGGAAGGCCATAGCCGAACAGCGCCTCGCGCAGTCGCCAGCGACACAGGGCGAAAGCTCGCCCCTGAAGATTGTCGACTTCCCACAAGTCGCTGATCAGAAAGTAACCATCGAAGCGCATGAATGGATTGAGGTTGACCACTACTGTCGTCAGCCAGGTCGCGCTGGCGAGCATGAACGCCGCAGTGCGCGCCGGTCCGTCTGGCAAGAGTGACCAGGTCAGCAGGGCGATGCACGCCAGCAACATTTCCGCCAGCACGCCACCCGCGCCGATCAGCAGTCGGGCGCGGCGATCATTGACCCGCCAGGCATCGCTGACATCCGTATAGAACAGCGGCAGCAGGACCATGAACGCCACGCCCATGCTCTGCACCCGGCATCCGGCACGTTTAGCCATGAAGGCATGGCCAAACTCATGACAGAGTTTGGCGAAAAACAGCGCTGCACCGAATGCCAGAGCGCCACCGAGGCTGAACAGGTGCGGGAAGGTCCCGATGAAGCGTTGCCAGTCCCGGGCTACCAGAAAAATTCCCAACCCCAGTGTGAGCGGCAGCCCATAGCGCAGCAGCCGTGAACCGTAGCGTGCCAGCCAAGGCCAGACCTTGTTGAGAAACGCGTCCGGACGCCAGAGCGGAATGCGAAAAAACAGGTATTGATGCAAAAGCATCTGCCACAGCCCGTGCCGCGACGCCGCAGCCTTATAGAGGTAGCTGGCGCGTTGTTCCGGGTCGCGCGCGGCGATCAGGTCATGGCCGCGCAAAAACCGCAGCAGTTCTTCAATCTCGGTGTCGCCCAACGGCAGGCCCGGCTCGCGATTGGCCGCTTGGAGCACCCGCGAAGCATCACCCAGCGCCCAATGACGCAACAGGCGAATAGCCTGGGTGCCAAGCTTGAAATAGCGGCCGCGCACCGGATCGGCCAGGGTCCAGCGTGGCGAACCGTCAAGGGCCGGGGCCGCAGGCGTGAGCTGCAAATCTGCACGCAGGTTGGGCAGGTTCATTACAGGCCTACGCTTTGACGCAGACCGGCAAGAGGACGACGCAGCAGATACAGCGCCAGCGGAGCACGGCCACCGAATACCTTGGCTGTGCCGCGCAGGCCGATCCGCGGTGGCGGCGCGTCGAGAAAGCTGGCATCCAGACGATAAGCCAGTTGCCCGCCAGGTGTGGGCTGGGCCTCATAGGCTGCCCGTTCAAGACGGGCGGCGTGACGTTGCAGCGGATCGCTGTCCAGGAACAGCGCGATTTCGGCATCCGGTTGCAGCGCGATGGCGTCGCCAACTGCGAGCTCGATGCGCAGCTCGGCCTGAGTCGGGTCGGCAATTTCCAGGAGTCGTTCGCCCGTTTGTACCGGCTTGCCAAGCCAGCGCTGAGCATCGGCAAATACCGCGATGCCGTCGCGCTCGGCGCGTACCTCACTGCGCTTCAACAGCTCGCGAGCGTAGTCGCGCTCGGCACGCTTCTGCTCGACGCGAGCCGCCAGCAGGTCGATTCGCGAACTGGATTCGGCATCGGCGAAAGAACGCTGCGAGTTGGCTTTCAGCTCAGCTTCAGCCACGCCCAGCGCACGTTCGGCTACATCGGCCTGGGCCTTGAGGGTGGTGTTCTCGAACCGCAACAGCAGGTCACCGGCCTTGACGGGCTGATTGGGTTTGACCAGAAACTCGGCCACGACGCCATCCAGCGGCGCAGCCACCACGCGTCCGCCCAGCGGTACGACCTCGGCGGGTGCCAGTACCGACTGACGCACTGGAATGAGCAGGCACAGCAGCGCGAGCACCACTAGTAAGGCCTGACGTTTGCGGTTAAAGCGCAAGCGCCAGGGTTTGCCGGGCTGCAACGCGAGCCACGCATGGCTGCAGGTATCGCCCAGTTGCGCCAGCAGGACTTGCTCTGCGGGTGTCCACGGCGTGTCGCGGGCCAGCCAAAGGCCGCCAAACACGTCACCTTTGCGGTCCTGCAACGGCAGCCAGAAAACATGCGGTGCCGACAGGCTGTTCCAGTCATCGCGCACCGACGCACTGACTGAATCCATGTGCACGACGCGCGCCGGCTTGACCCGCTCCAGCTTCAGCAACTGGCCGACGGCATGCTCGACAAAGGCTACGAATGGCGCGTTGGGTTCGATGACGCTGACACCGGTCACCGCGCGCACCTTGCCAGCGATCACCAGTGCCGCATGGCGATAGCCGAACAAGCCCTGGCTGTCGTTGACCAGGCTGTAGGCCAGTTGCTCGATCGCAGGCGCAGCGCGGGTCAGCCGTTCAAGGTCGAGAAATTGCGCGAAAACCCGTTCAACCGCGCCGGACACGGGGGCGTTCACTTCACCTCCGCAAAATGTGCCGTACCGCTCATGCCTCCCAGCAGACCCTCGGCTTTGGGCAGGCTGGCGATCAGCAGCAATGTCTGGCTACCTTCATCAATGCGTGCGCCGAGGCGCTTGACCGTGGCAGTCAGTGGCTGGCCGGTCTCGTCGGGAACGAAACTGAAGGTCTGGCCGGGCTTGAGTTTGCTCATCCAGCGCGAGGGCACCAGCAAGTGGATTTCCAGGGTACGGTTGTCGACGATCTCGAGCATCGGCGTACCGGCTGCAACGCTCTCGTAACGTTTGACCTTGCGCTCGACGATTTGCCCGTCATAAGGCGCAATGACGCTGCAGCGTTTGATCTGTACCTGATAGACGCCGGACTGCGCCTGAGTTTCGGAAAGCTTCGCTTCGGCGCGAGCCACCTCGAAGCGGCCCACCGAGTTGAGCGCCGCCAGTTGCCGGTTGTGCGCCAGTTCTTCGCTGGCACCACGGCTGGCCGCCTGCGCGGCATTGAGCTGAGCCTGATAGGCCGAGCAGTCGAAGCGCGCCAGGGTATCGCCCTTGTTGAACGACTCGCCTTCCTGGAAAGGCAGGTCAATAATACGGCCAGACAACTCGCTGGCGAGCACCGCCTGATTGGTCGCTCGCAGCACGCCTCGTGCTTCGCTGGCCGGAGCAGCTGCGCTGGCGGACGCAGTGTCCTCGATCAGCCCGGCATCGGTGGACGTTTGCGCCTGGACCAGGCTCGCCACACTTAGCATCCCTAAAAGTACAGCTTGCAAACACCGCATGCAGCGAACTCCTTCAAAAATGCATGAACGGCACCGCCTGTGCCGATCATGCCGTGTTACCCGACGCGGCGTGCCGGTGAGCGCAGAAATACCTCGAGCTCTTCAAGTGGCAGCGGCTTGCTGATCAGATAACCCTGGATTTGATCGCAATGGTTTTCGCGCAGGAACGCCAGTTGCTCGGGTGTTTCCACACCCTCAGCGATAACCTGCAGGTCGAGGCTGTGAGCCAGTTCGATGATAGCTCTGGCAATGGCCGCGTCCTGTGGGTTGCTGGTTACCTCGCGAATGAATGCGATATCGATTTTAAGCTTGTCGATAGGGAATCGGCGCAGGTACGCCAGACTTGAATAGCCAGTGCCGAAATCGTCGATGGAAATGCTCACGCCATTGGCCCGCAGGGTTCCCAGGGTGGCGATGGTGTGGGAGGTGTTTTCCATCAACGAGCTTTCCGTCAGCTCGACCTCCAGCCATTCCGGCGCAACCTTGTGTTTCTCGAGTGCCTGACGAATGTCGGCCACCAGGCTGCTGCTGGAAATCTGTTGCCCGGAAATATTGATTGCTACCTGAAACGACCCCAGCCCGGCACGTTGCCATTTCGCAATCTGGGCACAGACGCTGTCGACGACCCAATTGCCGACTTCACCGATCAGCCCCAGGCTTTCCAGCACAGGCACGAATACGGCGGGCGAAACGCCAGGCTGGCCAGGGCGTGGCCAGCGCAGCAGCGCTTCAAGCCCGCATACCCGGTTATTGTTCAGGTTCAGCTTGGGCTGGTAGACAATTTCGAAAGCCCGCTTTTGTACGGCGTCGCGTAAAGCCGCTTCAAGGTCCAGGCGCGCCGAGACGTCGGCATTCATCTGCGCGGTATAGAACCGGTAGGTGTCCGGGCCCATTTTTTTGGCGCTGTTCATCGCGGTATAGGCATGTTTGATCAGCTCGCGTGAGTCTTCGCCATCCTCCGGATAGAGAGCAATGCCAATGCTGGCGGTCATGACAATGCTCTGGCCCTCGATCTCAAAGGGCACCCGCAATGCGTTACGTATGCGGTCCAGCGTCTGACGGGTATCGGCCTGGCCATCACGAAGCATCAGGATCAGTGCAAATTGATCGCCATCCACACGGCCGAGAGTGTCGCTGGCGTTGAGGCACTCCGACAGGCGGTGGCTCACTTCCAGAAGCACCTCGTCGCCCAGCACATGCCCCCAGGTTTCATTGATGTTCTTGAAACCGTCCAGATTGACCGTCAGCGCCGCCAGCCTCCAGCGGCTGATGGCCGCCTGGGTCAAGCCCATCTGCAGGCTGGTAAAAAACAGGTCACGATTGGGCAGCCCGGTCAGCGCATCGTAGTGGGCCATGGTCAGCAGGCGTTGATCGCTTTCCTTGCGCCGGGTGATGTCGCGCACGATGCCGACGATGACCCAGTCCTCGCCGGTGCGATAGGCCTGGCGATGGATTTCGACTTCGACATCGCGCCCGCTCTTGTCGCGAATCTGGGTTTCCAGCGGTTCGCTGGGGCCTTTGCCGGCAATGATCTGGTCGTACACGACCTCAAGCTGCTCCATGGACGTTTCGCCCAGCTCGGCGGGTGTCTTGTGCGACAGCTCCTCGGCGGTATAGCCCAGCAACTGGCATGCCCGGCGGTTGAATTCGATCAGGCTCATGGTGTTGCGGTTGATCAGGAAAATCGCGTCTTCGGAGGCGTCCATCACCGTGCGAAAGCGCTCAAGGTCGATTGTGCGCTGCTGCAACTGGTCTTCGAGGATCAGGCTGTGGCTTTTCAGGTAATCGCCGAATGCCTTGAGGCGCAGCAGGTTTCGCACGCGCAGCCACAGTTCGGCGCTGTCCACAGGTTTGCTGAGGTACTCCTCGGCACCGGCTTCCAGCCCCGACAGCCGGGCGCTCTGATCACCCAGTGCCGAGAGCATGATAATCGGTATGTTGGCAGTGCTCTTGCCAGCCTTGAGCCGGCTGGCGACTTCGTAGCCGTCCATTCCCGGCATCATGATGTCCAGCAGGATCAGGTCGGGCGACTGCTGTTCGACCATTGCCAGCGCCAGTTCGCCTGATTCCGCGGTCAGCGTCCGATAACCCTGGTTCTGCAGCAGAACCTCCAGCAGGTCTCGGACATGGACATCGTCATCGATAATCAGGATGGTTGCGGCGCTCTGGGTCATATCGAATGCTCAGGTAATGGGCTGTTGAGGCAGATTTTTTTCCAGCAGGGTGTCGATGACCCGGTATAGCTCCTTGTAGCGCAACGGCTTGATGATATAAGCGTTGCAGCCCGCCAGGCGGATCTTTTCCTTGTCTTCCTTCATGGCCATCGCCGTCAGTGCAACCACTGGAATCGCTGCTGTAACAGCGTCTTTCTTCAACAGCGCTGTCGCGGCCAGGCCGTCCATTTCCGGCAGATGGATGTCCATCAGAATCAGGTCCGGCTGACGATCGCGGGCCAGTTTCAAGCCGGTTTCGGCATCGACTGCCGATAGCACGCCGTGACCGGCACTGGTCAGTAACAGTTCTGTCAGACGCATGTTCGCAGCGTTGTCTTCGATGATCAGGATCTGGGCCATTGCGCCTCTCCGGATTCAAGCGGGCGAATGGGCAGCCAGGCCACGAAACGCGCACCGAGGTCCTTTACGCTGGCAACGGCAACGCAGCCGCCATGCAGTTCGGTCAGTTGCTTTACCATCGCCAGACCCAGCCCGGTGCCCTCGAATTTGCGTGCCAGACCACTGTCTATCTGGCTGAAGGCTTTGAACAGCTTGTTCATATCGCTCTGGGCGATGCCGATTCCCGAGTCGCTGACGCTCAGTTCCAGAAACTGCTCGTAGTCACTGGACGGCAGGGGGAACCCGTGTACTGGCCAGTCACCCTCGATGAGGCCTGCCTGCGCAAACGGCACCGTACGCACGGCCAGCGTCACCCAGCCGCCGGGTTCGCTGAATTTCACCGCGTTGGCCAGCAGGTTGTAGACAATCTGCTTGGTTTTGCGCCGGTCCAGTTCAAGGAGGCCGAAATCGGCTTCTGTTTCCAGTTTCAGTTGAATGCGTTGCAGAGCCGCCTGCTCGCGAACGATCAGCAGGCTGTTGCTCAACAGTTCGTCAAGATCGACCGGTTCAAGCTCCAGCGTCATCATTCCGGCTTCGACCTTGGACAGGTCGAGAATGTCGTTTATCAGCGACAGCAGATGCTGGCCGCTGTTGAAGATATCGCCTATGTAGCGCCGCTGGGCATCGGTCATGTCACCAACCATGCCGTCCTTGAGTGCCTCGGAAAAACCGATGACGGCGTTGAGCGGCGTGCGCAGCTCGTGAGACATGGTGGCAAGGAATTCAGACTTCATATGGCTGGCGTGCTCCAGCTCGATGTTCTTTTCTTCCAGCGTACGCTCGAAACGTTTGCGCTCGGTCACGTCGCGGGCGGCTGCGAAGACGCCCTTGAGTTTGCGGTCACGGTCATGAAAAGTCGCAGCGTTGTAGGACACGACGGTTTCGGTGCCGTCGTAGGCGCGCACGGTGAGTTCGTAGTCGCTGACCTTGTGTTCGCTGAGCACGCGCTTGATAGCGGCATCGGCACTCGCCGGATCGGTAAAGAAGTTCTTGCAGGGCGCGCCGATCAATTCATCCCGGGTACGCCCGGTCAGCGCCATCATCTGCTTGTTGACATCGGAAATGATGCCTTGCGGGTCAGTCATCATCAGCGCATCGATGTTCGATTCGATCAGCGAACGGGTATAGAACTGCTGGTCCCGCAACCGCTGGTCCAGCAAGGCCTGAGCTTCCTCCTCCTGTTTGCGCGCGGTGTTATCTGTACCGATCAGCAGATAACCGATGATGGTTTCGGCGCTGTCACGCAGCGAAGTGACTGACACCATGGCCGAAAGACGGCTGCCGTCCTTGCGGATGTAGGTCAGTTCGTAGATATCTTCGATGCCACGCGAAGCCTTGAATACCAATGCCTCAAAGCCTGGCGTGATGGGCGTGTTCAACTCATGGCTGAGTGCTGCCGCGCGAAGGATGAGCTCAGCCGGGTCGGAGATGTCTGCCGGCGTGATTTTGTCGACCACATCCTCCGAGTGGTAACCGAGCATACGTTCGGCACCGACATTGAATATCTGAATAACGCCGTGTTCGTCAGTGGCGATGCTGGAGAAGTAGGCGCTGTTGAAAATGGCGTCCTGCAGCGCGCCAGTCTTGAGCAGGGTTTTCTGACGGCGAGATTCGACGATTTTCTCAGCGCGAGACTGAGCGTCGACGAGCGGGCGGTCTACTGGCGGGGTTGGCATATGACTTCCCGGTACTATCTGACCTTTCTGCCATCACGGCCGTAATCACACTTACGGACATCCACTCAAATGGATGATAAGAGGTTTGTGGACCATACCAGATCGTTATCGGCCAATCGGATATTAAATGAAGCTTTCGGAATATATTTAGATAATTGACGTCAATCCACTAGCGCTTGCCGGGAATTCCATATTTTCGCAAGCGGTGCGCAATGGCCGTGTGCGAAGTATGCAGGCGGTTGGCCAGCTGACGGGTAGACGGGTAGTCTGCGTAGAGCTTTTCGAGCAGATCCCGTTCGAAAGCTTCGACGGCATGTTCAAGGCTGTCTATCGAACTGTCGTTCTGACGTGCTACCGCAGTGCCTGCAATGTCCAGATCGCCTATATCCACTTGAGTGTGTTCACAGATGGCAGCGGCGCGGAAAATCACGTTCTGCAATTGCCGTACGTTGCCCGGCCAGCGATTGCCCAGCAGGGCAGGGTAGGTGCCATGTGCAAGCCGGCAAACCGGCCGCTGAATCTGGGCGCAGGCCTGCTCCATGAAGTAGCGGGCCAGTAACAGAATGTCCTGGCCTCGTTCACGCAGCGGCGGAACTTGCAGATTGAGGACGTTGAGACGGTAGAAAAGGTCCTCACGGAACGTCCCTTCACTGACCATTTTCTCCAGATCCCGATGGGTGGCGCTGAGAATACGCACATTGACCCTGACTTCCCGGTCCCCACCGACACGGCGAAAGCTGCCATCGTTTAGAAACCGCAACAGTTTGGCTTGCAGATAGGGCGACATTTCGCCGATTTCATCCAGAAACACGGTGCCCTGGTTGGCCAGCTCCATCAGCCCCGGCTTGCCACCGCGCTGAGCGCCGGTAAAGGCTCCGGGGGCGTAACCGAACAGTTCGCTTTCAGCGAGATTTTCCGGGAGCGCTGCGCAGTTCAGCGCCAGAAACGGTTCGCCGTGGCGGGCGCTGCTGGCGTGGCAAGCCCGTGCTACCAGCTCTTTGCCAGTGCCGGTCTCGCCCTGAATCAGCAGCGGCGCGTCCAGTGCTGCCACACGCTGCGCTCTGGCCTTGAGCGTGCGGATTGCGGCAGAGTCGCCGAGCAGGGCATCGAAGCCTTCGGCGTAATCGTGATGTAACGCCGACAAGCGTTCGCCGATACGACTGGGCAGATAAAGGGTAATCAGCGCACCCGCTTCGGTGATCGGAGTGGCATCCAGCAGCAGTGCTTCACCGTTCAGCGTGATCTCGCGCAGCGGCAGACGAAAGCCGTTTTCCAGTAATGCGACGTGCAGGCTTGGGTCGCTGAACAGCTCACCAATCGATTCGCCTGCCGGTTCGCGACCGATCAGCGTGATAAGCGCAGGATTGGCCAGCAGCACATGCCCGGCGCTGTCCAGTGCCAGCACCGGGTCGGTCATGGCTGCAAGCAGCGCGTCCAGTTGCAGATGGCGGCGCTGCCCCGGAAGGATGTCCACCACGGTGATCGCTTCCACACCGCGCACCCGGAACAACGCATCCTTGAGCTCTTCGAGCATCTGGTGGCTAAGGGTGGGCGCATCGATGTACACATTGGGCGGCACCATCTCCACCGCATCCAGATTCAGATTGCGTCCACCCAGAATCGCCAGCACTTCCTGGGTAATACCGACGCGGTCGATGAAGCTGACATGGATGCGCATGAGGCGTTGAAGGTTCGCGAGTGATGGGGCGGCAAGTATGCCTTGTGGCGGCGGGTTTGGTGAAATCCGCCGGTGAGCCTGGGCACGGTAGTGTTCTCCCAGGCAGTTCTCGTTACGCACGCTCCAGCGTGGGAATGTCCTGGGTTACGCTCTGCGTCACATATCTGTGGCGCGTCGTGCGTTCAAGACAGGACGCAGAGCGTGGGCATGACAGCCTGAAGCTCAAGCCCGAAGCGCTACTCCAGATGCTCCGGCTTCACCGGCTCGCCTGACCTGACGTGGAGTTTGTCGCGAATGTCCGCAAACATTCGGTCGTAGTCCTTGTGTTGGGCGATGGGCAGTGAGGCCGAGTTCGGCAGGCCGTGTCTTATGGCAATGCGGCTTGCATCGTGAGCAAAGTTGAAGGCCAGATCACGGGTCAGCTGGAATTGCTCTTCGAACGGCTTGCCGTTGATTTCACCCTTCATGGTGAAGTGCACGCAAGTGCCATCTTTCGGGTCTTCGTTCACTTCATAGCTCAGGTGAATGTCGTAGCTGATATCCGTAGGCTGCAACGCCACGTGAGTGAGATGCAGATGGCCTGGCTCGTACATGGAGGTGCTCCATCAAGTGATGAGTGTGTTCAGTCAGACACTGCACGCATCTGCGCAGTTCAGCCCGGTGCATGTCTACTCAGCGATTGTCCCTGCCGGGTTCCGGCCTCGACCAGATCCATAGATTGCCCAGTGCCATGCCCGTAAGGGCCAGATACAGCCACCAGGCGTGGCCGATCAGGCTCAGCATCACCACAGCGCAGACGAGCATACTGATGGTGGCGCTGATCTTGGCCTTGCGGGCGACCAGCCTGCCGTTACGCCAGTTGTACAGAATCGGTCCGAATACACGGTGGTTTTCCAGCCAGGCATTCAGGCGCGGCGAGCTGCGTGTCGCAGCCCAGGCCGCGAGCAGAATGAACTCGGTGGTCGGCAGGCCGGGGATGAAGATCGCAACAATGCCTATGCCGAGGGCGACATACGCGAGAATGCCGTATAAAAGGCGTGAAAGTCTTGAGCCGGGTGGTTTGTACGTCATGGTCTCTACAGGCAGGTTCGGGGAGCCCGGCCAGCTTAACAGCACCGGGCGTTTTTTCATGCCTGTGCCATGTCCGCAACCGGGGCATGGGCGTAGGCGTACTGCAGCAGGACGCTGAAGCGCTCGAATGCAGCGATGGCACCCCGATCCAGTTCTGCCTCCTGTTCTGCGGTCAGTGTCAGCTCATCAAGCGCGCCGACAAAGGCTTTCCAGCCCGCAGCACGGCCTCCCGCAGGCTCACCCAAATGGCGTGCGCCAAAGCTGTGGTTCAGGTTCAAGGCTTCGGCGCGTTTGATCAGAAACGCGGCACCCAGCTTGGAACCTTCGGAGACGAACAGCCAGCCGAGTGCCTCTGCGGTACTCGAACCTTGCACGGCGCCAGCCACCGGTGGGGGAATGTCCACGTTCAGGTCCGAAAGGTCCGCTCTGGCCTGTGCAGCCCGGCAGCGTGCCGGCAGGTCGCTGATGATTGCCTGGAGCGCAGGCTCGTTGTACAGGCTTTGCAGCTCCGCCTGGAAAAGGTATTGAGCGACCACGAAACGTGCGTAGCTGGCGAGGGTTTCAAACGGTGCGTGAGCCTTGACCGCCTTGTCGAGCGTTTCATGCGGCGCGTGAGTGATCTGATTCAGGCGTTGTGAACGCGAGGTCGGTCGGTTCTGATCAAGAGTCATGGAATTCTTCCTTGCTGAAAAAGGGGCTTGTTGAATAGACGAATGGCCAGGCCCGAACGCGTAAAAAAAACCTGTCGCCGACACATTCGGCGACGGGCTTTCAGTTGCTTTCGGGCTCAGATATCCCACACCAGGTTGACGCTGAAGTTGCGCCCCGGCTGAGTCAGACGATCCAGGTTGGCGGGCGCGGTTACACCTGCTTCTCCCACGCCGTCGTAGCCGCGCACATCGTCCCAGAGCCAGTATTTTTTGTCGGTCAGGTTGTACAGGCCTGCATTCAAGGTCACATCGTCGCTGACCTTGTAGTAGCCGGTCAGGTCCAGAATGCCGAACCCTGGTGTCTTGAATTGGCTGGAGGTGCCGTCCGGCGTGTGGAAGTTGCTGTCGTCCACGCGATTCTTGCGCTTGACCAGCGTCCAGCTCAGCAGGCCGCCGTAGTCGTTCTGCTCATAACCCATGCCGATAACACCGGTCAGCGGGTTGACACTGTTGATCGGCTCGCCGGTGTCATTGTTGCGGCCCTGCACGTAGGCAATCGATGCCTGGCTGTAGAGACCGTTCGGTGCGCCGAGGCTGTCGAGGTCGAGGCGACCCTTGAGTTCGGCCCCTTTCAGCGTGGCATGCTTGATGTTGTTGGACTGGAACGTGAGCTCGTTGTAACCGGGAGTGATGGCGTCCTCGTTGATGAAATCACGGTATTTGTTGTAGAACACTGCGATGTCGAACGAGCCGGATTCGAAGCGGCCGCGCAGGCCGGTTTCATAACTTTTGCTGGTCTCGGGCTCCAGGTTCGGGTTGGGTTCGACCACGTAGCCAGCCGTCGGGTTTTCGAAGCGCCCGTAAAGCGACTTGGCCGACGGTGTGCGGAAGCCCTCGGCATACTGGCCGTACCAGGTGTAGGCGTCGCTGAGCGCATAGGTCACGCCGAACTTGGGCGACAGACGATGCCAGGTCCGGGTTTCATCGTTCGCCTGAGCCGGGTCGGTCAAGCTGACCGATCTGAGAAATTGCGAGGTGAACTTCGGATCGAGCCGGGTGTGGTCGTAACGTACACCGGGCATGAAGGTCCAGTCGTTCCAGCTGATCTGATCCTGTGCGAACAGCGCATAGCTGGTGATGGTCGGGTCCGGGAAATCACTCGTTGCGGCCAGCCGGTCGCTCGGGCTGTCTGCGCCGACCACGCGGCAGGAGCCGAATACGCGCGCACAGGTCCCGCTGCCGCTGCGCAGTCCGGTGACTTTCTGCTGCTTGACCGTCGTGCCGTAGGTCAGCACATGGTCCGTGCTGGCAAGCGAGAATGCCTTGTCCAGCTGGGCATCGAATACCCACTGCTTTTCCTGATAGTGCGTGTCGCGGTCACGAATGACGTCTCGGGAGAACGGAAAATAACGTTCCCGAGTGCTCTGATCGGTCTTCGCGGTCTGGTAGTTCAGGCTCCACTTGACGTTGTCGACCAGCAGACTGTCGAGGGCGAAGCTGTTTTCGATGCCGAAGCGCTCGCGGGTGATAGTGTCGTTACCTTCGCGCGACTGGTACATGCCCAGCCCGCTGCCGTTGGTGAATGGGCCGCCGACTGCGCTTTTCAGATTGCTGTCACGGTCGTCCTTGTACTTCTCGTAGGCCAGAGCCAGGCGCGAACCGTCACCGTAGTTCCAGCCCAGTTTGGCCAGAATGTTGGTACTGCGTGCGTCCTGAGGGTTGGCTTCGGTGCGGCTCAGGCCGTTGCCACCGGTGCTGCCATGCGATTCGGTTTCATGACCATTGCGCTGGCTCAGGTGCAGCAAGGCGTCGAACTCGCCCAGTCGCCCTGCGACGGTGGCTGAATTGAGCCAGCTTTGGTCTGCCGAGCTGTAGCCGGTTTTCAGGCGCGCGCCGACGTCCTTGTCCGGCTTGATGATGTCGTCCGGGTCCAGTGTGTAATAGCTGACTACGCCACCAATCGCGCTGCTGCCGTACAGCGCAGACGCGGGGCCGCGGAGGATTTCCACGCGCTTGACGATCTCCGGGTCGACGTAGTTGCGATGGGTCTGCGCATAAGGTCCGGTGAAAAAGCTGTCAGGAACCTCGACGCCGTCGACCTGAGTCAGGATCCGGTTGCCATCGATACCGCGGATGTTATAGCCGGTCGTGCCTGCCCGTTGTCCTGCGCCGCCCACCGAAACCCCTGGCTCGTAGCGAACCAGATCGCGAAGGGTGTTGACATTGCTGCGGTCCAGTTCTGCACGGGAATGTATGCTGACGGTGCTCGGCACCGTGACGACATCCTGAGCCTGACGCGTGGCGCTGACGGTTATCTGGTCGAGCGCCATGACACCGGCAGCCGCGGTGCGCTTTTCCAGGACTACCGTGTTGTTGCCCGGATTGCGGTAGCTCAGCGAAGTGCCAGCCAGCATGTTGTCCAGCGCCTGTGCGGCGCTCAGGTTGCCGCGAGCGCCTGGAGAGATGACGTTTTGAGCCAGCTCCGCTGGCATGCCCACCTGCCATCCGGTCACGCGGCTGAACTCGTTCAGGGCCGACACCAGCGGTTGCTGGCCGATCGAGAATCGGTAGGTGCCTGACGGGTGCGCCGGCCGGGTACTTTCACTGGCCGCGCTGGCGGTCTGCGTCTGCAGGCTGGCACCCAGCACCGCAAGGGTCAGCAAAGAAAGCGTGAGCCGTGCGCGCGATCGGGCGGCAGGCGTGAACGTGGATGACATCGGTAGCGCTCCCTGGGGTATTGCTCGTCATAGTGTTTACAGACTGTTTCAAAATGAGAATCAGTTGCATTGGCTATGACTAGACGAACGGGCAGTCGCTATCGAGTAAAAAAACTTTCCTTCAGTTGAGAATCACCAGTGCGGGCATTTCATGAAGGCTTGCCGAGGTGATCTGTGCCAGCGAGCGTACTACGTCAAGCGGGCTGTCCAGACGGTAGTTGCCGGTTACCGCAATACGATCCAGCTGCGCATTGGTGCTGATGATCCAGCCGGGATAGTAACGGCGCAGTTCAGCCAGTACCTCACTGAGCGGGCAGTTGTCGAAGATCAGTCGGCCTTGTACCCAGGCGAAGTCCTGGGTCGGGTCGAGCTTTTCACGGTGCCCGAAACCTGCGGGGCCGACGCGAACGCTTTCTCCGGCGCCCAGACTGACGCTGGAGTCGCCGCGCGTGGCGCGCACGTCGACGGCACCGCGCTGCACGCGCACTTGCGCAACACCGTTCAGGTAACGTACGGAAAATTCGGTGCTGTTGGCGCTCATGCGCACCGGTCCCGCTTCGATTTCTAGTGGCCGTCCCGATCTGGCCGTTACGTCGAAGAAGGCCTCACCCTGATACAGGCGTGCGGAACGCTGCTGGTCACCGATCTGGCTGGAGAAGGCCGAGTCGGTGTTGAGCAGCACCTTCGATCCGTCTGCCAGTTCCAGGCGCTGGCGTTCGCCCACGACGGTCAGGTGGTCGGCCTGCAGGCGCAGGGGCAGATTGCTGAAACTGAACAGTCCCAACAGTAGCACCGCTGCAGTTGCCAGCGGTTTCCAGTGCGGGCGGACACGTTGCCAGACCGATGGCTTGCGGGGCAGTGCGATGCGTTCGGCGGCATGCTCGACCTGCGGTGAATTCCAGAGCGTGCTGGCCTTGTCGAAGGCAAGTGCGTGTTCGGGGTCGGCATTCAGCCATTCCTGAAAACGAGCCAGCCGGATATCGTCCGCGTCTTCCAGTTCGATCAGCCAGCTCAGCGCCTGATCCATTGCAGCATTGCTCAACACGTCCTGCGCCATCGCGTGCGGGCGTTCTGTCTTCGGGGCCACGGTGTTCCTCGGCAATCCTGAAACTGTATCGGTGAGAGTCTGGCAGCGTGCGGCAGGGTTCAGGGCGGGTCAAGTCTTGAAAGGACCCCAACGCAAATCGCCATGATCAGTTTCAGCTCTTTCTGGACGGTGCTGGCAGACACCTGCAATTGCTCGGCAATTTCCAGGTAACTGCGGCCCTCCAGCCGATTGAGGGTAAATATTTTCTGCTGGCGGGGGCTCAACGTGCCCAGGCTGACGCTCAGGCTTTCAAGCAGACGCTTGGCATGCGCAGCATTTTCAGGCGAGCCCAGCTGGGCCACGACGCTTTCCAGTCGGGCGGGAGAAACGTCTTCAAGCATGGTCCGGTCATGAATGCGCCGTGCGCGCAAATGGTCCAGCGCCAGATTGCGAGCGGTCTGAAAGACGAAGGGTTCAAGATGATTGACGGGGTGTTCGGTCAATGCGCGACTGACACGCAGCCAGGTTTCCTGAAGCAGGTCCTCGGCAGCACTTTGATTGCCGACCATGCGATGCAGGGTACGTAACAGGACTGGGCGCTGGGCCAGAAAGACATCGTTGAAGCGTGACTGCGACACAGAGAGGCCCGACCGGAGATGTGAGCAAATGATAATGCTTCTCATCTTCGGGTCGGGTCAAGCCTGCATCTGTAAATATTTATCTGTGTACGTTTTCTCACTCAGCCTGCATCGGCGCTGACTCGTTTTTTGCGAGGCTACGCACTGCGTTACTGCGCGTTATGCAGTGCCAGGCAATTGTCGAGCATGCGGTTGGAGAACGCCCATTCGTTGTCGTACCACGACAGGACCTTGAGCAACTTGCCGCTGACCTTGGTGTGATTGGCGTCGAAGATCGATGACAGCGGGTTGTGGTTGAAGTCGTGGGAAACCAGCGGCAGGGCGTTGTAGCCCAGCACTTTGGAATGCTGGCTGGCTTCTTTCATCAGCGCATTGACTTCTTCGGCGGTGGTTTCACGCTTCAGGGTCACGGTCAGGTCGACCAGCGAAACGTTGATGACAGGTACGCGCACGGCCATGCCGGTGAGTTTGCCCGCCAGTTCCGGCAGCACCAGGCCGACGGCTTCGGCTGCACCGGTCTTGCTCGGGATCATCGATTGGGTGGCCGAACGGGCGCGGTATGGGTCGCTGTGGTAAACGTCGATCAGCGTCTGGTCGTTGGTGTAGGCATGGATGGTGGTCATCAGGCCGTTTTCGATACCCAGTTCGCGGTGCAGCACCTGGGCAACCGGTGCCAGGCAGTTGGTGGTGCAGGATGCGCTGGAAATGATCTGATGCGACTGGCGCAGCGTGTCGTGATTGACGCCATAGACGATGGTGGCATCGGCACCGCTGGCCGGGGCGGAGATAATGACCTTGCGCGCACCGGCGGTAAGGTGAGCGGCGGCCTTGTCGCGGCTGGTGAACAGACCGGTGCATTCGAACACCACATCGATGTCCTGCGCCTTCCACGGCAACTCGGCCGGATTGCGAATGGCACTGACCGAAATACGGTCACCATTGACGGTCAGGCTTTCCTTGTCGCACTCGACCGTGCCGCTGAAAGGCCCGTGTACCGTGTCGAAGCGCAGCAGGTGTGCGTTGATTTCGCTGTCGCCAAGATCGTTGATGGCGACGACCTGCAGGTCCTGGCGGTAGCCTTGGGTATACAGTGCACGTAGGACGTTGCGGCCGATGCGGCCAAAACCGTTGATTGCGATACGAAGAGTCATACAGCCGTCCTTCTGAATTTGTTGTTGGAATTACAAGATTATTCTCATAGAAATAGAAAACAAGCCTTTTTAGTGGCAATATTTTGTTTTATCTACAACTACAAGCCTGAAAGGCCATCCCGGTTGATCGAGATCAGGGTTTTACTCCCTGACCGTCACTGCTCGAAAACCGGAACCGTCTTTACGGGTGACCTTAGACGTTAGCCTGGAGTTCATCACATGCATCCCCGCGTCCTTGAAGTAACCGAGCGACTCATCGCCCGCAGTCGCGATATCCGTCAGCGCTACCTTCAATTGATACGCGGCGCAGCGAGCGATGGCCCGATGCGCGGCAAGCTTCAATGTGCCAACTTTGCTCACGGCGTCGCTGCCTGCGGACCGGAAGACAAGCAAAGCCTGCGTCTGATGAACGCCGCCAACGTGGCAATCGTCTCTTCCTACAACGAAATGCTCTCGGCGCATCAGCCCTACGAGCACTTTCCTGCTCAGATCAAACAGGCTTTACGTGACATTGGTTCGGTCGGTCAGTTTGCCGGCGGCGTACCTGCCATGTGCGATGGGGTGACTCAGGGAGAACCGGGCATGGAGCTGGCCATTGCCAGCCGCGAAGTGATTGCCATGTCCACGGCAGTTGCTTTGTCACACAATATGTTCGACGCCGCGATGATGCTCGGTATCTGCGACAAGATCGTACCCGGTCTGATGATGGGGGCTCTGCGTTTCGGTCACCTGCCTACCATCTTCGTGCCGGGCGGGCCGATGGTTTCAGGGATCTCCAACAAGGAAAAAGCCGACGTACGGCAACGTTATGCGGAAGGCAAAGCCACCCGTGAAGAGTTACTCGACTCGGAAATGAAGTCCTATCACGGTCCGGGAACCTGCACCTTCTACGGGACGGCCAACACCAATCAGTTGTTGATGGAGGTCATGGGTATGCACCTTCCCGGTGCCTCGTTCGTCAATCCCTACACGCCACTGCGCGACGCGCTGACCGCTGAAGCAGCTCGCCAGGTGACGCGTCTGACCATGCAGAGCGGCAGTTTCATGCCGATTGGCGAAATCGTCGACGAGCGCTCGCTGGTCAACTCCATCGTTGCGCTGCACGCCACTGGCGGCTCGACCAACCATACGCTGCACATGCCGGCCATTGCCCAGGCCGCCGGAATCCAGTTGACCTGGCAGGACATGGCCGACCTGTCTGAAGTGGTGCCGACCCTCAGCCACGTCTACCCCAACGGCAAAGCCGATATCAACCACTTCCAGGCTGCGGGCGGCATGTCGTTCCTGATCCGTGAATTGCTCGCTGCCGGTCTGCTGCACGAAAACGTCAACACCGTGGCAGGTTATGGTTTGAGCCGTTACACCAAGGAACCCTTCCTGGAAGACGGCAAGCTGGTCTGGCGTGAAGGGCCGCTCGAAAGCCTGGATGAAAACATCTTGCGGCCGGTTGCCCGTCCGTTCTCGCCGGAAGGGGGGTTGCGGGTCATGGAAGGCAATCTGGGACGCGGTGTGATGAAAGTCTCCGCTGTGGCGCCGGAGCATCAGATTGTCGAAGCGCCAGCCAAGGTCTTTCAGGATCAGAAAGAGCTGGCAGATGCGTTCAAGGCCGGCGAGCTGGAGTGCGATTTCGTCGCCGTGATGCGTTTCCAGGGGCCGCGCTGCAACGGCATGCCCGAACTGCACAAGATGACGCCGTTTCTGGGGGTTTTGCAGGACCGTGGTTTCAAGGTTGCGTTGGTCACCGATGGGCGCATGTCGGGCGCGTCGGGCAAGATCCCGGCGGCCATTCATGTCTGCCCGGAAGCGTTCGATGGTGGTCCGCTGGCGCTGGTGCGCGATGGTGACGTGATCCGCGTGGATGGCGTAAAAGGCACGTTACAAGTGCTGGTCGAAGCGTCAGAATTGGCCGCCAGAGAGCCGGCCATCAACCAGATCGACAACACTGTCGGCTGTGGTCGCGAGCTGTTTGGATTCATGCGCATGGCCTTCAGCTCCGCAGAGCAAGGTGCCAGCGCCTTTACCTCTAGTCTGGAGACGCTTAAGTGAAGTTGGCCCTGGTCGGTGATATAGGCGGTACCAATGCACGTTTTGCCATTTGGGAAGACGACACGCTGCATTCTGTCCGGGTATTCCCGACCATTGACTACGCCGGGCCCGAAAAGGCCATCGAAGTCTATCTGCAGGACCTTGAGCTGCAGCGCGGAGATATCAGCCATGTATGCCTGGCCGTGGCCGGGCCGGTCGACGGTGATTTCTTCCAGTTCACCAACAGCCATTGGCAGTTGAGCCGCACCGCGTTCTGTGCCGACCTGAAGGTCGAACATCTGCTGCTGATCAACGACTTCACTGCCATGGCGCTGGGCATGACCCGCCTCAGCGAAGATGAGTACCTGACGGTCTGCCATGGCGTCGGTAAACCTGATCGCCCAAGCGTGGTCGTGGGGCCGGGTACAGGGCTGGGCGTCGGAACGCTGATCAGGCTTGAAGGCAGTCGCTGGATGGCGTTGCCGGGCGAGGGCGGGCATGTTGACCTGCCAATCGGTACGGCGCGCGAGGCGCTGTTGTGGACCCGTTTGATGGCCGAGCACGAACATGTCAGCGCTGAGGTCGTACTCAGCGGCGCGGGCTTGCTGTTGCTGTATCAGGTCAGTTGCGCATTGGACGATGTCGAGCCGGTGCTCAAGTCGCCTGCCGCGATCACGTCGGCTGCGCTGTCAGGCGATCCGGTCGCTGCCGCTGTGCTGGAGCAGTTCTGCGTGTTTCTCGGCAGAGTGGTGGGCAATACTGTCCTTACCCTGGGAGGTCTGGGCGGGGTCTATATGGTGGGTGGCGTAGTACCGCGTTTCACCGATTTCTTCATGAACAGCGGGTTCAAGCGAGCCATGGCCGAGAAGGGCGTCATGAGCGACTATTTCAAGGACCTGCCGGTCTGGCTGGTGACTGCCGAGTACCCTGGCCTTACAGGCGCAGGTGTCGCTCTGCAGCAAGCGTTTGGTGCGCAGATCTGAGCAACCTCCCATAACAACAAAGCTTCACAGCCAACAAGGACGCTTCAACTTGAGCTCAGTCAGTAAATCGATCCTGCTGGTGGATGACGATCAGGAGATTCGCGAATTGCTGGACGCTTACCTGAGCCGCGCCGGTTTTCAGGTCCGCACGGTGGGTGATGGCGCGGATTTTCGGCGCGCGTTCAATGAAGAGCCAAGCGACTTGCTGATCCTTGATGTCATGCTGCCCGATGAAGATGGTTTCAGCCTGTGTCGCTGGATCCGCCAACATCCACGTCAGCCGCACGTGCCCATCATCATGCTGACTGCCAGTTCGGACGAGGCTGACCGGGTCATCGGTCTG
Organism: Pseudomonas caricapapayae; assembly: GCF_001400735.1. GTDB lineage: Bacteria > Pseudomonadota > Gammaproteobacteria > Pseudomonadales > Pseudomonadaceae > Aquipseudomonas > Aquipseudomonas caricapapayae. Next base: position 27,338 of record NZ_LJPW01000092.1, read on the forward strand.
GAGCTGGGTGCCGACGATTACCTGGGCAAGCCCTTCAGCCCGCGTGAGCTTCAGGCCCGGATCAAGGCGCTGTTGCGACGGGCCCAGTTCGGTCAGGAGCGTCCAGGTGGCGACGTGATCCTGTTCGATGAGTGGCGGCTGGACATGGTCAGTCACCGGCTGTTTCACAACGACGGCGAAGAGGTGATCCTGTCCGGTGCCGACTTCGCACTGCTCAAGCTGTTTCTCGACAACCCCCAGCAGATTCTCGACCGCGACACCATCGGCAACGCCACGCGCGGGCGTGAGCTGATGCCGCTGGAGCGAATTGTCGACATGGCAGTCAGTCGTCTGCGCCAGCGTCTGCGCGACACCGGCAAGTCGCCGCGTCTGATCCGCACCATTCGCGGCAGCGGTTATCTGCTGGCCGCGAACGTCAACTCGCAAGCGGGCAACGGCTATTAACTCCCCGGCGGCAGTGCCGAAAAGAACCGGCCTGCCACTGCCGCGCTCGTTGCTGGGGCGCATGCTGCTGTTGACGTTACTGGCGGTCCTGCTGGCGCAGATGCTGTCCAGCGTGATCTGGCTGTCACAGTTGCGAGCCACTCAGACAGAGGGGCTGGTGACCAGTGCGCGCAGCCTGGCGTACTCGATGGCAGCCAGCGTCAGTTACTTTCGCTCATTGCCGCTGGCCTATCGCCCTATGGTGCTGGATCAATTACGCAGCATGGGCGGCACACGCTTCGTCGTCTCGCTCAACGACCATCCGCTGGACATGCAGATCATGCAGCCTACGCCCCGCAAACAGGCGGTGCTGGACGTGGTGGGCGACGTATTGCGCCAGCGGCTGGGCAATGGCCCGGACATCACCGTGTGGTTTGCGCGGCCCGACGAATTGCGGATTTTCAATAGCGGCCTGAAGCTCGATGAGTTGCCGCGCTCGTGGGCGCATTACGCGTTGACACTTGAGCCGGTGAACCCTCCGGTGCTGGTTACGCAAATCGAAATGGCGCCCGGCGAGTGGTTCTACATTGCCTCGCTGCTGCCTGAACCCTATACCTCGCTGGAGGAGCAGGACCTGCCCCTCCAGCAGGTCTCATTCATCGTTCTGACCAGCGCATTTCTGTTGTTGTTTATCGGTTTGCTGGTGCATTGGCAGAGCCGGCCGCTCAAGCGCCTGGCGCGGGCCGCGCGGGATATGTCGCTGGGGGCGGACGTCGAGCCTGTGGTCGAGGGCGGCGGCAGTGAGGTCATCGAGGTCAGCCGGGCGTTCAACGCCATGCGCACGCGGATCAGCCGCTACCTGACCGAGCGCGGCCAGTTGTTCAGTGCCATCTCCCACGACCTGCGCACGCCCATTACCCGTCTGCGGCTGCGTGTCGAGCTGCTGGAAGACGAGCACGTGCAGCGTAAATTCAGCCGCGACCTGGACGAGCTGGAGTTGCTGGTCAAAGGCGCGCTGCAATGCGTCAAGGACACCGATATTCATGAAAACATCGAGCCGGTGGACCTCAATGCGTTGCTTGATTGCCTGGTCGAGCCCTGGCTCAGCGCCGAAGGCGACGGGCGCGTCACTCAGTTGGGCGAGGCTCAGGCCGCCTATCCCGGCAAGCCGCTGGCGCTGAGGCGCTGCATCGGAAATCTGATCGACAATGCGCTCAAATACGGCCATCGGGCTCACTTGAAAGTCGAAGACAACGCTGCGGCTTTCGTCCTGCATGTGGATGACGAAGGGCCTGGTGTACCCGAGCAACGTCTGGAACACGTATTCGAGCCGCATTTCCGTCTGGCAGGTAACCAGCAGCAGGGTTACGGTCTGGGTCTGGGCATTGCGCGCAACATCGCTCACAGTCATGGCGGCGAGGTCAGCCTGCAGAATCTGCGTGACGGTGGGTTGCGAGTCACGCTGTACCTGCCCAGAACCACGGAATGATTGTCCCGATAGTGGCTTTAGGCTCTTGATTACCCGGTGATTTCATTTGTCACTGTCTTGTGACAATTGCGCATCCCTTCGTTACTGTCACTGCCTCTGGCTTGGTTAGACTCCCACGAAGCGCAAGCACCAGACTTGCTCAGGCATAACAACAAGAAAGGTCAAATCGATGAATTCCATGTCACGTCTCGCCGTTGTCATCTCTCTCGCTTCGTTGTTCCCTCTGAGCGCTATCGCCGCTGAATCCAAAGGCGCTGTTGAAGTGGTGCACTGGTGGACCTCGGGTGGCGAAAAGGCTGCGGTCGATGTTCTGAAAGCCCAGGTCGAAAAAGACGGTTTTGTCTGGAAGGACGGTGCCGTCGCAGGTGGCGGTGGTGCCACAGCCATGACCGTGCTCAAGAGCCGCGCGGTTTCCGGCAACCCGCCGGGTGTTGCGCAGATCAAAGGCCCCGATATTCAGGAGTGGGCGTCTACCGGTCTGCTGGATAGCGATGCGTTGAAAGACGTCGCCAAGGCTGAAAAGTGGGACTCCCTGCTGGACAAGAAAGTCTCCGATACCGTCAAGTACGATGGCGACTATGTTGCCGTACCGGTGAACATTCACCGCGTCAACTGGCTGTGGATCAATCCCGAAGTCTTCAAGAAAGCCGGTATCGACAAGGCACCGACCACCCTCGAAGAATTCTACGCTGCGGGCGACAAGCTGAAGAAAGCCGGTTTCATCCCGCTGGCGCACGGCGGTCAGCCGTGGCAGGACAGCACGGTATTCGAAGCTGTTGTGCTGTCGGTCATGGGCGCTGATGGCTACAAGAAGGCGCTGGTCGATCTGGACGAGAGCGCGCTGACCGGTCCTGAAATGGTCAAGTCGCTGACTGAACTCAAGAAGGTCGCGACCTACATGGACGCCGACGGCAAGGGCCAGGACTGGAATCTGGAAGCTGCCAAGGTGATCAACGGCAAGGCCGGCATGCAGATCATGGGTGACTGGGCCAAGAGCGAGTGGACAGCAGCCAAGAAGGTCGCCGGCAAGGATTATCAGTGCGTAGCCTTCCCGGGCACCGACAAGGCGTTCACCTACAACATCGACTCGCTGGCGGTGTTCAAGCAGAAAGACAAGGGCACCACTGCCGCGCAGCAGGACCTTGCCAAGGTCGCGATGGGTGAAGATTTCCAGAAGGTCTTCAGCATCAACAAAGGCTCGATCCCGGTTCGTGAAGACATGCTGTCCGATATGAGCAAATACGGTTTCGACTCTTGTGCCCAAACCGCTGCGAAGGACTTCCTGGCTGACTCGAAGACCGGTGGTCTGCAGCCAAGCATGGCGCACAACATGGCAACTACGCTGGCAGTCCAGGGTGCGTTCTTCGATGTGGTAACCAACTACATCAATGATCCGAAAGCTGATCCGGCAGAAACAGCCAAAAAGCTGGCCGCTGCGATCAAATCTGCCAAGTAATTCGTTCTGAACTGCCTTTAACCGTCGTCCGCAGTGCTGAAATCCCTAGTTGATTTCGCCTGCGGCTGCGGCCTGAATTCGATACACCTGATGGGATACTCCCGATGAGCTCTGTCGCTGCGCACAGCAAAGCCTCGCCAATGGATGCGCTGCAACGCTGGCTACCAAAACTGGTGCTGGCACCCAGCATGTTCATCGTGTTGGTCGGTTTCTATGGCTACATCCTCTGGACCTTCGCACTGTCGTTCACCAACTCGACGTTTCTGCCGTCCTACAAATGGGTCGGTCTGGCGCAATATGCGCGCCTCATGGACAACGACCGCTGGTGGGTGGCGAGCAAGAACCTCGCTGTGTTTGGCGGCATGTTCATTGCCATCAGCCTGGTGATCGGTGTTCTGCTGGCCGTCTTGCTGGACCAGCGAATCCGTCGTGAAGGCATGATTCGCACCATCTACCTGTACCCGATGGCGTTGTCGATGATCGTCACCGGTACGGCGTGGAAGTGGCTGCTCAATCCTGGTCTGGGCCTGGACAAGATGCTGCGTGACTGGGGCTGGGAAGGTTTCCGCCTGGACTGGCTGGTCGATCCGGATCGCGTGGTCTACTGCCTGGTCATCGCTGCCGTATGGCAATCTTCCGGTTTTGTCATGGCGCTGTTTCTGGCCGGGCTGCGTGGAGTCGATCAGTCGATCATCCGTGCAGCGCAAATGGATGGCGCAAGTCTCCCGATGATCTACTGGCGTGTAGTGCTGCCGAGCCTGCGTCCGGTATTTTTCAGTGCGGTCATGATTCTGGCGCACATCGCCATCAAGAGTTTCGATCTGGTGGCCGCAATGACGGCCGGAGGCCCGGGTTACTCATCCGACTTGCCCGCGATGTTCATGTATTCCTTTACCTTCAGCCGTGGCCAGATGGGCATGGGCTCGGCCAGTGCAATTCTGATGCTCGGCGCGATTCTGGCGATTCTGGTGCCGTACCTGTATTCCGAGCTGAGGACCAAACGCCATGACTAGTCATGTTGGAAAACCGGGTATCAGCTTCAGTCGCATTGTCATCTATGCCGTGTTGTTGCTGGCCTGCCTGATATATCTGGTGCCGTTGGTGGTGATGCTGTTCACCAGCTTCAAGACCCCCGAAGACATCGGCACCGGTAACCTGCTGAGCTGGCCGAGCGTGGTCACTGCAATTGGCTGGATCAAGGCCTGGGACATCGTTGACGGCTACTTCTGGAACTCGATCAAGATCACGGTTCCGGCGGTGCTCATTTCCACTGCAATCGGCGCGCTCAACGGCTATGTGCTGTCGATGTGGCGCTTCAAAGGCTCGCAGCTGTTCTTCGGTCTGTTGCTGTTTGGTTGCTTCCTGCCGTTCCAGACCGTTCTGCTGCCAGCCTCCTTCACGCTCGGCAAGATGGGCCTGGCCAACACGACCACCGGGCTGGTATTTGTCCATGTGGTCTACGGGCTGGCGTTTACAACGCTATTCTTTCGTAATTACTACGTCAGCATTCCCGATGCGCTGGTCAAGGCAGCACGGCTGGACGGTGCCGGATTCTTCACCATCTTCGGGCGCATCATTCTGCCGATGTCCACGCCCATCGTGATGGTCTGCCTGATCTGGCAGTTCACCCAGATCTGGAACGATTTCCTGTTCGGCGTTGTGTTCTCCAGTGGCGAGTCACAGCCGATCACTGTGGCGCTGAACAATCTGGTCAATACCAGCACAGGTGCCAAGGAATACAACGTTGACATGGCGGCGGCGATGATTGCCGGTCTGCCGACACTGCTGGTGTATGTACTGGCTGGCAAGTATTTCCTGCGTGGGCTCACGGCCGGCGCGGTCAAGGGGTAATCATGGCGACTCTCGAATTACGCAACGTCAACAAGACTTACGGCAGCAACCTGCCGGACACGCTCAAAAACATCGACCTGTCGATCAAGGATGGCGAATTTCTCATCCTGGTCGGTCCGTCCGGCTGCGGTAAATCCACCCTGATGAACTGCATTGCGGGTCTGGAAAGCATCAGCGGCGGGGAGATCCTGATCGACGGTCAGGACGTCAGCAGTACCAGCCCCAAGGACCGCGACATCGCGATGGTCTTCCAGTCCTATGCTCTGTACCCGACCATGAGCGTGCGTGAAAACATCGCCTTCGGGCTAAAGATTCGCAAGATGCCGCAAGCCGAAATCGATGAAGAAGTGGCGCGCGTCGCCAAGCTTTTGCAGATCGAGCACCTGCTCAATCGCAAGCCGGGCCAGATGTCCGGCGGTCAGCAGCAGCGCGTTGCGATGGGGCGTGCGCTGGCTCGTCGGCCGAAGATTTACCTCTTCGATGAGCCGCTGTCCAACCTCGACGCCAAGTTGCGGGTCGAGATGCGTACCGAAATGAAGTTGATGCACCAGCGCCTCAAAACCACCACGGTCTATGTGACTCACGATCAGATCGAGGCCATGACGCTCGGTGACAAGGTGGCGGTCATGAAGGACGGCATCGTTCAGCAGTTCGGAACACCCAAGCAGATCTACACCGATCCTGCCAACCTGTTCGTGGCCAGTTTCATCGGTTCGCCGCCGATGAACTTCATCCCGATGCGTCTGCAACGCAAGGATGGCCAGTTGATTGCTCTGCTCGACAGTGGTCAGGCGCGTTGCGAGCTGCCGGTCGGTGTTTCCGACGTCGGGCTGGAAGATCGAGAAATCATTCTTGGTATCCGGCCAGAACAGATTATGCTGGCAGGCGCTGAATCGGGCGGCCTGCCGACCATCCGTGCCGAGGTCCAGGTAACCGAGCCAACCGGGCCGGATACGCTGGTGTTCGTCACGCTCAATCAGAGCAAGGTCTGCTGTCGCCTTGCTCCGGATGTTGCACCCCAGGTTGGCGAAAGCCTGACCCTGCAATTCGACCCGTCCAGAGTGCTGATTTTCGATGCTCAGAGCGGCGAGCGTCTTGGAGTTCTGGGAGCGCCGTCGATGGCTGCAGATAAACAAACTCTCCCGGTTGAGCCACAAGTGATAAATTGATTCAGCACCAGGCATTGCCGCGGGGTCGTTGACTGCCACACCGAAACGACCGACCGGCGAACACGAAGCAGTGAATGAAGCAAGACGTCTACCAAAGCTAATAACAATAAAACGAGGATTGATGGGATGAAGAAGATCAGCAAAGGTAAATCGCTTTCCCGGCTCCAGTTTGTATGCAAGCTGTCGGCGTTGGGTGCGATGGGTCTGGCGAGCAGTGTTCACGCTGCCGAGCCATTCGCCGCCGACTCGCCCTGGATGACAGGTGATTGGGGCGGCAAACGCACTGAACTGCTCGACAAGGGTTACGACTTCTCGCTGGAATACGTTTCCGAGATGGCCAGTAACCTGAAGGGCGGCTACAACGACGACAAGACCGGCCGCTACAGCGACCAGTTCGCGCTGGGCATGAAAGTCGATTTGCAGAAAGTTCTCGGTTGGCAGGACGCGGAGTTCAAGCTGGCGATCACCGAGCGTAGCGGGCGCAACATCTCCAATGACCGGATCGGCGATCCTCGCGCCGGTACCCTCAGTTCCTCTCAGGAAGTCTGGGGTCGTGGCCAGACCTGGCGTCTGACCCAGATGTGGGTCAAGCAGAAGTATTTTGACGGCGCACTGGACGTCAAGGCCGGTCGTTTCGGACCGGGCGAAGACTTCAACAGCTTCCCGTGCGACTTCCAGAACCTGTCGTTCTGCGGCTCGCAGGTCGGTAACTACGTGAACACCTGGTACAACTGGCCAATCAGCCAATGGGCCTTGCGCGTGAAGTACAACATCACGCCGGAAGTGTATGCACAGGTCGGCGTGTACGAGCAGAACCCGTCCAACCTCGAAACCGGCAATGGTTTCAAACTCAGCGGCAGCGGCACCAAAGGCATGATCCTGCCGGTCGAGCTGGTCTGGACTCCGACCATCAATTCGTTGCCCGGTGAATACCGTGTCGGCTTCTACAAGAGCACGCCCAATGCAGATGATGTCTACGAAGACGTCAACGGCCAGCCGCAGGCGGCTACCGGCGCAGCCTTCAAGTCGCATGACAGCAAGCATGGCTGGTGGGTTGTTGCTCAGCAACAGCTGACAACTCACAACGGTGATGCGTCACGCGGTCTGAACATCTTTGCCAACGCCACCGTACATGACAAGGCAACCAACTTCGTCGACAACTACCAGCAGATCGGTCTGACGTACAAAGGTCCGTTCGACTCGCGTCCGAAAGATGACATCGGTGTTGGTATCGCCCGAATCCATGTCAACGATGACGTGCAGGATCGTGTGCGCCTGGCCAACCAGATCAGCGGTATCAACGACTACGACAACCCTGGCTACCTGCCGGTCCAGAGCACTGAGTACAACTCGGAAATCTACTACGGCTTCCACGTTACCAATTGGCTGACCGTGCGTCCCAACCTGCAATACATCAAGCACCCTGGCGGCGTAGACCAGGTGGATGATGCGATTGTAGCGGGCATCAAAATCCAGTCGAAGTTCTGAGTATCGATTGACGCGTAACGCGATCAAGGGTCGTGTGTGCTTTGCGGGCAGCCTGGCTGCCCGTTTTTTTATGGCTTGATCCTTTTATTTTTCAGGGACGCGATTGGCGATGACCTCTCACGACGCGCAACTGCCTGAACACCCTCTGCAACGTTTCTTCCGGTCCCGACGTGCCAGGCCGACTTTCGAGTGGGAGCGCCACCAGCTGCGCGATGTACTGGTCATTGATCATCCACAGTGCCAGGCAGTCTTCAGTCGCCAGGGCGCGCAGTTGCTGCATTTCCAGCCGCACGGCCAGAAGCCCTGGCTCTGGTGCGCTGCGCAGTGGCCGCAGGTGGGGGCGATCCGTGGTGGTGTGCCGGTTTGCTGGCCCTGGTATGGCCGGCATCCCGGTGAGAGCGGCTGGCCGGCACACGGCTGGGGGCGCTTGCTGGACTGGAAACTGATCGACAGCAGCGAGAGTGAGGAGGGTGTTAACCTGCACTGGCGCTTGCAGCTGTGGGACTGGCAGGTTGATCTGCATGCCGAGTTGGGGCAGGGCATGGCGTTACGTCTGAGCACGTGCCACGAGGACAGCGAGCCCTGTCATTTCAGTCATGCGCTGCACGCCTACTGGCGGATCGGTGACGTGTCCGAAGTCGCCCTGGAGGGGCTCGATGGCGCACAGGGTTACGACGAACTGAGTCGGCAAACCTGCCAGCAACAAGGCGAACTGCGCGTGGCAGGCGCCTGCCAGCGCGTATTCGAACACGCAGGTGCCGTGCAGCTCCAGGACCCGATCTGGCAGCGCAGGCTGAATATCGACACCGGCGACAGCGCCAACACCGCCGTCTGGCACCCCGGCAGCAGGCCGCTATTGGGCGTATGCGGAAGCGAAACCACAGGCTTTGTCCGAGTAGAAGCCGCTTCAGGCTCCGGCGACACCTTCAGCCTGCGGCCCGGAGAACAGGTGCAGCTCAAACTGCAGGCGAGTCTGGCAGGGTGAGTGGCATCGTCTTCCTTCGCGTCTTGCACGGATCCCCCTGACACCGCAGAA
>NZ_LJPW01000014.1 GCF_001400735.1 Pseudomonas caricapapayae
GTATTGAGTCATGTAGTAGCGATCAAATAATACTGCTTTGCCAACGTAGCTTTGACCGGCTATCAAACGCTCATAGGCTGCGCCCTTGCGATCCAGCACGGTGCCGATGGCGCGCGTGCCATCCTGCTTGCTCAGGGAGGTGCTGATACGGATGAAGTCGTCGCCGCTGCGCACGAAAATCGTTGCCACGCCTGCGGTCAGCGAGCTGAATTCATCGACTTCGGTAAAATCGTTGTTCAGCGCAGTGTCACGCAGAAACAGGCCTGGCGTGGACGTACCCGCGACCGTGACCGGCTTGTCGGGTTGCAGGCTCAGGCCCGCAGCAAAGCGTTTTTCGAACAGCCCACTCAAGCGCTGAGTGCTGTCGCGCAAGGTGCTGTGAAACGTGTTGAGCTGGTCGGCGAGCAATCTGGCTTCGCTCGACATGTGTTCTTCGCGAATCACCAGGTTGGACGCATCCAGAGACCGCAGCGCGAACAGCGTGCTGCCACTGATGACCACGGCCAGGATCACAGCCAGAGCAATACCGAGTTGCGAAGCAATTCGGGTACGGGGCTTGGACATAGAGACTCCGTGCCGAATGATTGGAGTTGCCGGGTCCGTGGCTTACCATTCAGCTGATAAATTAGTGAGTATTTTGTGCCGCCTGAACAGGCGGTAGTTAAGCAATGCTTCGGCCACCAAGGTCGTTACTTGAGTGCGAAGCGGGACATTAACGAATGATGGCAGTTCAATACTAAACTAATTTTTAATGCAGTACTTCAACTAACGGCAACTCCATAGCGTTGACCTCCGCCTGCAGAAAATCGCTGAGACGCCGCAACCGCTCTACGCCGGGCCTTGTACGCGGCCAGACCAGATAGTAGTTCTCACCGCTGAATACTGCCGTTCGCCACGGCAGGCTCAGGCGGGACTGCGCCACGTCCTCGGCAACCATCAGCAGATCGCCCATCGACACCCCGTAACCGCGTGCCGCTGCAATCATTCCCAGTTCAAGCGTATCGAACACTTGCCCGCCCTTGAGCGATACCTTGTCTGCCAGCCCCATTCGGTTCAGCCAGGAGCGCCAGTCACGTCGATCGGGGGTGGGATGCAGTAGTTCAGCTTTCGCCAGCCGTTCGACGTCCCAGGGCGGGTCCTGTAACAGCGTTGGCGCACCTACCGGAATCAACAACTCGGGGAACAGCAAAGTGGCCTCCCAATCCGACGGGAAGTGCCCGTGGCTGAGCAGAATCGCGCAGTCGAAAGGCTCCCGGGTAAAGTCCACCGCATCGATATCCATCCACGCGCTGGTCAGTTGCACTTCGTTGCCCACTTGCAGATGACGGAAGCGACTGAGCCGCGCCAGCAACCAGCGCATGGTCAGTGTCGAGGGGGCTTTCATGCGCAGAATGCCCTCGTCGGTCTGCAAGGTGCTGCAGGCTCGCTCCAGCGCCAGAAACCCATCGCGTACGCCGGGCAGCAGCGCTCGCGCCGATTCGGTCAACTGCAGGTTACGTCCGTTGCGCTGAAACAAACGACAGGCAAAGTGCTCTTCGAGCGTGCGTATGTGACGGCTTACTGCGCTCTGGGTGATCGAAAGTTCTTCGGCCGCCCGCGTGAAAGAGGTATGCCGTGCCGCAGCTTCAAATGCCCTTAGTGCATAGAGAGGAGGGAGACTGCGAGGCATGGGGCGCTTCCTGCGGGCAAAGAGTCGCTACTGTACTGCAAATTGCTTCAGATGAGTTTTAGTCATGCTGAGCATCGCATTTATCGTTTTGTGTTTAGCCGTGGACCTGCCCAGAATACGCTGCTCAATCGTTCCCTCGCCGTAGAGCACCGCCACCATGCAGCAGCCCGCCTTCAAAGAACTCTGGATCATCCTGCGCCTGGCCGGGCCGCTGATTGCGTCGCAAATGGCGCACATGCTGATGGTGTTCACCGACACCGTGATGATGGGCAAGATCGGCCCCGAAGCGTTGGCGGGTGGCGGCTTGGGAGCCGCCACGTACAGTTTCGTCTCGTTCTTTTGCGTGGGTGTGATGGCTGCTGTCGGCACGCTGGTCTCGATCCGCCACGGCGCGGGCGATACCGAAGGCGCGACCCGGCTGACCCAGGCCGGTCTCTGGCTGGCGTGGGGCATGGCGCTGATCGCCGCGCTGTTGCTGTGGAATCTTGAGCCGATCCTGTTGCAGTTCGGCCAGGCTGAAGCCAACGTGCATATGGCTGGTCAATTTCTGATCACCCTGCCCTTTGCCCTCCCCGGCCTGCTCAGCTTCATGGCATTGCGTGGCTTTACCAGTGCACTCGGGCGTGCCGGGCCGGTCATGACCATCAGTCTGGCCGGTGCAGCAGCAAACTTCGTGCTCAATTACGCGATGATCCACCAATGGCTCGGGTTGCCCAATCTGGGGTTGATGGGGATCGGGCTGGTCACCGCCATCGTGACCAACTGCATGGCGTTGGCTCTGGCGCTGTACATCAGACACCATCCGGCCTATGCGGCGTACCCGATCAGCACCGGGCTTTCGAAGCTGTCGCGCAGCCACCTGCAAGAGTTATGGCGTCTGGGACTGCCGATTGGCGGGACCTACGCAGTGGAAGTCGGTCTTTTCACCTTCGCAGCGTTCTGCATGGGCGCGATGGGCAGCACGCAAATGGCAGCGCACCAGATTGCCCTGCAGACCGTGTCAATGGCGTTCATGATTCCAGTGGGCATGTCCTACGCGGTCACCATGCGTATCGGCCAGCATTACGGTGCGGGCAACCTGGTCATGGTGCGCATGGCCGGCCGTCTGGGTATCGGTTTTGGCGGCTGTGTGATGCTGATGTTCGGCATGCTGTTCTGGCTGGCGCCGCATCTGGTCATCGGCCTGTTTCTGGATATCAATGACCCGGCGTTTGCCGAGATTGTCGTGCTGGCGGCAAAACTGCTGGCCATTGCGGCCTTGTTCGAGTTTTTCGACGGTACTCAGACTATCGCGATGGGCGCGATTCGCGGGCTCAAGGACGCACGCACCACGTTCCTGATCGGTCTGGGCTGTTACTGGCTGATCGCCGCGCCTGCCGCGTGGCTGCTCGGCTTCTTTACCGATGCTGGCGCTTCAGGCGTCTGGTGGGGCCTGGCGCTGGGCCTGTTCTGCTCGGCAGTGGCCCTGACGTATGCGTTTGAATGGAAGACGGCTCGCCTGTTGCGTCAGGACGCAGCCGGAGTGGCGGTGCCGGGCTGATCCGGCTCGCCATCATCCAGAGTGTGATACGTGCGCATGGGCGGCTTCCGAGCGCAGGTAACTCACCAGATCCTCCATCGGCAGCGGTCTGCTGATCAGATAGCCCTGCACCTGGTTGCAGCCGAAACCGCGCAGCAGTTCCAGTTGCCCGGTGGTTTCCACACCCTCGGCGACCACTTCCAGGTTCAGGTTGTGAGCCAGATTGATCATGGCGTTGACCAGCTTGCGGTTCTCTTCGCGTAATTCCATCTGTTCGACGAAGCCCATGTCGATCTTGAGCAGCGCGATGGGCAGGCTGTTGAGGTGCATGAACGACGAATAGCCCGTACCGAAATCATCCAGCGAAAAGCGCACACCCAGCTGTCGCAATGCGTCCATGGTCTGTCTGACCTGATCGCTGCGCCGCATCACGGCGGTTTCGGTCAGTTCGAACTCCAGCCAGTGCGCATCGACCTTGTGCTCCTCGATCAGGCGGCTCAGTGTCGGTAGCAACTGGCTGTCCTGAAATTGCCGGAATGACAGGTTGATCGCCATGTGCAGTGGCGCAAAGCCTTGCTCGCGCATGGCCTGCATGTCACGCAGTGCACGGAAGATGACCCAGTAGCCGAGCGGCACGATCAGGCCACTCTGCTCGGCCAGTGGTACGAATTCACCGGGCGGCAGCAGCCCGCGCTCCTGATGGCGCCAGCGCACCAGTGCTTCCAGGCCGACAATGCGACCGGTGTCCAGGCACAGTCGCGGCTGGTAATGCAGCTCCAGCTCATCGCGTCGCAAGGCTCGCCGCAATTCACCTTCCAGATCGGCAAGGCTGCGGGCGTTGCGGTTGATGCGCTCGTCAAACAGATGATAGGTGCAGCCCTGCATGCTCTTGGCCTGACGCATGGCGATGTGGGCGTGCCACATCAGCGGGTCGGCTTCGGGCCGGGCTTGTGAGTGAGCGATGCCCAGGCTGCAGCCCAGCAGCAGGCTTTCGCCATCGACCCAATAGGGTTCGGACAGAACATCGGTAATCCGCTCGGCCAGTTGCAGGGCGCGTGCGGGTGTCGCACGGGTGTCGATCAACAGGGCAAACTCGTCGCCGCCAAGGCGTGCGATCTGATCACCCGCTTCGAGCTGGTTTGTCAGGCGCGCCACCACTTGCAGGATAAGGCGATCACCGGCCTGATGCCCCAGCGAATCGTTGGCGCGGCGGAAGTTGTCCAGGTCCAGATGCCCCAGTGCCAGACTGCCGCCTTCGGCCAGACGCGCCGTCAACAAGGCCTGAAAGCCCTGGCGGTTGGCGATGCCGGTCAACGGGTCCTGGCCTACGAGACGCCGCAGGCTGTCTTCCAGGCGACAGCGCTCGTGGACGTAGCGCAGGCAGCGCCGAAGCGCGTCGCCGGTCAACGCATCACGCACCAGCCAGTCACTGACGCCGGTCGGTCCGACCAGCGGCTCCTTTTCAAGCAGCACCACGGTAGGCAACAGGCAGGTTCCGGTTCTGGGCTGCAAATCCGGCGTCGTCAATAGCACGGTATTGCGCTCGCTACCGTACCTGGCACTGAAAGCGTCCCAGTTTGCGCCATTCACAAGGATCACGTTGCTGCCCGGCGTGGTAAGGCAACCGCACAGCAGCGCATGCCAGAAAGGTTCGTGCGCCAATAACAGCAATCGCAGGGGTTCGACAGGTGTAGGCAATCTAACTTCCTAAGTGCAAAGGAAAAACCGGTGGCCGCACTCCCGCAGGAGCGTGACAAATACACGTATCGTCGCGTCGCGGCGCAAATGTAACAAAAACAGAAGAATTAGATAGCAGTCACTGTCTGACTACGATGACCGCTGCACAAACCCGTGGGCCTGTTAAAATGCCCGACCTTTTTTGCAGACGACTCTTCATACCGCCATGTCCCGACTCAATCCCCGGCAGCAGGAAGCCGTGAACTACGTCGGCGGCCCTCTTTTGGTGCTCGCCGGTGCCGGTTCCGGCAAGACCAGTGTGATCACCCGCAAGATCGCCCACCTGATTCAGAACTGCGGCATCCGCGCCCAGTACATCGTCGCCATGACCTTTACCAACAAGGCCGCGCGCGAGATGAAGGAGCGGGTCGGCACGTTGCTCAGAGGCGGCGAAGGGCGCGGCCTGACGGTCTCGACCTTCCACAACCTGGGGCTGAACATCATCCGCAAGGAGCACACGCGGCTGGGCTACAAACCGGGCTTCTCGATCTTCGACGAGACCGATGTCAAGGCCCTGATGACCGACATCATGCAGAAAGAGTATTCGGGCGACGACGGTGTCGACGAAATCAAGAACATGATCGGGTCGTGGAAAAACGATCTGATCCTGCCCGCCGAGGCGCTGGAAAACGCTCGCAACCCCAAAGAACAGACCGCCGCCATCGTCTACACCCACTATCAGCGCACGCTCAAGGCGTACAACGCGGTGGACTTCGACGATCTGATTCTGCTCCCGGTCAAGTTGTTCCAGGAACATGCCGACATTCTGGAGAAGTGGCAGAACAAGGTGCGTTACCTGCTGGTGGACGAATATCAGGACACCAACGCCAGCCAGTACCTGCTGGTGAAACTGCTGATCGGCTCGCGACACCAGTTCACCGTGGTGGGCGATGACGACCAGTCGATCTACGCCTGGCGCGGTGCGCGTCCGGAAAACCTGATGCTGCTCAAAGACGACTATCCCTCGTTGAAAGTGGTGATGCTGGAGCAGAACTACCGCTCCACCAGCCGCATCCTGCGCTGCGCCAACGTACTGATCTCCAACAACCCGCACGCGTTCGAAAAGCAACTGTGGTCCGAGATGGGTCACGGCGACGAGATCCGCGTGATCCGCTGTCGCAACGAGGATGCCGAGGCCGAGCGGGTGGCCATGGAAATCCTGACCCTGCACCTGCGCACCGATCGGCCCTACAGCGACTTCGCCATCCTGTATCGCGGTAACTATCAGGCCAAACTGATCGAGCTCAAATTGCAGCACCATCAGGTCCCGTATCGCCTGTCGGGCGGCAACAGCTTTTTCGGTCGTCAGGAAGTGAAAGACCTGATGGCCTATTTCCGCCTGCTGGTGAACCCGGACGACGACAACGCTTTCCTGCGGGTCATCAATGTGCCGCGTCGTGAAATCGGCTCGACCACACTGGAAAAACTCGGTAATTACGCCACCGAACGCAAGGTGTCGATGTACGCCGCCACCGATGAAATCGGTCTGGGCGAGCACCTGGACAGCCGCTACACCGACCGTTTGCAACGCTTCAAGCGCTGGATGGACGGCGTGCGTCAGCAATGCGCACAAAACGATCCCATCGCCGCGCTGCGCAGCATGGTGATGGACATCGATTACGAAAACTGGCTGCGCCAGAACAGCTCCAGCGAAAAGGCTGCCGACTACCGGATGAGTAACGTCTGGTTCCTGATCGAGGCATTGAAGAACACGCTGGAAAAGGACGAAGAAGGCGGCATGACCATCGAGGAGGCTATCGGCAAGCTGGTCCTGCGCGACATGCTCGAACGCCAGCAGGAGGAAGAAGACGGTGCCGAAGGCGTGCAGATGATGACCTTGCACGCCTCCAAGGGGCTGGAGTTTCCTTACGTGTTCATCATGGGCATGGAGGAAGAGATCCTGCCGCACCGCTCCAGTATCGAAGCCGACACCATCGAAGAGGAGCGCCGTCTTGCCTATGTCGGCATCACGCGCGCGCGGCAGACTCTGGCTTTCACCTTTGCTGCCAAGCGCAAGCAGTACGGTGAAATCATCGACTGCGCACCAAGCCGCTTTCTGGATGAGTTGCCCCCGGACGATCTGGCCTGGGAAGGCAATGACGACACCCCGACGGAAGTCAAAGCGGTCCGCGGCAACACCGCGCTGGCCGATATTCGCGCCATGCTGAAACGCTAGCCGACACACGAAACTGATCATTTATTGCGCAATGGCGCAGCCAAGGAATTGAAGTGGAAGCACTGCACAAGAAGATTCGCGAAGAAGGCATCGTATTGTCCGACCAGGTGCTGAAAGTCGATGCATTCCTCAATCATCAGATCGATCCGGCATTGATGAAAGAAATCGGTGACGAGTTCGCCCGCCTGTTCGCCGATGCTGGCGTGACCAAGATCGTGACCATTGAAGCGTCCGGTATTGCGCCTGCAGTCATGGCGGGCCTGAACATGGGCGTGCCAGTGATCTTCGCCCGCAAGCATCAGTCCCTGACCCTGACTGAAAACCTGTTGTCGGCGACCGTGTACTCGTTCACCAAACAGGTCGAAAGCACCGTGGCGATCTCGCCGCGTCATTTGAACAGCACCGACAATGTGCTGATCATCGATGACTTCCTGGCCAACGGCAAAGCCTCGCAAGCGCTGATCTCGATCATCAAACAGGCCGGTGCAACCGTGGCCGGGCTGGGGATCGTGATCGAGAAGTCCTTTCAGGGCGGTCGTGCCGAACTGGATGCACAGGGCTATCGCGTTGAATCGCTGGCGCGGGTCGAATCCCTGGCCGGTGGGGTTGTGACGTTCAAGTAAGGCCCCCAGTAATGGGCGCGCCATCGAGCTTCTGCCCGCGGGGCGTGGGAGCGAACCGGGCGACGCTTCGCTTGTGCGAAGACGGTGTTTCAGTCGATGCATTTTCGGCGATAACACAGCCCCTTTCGCGAACAAGTTCGCTCCCACAAAAGCAGGCTTTCGATACTCATCGCGACTTGTGTATCACTTGGCAATACCGAGGGCACGCAAGCGTCGATACAGGGTGCGTTCGCTCAGCCCCAGCTCCTTGGCCAGTTCGCTGCGCGAGCCGTTGAACACGCGGCGATTTTCTCCAGGCCGTCGTCTTGCTGGCGGTAAGTCACGCCACCCGCTTCGTCGCCCTGACCGCGCACTTCAGCGGGCAAATCCTGTACGCGAATGATGCCGTCATCGGTAAATAAACGGGCGCGTTCAAGTATGTTGCGCAGCTCGCGGATGTTGCCGGGGTAGCTGTAAAGGCTCAGCAGTTTCATGGCCTCGGGGTCGATACGCGGCGCAGCCCCGGGCGCGATGCGTTGCAGCAGGCTGTCGATCAGCAACGGCAAATCCTCGCTGCGTTCGCGCAGGGCGGGCAGGCGGATCGGGAAGGCGCTGATGCGGTAGAACAGGTCCTGGCGGAAACTGCCGTCTGCGACCATCTCTTTCAGTGGTTTGTGCGTGGCCACCACCAGACGAAAATCGGAATGCACCGTTCTCAGGCTGCCGACCGGGCGAAAGCTGCCTGATTCGATCAGCCTCAACAGCTTGACCTGCATGGCCAGCGGTACTTCGCCGATTTCATCAAGGAACAACGTGCCGCCATGGGCAGCTTCGGCCAGGCCGGTCTTGCGCTGCAATGCACCGGTGAACGCGCCCTTCTCATAGCCGAACAGTTCGCTCTCCAGCAGGGTTTCCGTAAGCCCGGTGCAATCGACCACTACCAGCGGCCCGGAGGCTCTGGCGCTGCTGGCGTGCAGGGCGCGCGCGAACAATTCCTTGCCGGTGCCCGATTCACCCTGCAGCAGCACCGGAATCTGCGCGGGCGCAGCACGCTGCAAGGCACCCAGAACATCCTTGAACGCCGCCGAACGACCGACCAGCCCATGCTGTTGCGGCTGGACCGACGCTACCGCGACGGAACTCAGCCGCTCGACATAGGCGATGACGTCACCCCGATCATCGAGAATCGGCCGCAGTTCCACATCCACATGCTCAGGGCCGCGTGGCGTATGGTGAATATGCAGCAAACGCTCCGGAAGCTGCGTTTCATGGGCTTTGCGCATCGGGCAATGCTCACCGGCCTGATCGCACGGTACTGCAAACTGGTGCGAGACCCGATAGCACTTCTCGCCCACATGCGGCGTGCCTTCAACGCCGAACTGGCGCTGATAGGCGGTGTTGGCCGCGATGATGTTGTAGTCAGTGTCCAGGACGATGGTCGGCCGCAGGTCATGTTCGAGGTATGACACCAGCGACTGCATGCGACTGCCGGGAAAATCAGTGGCGATGAGGTTCATGCTTGCTCCTGTGGACTGAGCGCAGCTTAACCCATCTCGCTGCCAGCTTATGCCACTGTCTGCCAGATGACTGCCAGAATGTGGCAGTCAGCAGCCTTTCACTGGCCTCCCGATCTTCTGCCAAACCTCCCGACGCCACGTATTGGCTAAGCTCAATGGGCTTTCCGGTCGTTGGCATGGTTATTGAGACGTCATGGCAACGACTGCCAACCGTCCGGCCTGGCCAAGCGGGCCTTGAGGCGATTTACAGCCATGGGAATTGCACATGATCATCGGTGAAAAACTTTATGTCGAAGCCCTCTTCGACAGCCAGACCTGGACCATCAGCTATCTGGTAATGGACCTGGACAGCAAGCAATGCGCGCTGATCGACAGCGTACTCGACTACGACCCCAAGTCCGGCCGCACCCGGACCGAGTCTGCCGAACGAATGATCGGGCGAGTGCAGGCGCTGGGTGCGTCGGTGCAGTGGATTTTCGAAACCCATGTGCACGCAGATCACCTCTCGGCAGCGCCGTACCTGAAACAGGCGCTTGGCGGACACATCGTCATTGGCAGTCACATCACCGCCGTGCAGGAAACCTTTGGCACGTTGTTCAACGCGCCGCCTGACTTCGCCCGCAATGGCAGCCAGTTCGATGTGCTGCTCGAAGACGACGCGTCGTTCGCCCTCGGTACGCTTCAGGTCAGGGCCATGCATACGCCGGGGCACACGCCGGCGTGCATGAGCTATCTGGTGCAGCTCGGTGACAAAACCATCGCGTTTGTGGGCGACACCTTGTTCATGCCCGATTACGGCACCGCCCGTTGCGACTTTCCCGGTGCCGACGCGCGCACGCTGTATCGCTCCATTCACAAGCTGCTGGCGCTGCCGCCCGACACTCTTCTGTTCATGTGCCACGACTACCTGCCCAATGGCCGTGAGCTGCAATACATGACCACCGTCGCTGAACAGCGCGCCAGCAATATCCATGTCCATGACGGGGTCGATGAAGACACGTTTGTCAGCATGCGCGAGGCCCGTGACGTGACGCTGGACATGCCGGTGCTGATGCTGCCCTCGGTGCAGGTCAACATGCGCTGCGGACACTTTCCCGAGCCGGAAGACAACGGCGTCGTCTACCTGAAAATCCCGCTCAATGCCCTTTGACTGCTGCCTGATTTCGGAAACCCTGCGATGAATGCTTCAACAATTGCCTGCCAGATCCTGATCGTCGGTGGCGGTGCTGCCGGTATCGCCACCGCTGCCAGCCTGCTTGCCCGCGACGCTGCCCTGCAGATCACGCTGGTCGACCCTGCCGATACTCACTATTACCAGCCGGGCTGGACCATGGTCGGCGCGGGTATCTTCACGCCGCAGTCGACCGCGCGCAGCATGCTGTCGCTGATGCCCAAGGGCGTGCAGTGGATCAAGGCTGCCGTGGCGACGTTCGAGCCGCACGACAGCACCCTGACGCTTGCCGATGGGCGCGTGCTTGGTTATCAGCAACTGGTGGTCTGCCCTGGCCTGAAGCTGGACTGGGCTGCCATTGAAGGGCTGTCCGAGACGCTCGGTGCCAATGGCGTGACCTCCAACTATCGCTATGACCTGGCACCCTACACCTGGAAGCTGGTGCAGGGCCTGAAACAGGGCCGCGCCCTGTTCACTCAGCCGCCAATGCCGATCAAATGCGCAGGGGCACCACAGAAGGCCATGTACCTGTCCTGTGATCACTGGCGCAAAACCGGCCGTCTGGCGCAGATCAATACGCAGTTCTATAACGCCGGTGGCGTGCTGTTTGGCGTGGCGGACTATGTGCCGGCGCTGATGAAGTACATCGAGCGTTATGCCATCGACCTCAAGTTCAGTCATCGACTGGTGGCTGTCGACGGGCCGGGGAAGCGCGCTAAGTTTGTCCGCACGCATGCCGATGGCAGCAGCGAAACGGTCGAACAAGGCTTCGAAATGTTGCACGTGGTACCGCCGCAGATTGCTCCCGATTTCGTCCGTAACAGCCCGCTGGCCGATGCCGCAGGCTGGCTGGACGTGGACCCTGCCACGCTCCGGCACAGGCACTTCGCCAATATTCATGGCTTGGGCGACGTTACCAATACCAGCAACGCCAAGACCGCCGCAGCCGCCCGCAAGCAGGCACCGGTGGTCGCCAGTAATGTGCTGGCGGCGCTGGGTCGCCTGAATGAATCCGCCGTCTATGACGGTTATGGCTCGTGCCCGCTGACTGTCGAGAGAGGCAGGATCGTGCTGGCTGAATTCACCTACGGTGGCAAGGTTGCGCCAAGCTTTCCGCGTTGGCTGCTCGATGGTCGCCAGCCAACCCGGCTGGCCTGGTGGCTGAAAGAGCGAGTGCTGCCGACGCTGTACTGGCATGGCATGCTCAAGGGCCGTGAGTGGCTGGCCAAGCCGCAGAAGGCTGATGCGAAGCATGGATGAGCATCAACTGTTGGGCGTTGGTCTGGGAGCGATTATCGGGGTGGTTCTGGCGCTGACGGGCGCAGGAGGCGGTATTCTCGCGGTCCCGCTGCTGGTCTTCGGGCTTGGCCTGTCGATTGTCGAAGCCGCACCGGTCGGCCTGCTGGCTGTGGGGCTGGCGGCCGGGATCGGCGCGGTACTGGGACTGCGCCAGGGGATCGTTCGCTATCGCGCTGCCGGGTACATCGCGGCTATCGGCGTGTTGATGGTGCCTCTGGGCCTGTGGCTCGCCCATCGATTGCCCAATACACCGCTGGCATTGGTCTTTTCGATCGTGCTGCTGTACGCCTGCACGCGCATGTTTATCAGGGCCAGCCGCGAGTTACGTCGCGGCCAACCGGCCCCGCGGGCAGAAATGTTGCCCTGCGTGCTCAATCCGTTGCGAGGCCGCCTGCGCTGGACCATGCCGTGCCTGCGCGCATTGACGCTGACGGGGGCAGGCTCGGGTCTGCTGTCCGGCTTATTGGGTGTAGGCGGTGGGTTCGTGATCATTCCGGCGCTGACCCGCTACAGCGATCTGGACATGAAAAGCGTTGTGGCGACGTCACTGGCCGTGATCGCCCTGGTCTCGACAGGCAGTGTCGTCACCGCCTCCTTGAGCGGCGTGATGCACTGGGCCGTGGGTGCGCCTTTTGCGCTGGGCGCAGTCATCGGTTTGTTGGCCGGCAGGCAGGTCGCCCGCTACCTCGCCGGCCCGCGCCTGCAACAGCTGTTTGCCGTGTGCGGCATTGTTGCCGCGTTCATGCTGGCGTTGTCAGTGCGCTAACCGCCCGAGGACGCAGAGCGTCCAGAAAGGCATTCCCACGCGGAGCATGGGAACGATAAAAAATCGTGAGACGACCACCGCGCCAACGCGGAGCATGGGAACGATAAAGGCTTCTGCCATCGTGCCAATGCTCCGCGTTGGCATGCAGTTCGTGACGCTCTGCGTCACATGCCTGCGCCCGGGAGTCGACAGGCTTAAAGCTTTTGCCAGACCTTGGGTTTGAAGAACAGCGTCTCGCCCTTGGCCAGACCCACCAGGCTGTCGTGGTCTTTCACCACTTCGGCCTCGATCAGTTCGCTCTGCCCTTCCACTTTCAGCGTGACCCGCGTCGTCGCACCCAGCGGGCGGATGTCGCGGACTTCGGCGGCGTGGTGGTCTTCGATTTCCTGGCGCGACAACGACACTTCATGCGGACGGAACAACAGGTGGCCTTCCTCGCCCAGGCTCAGGCGGTTGGAGTCGCCCAGAAAGTGGTAGACGAAGTCGTTGGACGGGTTCTCGTAGACCTCCCCCGGCGAGCCGATCTGTTCGATCACGCCTTTGTTCATCACCACGATGCGGTCGGCCACTTCCATGGCTTCTTCCTGATCGTGAGTCACGAATACCGAGGTCAGGTTGATGTCTTCGTGCAGGCGCGCCAGCCAGCGACGCAATTCCTTGCGGACCTTGGCGTCCAGCGCCCCGAACGGCTCGTCGAGCAACAGCACTTTAGGCTCGACCGCCAGCGCACGGGCCAGGGCAATCCGCTGGCGCTGACCACCGGACAATTGCTCCGGATACCGGTCGGCCAGCCAGTCCAGTTGCACCATGTTCAGCAGTTCGTGAACCTTTTCCGCGATGCGCGTTTCGGTCGGGCGCTCGCGCTTGGGCTTCATGCGCAGACCGAACGCAACGTTGTCGAACACGGTCATGTGGCGGAACAGCGCGTAATGCTGGAACACGAACCCGACGTTGCGATCACGCACGTCGTGGCCGGAAACGTCTTCGCCATGAAACACGATACTGCCGTCATCCGGGGTTTCCAGGCCGGCAATGATGCGCAGCAAGGTGGTCTTGCCGCAGCCTGACGGCCCCAGCAAGGCCACCAGCTCGCCACTCTGGATGTCCAGACTGATGTTGTTCAGGGCCTTGAAGGCGTTGAAGTTCTTGCTGACGTTACGGACTTCGATCGACATGATTATTCCTCCGCCGCGTTATGGCGCAGACGGTTAATGCGGGATTCGCTCCACTGCTTGAGCAGCAGGATGAACAGCGCCAGGATCAGCAACAGGCTCGCCACGGCAAAGGCTGCAACGTGGTTGTACTCGTTGTAGAGGATTTCGACGTGCAGTGGCAGGGTGTTGGTGACGCCGCGAATGTGGCCGGAAACCACTGAAACCGCGCCAAACTCACCCATCGCCCGTGCAGTACACAGGACCACGCCGTAGATCAGGCCCCATTTGATGTTCGGCACCGTGACGTGCCAGAACATCTGCCAGCCGTTGGCACCCAGCAGCCGCGCCGCTTCTTCTTCCTGAGTGCCCTGCTCCTGCATCAGCGGGATCAGTTCACGCGCAACAAAGGGCACCGTGACGAAAATGGTCGCCAGCACGATGCCCGGCAAAGCAAAGACGATCTGAATGTCGTGATCCTGCAGCCAGGGCCCGAACAGCCCCTGAGCACCGAACATCAGCACGTAGACCAGACCGGCGATCACCGGCGACACCGAGAACGGCAGGTCGATCAGCGTCACCAGAATGCTCTTGCCGCGGAACGAGTATTTGCTCACGCACCATGCGGCACTGACGCCGAACACCAAGTTGAGCGGCACCGAGATCAGCACGGCGATGACCGTCAACTTCAGCGCTGACAGGGCATCCGGCTCAAGGATTGCGGTAAAGAACGCGCCCAGACCGTTTTTCAGCCCCTGGGACACCACGATGAACAGCGGCAGCCCCAGAAACAGGAAAAACACCAGCCAGCACAGACCGATCAGGATACGTCGCGAAACCGCGCTGCCACGACGTGCGGCGTTGGCAGAGGCGGCGGCTGAAACAGATGAATAAGACATGTTCTGCGCCTCCTCAGGATGGGGTTTCAATGCGCCGCTGCAGCAGGTTGATCAGCAGCAACAGAATGAAGGAAACCACCAGCATCATCACGCCGATGGCGGTCGCGCCGGTGTAGTCGTACTGGTCGAGCTTGACCATGATCAACAGCGGCAGGATCTCGGTTTTCATCGGCATATTGCCGGCGATGAAAATCACCGAACCGTACTCGCCCACGCCTCGCGCAAATGCCAGTGCAAAACCGGTCAGCCAGGCAGGCAGCAGGGCCGGAACGAGGATGTGGCGGAACACCTGCAGCGGACGCGCGCCCAGGCAGGCAGCTGCCTCTTCGACTTCCCGGGGAATGTCGGCCAACACCGGCTGTACGGTGCGCACCACGAACGGCAAGGTGACGAACGTCAGTGCCAAAGTGATACCCAGCGGGGTGTAGGCGATCTTGAAGCCCAGGTCGGTTGCAAACTGCCCGACCCAGCCATTGGGCGCGTACAGCGCTGTCAAAGCGATACCGGCCACAGCGGTCGGCAGGGCAAATGGCAGGTCGATCATCGCATCGATGATCTTGCGGCCGGGGAAGGTGTAACGCACCAGCACCCAGGCAAGCAGTGTGCCGATCACACCGTTGATGAGGGCCGCGTAAAAAGCGGTGCCGAAACTCAGCTTGAGTGCCGCAATCACGCGAGGTGCCGTGATGATGGTCCAGAACTGATCCCAGGTCAGCTGCGCGGCATGTACGAACATGGCGGCCAGCGGTATTAGCACAATCAGACTGAGGTACACCAAGGTGTAACCCAGCGTCAGCCCGAAGCCGGGTATGACGGGGGAGATACGACGCGACATAAAAGTCCCTGGTTTCACTTGCACGAAGCCCGGACGTTAATCCGGGCTGCTTGACCAAACCTGCGATGCCACTCGCGCGGCATCCTCATTCGGTTTATTGCGCTTGGTAAATCTGGTCGAACACGCCGCCGTCATTGAAAAACTTCGGCTGCGCAGTTTTCCAGCCGCCAAAGTCTTTGTCGATAGTCACCAGATCAAGTTTCGGGAATTGCTTCTCATACCTGGCGGCCACTTCGGCATTGCGTGGGCGATAGAAATTTTTTGCAGCAATTTCCTGACCTTCCTTGCTGTACAGGTGCTTCAGGTACTCAGTCGCGATTTCGGTGTTGCCTTTCTTCTCGGCGTTCTTGTCGACCACGGCTACCGGAGGCTCTGCAAGGATCGACAGCGAAGGTACGACGATGTCGAATTTGTCCTTGCCGCCGTCTTCTTTCAATGCCAGGAACGCTTCGTTTTCCCATGCCAGCAGCACGTCACCCTGACCGTTGTTGACGAAGGTGATGGTCGAACCGCGCGCACCGGTGTCCAGAATCGGTACGTGCTTGAACAGGGTCTGTACGTATTCCTTGGCCTTGGCTTCGTCACCGCCGCCAGCTTTCAGGCCGTAGGCCCAGGCAGCCAGGAAGTTCCAGCGGGCACCACCGGAGGTTTTCGGGTTGGGCGTGATCACCGACACGTCTTTCTTGATCAGGTCACCCCAGTCCTTGATGCCTTTGGGGTTGCCTTTGCGCACCAGAAACACGATGGTCGAGGTGTAAGGTGTGCTCGCGTCCGGCAGGCGGGTCTGCCAGTTTTCAGGCAGGGTCTTGCCGAGTTTGGCGATTTCGTCGATGTCACCGGCCAGTGCCAGGGTCACCACGTCAGCACGCAGACCGTCGATCACGCCACGCGCCTGCTTGCCCGAGCCACCGTGAGACTGCTTGATCTCTACCTTGTCGTCCGGATGGTTTTTTTTCCAGAAGTTGATGAATTCTGCGTTGTAATCCTGATACAGCTCGCGTGTCGGATCGTAAGACACGTTGAGTAGTTCGTAATCCTTGGCAATAGCCGAGCCTGCGAAAACAGCACTGGCCAGAGCAGCCAGAGCAAAACGGCGAATGGACATAGATGAAGCTCCTGGAATTCTGTGTGTTGGCTTTTTTTAATTTCTTCTTGGCGCGTCAGAACGGCATCCGCACGGGCGCACTGCTTTTTCAAGGGGGGTATCAGGAGTCAGGATGAAGCCCTCCGGTTGACCAGTCGGGTATTACCGCTTCAGCTCTGCTTGGCGGCGGGGTTCTGCAAACGAAACTTTTCCTTGCGCTCGATCTGCACCACTTGTGCGTTGTGCACCGTGATTTCGACGGCACCAAAACGCAGGTCACGCAACGCACTCTGAATTTCACGCAGAATTGCTGCTTCGTCCTGACCGTCAACACTACGTAGAGATGCGCTCATTGTTTTATTCCTTGAAAGATGAGAAGCCAGCCTTCGCGACCGGGGGCGATGGCGTATGGCGGTGAGGCAATAATAGTGAGGCGCGGATATTCTTAAAAAGACTATTTAAGAATGCAGATATAACCAAAAGAAATTTAGCGGTTTCAGGCTTTGCCAGGGTGCGTTGCACACCCTGGCAAGCCTTGCGCTACGGGCTTTAGCTGGACTGAACAGCGACGTGCTCGAAGACGGGCGCATGGGACCAGTCGATAGCCTGCGCGGCCATTGGTCGGGCGAACCAGTAACCCTGGCCCAATTGACAGCCGTTGCTCAGCAGGAACGCAGCCTGATTGGCGTGTTCGATGCCTTCAGCCAGCACCCGCATGCCCAGGCTGCCAGCCAGCGCGATAACCGCTCTGACAATCGCAATGTCGTCATCGTCGCCCGGCAGGCCGGCCACGAAACCCTGATCGATCTTCAGTTTTTGAACCGGCATGCGTTTGAGTCGCAGCAGTGAAGAGTAGCCCGTACCAAAGTCATCGATGGCCAGGCTCAGACCCAGTTCGCGCAGACGATGCAATTGCTCGATCGCCTGCTCGGGGTCTTCCATGACCGCACTTTCGGTCACTTCCAGTTCCAGATAGGCCGGCTCCAGCCCGGTGTCCTGCAATGCCTGTGCTACCCGACGGTCGAGGTCGCCATGGTTGAACAGGCGGCTCGACACGTTGACCGCGACGAACTCGACCGGCACGTCGTCCGCCAGCCAGGCCTTCATCTGCAGGCAGGCGGTTTTCAGCACCCAGGCATCGATATCGGCGATCAGCCCGCTTTGCTCGGCAATCGGAATGAATTCACCCGGCGAGACCATACCGCGCTCCGGGTGCTGCCAGCGCACCAGCGCCTCGACTCCATGGATACGACGAGTGATCAGGTCGTGAACCGGTTGATAGACGACCCGCAGTTGCTCCAGCTCGACAGCTTGACGCAGTTCGCTGGCCAGTTGCACCCGTTGCTGGGCGTGGGCGGTGAGTTCCTCGGTGTACAGCGCATAACACTCACGACCATCGCTCTTGGCCTTGAACAGCGCCGAATCGGCATTGCGCAACAATTGCTCTGCGGTCAGCGCGTCGCCGGGGAACAGGCTGATGCCGATGCTGGCAGTAACAAACAGCGGATGCGCAGCGACGGCAAACGGCGCTTTGAGTGCATCGATCACCTGTTGCGCCAGCGCGGCGGCCTGAACCATCTGTGAGCAGTTCTTGATCAACAGGGCGAACTCGTCGCCGCCGGGACGCGCCAGGGTCATTTCATTGCCGGATACGCTTTTGAGTCGCTCGGCGACGGCCTTGAGCACATCGTCACCCACATTATGGCCAAGGCTGTCGTTGATGTTCTTGAAGTGGTCCAGGTCGATCAACAACAACGCACAGCCGCGCTTGCTGGCGCGCGCAGAGGTCAACGCCTGACTGATCCGGTCGGTCAGCAGCAGGCGATTGGGCAAATCGGTCAGGCCGTCGAAGTGGATCAGTTGAGCCAGTTCCTGCTCGGAGCGCTTGATGGCAGTGATATCCGAGAACACGGCTACAAAGTGTCTGGGTTGACCATCGTCGCCGATAACGCTGCGAATGGTCTGCCATTGCGGGTAGATTTCGCCGCTTTTACGTCGATTCCAGATTTCACCGCTCCACTGGCCCTCGCTGATGATCGAGTGATACATCTGCCGGTAAAACTCGGCGCCGTGGCGGCCGGACTTGAACTTGCTCGGGTTGTGCCCCAGCACCTCTTCGGCCTGATAACCGGTGATGTCGACGAAGGCCTGGTTGACGTGGACGATGTGCCCCTGCGCGTCGCTGACCAGCACCCCTTCGCGGGTGCTGTCGAACACGGCTTCCGCCAGTCGCAGCCGGTCGTAATCGGCTTGCTGGCGCTGAAACAGCGCGTCGCCGCCAATGATGCTTCTCAATCGGTCGCGTGCGATGAAGATCATCACCGCGCTGAGCAATGCCCAGCTGTAACCGGTCATCAGTTGCCAGAACGCCAATCGAGCGGGTTCTTCGATGAAAAAGGGCAGCAACAGGCCGCATGTCACGAACCACAAAATCGACAGCAGCCCATACAGGACGGCCGTTCGCAGCGCGCCAAGGGAGTAATCTGACATCGGAAACGAAAAACCTTATGTAAAGCCGGAATTATAAAGCAAGAAACATCCTGCGACTCTTATCTGAAAGGGTGACTGGTTTTCTGTGTGATGTCAGTGATAATGCTCGTCGTAACTTTTTTCTTCATGAGTATCCTTACGAGGGCCAAACAGCCTATGTGGTACAACGGTTTGCTCGACCTTTCCGTCTGGCAGGTAATAGCAGTCACGCTGGCGATGACCCATGTGACTATTGTCGGCGTCACGGTCTATCTGCACCGCTACTCAGCCCACCGCTCGCTTGAGCTCAATGCGGGGCTGAAACACTTCTTCCGTTTCTGGCTGTGGCTGACCACTGCCCAGAACACTCGCGAGTGGACGGCCATCCACCGCAAACACCACGCAAAATGCGAAACCGTCGATGACCCGCACAGCCCGGTCGTCAAAGGCCTGTCCACTGTGCTGCGCAAAGGGGCCGAGCTGTACCGTGAAGAAGCACAGAATCAGGACACCCTGCGTATCTACGGCAAAAACTGCCCGGAAGACTGGATCGAGCGCAATCTGTATTCGCGCTACAAACTGCTGGGCATCGCCCTGATGGCGGTTATCGATGTGGCGCTGTTCGGTGCTCTCGGTATCACGGTATGGGCCATCCAGATGATGTGGATTCCCTTCTGGGCTGCCGGCGTGGTCAATGGTCTGGGCCATGCCGTCGGCTATCGCAACTTCGAGTGCCGCGACGCAGCCACCAATCTGGTGCCCTGGGGCATCGTGATCGGCGGCGAAGAACTGCACAACAACCATCACACCTATCCCAACTCGGCCAAACTGTCGGTCAAGCCATGGGAGTTCGACATGGGCTGGGCATGGATCAAGCTGTTCAGCTTCCTGCGTCTGGCCAGGGTCCAGCGCGTTGCGCCTATCGCCCATCGGGTCGAAGGCAAGGGTCATATGGACATGGATACCGCCATGGCGATCCTCAATAACCGTTTTCAGATCATGGCGCAGTACCGCAAGCTGGTGATTGCCCCGCTGGTTGCCCAGGAACTGGCCAAGGCCGACGAATCGGTCCGTCATCAGTTCCGTCGCGCCAAGCGGCTGCTGTCGCGTGAAACCAGCCTGCTCGATGACAGGCACCACCTGCGCATCCAGACCATGCTGGAACACAGCCATGCGTTGAAAGTGATCTATGAAAAACGTCTGGCGTTGCAGCAGATCTGGGTCAAGACCAGCAGCAATGGCCATGACATGCTTTCGGCCATCAAAGAGTGGATTCACGAGGCCGAAGCCAGTGGTATTCACTCGTTGCGCGAGTTCGCCGATCAGCTGAAAACCTACTCCCTGCGCCCTGCCCACGCCTGATACCGTTGATCGGCGCGCCTCCTGCAGGCGCGCCGTTCCCGGAACTTATCTCCTGCGAATCCATCTCATCAACTTTCCCGCCAGTCGGGAGAGGGCGCGGCATTGGCCGTACACGCTTGAGATGGTTCTTATGGAAAAGCAGTCTCCTACCTCCCTACCCGGCACGCCGATCACTGATATGCCCGCAGCCGCAGAAACCCTGTTAGCCCTGATGCACGCCCAGGCAGAAGTTGCACGTCTGAGCGAGCGTGAACAACTGTTCAGCTCATTGCTGGTGAGCGTGAACGCTGTTCTGTGGGCGTTCGACTGGGAAACTCAGCACATGATCTACGTCAGCCCGGCATACGAGCGTATCTTCGGTCGCTCGGCGGGCTTGCTGCTGGCCGACTACAGCGAATGGCGCGACAGCATCTATCCGGATGACCTCAACTACGCCGAGCGCAGCCTCAATGAGGTTATCGAGAAAGGCTCGATCGAGGATCGCGAGTACCGGATTATTCGTGCAGACGGCGAAGTACGCTGGCTCAGCGATAAATGCTTTGTCAGCCACCGTGCCGATGCCAGCCAGCGTCTGATCGTGGTGGGCATCGCTGAAGACATCACCGAGAAGAAGCACCTCGAAGACGAGCTGCAACGCCTGGCCACCACTGACGTGCTGACCCAGAGCAGCAACCGTCGGCACTTTTTCGAATGCGCCCAGCGCGAGTTCGAGCTGGCTCGTCTCAACGGCACGCCGCTGGCTTTTCTGTTGCTGGATATCGATGACTTCAAGCTGGTCAACGACACCTACGGCCATCAGGAAGGCGATACCGTGCTGCAACGCATTGCCGAAAGCGGTCGCTCGGCATTGAGGCGGGGGGATCTGTTCGGGCGCATTGGTGGCGAAGAGTTCGCAGCGGTATTCCCTGGCTGTGCACCGGATATGGCCATGCAGATTGCCGAGCGCTTGCAGCGCGAGATTCAGCGCCAGAACTTCCAGGCAGGTGGCACCACCTTCAGCATCACCGCCAGCCAGGGCCTGACCAATCTGGGCCCGGACGATCCAAGCCTCGAAACCCTCTACGGCCGCGCCGACGCCGCGATGTATCAGGCCAAGCGCCAAGGCAAGAATCAAATCGTGCTGGTTTGACGCGCCTTAACCATTGCCCGCGAAGCTTTCAGTTCTTGGGCACATCCTGAACCGCATCGGCTGGGTCCTCGATCGCCGCAGGTTGCTCGGCAGGTGCTTCAGGTGTCAGGTCCAGCAAATCGGGTTCATCGTCCTCAAGCACATCAGCAGCGGCCTCGGGCTCGGTCGGTAGCGGCCTCAGCAGGCTTGGGTCAGTCACGCCGGTCAGCTTCTTGCGCAGACGCTGCAAGTCGCCGACGCTCAGCTTCAACAGCTTGGCCGACTTGGTCTTGATCAGCGTAGTGACACTCTCTTCCTCGCCCAGACGCGCCATCTGCCCCGCCAGGTTCATTGCCAGGACTTCGCGCGTGTAGATGCCGGTATTGTACTGATACACCGCAGCGATCAGCTCACGCAGTTCCAGCGGCAAGCGCCAGCGAGTACGCAGGGCGGAACCGAATGCGGCGGAATACTGCTCCAGGGACTGCTTGATCACCTGCTCATTCAGCTCGCCACCGGCCAGCAGCCACTCCTGCAGACAACCCAGTACCGCCAGATCGCCCAGCGATTGCAGCAGCCCGGCGCAGAAACAGCGCTCTACATCCAGTTCCAGCATGCCGCCCAGGATGCGCGCGTAGTCAGCCGTGCGCTGCGACATGGTCCAAAGCTCACTGGCCTGGGCCAGCAACGCGTCGCTGGTCAGTACGGCCATACGCTTCTTGGCAAGGCCCGACGCAATGTTTGCGCCCTGCACCGGCCCGAGGATGGCCAGCGCCCCGCCCATGGTCTGCACCGGCTTGCCCAAATGTTGCGCGGCGCTGTTGGCGGCTGCGATCAGCACGGCGGTGATGTGCGGATCGTTACGCAGCTCCTGCTCCAGCAAGGCGGCGTCGATGCCGTTGGGGGTCTGGCTGAGCTTTATGGCCGTCGCGACATCGACGAACAGCGGCGCGCCGTCCGCCACGTCACGGCGTTTGTCGAGAAACTTGGTCAGCGTCAGGCCCGGTGTCAGCGCGGGCACTGCGCCCGCGACCGGCGCACGGCGCTCCAGCAGCAGGCTTTCCAGGCGCTGGCGCAGGCCTTCGGTATTCAGGGGTTTGGTCAGGTAAGCAGTCGGTGCCAGCGGCAAAACTTCGCGCACGCTGGCGCTGTCATTGCGATTGCTGATGAGAATGAAGGGGATTGCAGGCTGACGGCGCAGGTTACGGACGCCACGCAACAGGCTCAGCCCGTCGATCCCCGGCAGCTCGCGCGCGGCGATGATCAGGTCGGGCAGCTGTTTCTTCATCCACTCGACAGCTTGTTTGCCATCGGTGCACATTTCCAGATCGACATCCGCACGCACACCTAACACGAGGTCGCTGAGTGTTTCACGGACCCACGGATCAGACTCAGCAATCAATACGCGAGGTACCGCGGGCAAATCTACAGCAGTCATCATGACTCTCCGACATCGATGCGTTCACCTTAGCCAAAGCCTTCGTCCGGATATAGCAAAAAGAGCGAAATACCGTGCTCCAGACCAAAAAAAACCCGTCGAAACGGGCTTTTTTTGTCTGTTTGGTCATAAATTAATCAATTCACGACCTCACACTTTTTACGCGATTTCAGCGAAGCATTCTTCCAGAATGGCCAGACCACGGGTCAGCAATTCATCTTCGGCGGTGAGCGGGACAAGCACGCGCAACACGTTGCCGTACGTACCGCATGACAGCAGAATCAAGCCCTCGTCACGCGCCTTGGCGACCACCTGCGCCACAGCCGCAGCGTTAGGCTTGTGCGAGTCGCCGTCTTCAAACAGCTCGACAGCAATCATTGCGCCCAACGCACGCACTTCGCCGATGACCGGGTACTTGGCCTGAATCGCCTTGAGGGAGGTCACCAGACGCTCGCCCACTGCCTTGCAACGATCCAGCAGGTGCTCTTCTTCGAAGATGTCCAGCACCGCCAGTGCCGCAGCGCACGCCACCGGGCTACCGGCATAAGTGCCGCCCAGACCGCCCGGCGCGATGGCATCCATGTACTCTGCCTTGCCGCACACGCCCGCCAGCGGGAAACCGCCTGCGATGGATTTGGCAAAGGTGGTCAGGTCAGCGGCAACGCCCATCTGCTCCATCGCGAAGAACGTGCCGGTACGGCCCGCGCCGGTCTGCACTTCGTCAGCGATCAGCAGGATGCCGTGCTTGTCGCACAGCTCGCGCAGACGCAGCATGAACGCCTTCGGCGCCACATAGAAACCACCCTCGCCCTGTACGGGTTCGATGATGATTGCAGCGATGTCCCTGGGCTCGGCGTCGTTTTTGAAGATGCGCTCGATGCTGGCGATGGAATCGTCAACGCTCACGCCGTGCAGCTCGCACGGGTACAACGCGCGGAAGATGCCGCCCGGCATCAGACCCATGCCCGCCGAGTAAGGCACGACTTTGCCGGTCAGGCCCAGGGTCATCATGGTACGGCCGTGGTAAGCGCCGGTGAACGCGATAACGCCCGCACGGCCCGTGGCTGCACGCGCGATCTTCACGGCGTTTTCCACCGCTTCGGAACCGGTGGTCACCAGCAGGGTTTTCTTCTCGAAATCGCCTGGCACCCTGGCGTTGATTTTTTCGCACAGCTCAACGTAAGGCTCGTAGGCCAGTACCTGAAAGCAGGTGTGGCTCAGCTTGGTCAGTTGCTCTTGCACCGCGGCAATGATTTTCGGGTGCAGGTGACCAGTGTTCAGCACGGCAATGCCGCCTGCGAAGTCGATGAATTCACGACCTTCCACGTCGGTAACGGTCGCGTTCTTCGCCGAAGCTGCGAAGATCGGGTGGATCTGACCAACGCCACGCGGGACGGCAGCATGGCGGCGTTGCATCAGGGATTCGTTAGTCTTGCTCATGTATTCCTCATTCGCCGCTCATCGGTCGGCGTGGGTCAAGGATCAAGCGGACCGGATCAACTGCGGCAGCATACGATGATCGACTGCTGCAGCCCTCAGGCCACCGGGAAACTACGGTGCAACAAAAGCCGATGACACGTCGCTCTCGCGCGCCATCGGCTGTAATACCTCGGCGTGGATCTCAGACCGACAGGCAGAGGTATTTGATTTCCAGATAATCTTCGATGCCGTACTTGGAGCCTTCACGGCCCAGCCCGGACGACTTGATACCGCCGAACGGTGCCAGTTCGTTGGAGATCAGGCCGGTGTTGATACCGACCATGCCATATTCCAGCGCTTCAGCGACACGGAATACGCGGCTCATGTTCTGCGCATAGAAGTACGACGCCAGCCCGAACTCGGTATCGTTGGCCATCGCAATTACTTCAGCCTCGTCCTTGAAGCGGAACAACGGTGCCAGCGGACCAAAGGTTTCTTCCCTGGCCACGGCAGCATCTTTGGACACATTGACCAGAATGGTCGGTTCGAAGAACGAGCCTTCCAGGCTGTTGCCACCGGTCAGCACGGTTGCGCCCTTGCTGACGGCGTCGGCGATGTGTTCCTTGACCTTGGCTACGGCCTTGTCGTCGATCAACGGGCCAGTGGTGACGCCGTCTTCCAGGCCGTTACCGATCTTCAGCTTGCCGACCGCAACCTTGAGCTTCTCGGCGAACGCGTCATATACCGCGTCTTGCACATAGATGCGGTTGGCGCAGACGCAGGTCTGGCCATTGTTGCGGTACTTGGAAATCATCGCGCCTTCGACCGCCTTGTCGAGGTCGGCATCGTCGAACACGATGAAGGGCGCGTTGCCACCCAGCTCCAGGGACACCTTCTTGATGTCCTTGGCGCACTCGGCCATCAACTGGCGACCAATGTCGGTCGAGCCGGTGAAGGACAGTTTGCGCACGATCGGGTTACCGGTCAGCTCGCCGCCGATATCGCCAGCGCTGCCGGTCACCACGCTGAACACGCCAGCCGGAATACCCGCACGCTCGGCCAGCTCAGCCAGTGCCAGTGCCGAGAACG
The DNA here is from genome assembly GCF_001400735.1 of Pseudomonas caricapapayae. Taxonomy (GTDB): domain Bacteria; phylum Pseudomonadota; class Gammaproteobacteria; order Pseudomonadales; family Pseudomonadaceae; genus Aquipseudomonas; species Aquipseudomonas caricapapayae. Next base: position 25,311 of record NZ_LJPW01000014.1, read on the forward strand.
GCGTTTGCGAAGCGGGCTTGAGCACCATGGTGCAACCCGCTGCCAGCGCAGGACCGGCCTTACGGGTGATCATCGCTGCCGGGAAGTTCCACGGGGTGATCGCCGCCGTCACACCAATCGGTTGCTTGAGCACGATCAGGCGCTTGTCCGGCTGGTGACCGGGAATTACATCGCCATAGACGCGCTTGGCTTCCTCGGCGAACCACTCGATAAACGACGCGGCATAGGTGATCTCGCCCTTGGCTTCGGCCAGCGGCTTGCCCTGCTCCAGCGTCATCAGCAGGCCCAGGTCGTCCTGGTTCTCGATCATCAGCTCGAACCAGCGGCGCAGCTTGTTGCCGCGCTCCTTGGCGGTCAGCGCACGCCAGGCCGGCAGCGCCTTGTCAGCCGCCTCAATCGCCCGACGCGTCTCGGCTGCGCCCATTTTTGGCACAGTGCCGAGGATTTCGTTGTTGGCAGGGTTGTTGACCTTGATCGACTGACCACCGTCCGCGTCCAGCCACTGGCCGTTGATGTAGGCTTGCTGGCGGAACAGTGTGGAATCTTTGAGCTGCATGTCGGCCTCCTAAACAGCACCGCCCGGTAGGCGGAGCGAACAATTGAATATCGATGCACCCCATTTGGAAGCCATCGTCAGGAAAACATTCCATCGGGTTCCAGCGCTGCGCGACGCATGAAAGCAGGAAGACCGAACAAGAGCGTTTGAAATCTCAAACGAATCCTAGGCATTGCGGGGGCAAAGGACAATAGCCCGTTCGAAAAAAAGAACGGGCGCGGGGAGGTGTGTGGTTTTCTGATCAGTGTCAGTCCCGGAGGGGACTGCACCGCTATCGATAATCCGGAAGCGTAAAAGACTGCACCGCCGGGGTCAGCGACCTTGCAGCACGCTTGCTGATAAAGGGCGTTGCCACCAGCCGCTGCACGGCGCGCAGGATCTTCACCCCGGTCTGACTGCGAGGATGGACCAGGCGCGGAACAAGTTTCGGCACGCTCTGCGACTTTTTCACCACAGGACGCAGGACATATTCGTACGAGGCAAGCGCCTCTGCAATGGTGTCGGTCCTGGTAAGTTCGCCCGCCAGCACATACGCGCCGATCAACGCCAGCGAAGCACCGACCCCACCCAGCGGCGTGACACACCACGCGGCATCGCCCAGCAAGACCACCGGGCCATTCGACCAGCGATCGATCTTCACCTGACGCAGATCATCGAACCAGAAATCCTCCGCAGCCTCCATCCCGTCCAGCAGACGAGGCACCTCCCAGCCCGCGCCTGCAAACGCCGCGCGAAGAAACGCCTTCTGCTCGGCAACACTGTTGCCGACCGTCAGATGGCTTCGGCCATGCACATTAAAGAACGCACGCGTCGTACCGCGATTGTCAGGGCGAACCCCCGCGCTTCGACCACCCACCGCGTTATACCAACGCGCGGTCTGGCTATCGGTTGGTGCACGAGGCAGGGTAAAGAAAGCGCTGGCCAGGTCCATCCTGCGCGGCTGATTCTCGCCGGGGAACACCAGCTCCCGAGTACGCGAGCCGACACCTTCGGCAATGATCAGCAGATCAAAACGCTCCTGGCCACCGCTCTTGAACGTGACAGATACGCCCTCATCATCATGCTCGACCGAGACGATACGATCACCAAAGCGATAGAACGCGTCGGCAGACGACGCCTCATACAGCAGACGGGCGAGATCACCGCGCAACACCTCAAGCTCAGCCGTCGGGCCGTCTCCGTCCAGCCCGGCCAAATCAATACGTGCCGCCGTGCGGTTGTCCTCATCGACCCACGCCAGCCCGGTCTCGCCGGTGTTGAGGTCCTTCACCGCCTGCTCAAGCCCCATCAGCCGCAGAACCTCCCGAGCCGCGCCCCGCACATCCACATTCTGCCCACCATCGCGAAAGGCAGACGCCTGCTCGACAACCGTGACATCGCAATCGCGCTGCGTCAGCCACCAGGCCGCGGCACAACCCGCGATGCTGGCCCCGGTGATAAGAACGCGGCACGGGCTGCGCTCGATGCTTTTGAACTGATTGATAAGAGGCCCTCGGGAGAACGATCTGGCTGGGTGGTAGTGGGTGCATCATGCACCACCAGACAGCCAAGCCGGAAGCGCAGGCCTGTGCGTTTGTGGACGCCAGTGGGTGTGGGCTGATGAAAGGCTGTCGCAGGGCGCGCTGGGTGATTTGTGTCGCATACCGCCCGCAACTGGACGCCCCGTACCCATGTGAGTATCATGGCGCCCGCGTCGCACCAGTAGCTCAGCTGGATAGAGTACTGCCCTCCGAAGGCAGGGGTCGTGGGTTCGAATCCCGCCTGGTGCACCATATAGCAATCTAGACCTGTCTCAGACGGTCTACGAAATCCCCCAAGAAGCCCGCCACGTGCGGGCTTTGTTGTCTCTGGCTATTCATAGCAGTCCACCCCTATACCTTCACGCCGTGTATGCCCACGTGTATGCTTTGCAATTCCTTGAACAGGAGGCATACAAGCCGTGAAACGTACTGACATCAAGCGCCGCCCGCTAGCCGACACCACGCTCTCCGGACTGGAACCAGAGGACGCGACTTATCGGGAGCAAGATGGCAACGGCTTGTATTTTCGGGTCAAAGCAAATGGCCAGAAGTCTTGGGAATTACGTTACAAAAAGCCAGACGGAAAATGGTCTTGGCTAGGGTTAGGCGGCTATCCCGAAGTCAGCGGTTCCCTAGCCAGGCAGAAGGCTGCACAACTGCGTGAAGACTCATCCAACGGGAAAAATCCGTTAGTCAGCAAACAGGCTAGGAGAGCTGCTGACCTGGAGGCAGCCAATAACACGTTCGAAGCGCTTGCACGGGAGTGGTTTGATTCAAGACGGCCGGGCTGGGAAGCTGGGACCGCCCGGCGAATCATTGGAGCTTTGGAGCTGCACGCTTTTCCAGTATTTGGGAAGCGGGTTTATACCGAGATCCTGCCTCTTGAGTGGATGGAGTTCCTGCGCAGCATGGAGCAGAAAGGGATCATTGACCAAATGGGCAGAGTCCGCGCCACGTGCAAAGAAATCTATGACCTGGCACGCGTCACTGGACGCGCCATCCATAACCCTCTCGAAGGCCTCAACAAATTCCTTCAAACGCGTAGCGCTGAAAATTATGCACACGTATCAGTAGAGGAACTGCCTGCCCTACTTCGTGCGATCAACTCTTACCCTCACGCGAAGGACGTTCGTTTGGGGCTCCGCTTGCTTGCGCTGTTGGCTGCACGTCCGAGTGAAGTTCGAGAAGCACGCTGGTCAGAGATTGACCTCAATAAAAAGCTGTGGACGATCCCAGCCGAGCGCATGAAGCGTCGGCGTGAACACGTGATCCCGCTATCCCGTCAAGCCGTCGAAGCAATCACTGAACTGCGCTCGCTTACGGGAGCATACCCGCTGCTGTTTCCTGGCCGGAAAGATCGAACCATCCCCCGCAGCAACACCGTCTTTCTCATGGCGTTACGCAGACTCGGTTATGCCGGACGTCAAACAGGCCATGGCTTTCGTCATATCGCAAGCACGATCCTTAATGAGCAAGGCTTCGATGAAAATCATATTGAGGCGCAACTTTCCCACGTGAAGGAAGGAATTGCAGGGGTATATAACAAGGCAGTTTATCTACCTCAACGCAAAGTCATGATGCAGTGGTATGCCGATCATCTCGATGAGCTCATGGCGGGTAATGTTGTTCAGGGACAATTCGGGAAGGCAGTATGATTGGCCACACCCGCCCCCCTCTCAAAACCGGTGTAACTCGTGTTTCAGGTGTAACGAAAGACCATAACCATCTGAATTTATTGAATTTATTTCGAGTTACACGTATCGCATCAGAGTTACGCCCGGTGTGTAACGTAGCTGAATCGTGTAACACGACCGGGACCCCGTTGCCGCTGGTGGCCTGCCGCTTCCTGAGTCGCACAGAGCGTGCTGCGCGCTGGCTTAACTGCGCAAATAAAGGGCGTGGGATATGGACGTAGGTTCAGGTCTCATGGTGTTAGACCATGTTCAAAAACTAGATGCCCTGCCAAAACCAACGGCGAGTCTGATCAGGTATCTATCTGCTCAGCCACTTTACAGCCTCTGCGATGAGCAGATTATCGACGCCTGCAACTTGATTGATAAATGCTGCTTAAGAATCCAAACAGATGATTTCGATAGCGACCTGGACACCTTGTGTATCCGCACAACCAAGCATGAAGAACAAATTTTCCAGTACGCGTCGACTGATGCGTCCTCCCGTGTAGCCCACTGGGTTCGTCATTTCACTGGGTGCGATTCCGCCACAGATAACCAAGCTCACGCAGCCTATGTAATGGCCTGCGCTGCGAAGGCACTTGAGGCTCTAAGTGAATGGATGCGCTCAGCCGAGCAAGATGCCTTCCCTCCGGCATGCAAGGTGCCGGACTGGCCTTGGGATTTCTACTGCGAGTACGTGTCATCGCAAGCGAGCCCAGACGACCGGATCAACGCCCTTGATCTGTATACGCTATTCCTTGAGCCGATCACCCACCTGGCGAGCTTACGCAACGACGAGCTAACTCTCGCAGTAGCTGAGGCCATCAAGGCGGCGACTCGGAGAAAAGGGGGAGTACTCAGCGGTAAAGATCGGAAAATCGAAATGAGTCAGCGTGATAAAGCTATCGTGAACTACGCGCTTGTATTGCTGAAAAATGGCATGTCACGTCGCTATGTCACGACCACCGTGCACCGTTGGTTTGAGAGAGAAGTTACCAAGCCGGAAAGCGAGCGTCCTGATTGGGCCACTCTCGAAATGTCGAAACCGCTGACACGTAAAAGGATTGAAGAGATTCTCAAGCAACACAACCTGCTGTAGCCAGAATTTCAAATGGAAGTGAACTGCCCGCTAAAATCCCTCGCCTAGATCATTGCTCTCGTCAGTCCAAACCTATCGAGAGCTGTCCCTATGAGTACCTCTGTAACCGAGTTCTCTCGCGAAACACCTGCCAACGCTCCGCTGCTGTTCGACGCTGCCTCAACCTTGATTCGCATGCGCGAAGTTGAGGGAATCGTGGGCATGAAGCGTTCAACCATTTACAAGCTCATGCAGCAGCCCGGCTCCTGCTTTCCGCAGCCCGTCAAGCTCAGCGACAGCACAGCAAGGGGCGCGCCCGTCGCTTGGGTGCTTTCCGAAGTCCAAGCCTGGGCACGCAGCCGCATCGCTGCTCGCGATCAGGTGGCAGCATGAACAACCGCATGTCAAAAGGTGACGGGCCTTTCATCGACTCCTACAGCATCGGGTTCCAGCTCTACAGGCCGGACGAGCTCAACTGGAAAAGTCGCACCATTGCGGGCGTCAGTTGGAATGGCATGGACCAAGAAGCAATCTTTTTCAATGCAGACGGCCTGGCTCTTCCTCTCAGACCCAACCCTTGGAATGTCCCTGAGTGGATTCGCAAGCATGCGATCCGCCGCGAGTTCGCCAGCGTGCATGGGACTGGCCATTTCGCGATGAAGGAAGGTCGCCGTAAGGCATTGCGAACGGTCGGCCTCAATGACTGGGTGACTTACTGGCTGGTCGACCAGTCTGGCGGCTTCGCCAATGAGTCGAAGTTTTGGCAGGACTACGTGGCCACCGATCTCGCCACAGAACAGGCCAACAGCGAAAAGCTACACAGCGAAATGCGTCTGCAAGAAGACCGGGCGACTTACATCGAGCAGAGCATTGCCGAGCGTCGTGACCACCTGACGGTCATGCACCGCCGCCGATGTAACGAAGATCGAAAAATTCTCGCCTGGCTGAAAGGCGAAGTCCCCGCTCCGCTATTTGACACCGAAGTGAAGGCGGCTTGAGCCCTCCCCGCCCCAATCTGCTGGCCCTGATCTGGCACCAGAACGCCGGGCTATCACGTTACAGGTTCGGCGCACGCACAAACGAAAACGCCTCCGGGGGCAACCGGAGGCGTTGAGGTAAATCTACATGCACGTCAAATGTATTTCGCATCGAGCGCGAGTGCAAGTCGCTCAAACAGTTGCACATCCCAAAACCGGGCGCTATTCTCTGGCAGTCGCTGCAAATTCAGCGATCAGGTTTGGCGACCTGAGAAACTTGGCGCACAAGCGCCCCATAAGACAGCAGGCGCTTTTTTTGTGCCCGCTGCGCTACGTTATGGCGGCTGTGTGTGGGATACCTTCGGGTATGCCGGGTTCCAAGTTCCCGGTTCGCCAACCTGCGCACAGCTGCCACCCTAATTCGTTTGGCGACGTTTTGGTGGCAGCTCCAAACCAAACTTGGAGTTACGCACATGCACGCCCTCATTCCCTCCAGAAATCGCGCCGCTGCCCATCGCGCTATGGCTCTCGCCGCTTTACATGCCAATTCCAGCCTCGCTACACGCCTTGCCCGCTACAACGCTCACATGACCAAGGCTCGCGCCCTCGAAACCGCAGGGGGTGCCCAATGAGCAACGCCCTCAGCTTTTCCCTGCCCGAAGACCTACTCTGCGTTAACCCAACAGCCGATGCCGGTATTCCCATCGACGCCATCACCTGCGCCGTCGACCGGGCCAGCTCAGTGCTGTTGCTGCTTGAGGATCAGTTTGAAAATAACGGTCCCAGCCTTGCAAATCACATCATCGCCGCCGCCCTTTGGGACGTGCGCGGTACGTTGGGTTTGATACGAACTCTGGCGCTTCACGCAGACGATCTGGAACGCGGTCCTGCGCAAGGAGGTGGCCTGTGAGCGCGCCCTTCCAAGGCAACACCACCGGGCACACCGCCTTTGCCAAATACAATGCCCGAAACCAACCACTGTTTAGCGTCAATGCGGGTGTTTCCTGCGAAGAGGCCTTAGAACACGCCTCCGTGCTGACGGACTGCATCAACAAACTGACGCTTCAAGCGGGCATGAACGATGACAGCAGCGCGGCATGGGCTGCCCATTACTTGGGCGATATGGTCAAGGCCATCATCGATGACGTGACCACCAGCCTGCAGTTTCCAACGGAGGATCGCCCATGAGCGCCTCCGGTACGAAAAAACGTCCTTCGTTCGCACAAGTGAAATCTGCTGCGCTACGCAACATCGACAAGGTCCTTGCACACTGGCTTCCGAACGGGAAGCGAGTGGACGGCGGCAAAGAGTACACCGCACCCAACCCCACCCGAACGGACAAGCGTGCGGGGTCTCTGAAAATCAGTACCAGCAAAGGCACCTGGTCTGACTTCGCAACCGGCGACAAGGGCGGCGATTTGATTGACCTGGTCCGCTATATCGACGGCGGCACTGACGTCGAGGCCTGCAACAAACTGGCGGATCTGCTTGGCGTAACTGCTGATTCGCCGCCCGCCAACTCCGCACCGGCCAAAAGCAAAGCCCCTGAGTGGATCGCCATTCAGCCGATCCCAACCGAGGCGATGAACAAGTGCCCGGTTAAACACCGGCAGCACGGTACACCGTCCAAAGTTTGGGTCTATCGCGATGATCAGGGTCAACCGCTCATGGCGTTGTACCGGTTCGACCTGGACCCTGATGAAGACGGTAAACCGAAGAAAGTCTTTGCGCCGTTGACCTGGTGCAAACGCCGCGACGGCGAAACGACCCAATGGCGGTGGCAAGGGCTGCCCGAGCCTCGACCGCTTCTGCGCCTGGATGAATTGGCGCTCCGTGCCGATGCGCCGGTGGTCTTGTGCGAGGGCGAAAAGGCCGCTGACGCAGCGGCTGATTTGATGCCGAGCTACGTGGCCACCTGCTGGCCGAACGGTTCGAACTCTTGGCATAAAGCTGACCTGACACCGCTCAAAGGCCGCGACGTGCTGTTGTGGCCAGACAACGACGACAGCGGCGCAGGCTGCATGGACGCGGTCGCCCACAAGCTGCGCGAGATCGGCGCAGGCTCGGTGAGGCTCATCGCGTTGGAAGTGTTTAAGCGCAAACCCACGATGAAAAACGAGCGCGCCGCTTTCGCCAAAGGCGGCCAGTGGGACAACGGCGATGATGCCGCCGACGCTGCTGCCAAAGGCTGGACATCTGCCCATTTCGCGGAGCTGGAGCGCAGTGGCGAGCTGTTTGTTTCGGTAGAAGAACCTTCCGCACCGGAGGAGCCCGAACCCACTCCGAAAGCGAAGACGAAGCCAACGGCCAAGCGCCCTGCGAAACCGAAAAACGACCTGATGCCTGGCGGCTTTCGCCTGACGGCCGAAGGTGTGTTTTACGCAGGCGACGACGGCGAAGCGCGCCCGGTGTGTTCGCCTCTTGAAATCCTCGCCCGGACCCGAGACGACAAAGGCCACAACTGGGGCCTGCTCGTGGAGTTCGACGACCCCGACGGGGCCAAGAAGCGCTGGAACATTCCGGCGCGCACCATGACCGGCGATTTTGGCAAGGACGTACTCGGCCCGTTGGTGGACATGGGCCTGCGTTTGGCTGGCAGTCGATCAGGCCGCAATGCGCGCAACGACCTGCAGAGTTACCTCGGCGGTTTCGACAGCGCGCAGCGGGCTCGATTGGTCACTCGATTGGGCTGGCACGACAGCGCCTTTCTCCTGCCGGAACAACAGGTCGGCGCGCATAGCGAACATCTGCACTTCTACGAGGCCGGATCTCAGCTACCGCCGATCAGCGAAGCGGGCACGCTTGAGCAATGGCAAGAACAGATTGGCGCATTGTGCGTGGGCAACCACCGTCTGGCGTTTGTGGTCGGCGTGGCCCTCGCTGGCCCACTGTTGCACATGCTGGGTCATGAGTCGGGCGGCTTTCACTTGTACGGTGACAGCTCGGGCGGCAAGACCACGCACCTGCAGGTCGCCGCCTCGATCTACGGCGGACCTCGCCTGGTACGTTCGTGGCGCTCCACGGACAACGCACTCGAATCCATCGCCGCTGCGCATTCGGACGGGCTTCTGGTACTGGATGAGATCGGCATGTGCGATCCGCGCATCATCGGCGAGACGGTGTACATGCTCGGCAACGGCACCGGCAAGGCACGGGCTAATGATCGAGGCCAGGCAGGTCGGCAGGTACAAGAGTGGCGTTTGCTGTTCCTTTCCACGGGCGAGAAGACGCTGGCCCAGCACATGGCCGAAGCGAACAAGGAGCTGAAAGCGGGCATGGAAGTACGCATGCTCGCCGTTCCAGCCGATGCCAGCAAAGGCTTGGGCATGTTCGACACCCTCAACGGTTTCGATGATGCAGCGGCGCTGTCCGACGCGCTCAAAGCACGAGTCGCGAAATACTACGGCACTCCACTTACCGCCTTTCTCACAGCGCTGTGCGAGCCCGATAAACGCCACGCTTGGTCCGCCATCCTGCGCCGCACGCTGGAAGGCTTTATCGCCAAATCGTTACCCGCATCGGCCAGCGGACAAGCTCACCGTGCCGCCGCTCGCTTTGGCCTCGCCGCCGCAGCGGGTGAGCTGGCCACAGCAATGGGGATTACAGGCTGGCCCGATGGCACCGCTACCACCGCAGCTCGGGTGTGCCTTAACGCATGGATGAACGAGCGTGGCGGCGTCGGTAACTTCGAGGGTGACGCAATCGTGTCGCGACTGCGCCAGGTCATCGAGCGCTTCGGTGAGAGCCGATTTACCCGCTGGGAATCGGCAGCGGCAAAGATCGACGAACACGGCCCGCGCACCATCGACAGGCTTGGCTTTCGCAAGACGATGGAACACGGTCTGGGCGACTCCCTGCACACCACCAACACCTACTACGTGCTGCCCGAGTCATGGCGCTCGGAGATCTTCCGGGGCATGAACATCAATGCGGTAAACAAGGAGCTGCTGCAGCGCGGAGTCATTGAGCCGGGGAACGACGGCAAGGCATCGAGTCTGGTGCGCTTGCCCGGCCTGGGCACTCAACGCTGCTACATCGTGAAGACGATTCCGGGATTGGCTGAAAGCGAGGCTCGGGCTGCCTGAGTTCATCCCTGCTGATCGAGGTAGCGCCGGCTGATTCCCGGCCTCGCCAGCCACTCAACCAACTCCCCATCGAATTGAACAGAGACCAGACACATGAACGAGATCCAAGAACTGAAAGACCGCCGCGATCAACTGCTGAAAGAGGCTGATCAGCTGCATACCCAGCTGCTGCCGTTTGAAGCCGCGCTGGAAAATGAGCAGTCCATTGGGCCTGCCCAGGAACGCGAACTGCGCGATAAGTACAACGAGCTGAAAACGCGTTTCGATGCGCGCAAACATGAAGCTGACCTGTTGGATCGGAAGATCAATCGCCGCGAGACCCTCATCAACAGCCAGTCCCTGATGGCGGGTTACATCGAGGCCATGAACACCTGGAAAGCCGATGAGCAGGAGCTGAATGAAAAACGTCAGAGCCTCAGCATCCGTCTGGAACAGATCCAACAACAGGCGGTAGAGGACATGGCCAAAGCCCGGCAGGCGGAAACGGATGCGGCTACCTCATATGCACAGGCTGTCGCATGGGGCGACACCGAAGGTGAAAAGACCGCCAATGCCGATGCACAAAAAGCTGCAAAAAACCTGGCAACCGCCGCCGAGCATGATCGTCGGCAGGGGCTGATCATATCCGCGCTCAAGCAGGAGCTGGCCACCGTAGATCAATACATCGTCGAAGCACAGGAAAAGCAAAGAGGCATAGAGCGCGACGCCCTGTGGCTTTCTCAAACAGTGCTGGAAGAGAAATGGAACGAGGCTGCTAAGGCGCTCTTCGATGTGGGCGGAAGGCTGTGGGCAAATTACAACCTGCTCGGCCTTGATCAAGTGAGCCTGTTGAAACTGGCGGTTCCGCAGGAAGGTGAAAAGGTCGGGAACTGGACGTGGCATGAACTATCCGACCGGGCGCGCAGATACAGCGCGCAGGACCTGCTCCAGCTCAACGATATTTCGACACCTCAACAGGCTGCACTCGTGAGCCAACTGGAGGAACGAACAAATGAAATCAGTGAACAACACGGCGCTGATGTCGTGGAGGGATGGCTGAAGAAATAAAGCCGCTTCACCTGAAAAAGGGCTCAGATGGGCCCTTTTTGGTGTAGACGCTTTATTGGAAATACACAGTATTTCTAGCTCATCGCATCAAGATAATGCATCCATAGGATGCGCGGCTCTCTACCTATCTAGTCACAGCCTGCTCTCGGCCATAAGCGGATGCTCGGACCAATCTGGCTTCATCTGAATGCGTCGTTCTTCAAAAAGGCACAAGGCTCCCCGGGGCCGTTGATGGGACGCATGGGGCAGATGACAACCCCTCATCTGCCTTCAAATGATCGAATCTTCGCCAGCGCACGGCTGATTGGAGGGTTTTCCATGCTTACCGGAATAAGGACATCGTCGTCAGGCTGAATAGCCGAAATCTCCTGGTCGTTTTCGTCGATCTCCCAGGCATGCATGACAACAACCCCAGAAGTTATCAAATGGCTAGCGAGCTTCCCCTTGGCATTCACCGTAGCAACATGACACTTCTTATGCACTTCGTAATCCTTCAAAAATCTGTCAATATTTTCAGAAGAACTCGGCGTCATGGTATGTAGCCTAGACAGTGCCGTTTGGACTTTTGAAGCCCCATCACCAGATCGTTCAAGATTACTTGTAACAGCCACGCGATAATGCGCAGGGTTCTGCCTGCTGATGCCCCGTATCAATGCGATGCGCAATGCATTATTGGAATCTTTGTCTCCGATAGTTTTTGCGATGTTCTCAAATATCTTATACCCAATAGTGGCATTCTCGAACACGAATATCATCACTGGAATTTCGCTTTCGCATGTTTGAAAGCCTAACCCACTCCAACCAGCTTGGTTCCACAGGCTTTCCTGAATGAGAGAAACTACTTGAAGCTCTCTATGCTTCATTGTTGAAAACTGAAACGGATGTTTTGGGCGCTCCTCAGAAACATTAGACTTAGAGGGCCAGTCGATAGGTTCTACATTGTGGTGATCAATCCAGGTTACGCGCCGAGTTGGCTTGTAAAATTCAAAGGCAGCATCCTTATGAGAGTCGATGCCTGGGACAGCATTACGCCCCATGAAATAGCTATCCAATCCAATATTACAATTGAAGACAACTGCTCGCTCTAGAGCCTTATCGTCTCGAAGCATCTCTTCGATTTTCGACCAGCTTATCTGAGGGCAAATAATGGACACAAAGTGAAGGCAAAATTCACTGTAAAATTGCCTGATCGTATCTCGTTGTTCATCGGTCAAACTGGTAATGCTGAACGGCGAACAGAGGATCTCAGCAGAGGTTACCTGCGCAGCGGTGTCGAAGCTGTGCTGCAGTATGAAGTCATCCTCATCTTCCAATGAGATATCAATATTCACGGCGGGCACTGTAGCCGTTGCATGATCTGCCATCATAGGTGCGCAGAAGCTCTCCAGCACAGCCAGCAATTGCTGCGCTAACTCAATGCATGGAGATTTTACCGGGAAGGACACAGACACCTTACAACCCAGGATATAGGAGCTTATGGTTGTCCAGCGATCCAGATAGAGGTCGAGCGGGGCCACCGGAGCGCCCATATCGATACTGCGCCACATGTTCATAAGGTGAAGGTCAATTGGCTCACCCTCAGGCCCCGCTTTATCTTCATGGCCTAAGCATAACAATAGCGCATCTGCACTGAGCCCTAGATCCAGCTGATTCAGCTTGTCCGGCAGCCAGGCTATTCTTTCAACGTCTGAAAAATCGGCATTGAGAAATAGCTGACCAATCAGGACCTCATAATTCATTTTCTGATCTTCTGTCCACAGCTTTTCATCCACCGTTTGAGAGACCAGTTGAGCTAAGTGGTACCAAGTCAAAGACTGACTCACACGACCTAGTTGACCTTCGATCCACATGAGTCGTTGGTAAATAGCAGCTTGCTTAGCACTGTTTCGCTGTTCCTTGAGTGCATCAGAGGTGACCACATAAGCTGCCATAAGCGCTGCTCCTCGCGCAGCCCACAACAGGCCCTGCTTATCGTATGCATGGGACAACATATAAAGGGCAGCTAAGACTTCCGCCTTGCTTTCACTGCTATACAGCCCATACAGGGATAACCCGAAGCACTTGATCGCCCTGTAGTAGTCCTTTTTATCGCTACTCAGCGCCCCTCGCCTCAGGTACTTATCTGCCTTAATCCGGCTATTTTCCCGTTCACCGGCATCATCAATGAGCTTATCCATGAGGTCTTCATAGGCCTTGATATCTCCAAAGGCTACGTCGAGTGCTTCGAGCAAATTGACAAGACGAGCCATAGGGTAGCCAATCAGCTTGTGAGCACTATCGGCGATTTCGCTCAAAGACCGGAATGTGTTATTGGCTTGTTCCTCATCTTCGGCAACCAGCAGATCTAGAAGCGCCAGAGAGGTCTTGGCTTGTAATGCGCCGCTTATCATTTCCGCGTTGTCAGCTATCGAGTTCAGCTTCTCTCGAATGGTGGCCTCAATTGAGTCCACATCAAGGGTGCACTTACCGTTTCGATTAGTGGTGACCACTAGATTGAACAACGTTACGACTTTTTCCCAAACCTCAACGTTGTCGGTCTCTCGGGCCACGCCGAGCGCTTTCTCAAAGGTTTCCTCAAAGAGCTCGGCATTTTCCAGCCACCAGTACGCGGCCCATGTCAGCTGGTAAAGGGCGTCGAAATGCTGTCGCTGGGTACCAAACTTTTTCGCTGTCCGGACAGCAATATTGAACTGGTGCTCCACAGCAATGGCATCATGTTCCAGCTCTTTGTAAATGATGGCTTGCTTGGTGTAGAGGTCGACCTGGGAGAGCGTCAGACGGCCCGGATCTTCAATCTGTTCGATCTGACGTTCGACCTCTGTGAGCTGAATTTGCTTGTCAGCGTCGAATGGGCCGATCTGAATTTTGCTCTCAATGCTACCTGTAAGACCCAGGTGATCGATGGCAAGTTGCTGATTTTTGGGCTGCAGTGTTTTATCAAGCAGCCAAGTACGATCGAGGATTGTGACCTTGACGCCATACTTTTCGGAAAGTTCGTCTTGAAGCTCTGCTCTGGAGCTGTTCTTGATGAAACGGCTGGTGACACAGAAGATTTGAACGTAGCCACGCTCTGTCGACATGATGCTCTCGACGTCCTTTCTGCATTTTGCTCTCCAATCTTTCTGGGTGCTGACACCGAATGCCCATCGCTCGGACTCCGGGGTCTCATTTAATCCCCAGAAAAAGGCGATTTGGTTGGCTACAGGATACGTCTCGGTATCGGTTTTACCGTCCCCACCCGCAGTCGGGCCGGTCTGGGCAACCAGGTTAGGGCAGATTTCTCGCTCACAAAGCTTCCGTACGAATATCTCAAACTCAAGCTCTTGGCTTCGATTGTTCAGGGTCTCGAAGTGGTACTCCAGCATGGAGCGATCGATAGTCGACTCCTGTAGCTTTACAGAGTCCGAGAACTGCTCTGGACGTCTCGCTCGCAGAAAGTCTTGCGGCTTGGGGTCAGTTATCTTGGTAGCTGATTGTTCCTTATCCATCATCCACTCCTGAAATAACCACTGGCACTGCCCGGCTATGATCAACTCTCTGGTCCTGGGTCAACGCAGGGCTCGGCGTCATCGTGATGGTGGGCTGTACACGATGCCTAGTAACATCCGTGCATACTGGATGAGCAGACGGTCGTTTGCACCAGCCCTAGTTACCGAGGCTGATGCTTGCTCGAATTTATGGCGATGGCCTCTCCGGCTGCCAAAAATTGCAGCTGAAGTTATTCAAGCCCCCACCGTAGGGACTAGGCCTCACCGTAAACACCTCAGGCACAGCATCACCGTCGCCGCCATCGCGGAAGAACTCGCTCATAGAGAAGAGCGCTTGATCTTTCAAGCGTTCCCACTCTCCGAACAGACGATCTTCGAGATCCCTCGCGACCTGAGCGGCGCTGGGTTTACGCTTGGGCGTCTGGTTGTAGCTGGGCTGGGGGGAGAATTCGTAGACGAAAGTCAGTTGCCCGTGCTTCCAGTCCGCAGACGGCGACGCTCGCCAACGGAACGGCACTCGCACTGATAGCCGTTTGCTGAGATGGAAAGGCGGCCTGATTTGATCGTCAATGAAGAACAGTTCCCCCTCTTGGAGTTCAGTTTCGAGCCGCCCTTTCATGTGCTGCACGGCGTGAATGAGGTCACTGCCGGCATGCAGCGCATCCTGCCGAGTGCGTTCGCGCTTAGCATGGGCCTTGGCCTTGATGTACTCAGCGATCGCTTGTTGGAACCTATGGAGCTTGGTAGCCACGTAGGGCCCACAGTCACTGAGACCAAGGCCATGACGCGCTCTTCATCTAAGCACTCGCGTACTGCTGCCCGAAGCACCGTCTCGTCGACGGCGCTGATTGCGGCTTGCTGATCACTGGGCAAGTTAATGTACGACATAACCACGACTATCCTTGTGTGATGGTAGCTTGGCTATAGCCTTGTCTCAGCCCCTGGCAACCGGCAAGTCTTCGCCCGCACCTATGAGAGATTGATTGTCCCATGACGATCCCAGGAAGCTCTTGATGTCAATCGGGCGATACTGTCACAAATGCTCAGATAGGCACAATGCCTGCAGTACCGGTCTCTGGAAGTAGACCGATCACATGCTGCAAAACGTTAAGCTTGGATCACCCTGCTTTTGTAAACGCCTTCAAGCTTCAAGGAAGGGCTGCTAACCCTGTTTAATTGTCCGCTTTTGGCCGATCGCTGCATTTCATGAAGGGCTGCAATCGGCCAAAGGCAGTCACTTGCTGCTGGCAGAGTAAGCCCTAGGACTCCTCGCCAGCATCAATATCATGCCTTCACCCGGTTAGTTAATTTGTTGAAATGGGCAATAATTTTCCCTAACGATTCAGTTGCATGCCGTCCTTAGTTACTCGCTAGTAGGTATTGAGAAAGTTTTGGGCTTGTGATCTTCGGATTGAAGCCAGCGGCGTCTTTCTGGATCAAAAAAATACTTTGCTACAGTTACTACCGTCAGGTTATTGTCAGGCTGCTGCCTGATACTTAAGCGATTGTATTGAAGAGGCTGTGAGGCTCGCTCGCTGTTTACCACACCTGTGCTTCCACAACCGACTATGAGCAATTTATTACCGCCATCACCATTTTGATCAATCAGTTCTTCGTGGGCGAAGTGCCTATGCCCATGCAGGGCAATGCTGAACCCATTTTCAATTAGCGAGTGCTTTATAT
>NZ_LJPW01000150.1 GCF_001400735.1 Pseudomonas caricapapayae
GACGCTCTGCGTCCGATCTTGAGTGCACGGTGTCAGCACCAGCATGTGACGCGGAGCGTCACGAACGGCATGCCAACGCGGAGCATTGGCACGATAGTCAGAGCGTATTTAAAGGCTACGAATTACTTACCGACCACGTCGCCACGCATTGGCGCCAACCGGGCGATCAAGCGGTTCTGAACCGGAACCGGGACGTTCTCGGTGTCCATCGCTGCGATCAGATTTTCAACCAGCGCGTTGAAATCGCTGGGGGTAAGGTTCTGGCCCTTGTGCGACTCGGCCATACTGTCACCGGTGTAGCGGCACGGACCGCCGGCCTCGACGCAGAGCTTCTCGACCAGTTTGTCGCGTAGACGCACGATGTCGACCTTCTTGAAGTGCTCGACAATCCGGTCATCCCTGGCCACGTTCATGAGCATGCCTTCGACAATGCGCTGGATGCCGGCACGCTGGCCAAGGTCTCGATAAAGACTGTCATCCCTGGGGGGCTGTTGCTGTTGGGCGCAACCGGCCAGTACCGTCAGCATCAGACAGATCAGCAAGCGTCTCATCAGAAACTCCCCTGCACAGACAGATACGTGCCGTTCTGGTTATCCAGCGTAGCGATTTCGCCCAGGCGGGCGTAAGCCAATACAACGGACAAATGCTTGTTGGGGAAATAACCGAGAAACACATCAGCCCAGTCACTTTCGCCCGCAAACGACAGGTTGTCCGGTTTTTCGCGATATTCGACGCCCAGCGCCCAGCGCGGATTGAACAGCACCGCTACCGAACCCTCCTTGAGCAGGCTGCGGCTGTCACGCCGATCCCCGCCAAAGCCCAGCAGGCCGGTTTCATTCGCGCGGCTGTAACGCACGCCGCCGTTGACCACGACGTTGTAGCCGAATGCCGCTCCCATGAACAGCCGGCTGGCCGTCAAGTAACCTTCGACATCCGAATCACGCTGAGCCCCCACCAGGCTGGGGATCAGGAAATCGTTCTGATGCTTGTACTGCACACCCAGAGAGACCTGCGGCAGGCTTTCGTAGATCAGGTCGCCGAACAGGCGCACCTTGACGCCGAATACGTCCTGGCTGAGGTTATCGTCCGGCAGGCTGAGTCTGTGCTGAAGGTTGCTGATATCGAAACGTTGATGAGCGTAGGAAAACTCGACACGGTTGCCGTAGGCGACGGCGAGCCCTGCCACATCAAGGTTGTAATCCGGCAGATTGACGTGCGTGGCGAAGGCCGTCGCGCCCCATTCGCCCTGCTCGCTGTAACCGGTGATCACCGCCCAAGGGGTTATACCGCCCCCAGCACTGCCTTCAATGCTGGTTGCGCCGCCCGTGGCGATCAAACGGCCGTTGTCAGCCCATGCAAGCGCCGGAACGACGCCCGCCAAGCCTGCCAGCAGATACCCCAACAGCAATGATGTTTTGTAGAGCATGGATTAATTCACCATAAGACTGGGTGATGCCTGGAACGTGGCAATCCATGCCTCGAATGCTGACGCCGTCAGCGGTCGACTGATCAGGTAACCCTGGGCCGTATCGCAATGCCAACGCCGGAGCAGGTCCAGACTGTGTTGGTACTCGACACCCTCTGCCACCACCTTGAGTCCGAGGTTGTGGCTCATTTCGATGGTCGACCGCACGATCACCGCGTCTTCGCTGGTTTCATCCAGGTTGCGCACGAAAGACTGATCGATTTTCAGCTCCTGCACCGGCAGACGCTTCAAGTGAGCCAGTGACGAGTAACCGGTTCCGAAGTCATCGACCGACAGGCTGATGCCGCAGTCGCGCAGACGATGGAGGACAATCAGCGCTTTTTCCGGCTCGCTCATCACCGCGCTCTCGGTGATCTCGAATACCAGTTGTTCGGCAGGGACCGCGTATTGCTTAAGCAATTTCATGACGTAACCGGCCAGGTCGTCGCCGAGCAGATCGTCAGCGGAAATATTCACCGATACCTGCAGCACCAGACCACGCTGGCGCCAGTCGGCCAACTGGCGCATCGCCTCTTCGATAACCCAGTTGGTCAGCAGATGAATGCTGCCAGTGCGCTCGGCCAAGACGATGAATTCAGCCGGCGATACGTTGCCGAACTGCGGATGAGTCCAGCGCAGAAGAGCTTCGGCCTGGCGTACATAGCCCTGACGGATATCCAGCTTGGGCTGGTAATGCAGCATCAGTTCGCCATTTTGCGGTGCCTTGCGCAGGTCGCGAATCAGACTGATCTGACGTTGATGGGCGAGGTCGCGCCCGTCCTGATAGATCTGCAGGCGACCGGGCAGGAACGTGGCGTCCTTGCGGGCAATCGCTGCGCGGTTGACCAGTTCGTGAGCAGAGTCACCATGTTCCGGATACACCGTGATGCCAATGCAACACTCCAGCACCAGATCATGGCTGTCGATGCGCTGCGGCTCACTGAGCAGCCGCTGCACGGCGTCGGCCATGCCCACCGCACCGTCGCTGGCAGTATTGTCCAGCAACAAAAGAAATTCGTTGGCCCCCAGCCGCGCCACGGTGTCGCCAGCCCGCAAATTGCTCTGCAGACGCTGACCTACCTGGCGCAACAGTTGCTCTACACCTTCGGCACTTGCACTTTCGCTGATTGTGGCCAGGTTCTCGATGCCCAGATACAACAGGGCGACCGCACGATCTGCTGCAATCGAGCTGCCCAGGCGCTCCATTACCAGCGCCCGATTGGGCAGCCCGGTCAGGTTGTCGTGCAAAGCGTTGTGCGCCAACTGCCCTTCACGCACGGCAATGCCCTGCTGCATGGTGTTGATCGCGTCGGCAAGCATCCCCAACTCGTCGCTGCGAACCAGGGTTACCGGTGTTTTGTAGTCTCCATCTCCAATGCGTTTGGCCGCGATGGCCAGTGCCTGCACCGGCAGCGAGACGCTTCGGGCAAGCGCCAGCGTACCGACCAGCGACGCCAGTAACGCGGCCATGGATATCCAGAAGATCTTTTCATTCAGCGGCGCGAATGCCTGATAGGCCTTGTCCAGCGGGCTCTGTAACAGTGCGATCACTTGCCCGTCACCGCCATTGCTGCTTTTGGCGAGCATCAGGGTCTGGCTGAGAAAGTTAAGGTTCGATTGCTCGGTCAGCAGCATCTGGCCTTCAGAGGAGCTGCGCATCAACTCGATCAGCCCTGCGTGCAAGGCTTCTGGCTGGGTGCTGATCAAATCGCCGGTCTTACCGTCTTCTACCGTGAGAAAAGATACTTCCAGCCCGCTGAGCGAACGCAGTTCTTCGGCGATATCGCTGTCGATGGTAAAGCCCATGACCACGCGGCCGATCGGCAACGGTGCGAGGACAGTGCTCTCCACCAGCAAATGTGGATCTCCGCCGCCCGGCACAATGAGCACTGACTGACCGGCACGTTTGGCGTTGCGCAACGCCTGATCGTAAACGAATCTGGAACCTTCGGGCACTTCGGGCACAGTGCTGGCAATCACGACGCCATCCATGCCCAGCAGAAACATGTCACTGGCATTGATGCGTTTGCCATGATTCAGCAACACCGACCGGATGGTCGATGAATCGGCACTGGCCACAGCATCGCGAAACCCGAAATCGGCCGCCACCAGTTGCACTGTGTCGCGCAGCCGTTTGCCGCGCAGATCAATCAGCCGCTCGAACACTCGGCTACCCACTTCCAGTTGCGCCTGAGCCTGGGTGCGCACCGCATCGCCGGTGGCCACCTTGACCGCAAGAAACACCGCGCCCACGACAATCAGCAGCAGGGCAATGAGAACCCCGGCGATGCGCGTCTGAAAGCTGGCTTTAAATTTCATTCATGCGCGGCCTTGTGAAACGCGTCGCCGAAACCACCGGGTGCGGGCTTGCCGGGTTTGTCCTCGGCTTTAACTTCGACCGTAAGGTTGAAACGCTGAGTGAGGCCCGCTGCGGGCACATCGAACTCGCCGCCCGACACGGGCTGCATGTCTTCGATCTGTGGATGCCAGAGCGTGGCCGCGTAATGTCCGGTGGGTACCTGATCCAGTTTGAGCAGGCCGTTGCTGTCCGTCACACCGAACCATGGCTCGTCGGTGACATAGATGTAGCCGACCATCCAGTCATGGATATTGCAGCCGAGCACCACCACACCGGGTTTGTCGAACAAGAGCGGGTCCGAGGGCGTGCCCTCGTAAAGTCGCAACTCGAAGCGTTTGGCCGGCGAGAACGAGTACACCTGATGGCGAATGTTGTCGCTGTTGGGAAACTTGACCTGAGTACCCGTGTGGACGGCCAGCACATGCGGCGCAAACTCCTGATCGCGCTGGTCCATTGACGCTTTCAGCACCGAGGGCGACGGGGCGGGCGGCCCTTTGAGCGTTACGACCGCATCGGCAAGGGGCTGACCCTCCTTGTCCATTACTTGCGCGGTAAAAGTAGACGCCGATGCATTCGCAGCCGATGCCATCCATAGTCCAGCCAGCACTGCCGAAATAAATACGTTGGTCATACCTGATTCAACCCGTAACGGCAGCGCCGTAAGTAAAAATAAGCTCGCTTTGGCCCACACCGGCTGGACCAACTGGTGATAAATGGCGGTTTTACAACCGCTTTACAGACTATCGACCAAGACTATTGAAACCTGAGGGCCGCCGCCCCATCTAAGAACCATGTTCAACTTCTCAGGTGCCCCATGAGCGACCAGCAGACAGACTCGCCAGATTTGCCCAATGACGCAGACGAGCACGATGTGTCTCTGAGTTCCGACAGCACCTCACTTGCCTTGCCCGGCCAGAACCTGCCCGACAAGGTCTACATCATTCCGATCCACAACCGCCCGTTCTTCCCGGCACAGGTATTGCCGGTCATCGTCAATGAAGAGCCGTGGGCCGAAACGCTTGAGTTGGTCAGCAAGTCAGAGCATCACTCGCTGGCGTTGTTTTTCATGGACACGCCGCAGGAAGATCCACGTCATTTCAAGACAGATGCGCTCCCCGAGTATGGCACTCTGGTCAAGGTTCACCATGCCAGTCGCGAAAATGGCCGGTTACAGTTCGTCGCACAGGGCCTGAGCCGGGTGCGCATCCGCACCTGGCTCAAGCATCACCGCCCGCCGTATCTGGTAGAGGTCGAGTACCCGCAGCAACCCAATGAGCCGACCGATGAAGTGAAGGCCTATGGTATGGCCCTGATCAACGCGATTAAGGAACTGCTGCCGCTCAACCCGCTGTACAGCGAAGAACTGAAAAACTACCTCAACCGCTTCAGCCCCAACGATCCGTCGCCGCTTACCGATTTCGCTGCGGCCTTGACCTCGGCCACCGGCGTAGAGCTGCAAGAAGTACTCGACTGCGTGCCGATGCTCAGGCGTATGGAGAAAGTCCTGCCGATGCTGCGCAAGGAAGTCGAGGTCGCCCGCCTGCAGAAGGAAATCTCTGCCGAGGTAAACCGCAAGATCGGCGAGCATCAGCGTCAGTTCTTCCTCAAGGAACAGCTCAAGGTCATTCAGCAAGAGCTGGGGCTGAGCAAGGACGACCGCAGCGCCGATATCGAGCAGTTCGAGCAGCGTCTCGAAGGCAAGACCCTGCCACCGCAGGCCCGCAAAAAGTTCGACGAAGAGATAGGCAAGCTCAAGGTTCTGGAAACCGGCTCACCGGAATACGCCGTGACGCGTAATTACCTGGACTGGACCAGCTCGTTGCCGTGGGGCGTCTACGGCGCGGACAAGCTCGACCTCAAGCATGCGCGTAAAGTGCTCGATCAGCATCATGCCGGCCTTGATGATATCAAGGCACGTATTCTTGAATTCCTTGCGGTAGGTGCCTACAAGGGTGAAATCAGCGGCTCGATCGTGCTGCTGGTGGGGCCGCCGGGTGTCGGCAAGACCAGTGTCGGGCGCTCGATTGCCGAGTCACTGGGGCGACCGTTCTACCGTCTGAGCGTAGGCGGCATGCGCGATGAGGCCGAAATCAAAGGCCACCGTCGTACGTACATCGGCGCACAGCCGGGCAAGCTGGTGCAGGCGCTTAAAGACGTTGAGGTCATGAACCCGGTCATCATGCTCGATGAAATCGACAAGATGGGCCAAAGCTATCAAGGCGATCCGGCGTCTGCCCTGCTGGAAACCCTGGACCCTGAGCAGAACGTCGAATTTCTCGATCACTATCTGGACCTGCGTCTGGATCTCTCCAAAGTCCTGTTCGTGTGCACTGCCAACACGCTGGATTCGATCCCCGGCCCGTTACTGGACCGGATGGAGGTGATTCGCCTGTCCGGCTATATCACCGAAGAGAAGCTCGCAATTGCCAAGCGCCACCTGTGGCCCAAGCAACTGGAGAAAGCAGGCGTTGCCAAAGGCAAGCTGAGCATCAGCGACAGCGCCCTGCGCGCCGTCATCGAAGGCTATGCTCGCGAAGCAGGTGTGCGGCATCTGGAAAAACAACTGGGCAAGCTGGTGCGCAAAGCCGTTGTCAAGCTGCTGGACACGCCCGACTCAGTGATCAAGATCGGTCCGAAAGACCTTGAAGCGTCGCTGGGCATGCCGGTGTTTCGCAGCGAACAGGTGCTTTCGGGCACCGGTGTGATCACAGGTCTGGCCTGGACCAGCATGGGCGGTGCCACCCTGCCGATCGAAGCAACGCGCATTCATACCCTGAATCGCGGCTTCAAACTGACCGGGCAACTGGGCGACGTGATGAAAGAGTCGGCTGAAATTGCCTACAGCTACGTCAGTGCCAATTTATCTAAGTTTGGCGGCGACGCGAAGTTCTTCGATGAGGCGTTTGTGCACGTCCACGTTCCCGAAGGTGCAACGCCCAAAGACGGTCCGAGCGCGGGTGTGACGATGGCCAGCGCCTTGCTGTCCCTGGCTCGCAACCAGCCGCCGAAAAAAGGCGTGGCCATGACTGGCGAGCTGACACTGACCGGGCATGTACTGCCCATCGGTGGAGTGCGTGAGAAAGTCATTGCCGCGCGACGTCAGAAGATTCACGAGCTGATCCTTCCGGAACCTAACCGTGGCAACTTCGAAGAACTGCCGGACTATCTCAAGGAAGGCATCACCGTTCACTTTGCCAAACGCTTTGCAGATGTGGTGAAGGTGTTGTTTTAAGGGTTGATGCAGCGCAGGTCCCACGCTGGCTATCGTTTCCGGCGTGGGGGCGCATTTCGGTATGATCTCAGTCCAGCCTTGAATGTGCGGCGCGGCTGGATGTGCGACGCAGAGCGCCACACCTGTCGTACTCCCCCACAAAACTCCGATCAGTTATCCTTGCGCCTCGTCTCGCAAAACCGGATCTTGCCATGACCCCTGCCCGTTTCATTGCACCGTTGAGCCTTGCGCTGCTGACGGCGTGCGCGCAAACCCCGAAAAACATCGTCTCCATCGAGGCTGAAAACGATTGCCCACTGACGCTCCAGAGCGGACAGACGCTGATCCTCACCCTGCCCAGCAACCCGACAACCGGCTTTCGCTGGCTGACCCAGAACCCGGCGCAGAATATCCTGCGCAGCCTTGGGCCGGAGGTGTATGCCAACGCCGAGAGCAAGGAGATGGTCGGTAGCGCCGGCCAGTCGGTATGGCGCTACAAAGCAACCGACGCCGGCACAGGAAGGTTGATGATGACCTATCAGCAGCCATGGGCTCCGGAGGTCCCACCGGAGCAGACCTTCGAGTGCGCGATTACCGTGAATTGACGCTTTCGGCCCGGCCTGGCTTGCAGCACGCGCTGCACCATGCATCCCGGCGACAAGTTGGCTAGAATGCCCGCTTTTCAAAGCCGTCACCGGAACCGCCGTGAGCAAAGAAACCGACCGCATTTTCGCCCAGCCACTGGCCCAGGTACCTGATTTCGCCTTCAACGAAGACGTGGTGCGGGTTTTCCCGGACATGATCAAACGTTCGGTACCCGGCTATCCGACGATTGTCGAAAACCTCGGCGTGCTCGCGGCGCAGTTTGCCCAACCGGAAACAGTCCTCTACGACCTCGGCAGTTCGCTGGGTGCCGTGACTCAAGCCTTGCGCCGCCATGTGCGCAGCGAAGGTTGTGAAGTCATGGCGATAGATAATTCCAGCGCGATGGTCGAGCGCTGCCGCGAATACCTGAACGCACAGGATTCGATGTTCCAGGAGCTGTTGCCGGTGCAGGTCGTCGAGGGCGATATTCTGGCACTGGAGTTCAAGCCTGCCTCCGTGGTGGCGCTGAACTTCACTCTGCAATTCATCGCCCCTGATCAGCGCCTGGCGCTGCTCGGGCGCATTCGTGATGCGCTGGTGCCAGGCGGCGCATTGATTCTCTCGGAAAAACTGCGGTTCGATGACGAGCAGGAACATGCACTGCTGACGGACCTGCACATCGCTTTCAAACGCGCGAACGGCTACAGCGACCTGGAAATTGCCCAGAAGCGCAGTGCCATCGAAAACGTCATGAAGCCCGACAGCCTTGATGAACACCGCCAACGTCTGCTTGCCGCAGGTTTTTCCAAGGTGGTGCCCTGGTTCCAATGCCTTAACTTTACCTCGTTGATTGCCCTGCCATGATTGATCTCGCTCCGCTTGTCCGCCGTCTGGCGGGAACCCCTCTGGCTGACTGGGCCAATGGCCTGCAAGCACAACTGGATACCAAGATGGCCAAGGGTCATGGCGATCTGCAACGCTGGCAAAGTGCACTGGATGCCCTTCCGGATCTGCAGCCCGAGCGAGTCGACCTGACCGACAGTTTTACCCTTGAGGGCAGCTGCAACGGTGAAACCCGCACCGTACTGCGCAAGGCATTGCTGGGCCTTTCGCCGTGGCGCAAAGGGCCATTCAATGTGTTTGGCGTGCACATCGACACCGAATGGCGCTCGGACTGGAAGTGGTCCCGGGTATCGCCGCATCTTGATCTCAAGGGCAAACGCGTCCTGGACGTTGGTTGCGGTAACGGTTATTACCAGTGGCGCATGCTGGGCGCCGGGGCTGACAGCGTGATCGGCGTGGACCCCAACTGGCTGTTCTTCTGTCAGTTTCAGGCGATGCAACGCTACCTGCCTGACCTCCCCGCCTGGCACCTGCCGTTTGCGCTGGAAGACCTGCCCGCCAACCTGGAAGGCTTCGACACCGTGTTCTCTATGGGTGTGCTGTATCACCGCAAGTCACCTATCGACCATTTGCTGGCATTAAAAGACTGCCTGGTAAAAGGTGGCGAGCTGGTGATGGAAACGCTGGTGGTGCCGGGCGATGTACACCAGGTACTGGTGCCGGAAGACCGTTACGCACAGATGCGCAACGTCTGGTTCCTACCGTCGGTGCCTGCGCTGGAGCTGTGGATGCGCCGCGCAGGATTCACCGATGTGCGCTGCGTCGATGTCAGCCATACGACGGTCGAAGAACAGCGCAGTACCGAATGGATGCGCTTCCAGTCACTGAGCGACTATCTGGACCCTGCCGATCACAGCAAGACCGTCGAAGGCTTGCCCGCGCCGATGCGCGCTGTGATTGTAGGGCGCAAGCCTTGAACGGTGCTTAGCGGGCGGCCGCCACGATCAACGCCTTCATCTCTGCCACCGCCGCCTTGAAGCCCACGAACAGAGCATGAGCCACCAGCGCGTGGCCGATGTTCAGTTCGTTGATGCCCTTGATCGCCGCGACCGCTTCGACGTTGTGGTAATGCAGGCCATGTCCGGCATTGACGATCAGGCCTTGTGCAAGACCAAACGTCACGCCGTCGGCGACCCGCTGCAGTTCTTCGGCGACTTCAGTCGGGGTCTGAGCATCGGCATAACGCCCTGTGTGCAACTCAATGGCTGGCGCCCCGACACGCTTTGAAGCGGCAATCTGGCGCTCATCGGCGTCGATGAACAGCGAAACCTCGCAGCCGATTTTCGCCAGCCGCTCGACCGCTGCCTTGATCCGTGCTTCCTGGCCTGCGACATCCAGCCCGCCTTCGGTGGTCAGCTCCTGTCGTGTCTCCGGGACCAAGCAGATATGCGCAGGACGAATACGCTCGGCAAACGCGAGCATTTCTTCGGTCACGCCCATCTCGAAATTCATTCGGGTCTGCAGCACATCCTTGAGCAGCAGCACGTCGCGCTCTTGAATGTGCCGACGGTCTTCACGCAGGTGAACGGTGATACCGTCGGCACCTGCTTCTTCGGCATCCAGTGCCGCCTTGACCGGGTCCGGGTAACGTGTGCCGCGGGCCTGACGCAAAGTGGCTACATGGTCAATATTCACGCCGAGAAGGATGCGAGTGCTTTGGGTCACGGTTGTCTCCAGAAAAATGGGCGAGCTGATCGAAGCAGGTTGTAGAGAATAAAGCTTGATCAAGGCTTGCGAAACAGTTCACGACTGACAAGTGGACGACCACCCAGATGCACCGCCAGCGCGTGACGCATCAGACGCTTGGCAGCAGACAACGCACCGGGAACGCTCCAGTCCGCCTCTGACATGGCGAGCAATTCTGCGCCTTGAAACAGGCCTGGTTGAAGCAGATATACACGCTCAAGCCCGGCATCCACCTGCAGACGGTACATGCCCTCGACTGCCAGCGGTTCACCGTTGATGTCGGCGTCCATTGCGAAGCCGTAGCCCAGATCGTCCAGCAACCGCCATTCAAAGGAACGCAGCAACGGTTCCAGCGGACGGCCCAGCCCGAGGGCCAGCAAGGTCGCGGCATAATGTTCGAATACCGCTGGATGCGGATCTTCAGCGGGCAACAGGCGAATCAGCAGCTCATTGAGGTACATGCCGCTGAACAGCGCCTCGCCAGTCATCCAGGTGGCGACACCTGCGCTGTCCATGCGACCGACATTCTTGAGCTCGCCGCGCCCTCGAAACTCGACTTCAAGCGGCACGAAAGGACGCGCCAGTGAGCCCGCCTTGCCTTTGGCACTGCGCAGCACGGCACGCAGCCGCCCCTGGGGCGTGAGAAAATCGACCAGCGCGCTGTTTTCGCGGTATGCACGGCTATGGAGCACATAAGCAGGTTGGCCGGTGGGCGTGCTCATCAGGCTGGCTCGAAAGAGAAGTGTTCGCCCGACCGCAGAGGGTCAGGCGAAAAGAGGGCTTACAGGTCGCCGTAGCCGAGGGAGCGAAGTGCACGCTCGTCATCGGACCAGCCACCTTTGACCTTGACCCACAGGTTGAGCATCACCTTGGAGTCGAACAACAGTTCCATGTCGCGACGCGCATCACTGCCGATACGCTTGATACGGTCGCCCTTGTCACCAATGATGATCTTCTTCTGCCCGTCGCGCTCGACGAGAATCAGGGCATGGATATGCAGCGTGCGCCCCTGCTGCTTGAACTCTTCGATCTCGACGGTGATCTGGTACGGAAGTTCGGCACCCAACTGGCGCATGATCTTCTCGCGAACCAGTTCTGCGGCCAGAAAGCGGCTGCTGCGGTCGGTGATCTGGTCTTCCGGGAAGAAGTGATCATTTTCGGGCAGGTGCGAGGCAATCAGGCTTTCAAGCGCTTCCAGGTTATGGCCGTGCTGTGCGGAAATGGGCACGATGGACGCATTCGGCAGTTGACCTTGCAGCCACTCCAGATGCGGCATCAGTTCGCTCTTGTCTTCGATGCGGTCAGTCTTGTTGATCGCCAGAATGACCGGCCCCTGCACGTACTGAACGCGCTCCAGAACCATCTGGTCTTCGTCTGTCCAGCGGGTGCGATCCACAACGAAGATTACTACGTCGACGTCTTTCAAGGCTGCCGAAGCGGTCTTGTTCATGTAACGGTTGAGCGCTTTCTCGCCATTCTTGTGCATGCCGGGAGTATCGACATAGATCGCCTGCACAGTGCCCTCGGTCTTGATGCCCAGCATGTTGTGGCGCGTGGTCTGCGGCTTGCGCGAGGTAATCGCGAGCTTCTGACCCAGAATATGGTTGAGCAGCGTGGACTTGCCTACGTTGGGACGGCCGACAATGGCAACATAGCCACAGCGTGTTGCGGTTGTATCATTCATGACCGTTCTCCACGCCCAGGGCGATGAGTGCTGCTGCAGCGGCGACCTGTTCGGCGATCCGGCGGCTGACACCCTGTCCTCGGCTTTTTTCATTCAATAGGTTGATCTCGCATTCGACGAAAAACGTCCGGCAATGCGGTTCGCCCTGGATATCCACCACCTCATAACGCGGCAGTTCGCAGGCCCGCGACTGGAGAAACTCCTGCAGTCGGGTCTTGGGGTCCTTGTTGGTGTCCACCAGCGTCAGGCTGTCGAACTCGGTCGTCAGCCAGGCCAGAACGCGCTCGCGCGCCGCCTCCATGCCTGCATCCAGATAGATCGCACCGATCAACGCCTCAAGGGCATCGGCAAGAATCGACTCGCGACGGAAACCGCCGCTTTTCAGTTCGCCGGAACCCAGACGAAGGTACTCGCCCAGGTCGAAACCACGAGCCAGCAGCGCCAATGTTTCGCCTTTCACCAATCGCGCACGCAAGCGGGACAGCTGGCCTTCACGAGCCTGGGGAAAACGTTCGAACAACGCCTCGCCCGCCACGAAGTTGAGAATGGCATCGCCGAGAAATTCCAGACGCTCATTGTTGCGACCGGCAAAACTGCGGTGGGTCAGGGCCAGGACCATCAGTTCCTGATCCTTGAAGGTATAGCCGAGCTGACGCTCAAGGCGGCTCAAGGATACGCTCACGGTTTACCCACACTGAATTGCTTGTCGAACTTCATCACCAGATCGATGTTCTGGAACCACGGTTCACGCTGCTCATAATTCAAATGAGCCTTGAACGCATTGTTCTCCACCGTCACTTTCAACGCCTTGTTCAAATCTATATCCCGAATACTGTTGACCTGCATGTTCTTACCGACATAACCGTAGAAATCGTCGACCGTGGTAATGTCCATGGCCTGATTGTTGTCGACCGCTTCGATGATTTTCTTCATCGTCATGTAGTCGAGGTAGTGTGGAATCAGCTTGAAGGCCGTGCTGGTCGCGAACGCGACCAGCGCCAGTACCAACAGCCATCCCACGAACGAAAAACCTTTTTGAGAAGTAGAGAACGTCATGTTCGACTTCGACCTCAAGAGTGAACCGCCTGCCCGACCGGGTCGACTCAGGATTCAGAGGCGTTTCCAGTCAGCCCAAATGACATACGGCGCTGCTCCAGGCAGCGCCGCATCGATTACTTGATCAACCCTACGCGTGCAAAATTAGGGAAGTGGCTCAACTTCGGCTCCGGCCAGCTCATCCAGACCGCGAACGCCTTGCCTACGATGTTCTTGTCCGGAACCATGCCCAGTTCGTCCTTGGGAATATTGGGATCATCCCAGTAACGGCTGTCATTCGAGTTGTCGCGGTTGTCGCCCATCATGAAGTAGTGCGCAGCAGGCACTGTCCACTCACTGTCAGGCGGCGCGCGGTAGCGGCTCATTTCCTGACGGATCTGGTGTTCGACTGCGCCCAGTTGCTCTTCGTACAGTTCCGCGCTGCCCAGTGTGCCGGGCTCGGTGCCGATCAGCTTTTTGGCCACCAGCTCACCGTTGATGAACAACCGCTTGTCGCTGGTGTAGCGGATGCGATCGCCCGGCAAACCGACAACACGCTTGATGTAGTTGACGCTCGGGTCACTTGGGTAGCGGAACACCATCACATCGCCACGCTGTGGGTCACCGAGCTGGATGACCTTCTGGTCCAGTACCGGCAGGCGAATGCCGTACGCGAACTTGTTGACCAGGATGAAATCACCCACGTCCAGTGTCGGTTTCATGGAGCCCGAAGGAATCTGGAAAGGCTCTACCAGAAACGAACGGAGCACCAGCACGATAAACAGCACCGGGAAGAACGACTTGCCGTACTCAACCAGCAAAGGCTCCTTGTTCAAGCGCTCCACGACAGCAATGTCAGGTTCGCCGACGCTTCCCTGATAATTCGAAATGGCGGCCCGGCGACGGGGCGCCAGGATGACCAGATCAATCAGTGCAAGCACGCCACAGACGAAAACAGCGATGACCAACAACAGCGGGAAATTTAGTGACATAGGACCTGACTATTCCAACCTGAGCACTGCAAGGAAGGCTTCCTGTGGAATTTCCACGTTGCCGACCTGCTTCATGCGTTTCTTACCGGCCTTTTGCTTCTCCAGCAATTTACGCTTGCGGCTGACGTCGCCGCCGTAGCATTTGGCCAGTACGTTCTTTCTTAGTGCCTTGACGGTTGTCCGTGCCACGATCTGACCGCCAATGGCGGCCTGAATTGCCACGTCGAACATTTGTCGAGGGATCAGCTCTTTCATCTTCTCGGTCAACGCACGCCCTTTGTAGTGCGCGTTGTCGCGATGAACGATCAACGCCAGGGCATCGACCTTCTCGGCGTTGATCAGAACGTCGAGCTTGACCAGGTTGGCCGACTGGTAACGATCAAAATGATAGTCCAGTGAAGCATAACCGCGGCTGACAGACTTGAGACGATCAAAGAAGTCCAGAACCACTTCGTTCATCGGCAAATCGTAGCTGACCTGAACCTGGGTGCCGAGGAACAGCATGTCGTGCTGCACACCGCGTTTTTCGATGCACAACGTAATGACGTTACCCAGGTGCTCCTGCGGCACAAGAATATTTGCGCGAACGATAGGCTCGCGCATGTCCTCAATGGCCGACAGGTCAGGCAGCTTGGATGGGTTATCGACATAGATCGTTTCGCCGCTCTTGAGCAACAGCTCGAAGATTACGGTGGGTGCGGTGGTGATCAGGTCGAGATTGTATTCGCGCTCCAGACGTTCCTGGATGATCTCCATGTGGAGCATGCCAAGGAAGCCACAGCGGAAGCCAAAGCCAAGTGCATCGGAGCTTTCCGGCAGGTACTGCAGTGAAGAGTCGTTCAGCGTCAGCTTTTGCAGCGCTTCACGGAAGTCCTCGAAATCGTCCGAACTGACCGGGAACAAGCCAGCATAGACCTGCGGCTGAATCCGCTTGAAACCTGGCAGCACGTCTACGTCAGGTGTGGAGCTCAGAGTCAGGGTGTCACCGACCGGCGCACCGTGGATGTCCTTGATACCGGCAATGATGAAGCCCACTTCGCCGGCTTTCAGATCAACGGTTGCAGTGTGCTTGGGATTGAACACCCCTACGCTGTCGACCAGATGCAGCTTGCCGGTGGACTTGACGAGAATCTTGTCGCCTTTCTTGACGCGCCCGTGGCGCACGCGCACCAGGGACACGACACCCAGATAGTTGTCGAACCAGGAGTCGATGATCAACGCTTGCAGCGGATCTTCGATGTTGCCGGTCGGTGCCGGGATGGTTGCGACCAGACGCTCGAGCACCTCGTCCACGCCCATGCCGCTCTTGGCACTGCACGCCACGGCATCGGTGGCGTCGATGCCAATGATCTTCTCGATCTCTTCCTTGACGCGGTCCGGATCGGCCTGCGGCAGGTCCATCTTGTTCAGTACCGGCATGACCTCAAGGCCCTGCTCGATGGCGGTGTAGCAATTGGCGACCGACTGTGCCTCGACGCCCTGCCCCGCATCGACCACCAGCAATGCGCCTTCGCACGCGGCCAGGGATCGGCTGACCTCATAGGTAAAATCGACGTGCCCGGGGGTGTCGATGAAGTTCAGCTGGTAGGTGATACCGTCTTTGGCCTTGTAATACAGGGTAACGCTGTGGGCCTTGATGGTGATCCCGCGCTCGCGCTCAAGATCCATGGAGTCGAGCACCTGCGCTTCCATTTCGCGCTCGGACAGGCCGCCGCACATTTGAATGAAGCGGTCGGCCAGCGTCGACTTGCCATGGTCAATGTGGGCGATGATGGAGAAATTGCGGATATGACTCAAATCACTCACGGATCAACACTCAAAAAGGTTGCAGGCAGATTGCCCGCCGAAAAATAGCCGGGAATTGTACCTGAACTAAGCAAGAGGCGTCACGCTTACAGGCACCCGGTTCGGCGCACGGTAATCAAACAGGCACAAAAAAGGGTGACCGCAGCCACCCTTTTCGATCAGACGGACCTGTTACTCGGACAGTTTGAAGGTGATGAAGGTCGCACGGCCTTGACGCAGAACGCGCATCGAGACAGAACGATCCTTGGGCAGGCTTTTCGCCACCTCTGTAAACTGCTTACTGGACGTAATCGCCTGATTATTCAGGTGAGTGATCACATCACCCGGCTGCAGACCAATCAGCGACGCCGGACCACCTGTAACTTCCTTGATGGCGACACCACCCTTGAGGTCCAGGGATTTCTTCTGCTCGGCAGTGAGCTCGATCACCGACACACCCAGCCTGTTACTGCTGCGCTCGGCGCCCGCACCGGCAACATCACCCATCTCCTGACCTTCATCAGGCAGCGCGCCTACGGTAACTGTCAGCTTCTGACGCTTGCCGTCGCGAATCACTTCAAGCTCAGCCTTGCTGCCGTCCTTGAGGTTGCCTATGAGGTGCGGCAGATCAGCGGACATGATGATTGGCTGGCCGTTGGCACTCAGAATCACATCACCGACCTGCAAACCGCCCTTGGCAGCAGGGCCGTCTTCAAGCACCTGGGCAACCAGCGCACCGGCAGGCTTGTCCAGACCAAACGATTCGGCGAGGTCCTTGTTCACTTCCTGGATAACAACGCCCAACCAACCGCGGCTGACTTTGCCATTGGCCTTCAGCTGGTTAGCCACGTCCATCGCGACGTCGATCGGAATGGCGAACGAAAGTCCCATGAAGCCGCCGGAGCGGGTAAATATCTGCGAATTGATCCCGACAACCTCACCGGCCATGTTGAACAGTGGACCGCCCGAATTACCCGGATTGATCGCCACATCGGTCTGAATGAACGGCACGTACGTGTCGTTCGGCAGGCTGCGACCCTTGGCGCTGACGATACCTTTGGTCACGGAATGATCGAAGCCGAACGGCGAACCGATGGCCAGCACCCACTCACCCACCTTGAGCGTATTGGAATTGCCCAGCTTGGCTGTCGGAAGGTCCTTGCCCTCGATCTTCAAGACGGCAACGTCGGTACGCGAATCGGTGCCAACCAGCTTGGCTTTCAGCTCGCTACGATCAGACAGGCGAACCAGAATCTCGTCAGCACCGTCAATCACATGATTGTTGGTCAGTACGTAACCGTCCGGGGAAATGATAAATCCCGAGCCCAGCGACTGAGCCTCGCGCTGACGATCTCCCTTGCCAGCTCCCGGCGGACGCGAGCCTGGCGGCATGCTGCGCTCGAGAAACTCGCGAAGCATGGGCGGCAAGCCTTCCAGATCAGGCATCTGCTGATTGGCAATGGCGCGGTCCGGCAGTTTCTGACGCGTACTGATGTTCACCACAGCAGGTGACGCCTGCTCGACCAGCCCGGTGAAGTCCGGCAGGTTCTCGGCCTGAGCCGTAGCGACCTGACCGAGCATCAGCACAGCAGCAATCAGTGAAAAGTAGGATTTCATGCGTGGTATCGACATATGGCTCCCGTTCGTAACGAGCAAAATTAAGCAGTACAAAGCAACTGACTCAAAGACCTCGAGCAGCGATGCTCATCCCTGGATCAGCGACATGGCCCCTGAAAATGACAAAAGGCCAAAGCTGCGAGGCTGTGACCTATAGAAAAAAACCAGAGCTTTTGCAATCTGCAAACCTCACCAAACATTTCAATGCCTGCGCCCAAGCCAGGTTGGATGCGGCCTGGCGACTCCTGAAACCCAGGATGAAAATTTTTACATCCAAGGATTCGTGACTTCAAATGTTTATTTTTTGGCTGGAGATTCGTCGTAACGCATCGACAAGGCTATACGCTCTGCAGTGCCCATTGGAATTTCTCCGACGACGGTCACCATCATGTCGCCCTGCGGCGTTGCAAGACGACGCGAAACTGCAACAGTAGGCCCTAACTGAGTCCGGATATCCGTGGAGGGACCACCCTTCACCGCCTCGATAAACACAGAAAAACGTGCCAGACCGTCGCCGTACATCAGACGTGTGACCGACGATTGAGCGGACGCATTCTTGCGCACACCACTGCTGCTTATTTCAAAACCGGGCGGCAGCCAGTCGGAGTGCCAAGCCACAGGACCTATGGAAGACTCGGGCCTGACCTTGACCGCAGAAACAGGCTTGCAGTCGGCACTGACCTTGAGCATCTGATCCGACAAATTACCAGCGGTATCGAGATCAGTGAACTGGAAACGCTCCAGCAACTGACCCTTCTCACTCAGCAGGAGTGACTTGAGTACAAGACCGGTTTCGTTATCCAGGTGCAATTCGAGACCATATCGGTGCTGGTCCTTGGGCGACAGCGCAACAATGGTTGCCTGACGACCAGCCACACGAGACTTGCCGACAATTTTTATGTCGTACCAGGCGGAGAGTTTCTTGACATCGAATGCACGGGAGGTGGAATCAGCCGGATTGGCTACACCCGCTTCGAGTGTACCGCTGACGCACTGGGTCAGCCCGTCAACACGCAGAACTTCCTGAGCAGAGCCATCAAGCTGCAGCAAACGCTCCTGAACCTTGCCTTCCGCTATGCGGTGCCAGATTCGATGGGTAGAAAAACTACCGTTGCGTTCGTATACAAAAGTGCCTTGATAGCTCTGCTGCTGATCAACCTTGGCAAGACGATTGATTGCGTCTTGCGCATCATCAGCCTGTACCGGGAGGGCAAGCCATCCACCAAGCAGTAACGGCAGTAGAGGGATGGCTCGCATGATCCTCCTTAACGGTTTTCCAGACTCGCAGCACGAGCGTACGGCAGCGCGCTTTCAGTACCTTTCAACGCAGCTTCCTGGGCATGCTGGCGCAGGTAACCCGGCAAACGTTGATCACCTTGACCAGCACCCTGCAATACGCCGTTGGCCATTGGGCCAGGCGCCTGCTCGGCACTTTCTTCAGTGTAACCCGCCAGTACGGCCGGGCCTTTCACTTGCGGAACGGTCAGGTTGGCAGGCTGTTGGGTCTGCTGTGCCAGTTGCGCACCGGCAATATCGTCCTGGTTGTACAGGCGGACACCGGCCAAAACGGCTACGGTAACCGACGCTGCAACTGCCAGACGACCCAGCGTACGCCAAGGTCCGCGCGCCGCCTTGAGCGGGCTGACTTCGTCTGCAATCGCAGCAGACACGGCTGCCGAAATATCCAGATGAGGGATCAGCAGCTCTTTGTGCATTGCTGCACGAGCGACTTGGTAACGCGACCAGGTGGCACGAGTATCAGCATCGTCAATGGCATTCAATACCCGACGTAATTCCAGTTCGTCCGCTTCGTTATCCAGTACCGCGGACAGCGATTCCTGCAGGGCTTCACGACTCATGGCGGGTTCCTCTCTTGGGCTATCGCCGCTGTCTCAGGATTCCTGCAACAACGGCTGCAGGGCTTTATCGATGGCTTCCCGAGCGCGGAAGATCCGAGAGCGCACGGTACCAACAGGACACTGCATGACGCTCGCAATGTCTTCATAACTCAGACCATCGAATTCACGTAAAGTTAGTGCCGTACGTAAATCTTCCGGGAGAAGCTGGATGGTCCGATGGACGGTGCCCTCGATCTCATCCCTCAACAATGCACGCTCCGGCGACTCGATGTCCTTGAGGCCGTGATCGCCGTCGTAGAACTCCGCGTCTTCAGACCTTACATCGCTATCTGGCGGTCGCCGACCTCGCGACACCAAATAGTTTTTCGCCGTGTTAATGGCGATGCGGTACAGCCAGGTATAGAAAGCGCTGTCACCACGAAAATTTCCGAGCGCACGATAAGCCTTGATAAAGGCTTCCTGTGCAACATCCTGAGCCTCATGGGTGTCGTGCACGAAACGCACGATCAACCCTAGAATTTTGTGCTGATACTTCAGCACCAACAGATCAAATGCCCGCGTATCGCCACGCTGTACGCGCTCGACAAGCTGCTGATCCTCTTCCTGGGTTAGCATGAACACTCCTCGTTGAGCATGAAGGAGTGTTGCAACTGACATTGTTCAGGCTCGCAAACATAGACTCGGGCTTTTCGCAAAAGTTCTCCCCCTTCAAGCAAGTTTCCTGCAAGCCATCATGAAGCCTGCACGAAAAACGCAGCTCGACACGGTCGGCTGCGCGAATAGTCTTGTCGCCAGTTTCGCAGTTGATGATCACTTATCTAAGCCTGCGAAAACGACGCTGTTCCTGTGTAGGCAACCTGCTATTGAGCATGGTTCTTAGCAAAAAGTTCCATTGACACAATCACAGGCGTGAGCGGCAAACTGCGCAAAGTCCCCTGAAATCAGTGCACTGGAGCATTTCCAGTAACGGATCACAGGGAAAACAATAGGCATGACATCCGGGACTGGAGCACAATCCAGACCCGCCGTGGTCTCACATTGCCATGTAGGCGCGGCTATTGTGCCGTTACCCCAATACTTATACTAGTGGTCGCCAAGGGCAGAATTCGCAGATGAGTCAACATTTTCAGCATGACGTACTGGTAATAGGCAGCGGCGCTGCCGGGCTGAGCCTGGCACTGACCCTTCCCGAGCACCTGCGGATTGCGGTTCTGAGCAAAGGTGATCTGGCCAACGGCTCGACATTCTGGGCTCAGGGTGGCGTGGCAGCGGTGCTGGATGACACCGACACGGTGCAGTCTCATGTTGAAGACACGCTGAATGCCGGCGGCGGTCTCTGCAACGAGGAGGCTGTACGCTTTACTGTCGAGCACAGTCGTGAGGCGATTCAGTGGCTGATCGACCAGGGCGTCCCGTTTACTCGGGGCGACGCCGCCGACACCGATGAAAGCGGCTTTGAATTCCACCTCACGCGCGAAGGCGGTCACAGCCATCGGCGGATCATCCACGCCGCCGATGCCACCGGCGCAGCTATTTTTCGCACCCTGCTGGAACAGGCCAGCAAACGGCCGAACATCGAGTTGCTCGAACAGCGCGCCGCCATCGACCTGATCACCGAACGACGCCTCGGACTGGACGGCCAGCGCTGCCTCGGCGCTTATGTGCTCAATCGCACCAGTGGTGAAGTGGACACCTACAGCGCGCGCTTCATAATCCTCGCGTCAGGCGGTGCTGCCAAGGTCTATCTGTACACCAGCAACCCTGACGGTGCCTGCGGCGACGGTATCGCCATGGCCTGGCGCTCCGGTTGCAGAGTGGCAAACCTTGAGTTCAACCAGTTTCACCCGACCTGCCTGTACCACCCCCAGGCCAAAAGCTTTCTGATCACCGAAGCACTCCGCGGCGAAGGCGCCTACCTCAAGCTGCCCAATGGCGAGCGTTTCATGCAACGATTCGACGAACGGGCGGAGCTGGCACCTCGCGACATCGTTGCCCGTGCGATAGACCACGAAATGAAGCGGCTGGGTATCGACTGCGTCTATCTGGACATCAGCCATAAACCGGAAGCCTTCATCAGGGCGCACTTTCCGACGGTCTACGAGCGATGCCTGGAGTTTTCCATCGACATTACCCGAGAGCCGATCCCGGTGGTTCCGGCGGCGCATTACACCTGCGGCGGCGTGATGGTCGACAGCAAAGGCCATACCGACGTACCCGGCCTGTACGCCATCGGCGAGACCAGTTTCACAGGCCTGCATGGCGCCAATCGCATGGCCAGCAATTCATTGCTGGAGTGCTTCGTCTATGCCCGCTCGGCGGCGGCAGACATCGAGAGGCAACTGGCTGACGTGCAGATGCCCGTGGACCTTCCGGCCTGGGACGCCAGCCAGGTCACCGACTCGGACGAGGATGTGATCATCGCGCACAACTGGGACGAACTGCGGCGATTCATGTGGGACTACGTCGGCATTGTGCGCACCAACAAACGCCTGCAGCGCGCTCAGCATCGCGTGCGCCTGTTGCTGGATGAGATCGACGAGTTCTACAGCAACTACAAGGTCAGCCGCGACCTGATAGAGCTGCGCAACCTGGCACAGGTGGCGGAGCTGATGATCTGCTCCGCCATGCAGCGCAAGGAAAGTCGCGGCCTGCATTACACGCTGGACTATCCCGACACGTTGCCGGAAGCACTGGACACTATTCTGGTGCCGCCCACCTATGCCGGCTGAACTTCAGGCGTACGCGCAGACGTCGGTGAATATCCGGCGTCAGCGCGTCGAGCGGGATACAGCAGCTCATTCTCGACCAGGCTGGTTTACCGTTGATGATCGGGCGAAAACGCAGAATCACCACCCAGGGTAACGCAAGGCTGTCCGGGCATAACTGCACAGGCTGCCAGCCATCACGCTCATTCCATAACTGCCAGCCTTGGGGATCGCGCTTCAGCGCGGTGAACGCTGCCGAATGGCTAAGCAGGATGGAGCGCGGCAACACCCAGGCAGCATGCGCAACGCAGACCAGCACACCGGGCGCTATAACCCAACCAGAGATATCCAGCGAGAACAGTGCGACAAGCGCCAGCAACTGAACAGCGAGATACAGTGCCAATAGCAGGCGCGAGTCCTGCCAGTGGCATTCAAAACGATCACTTGGGCTGGACACGGTCCAGAATCATGCGAACCATACGCTGCAATTCAGCGTCTTCGGACTCGGCGCGCTGCATGAACCAGCCGAACATGTCCTGATCTTCACAGGTGAGCAAACGACGGTACAGATCGCGATCCACGTCATTCAAATGCGGATAGACCTCACGGACAAACGGCACCAGCAGCACATCCAGTTCAAGCATGCCGCGGCGGCTGTGCCAGTAAAGGCGGTTGAGTTCAACGTCTTCGACCATGGAGCGCTCCTCAAAGTAGGCCGCAAGTATACAGCCGCGAGCCGGGCACGCGAATCTTGCAATGGTCGCAGCAGTTTTCACGTACCCCGTATGCATAACCTCGACTCGGCACTATGATGTGCCCCCGGACTTTTTTCCCAATTTGCGATGACCATGGCCCACACAGCTTTTTTCTGCACGCTATCCCATGAGGGCGTTCTCGCCGTTCGCGGCGTGGATGCCAGCAAGTTTCTTCAGGGTCAATTGACGTGCAACCTCAATTATCTGAATGAAGACACGTCCAGCCTCGGCGCACGCTGCACGCAAAAGGGCCGGATGCAGTCGAGCTTTCGCATCGTTTTCGAGGGCGACGGCTGCCTGCTGGCGATGGCCAGCGAACTGATCGAAGCGCAATTGCTGGATCTGCGTAAATACGCAGTGTTCTCCAAATCGAAACTGACCGACGAAAGCGCAGACTGGGTGCGCTTCGGCCTGCAGGACGGTGATGGAGCGCTGGCCAGTCTGGGCCTGGAGCTTGCGCAGGAAACCGACTCGGTGGCGCGGGCCGGTGAAATGATCGCGATTCGCGTCTCGCCGGGCCGGGCCGAACTCTGGGTGCGCTCCGAAAACGCGGACAGCATCAAGTCAAATCTGGCATCGCAACTGAGTGAAGGCCCACTGAATGACTGGCTGCTGGGCCAGATACGCGTTGGTATCGGTCAGGTGTTCGGCAGCACTCGAGAAGAGTTCATCCCGCAGATGATCAACCTGCAGGCGGTCGGCGGCGTCAGCTTCAAAAAGGGTTGCTACACCGGCCAGGAAATCGTTGCGCGAATGCAATACCTTGGCAAACTCAAGCGCAGGCTCTACCGCCTGACCCTGAGCAGCGAAGAGATCCCGGAGCCCGGAACGGCATTGTTTTCACCCGTACATGCCAGCGCCGTAGGCAATGTGGTCATCGCCGCGCACTCCGGCCAGGGCGTCGAACTGCTCGCTGTACTGCAGGGCGACGCGGCAGAAGACGGCCGCGTAAATCTTGGCTCGCCAGAAGGCGCAGCGCTGCAAATGAGTGATCTGCCCTACATACTGGACAGCAAACTCGAAACTCAGCGCTAAGCCAGACGAACACATTCAGGTTCCTAGTGTCTCTAGAGCGTTCCAGTGCACATGCTGGCGCTCTGCAGAGCGCGCGGAAAACTCTGGACACCCCCAACGGCTGCGAGATGCAACATGAGCAAGATGGCTGACGAGGTGCAGAGAAACTTGATCAAGGCCATCGACAGAGATGCCTTGTTTCTGCCTACCCTGCCGGAAGTAGCACTGAGAATTCGCCTTGCCGCCGAAGACACCGAAATCAGTATTTCGGCCCTGAGCAAGGTCATCGGTAGCGATACAGCCCTATCCGCACGCCTGATAAAGGTCGCGAACAGTCCTCTGCTGCGTCCGAATTTTGAGGTCAGCGACGTCAATACCGCGATCCGGCGGCTGGGCGTCAATTACACCTGCAACCTGGCCATCGGCCTGGTGGTCGAGCAAATGTTTCACGCCAAGTCTCCCGTCATCGAGCAGAAGATGCGTGATATCTGGAAACAAAGTCTGCAAGTGGCCGGCATCAGTTACACGCTCTGCCAGCACTACACCACACTCAAACCCGATCAGGCCACGCTCGCCGGCCTGATCCATCTGATCGGAATCCTGCCGATCCTGACGTACGCAGAAGACCATTACGAGCTGCTGTCCGATCCGATCAGCCTCAACCACGTGATCGACAGCATTCATCCGGTCATCGGCGAACGCTTGCTGCGCTCATGGGATTTCCCCGAGCCGCTGGCCTGCGTGCCAGGTCAGTTCCAGAACTTCTCGCGCGTGTCCAAAAGCCCGGACTACACCGATCTGGTACAGATCGCCACCGTGCATATCCACAGAAATACCGACCACCCTTTCAGTCTTGTGGAAATGGTCGACCTGCCTGCATACAGTCAGCTGCGGCTTGCCAGAGCCGAAGGAATGCTGAGCGCTCAGATGGACGAAGCCAAGAGCATGCTCTACTAGGTTCATTATCAGGTCGCGACAAAACTGACCCGCACTTTCAGGCCCCGCTCGGCACCATCGTGCAACGTGATTCTGGCCAGGTGCGCACGACAGATTTCCCCCACGATAGCCAGGCCGAGCCCGGCACCACTGCCCTGCTGACTGCGTCGGTAAAAGCGCTCGAAAACCCGCTCGCGCTCATCTGACGGAATGCCGGGGCCATCATCCTCGACTTCGAGCACACCCGGCGCATAGACCCGCAACACGACGTTGCCGCCCGGAGAGGTATGGGCCAGCGCATTGTCGATCAGATTGCTCAGTAACTCGTTCAGCAATGTCGGCTCACCACGCAGCC
Source organism: Pseudomonas caricapapayae (assembly GCF_001400735.1). Taxonomy (GTDB): domain Bacteria; phylum Pseudomonadota; class Gammaproteobacteria; order Pseudomonadales; family Pseudomonadaceae; genus Aquipseudomonas; species Aquipseudomonas caricapapayae. The sequence continues at coordinate 24,947 of NZ_LJPW01000150.1, forward strand.
AGACCGGTTCCTCAGCCTCCAGCGCCAGTGCGATGCCGCGAGAATGGGCCAGCGGTGCCATGGCCATACCCAGCTCTCTGGCCAGTTGGCTGAGGTCAAGCTGTTGTGCGCCGCCTTCGGCAATAGCCCGGGCACCGTTTTCAATCCGCGCCAGTGATAACAACTGATTGGCCAGGTGTGTGAGCCGATCGGTGCCAAGCGCCGCAGACTCCAGCGTACTGCGCCAGTGTTGCGGGTCGCGCTCGCGCAGGCCCAGCTCAACCCGCGCCTTGAGCGCGGCGAGCGGCGTGCGCAATTCATGGGCGGCGTCGGCGATGAACTGCGCCTGCCGCTCGAACTGCAGGCGCAACCGCTCGGTGAAGTGATTCAGCGCCCCGACCAGCGGACGCAATTCGTGCTGCACCTCAACCATGGGCAGCGAGCGCAGATCGTCCGGCTGACGTTCCTCGACTGCCGTACGCAACCGTTCCAGCGGTCGCAATGCAGCGCTCACGGTGAACCAGACCAGCAGCAACGCGCCACCGCCGAGCATGCCCAGGCGCAGCAATGTGTCAGCCATCAGGCTTCGCGCCATGCCCTTGCGCGCCTCCTGGGTTTCGGCAACGCGGATCTCGGCAGTGCCATTCATGCCTGGGTCAGTCACCGGCTTGAGCAGGCTCACCACACGGACATCCTGACCTTGATAAACGCCGTTATAAAACTTGGCCAACGCAGGGTAATCGTCGGTGCGCAACGTTCCCGGAGGTGGCGAAGGCAGATTTTCGTAACCGGAAATCAGCTTCTGATGAATGTCGTTGACCTGGTAATAGATTCGCCCTTCGCTGTCATAGGCGAAGGTGTCCAGCGCCACGTAGGGAATGTCGGCGCTCAACGTGCCATCACGCTGGGTCAGGCCAGCGGCAATGGTCCGCGCTGAAGCCAGCAATGTACGGTCATAGGCGGTATCGGCCACTTCGCGACCATTCCAGTAAGCGCTCATGCCGCTGGCCAGCATCAACACCACCAGCAGCAAAGCCAGGTTCCACAACAACCGCCAACGCAGGCTGTCGTTAATCATCGCGGCTTTCAAGCAGATACCCCAACCCTCGAAAGGTCACGATGGCCACGGAATGCCCATCGAGCTTCTTGCGCAGACGATGGACGTAAATTTCAATGGCGTCAGGGCTGGCCTCTTCATCGAGCCCGAACACCTGCGCGGCCAGTTGCTCCTTGCTCATCACCCGGCCAGGTCGGGCGATAAGCGCTTCCAGCACCGCCTGTTCGCGTGAGGTCAGGGTGAGTAGCTCTTCACCCAGCGTGAAACGTCGTGTGTCCAGATCATAGGCCAGCACGCCACAGCGCTGCTGCCGCTCGCCGCCCAGCACACTGCGACGCAGCAATGCCTTGACCCTGGCCTCCAGCTCGGAGAGCTCGAAAGGCTTGGCAAGGTAGTCGTCGGCCCCCAGATTAAGGCCATGAACCCGATCCTTGACGTCGCTGCGTGCGGTCAGCATGAGCACCGGCAGGTTCTTACTGCGCGCTCGTAAACGCGCCAGCACCTCAAAACCGTCCATGCGCGGCAGCCCTACATCGAGAATGGCGACAGCATATTCTTCACTGCTCAACGCCAGGTCGGCAGCCACCCCGTCATGCAGTACATCAACGGTCAAACCCGCGCCCTTGAGCGCCTGCGCGACACTTTCAGCCAATTGCAGATGATCTTCCACGAGAAGAACACGCATCGCCGTCTCCTGATTGTCACTGTTGTTATCGATCTGGGTATCGATGCTTGTGGCGATGGAGTTTACAGGCCGGCCGCCGTCTGTGAAGGCCAGAAACGATTTGCTACGTGCCGATCGCGACGTGAAAGGAAGCTGAAAGGTTTGCGAAAGGTTCGTCATTTAGCATCGCCAGACGACCCGACAGAAGGGTACGTATGAAACAGGCGCCTGGATGCGTCTGAAAAATAAAAACAATAAATCGTCAAACGGAGTCACCTCATGTCTACGCCAGCCCTGGCTTGCCAGTTCAGTGAGCACAATCCATCGCGAAGTGCTCAGCGCCAGCTTTACCCCCTGCTCCGCCTCCCTGCAAAACATCAGCGTACAGCGCTGTACCGATGGCACGTGTGTGTCGGCGAACAACGCTCGTCGTGCACGTAAAAAAAGCCCCAGCTGAACAGCTTCTCTCTACCAAAAACAAGAATAGCTCTGGAGACTGAACATGAAATTCCCCCTGCGTCAGATAGCCGCCACCGCCGGATGCATGCTGCTTGCCAGCCAGTTGCTTGCCGAGCCAAAACGTCCGGAATGCATTGCGCCCGCGTCGCCGGGTGGCGGATTCGACCTGACCTGCAAGCTGGTGCAAAGCGCACTGATCAACGAGAAGGTTCTGACCTCACCCATGCGCGTGACCTATATGCCGGGGGGTGTTGGCGCAGTAGCCTATAACGCAGTCGTGGCTCAGCGTCCTGCCGATGCAGGCACACTGGTCGCCTGGTCAAGCGGTTCGCTGCTCAATCTGGCACAGGGCAAATTCGGCCGTTTCGATGAAAACGCCGTGCGCTGGCTCGCCGCTGTCGGCACCAGTTATGGTGCCATCGCAGTGAAAAGCGACTCGCCATACAAGAATCTCGACGATCTGGTCAAAGCGCTCAAGGCCGACCCGAGCAAAGTCGTGATCGGCTCTGGCGGCACCGTAGGCAGCCAGGACTGGATGCAGACTGCACTGATCGCCAAGGCCGCAGGTATCAATCCGCGGGCCTTGCGCTACGTGGCGCTTGAAGGGGGCGGTGAAATCGCCACCGCCCTGCTCGGCGGCCACATCCAGGTCGGCAGTACGGATATTTCCGACTCGATGCCGCATATTCTGAGCGGCGATATGCGCCTGCTCGCCGTGTTCGCCGAGAAGCGCATCGACGAACCTGAAATGAAAGACATCCCCACTGCCAGAGAACAGGGCTACGACATCGTCTGGCCTGTGGTGCGCGGCTTCTACCTGGGGCCTAAGGTCAGCGACGAAGACTACAACTGGTGGAAAGCCTCGTTCGACAAGATCCTGGCGTCCGAAGATTTCGCCAGACTGCGCGACCAGCGCGAGCTGTTCCCCTTCGCCATGACGGGTGCGGAACTGGACACCTACGTCAAGAAACAGGTCGCCGACTACAAACTGATGGCCAAGGAATTCGGCCTGATTCAGTAATTGAACCCAATTGACTGACTTTCAGTTGCGCCCGCACAACGGGCGCGATTCAGGAGCTTCTCATGGTCATACAACGCATTTTCGCTGCCGCACTGCTACTGGCATGCGCTGGTCTGGCCCTCATGGCCTGGCCCTATCAAGCGCCCTTCTCCTATGAACCGGTCGGCCCGCGCGCTTTCCCTCTGCTGATGCTCGGACTGATGGGGGTCGCCCTGCTGTACCTGCTGATTCGGCCAACGCCCATCGTCCATACCGAAGAGGAACCGGCGCTGGACCGCGAAACCCTGGTCAAGATCGGTGTGTGCATCGTCCTGCTGCTGATCTTCGCAGGATTGTTCGAACCGCTCGGCTTCATCCTCAGCAGCATTCTGATCGGCATTCCCATGGCGCGCCTGTATGGCGGTCGCTGGCTGCCCGGCATTGTGGTGGTAACTCTGATGAGCGTCGGCCTTTACCTGATGTTCGACAAGGCCATGGACGTCCCCTTGCCTTTAGGCCTGCTCAGCGTTCTGGAGAACTGACATGGATACTTTCAGCTACCTGGGCCAGGGCTTCGGCGTCGCCCTCACCCCGTACAACCTGATTACTGCACTGTCCGGCACACTGATCGGCACCGTCGTCGGCCTGCTGCCGGGGCTTGGGCCGATCAATGGGGTGGCGCTGCTGATCCCCATCGCCTTTGCGCTGGGCCTGCCGCCCGAATCGGCACTGATTCTGCTGGCAGCCGTGTACCTGGGCTGTGAATACGGTGGGCGCATCAGTTCCATCCTGCTGAACATCCCGGGCGAAGCGTCCACAGTCATGACCACGCTGGACGGTTACCCGATGGCCCGCAAGGGGCTGGCCGGGGTTGCACTGTCGTTGTCGGCGTGGAGCTCGTTCATCGGTGCATTCATCGCCACCTGCGGCATGGTGCTGTTCGCGCCCCTGCTCGCCAAATGGGCGATTGCCTTCGGCCCGGCGGAATACTTCGTGCTGATGGTGTTCGCCATTGTCTGCCTGGGCGGCATGGCCGGAGACAGGCCGTTGAAGACGTTCATTGCGGCACTGATCGGGCTGTTTCTGTCGGCGGTTGGCATCGATGCCAACAGTGGGGTGTACCGCTTCACGGGCGATAACATTCATCTGACCGACGGCATTCAATTCGTGGTGCTGGTACTGGGCCTGTTTTCGATCAGCGAAATCCTGTTGCTGCTGGAGAAGACCCATCGCGGCCAGGAAGCGGTCAAGGCCACCGGGCGCATGATGTTCAATGCCAAGGAAGCCGCGGCGGTCTTCGTGGTGAATATTCGCTGTGGCTTGCTGGGTTTCATTCTCGGCGTGCTGCCGGGTGCGGGTGCGACGCTGGCCAGTGCGGTCGCCTACATGACTGAAAAACGTATCGCCGGCCCTGGCGGCAAGTTCGGCCAGGGCGACATGCGCGGCCTGGCGGCACCCGAGACAGCCATCGGTGCAACGGCCTGTGGCGCGTTGGTGCCCATGCTGACGCTGGGTGTTCCCGGCTCGGGCACCACGGCAGTAATGATCGGCGCGTTGTCGCTGTACAACATCACGCCCGGTCCGATGCTGTTTCAGCAGCAACCGGACATCGTATGGGGCCTGATCGCTTCGTTGTTCATCGCCAACATCATGCTGGTGATCCTTAACATCCCGATGATCCGTATTTTCACGCGCATCCTCGCCGTGCCGAACTGGGCGCTGGTGCCGGTGATTGCGATCATCACAGGGATCGGCGTGTATGCGGTGCACGCCACGACATTCGACCTGTTCCTGATGGTCGGTATCGGTATCTTCGGTTACATCCTGCGCAAGCTGGATTTTCCGTTGTCGCCGATCCTGCTCGGCTTCATCCTTGGCGGTCTGATGGAGCAGAATCTGCGTCGCGCCCTGTCGATCTCCAACGGCGAACTGGGAATTCTCTGGGCCAGCCCGATCACCCTCGGGGTCTGGGTAGTGACCGTGTTCATGCTGCTGTTCCCGCTGATCCGTATCTGGCGCAAGCGCACAAAGCAGCAAGCTGCCGCAACGCATGGCTGATTCGTCTCTGCGCCAATGGTGGGCAACGCCACTGGTCGGCCTGCTGGGCGGCTACCTCGCCAGCCAGGTCGGCTGGCCGTTGCCGTGGATGGTTGGCTCGTTGCTGGCAATCATCCTGGTGCGTTGCCTGACTCCCTGGCAACTGGCGCAGATTCCCGGCGGTCGCAAATGTGGCCAGTTGATTATCGGCACAGGCATCGGCCTGCACTTCACGCCGGTGGTTATCGAGCAAGTGCTGACGCATTTCGGACTGATTTTCTTCGGTGCGCTGATCACCAGCCTGTCGTGCCTGGTCGGCGTATGGCTGATGCTGCGTACCGGAGAGGATCGTCCCACTGCATTCTTCTCGAGCATGCCCGGCGGTTCCGGGGAGATGGTCAACCTGGGCGCACGTAACGGTGCGACGCTCAGCAGTGTCGCTGCCGCGCAAAGCCTTCGGGTGCTGGCCGTGGTGCTGTGCGTACCGGCGATCTTCAAGTACCTGCTGGGCGACGGTGCGCCTTCGCTGCATGCAACAATGGTCGACTGGCGCTGGCTGGCCTTCCTGCTTCCAGTCGGCGCAGCGCTGGCCTGGGTGTGGCAACGTCTCAAGCAACCCAACCCCTGGCTGTTCGGCCCTCTTCTGCTCAGCGCGGTCGTGAGTGTGGTCTGGGACTTGAAAATCGGACTGCCAAACGGTGCCAGTCAGCTTGGCCAGTTGCTGATCGGCAGCGGGCTGGGCTGCCATTTCAATCGGGAATTCTTTCGGCGTGCGCCCTCGTTTCTGGCGCGTACACTGTTGGGCACCGCCCTGACCATGCTGATCGCTGCAATCGCGGCGCTGGGATTGAGCGCCCTCACCCACCTGGACCTTCGCTCGCTGACACTGGGCATGATGCCGGGAGGTATTGCAGAGATGAGCCTGACCGCAGAGGTGCTGCAACTTTCGGTGCCGCTGGTCACGGCCATGCAGGTGATGCGCCTTCTATTCGTACTGTTTCTCGCCGAGCCGCTGTACCGGCGCTGGAACACGCGCCTGTCTGACTGAGCGCGTCAGTCAGACAGGCGGTAAACGCCAATCGATCGGCGCGATGCCGTTTTGCTCAAGGTACTTGTTGGCCCGCCCGAAGTGCCCGTTACCCAGAAAGCCTTTGTAGGCTGACAACGGCGACGGATGGACAGAGGTCAGCACCAGATGCTTGGTCGCATCGACCAGTTTCTGCTTGCTTTGCGCATGAGCGCCCCATAGCAAAAACACCAAATGCGGTTGATGCTCGCTGACCACTTGAATGATCCGGTCGGTGAAATGCTGCCAGCCTTTTCCGGCATGAGAGGCTGCGTTGGCGCGCTCGACGGTAAGCGTGGTATTAAGCAGCAGTACGCCCTGATCGGCCCAGGATTGCAGGCAACCGTGATTCGGAATATCGATATTCAGATCGCGCTTGAGCTCTTTATAGATGTTGACCAGTGACGGGGGTGTCGGCACACCGGGCTGCACGGAGAAGCACAGGCCGTGAGCCTGATTCGGGCCGTGATAGGGGTCCTGACCGAGAATCACCACTTTCACGTTATTCAGCGGCGTTGAGTTCAGCGCATTGAAAATCAGCGGTCCCGGCGGATAGATTTGCTTGCCCGCGGCATGCTCCTGGCGCAGAAACTCGCGTAACTGCGCCATGTAAGGCTGTTCGAATTCGTCGCGCAGAGCTTCCTTCCAGCTGGGCTCAAGCTTGATGCGGTCGTCGCTAGTCATGGTTACATCCGGTAAAAACAATGCGCGGACACTAGGAAAGCCGGACGGCAAAGTCAATGCCGGTTGCGCTATGCGCTTTCAAGATCGGACGCAGAGCGTCCAGAAAGACGTGCCGACGCGGAGCGTCGGCACCATATTCAGTTTGCAGCAGTCAGTTCACAAGTCAGTTCACAAGTCAGTTCACAAGTCAGTTTGCAGCAGTCAGTTCACAGCGTTGACATGATCGTGAACGCGCGGATTTCAGCTAGCGATGCCCGCCACGACCATCGCCGCGCCCGCCCCGTCCATGATCACGGCCATCTCTTCCGCCGCGCCCACCGTGGTCATCCCAGCCACGATTGCCCCGGTCGCCGCGGAAACCGTCATTACGTCCGAAACCGCCATTGCCGCGAAAGCCATCATTGCGGCCGAAGCCATCGTTTCTCCAGCCATAGCCCGGTGGACGTCCCGGCTGGTAGTAGCGCGGCACGGGCGGTGGCGCGTAATAGCGCGGTGCCGGGGCGTAGTAGCGGGGTTGAGTGTAATAGCGTGGTTGAGGCGCGACGTAGATGCGCTGCTCCTGATAGTAGGTAGAGCGGTAGCCATTGTCATACGCGTAAGCGCCACCGACGACAGTTGTCGGCTGCGTGTACACATCGGATTCGTAGTAACCAGGACCTGCGTAGCAACCAGCAAGGAAAAGGGTCAGCAACGTGATAAGCAAGGGTCTTCGATACATGGCGGCCTCCTGGACCGCTATTGGGCACGAACCAGCGACGCTGGTCGGCGTCCGCCAAAGCGGTTGGCGGACGAAGAATCAGACACCGAAAAGGCATTCTAGTGCCTTGGGACAGGGGCGCGGTCACTGGGTTATTGGTCATCACATGGCCCCAAAAGGCTCTGAAACCAAGGCTTGCAGGCGTGTTTCAACTTGCTACAAACATGCTACAAAACATTTCACGGATACGCGCATCATCACGGTGCGCCCTCGCACCAGCACAAGGCAGCTTTCAGCGTGCTCCGCCGCCGATCATTCGGGCAGGCCTTGAAAAACAAAGGTCCTGGCAAGTTGGCACAACTCTCGCTTGATGACAGGTGTGCAGGAGTCAACACAGGTTCGCGGCACCACAATTTGCAATAGCCGACTAGGGTTCCGGCTTGCCGACAGGCAAGTGGCTGGTCCGAGAGTTGGCGACCTCCAGTAGAGGTTACACGGCGGGACAAAAGCCCGGGAGACAGGGACACCAGTGGTGTCACGTTGCTCTTGGCCGCCTTTTTTCCACTACTGGAGATTTCTCAACATGCAAAAGTCTCGTCTCTTCGGTCTGCTCACGGCAGGCCTGCTTGCTGCGTTGAGCCTCTCGGCGAATGCCGCCCAAAAAGATCACTTCAATGTCTGCTGGACCATCTACGCAGGCTGGATGCCGTGGGAATACGCAGGCAGCCAGGGCATTGTCGACAAGTGGGCGAAAAAGTACGGCATCAAGATCGATGTCACTCAGCTCAACGACTACGTCGAATCCATCAACCAGTACACCGCCGGCCAGTTCGATGGCTGCACCATGACCAATATGGACGCGCTGACCATCCCGGCCGCAGGCGGTGTGGAAAGCACAGCACTGATCGTCAGTGACTTCTCCAACGGCAATGACGGCATCGTGCTCAAGGGCGAAGGCAAGAAAGTCGCCGACATCAAAGGCATGGACGTCAATCTGGTCGAGCTATCGGTATCCCACTACCTGCTGGCGCGTGCGCTGGACAGCGTCAAACTCAGCGAAAAAGACCTCAAGGTCGTCAACACCTCGGATGCCGACATCTCGGCCGCCTTCAACACCGACGATGTGCAGGCGGTCACCACCTGGAACCCGATGCTGTCGGACATCAAAGCCAAACCTGGCGTGACCGAAGTGTTCAATTCCAGTCAGATTCCCGGCGAGATCATGGACATGATGGTCGTCAATACCCAGACCCTGAAGGACAATCCGGCGCTGGGCAAAGCGCTGACCGGTGCCTGGTTTGAAGTGGTTGCGCTGATGAACGCCAAAAACGCCCAGAGCAAAGCAGCGCTGGAGCACATGGCCAAGGCGTCGGGCACCGATCTGGCTGGTTTTCAGGCACAGCTGGACACCACAAAACTGTTCGCCACACCAAAGGAAGCGCTTGAGTTCGCGACCGGCAAACAGCTGCCGGACACTCAGCGCAAGGTCGCCGACTTCTCGTTCGCTCATGGCCTGCTTGGTGAAGGCGCACGTGATGCCAACGCAGTCGGCATGTCGTTCGCCAATGGCGTGAACCTTGGCGACAAAGCCAACATCAAGTTGCACTTTGACCCCAGCTACGTGCAGATGGCCGTCGACGGCAAGCTGTAAATCACGTTCCGCAAAAAGGTCATTGCCATGCGTTTGATAAACCGCCATCCGGACCGTGCCGGTCGCCTGATTCTGGTGATCCTGCCGTTCGCCCTGTTGCTGTTCGCCTATTTCATGGGCTCGGCTACCCGGCTCGCGGAGAACCCTACCGACAAACTGCTGCCCAGCGCCGTGCAGATGGCCGATGCGGTCAAACGCATGGCGTTCACTGCCGACACTCGCAGCGGTGATTATCTGCTCTGGCAGGACACGGCATCGAGCCTGCAACGTCTGGCCATCGGCCTGGGAGTCAGCGCGCTACTGGGCCTGTGTCTGGGTATTGCGGCGGGCATCCTGCCGCTGCTCGGTGCACCGTTGTCACCCTTGCTGACGGTCATGTCGATGGTGCCGCCGCTGGCGATTCTGCCCATTCTGTTCATCGTCTTCGGGCTGGGCGAGCTGTCGAAAGTGATGCTGATCGTGATTGGTATCACACCGATTCTGGCCCGCGACCTGGAACAGCGCGCCCATGAAATCCCGGTCGAACTGCTGATCAAAGCGCAGACACTCGGTGCCACGACATGGACGCTGATCCTGCGGGTAGTCCTGCCGCAACTGCTGCCGCGCCTGCTGATCGCCCTGCGGCTGGTGCTGGGTTCGGCCTGGCTGTTCCTGATAGCGGCCGAAGCCATCGCCTCGACTGACGGCCTGGGTTACCGGATCTTTCTGGTTCGGCGTTATCTGGCGATGGACGTGATTCTGCCGTATGTAGTGTGGATCACCCTGCTCGCCTGGCTGATGGACTGGAGCCTTAAAGCCCTGACCCGACGCGCCTTTCCCTGGTACGAAGGAGCGCGAACATGAGCTTTATCTGTGTGCGCAATGTCTGGCAACAGTACGACGACCAAGTGGTGCTTGAGGGCCTGAATCTGGAAGTGGCCGAAGGCGAGTTCTGCACGCTGGTCGGCGCCTCGGGTTGTGGCAAATCGACCTTCCTGCGCTTGTTACTGGGCCAGGAAACCCCGCGTCGCGGTCTCATCACGCTGGATGGTACGGCTCTGCGCAATGAGCCGGACGCCAGTCGTGGCGTGGTGTTTCAGCGCTATTCCGTCTTTGCGCACCTGTCGGTACTCGACAACGTGGCGCTGGGCCTGGAGCTGCCCCGCTCACGGTGGATAGGCCGTTTGTTCGGTCAGAGCAAAAACCAGGCCCGGGAGCAGGCCGCGCAACTGCTGGACAAAGTCGGCCTGATCCACGCCCTGGACAAGTACCCGACACAACTGTCGGGCGGTATGCAGCAGCGCCTGGCGATTGCTCAGGCACTGATCATGAAGCCCCGCGTCCTGCTGCTGGACGAGCCGTTCGGCGCGCTCGACCCCGGCATCCGCAAAGACATGCATCACTTGCTGCTGGACCTGTGGCGCGAAACGAAGCTGACCGTGTTCATGGTCACCCACGACCTGTCCGAAGGCTTCAACCTCGGCACCCGTCTGCTGGTCTTCGACAAGGTGCGCCACGACCCGCATGCGCCCGGTGCGTATGGCGCGCGCATCACTTACGACATCCCCCTCAACAGCGAACGCCGCGCCGAGCGCGCCGCCATCGATTCGCTGCTCAACGCCTCAGAGGAGCCCGTTCAATGACTGATTCAACCACCCTGTACCCGGTGTTCGCCGAAGAACTGCTGCCCGGTGGCGGCCATCGCTCGTTCATCCTCAAACGGGGCGAACTGCTGCGCCTGACCGACCTGCACGGCAACGCCAACGTCAGCCTGACGCTACTCAATGCCGGCGAAAAAACCGAACGCCTGAACCTGCCGGACAGCCTCAAATGCCAGCACACCGCCAGATTGAGCAACGGCCATTGCCTGTATTCGGACATGGGCCGCGTATTGGCGGCCATTGTCACCGACACCTGCGGCTGGAGCGATAGCATCGGTGGCGTGCTTAACGCTCAGGAAGTCGCCGACAAATACGGTCAGGGTCGCTACCAGGAGCTACGCAACGGCTTCTTTCGCAACGGCGTCGACAACTTGCTGGTCGAGCTGGGCAAATGGGGACTGGGGCTGTCCGACCTGCTGATGACACTCAACCTGTTCAGCCGCGTCGACGTCGATGAAACCGGCGCACTGCACTTCGTCCCGAACAATTCGAAAGCCGGTGATTACATCGAACTCTATGCACCGATGGACACGCTGGTGGTGCTGACTGCCTTGCAACACCCGATGGACCCCAACCCGCACTACGCACCGCAACCGCTGAAACTCGGCTGGATGAAAGCCGACGCCAGCATTGCCGAACACTGCCGCACCTCGCGCCCGGAAAACGAGCGCGGATTCATCAATACCGACCGCCTGTTCGCCTGAGGAGCCCTGTCATGAATACCGATACCCACTCTTGCTGCGACGCGACCATTCCGGCAGGCGAACCGTTTCTGGCCGAGGTCAAGGCCGGGCAGACCGTGCGCATCCTTGATCTGCAAGGCAATCAGGCGGTGGACACGCTGTTTTTCAGCCTGGACAACCCGCGCGAACGCTATGACGTACAACGCACCTTGCGCCGCCAGAACAGCGTGTACCTGACCACCGGCAGCGTGCTGTTTTCCAATCTGGGCCGCCCCATGCTGACCATTGTCGATGACACTTGCGGACGTCACGACACATTGGGTGGCGCGTGCGCGCAAGAGAGCAACACCGTGCGCTACGCCCTGGAAAAACGCTACATGCACAGCTGCCGCGACAATTACCTGCGCGCCTGCCTGCATGACGGCCGTCTGACCAAGACCGACATCGGTCCGAACATCAATTTCTTCATGAACGTCCCCGTGACCGCAGAGGGCGGCCTGACCTTCGAAGACGGCATTTCCGCCCCCGGCAAGTACGTTGAACTGCGTGCCGAAATGGACGTGATCGTGCTGATCTCCAATTGCCCGCAGCTCAACAACCCGTGCAACGGCTACAACCCGACGCCTGCGCAATTGCTGATTCGCGACTGACCCGGCACCCGCCCTCAGCAACGGACGACCTTTGCGTAGACAGATAAACAGCGGGACGGCCCGCTTCCCATCACGAAACCGAGCGCGCCTGGGTTTCCGGGGGTTATGCCATGTTCGACAAACTGCTGATCGCCAATCGTGGCGCCATTGCCTGCCGCATCCTGCGGACCCTGCGCACCCTGCAGGTGAAAGGCGTGGCGGTGTATTCCGAAGCCGACGCTGCCAGCCTGCACCTGATGCAGGCCGATGAAGCTCACAGCCTGGGTGAAGGCGGCGCAGCCGAGACTTATCTGGCGGTGAACAAGATCCTCGCCATCGCCAAAGCCAGCGGTGCCAAAGCCATTCATCCAGGTTACGGCTTTCTCTCCGAAAACGCCGCGTTTGCCCAGGCTTGTGAAGACGTCGGTATCGCCTTCGTCGGCCCGACGCCCGAGCAACTGCGCGTATTCGGTCTCAAACACACTGCCCGGGCGCTGGCCAGGCAACAGGGCGTGCCCATGCTGGAAGGCACCGAATTGCTCGACAGCCTGGAATCAGCCCTCCTGGCAGCTCGTACCATCGGCTATCCGGTCATGCTCAAGAGCACTGCGGGTGGCGGTGGCATTGGCATGCGTGTGTGCCGCAGCGCTGAAGAGCTGGCCGACTCGTTCGAGGCGGTAAAACGTCTCGGTCAGAACAATTTCAGCGATGCAGGCGTGTTCATCGAGAAATACATCCAGCGCGCCCGGCATCTGGAAGTGCAGGTGTTCGGCGACGGTCAGGGCGAAGTGCTGGCACTGGGCGTGCGCGACTGCTCGGTACAGCGCCGCAATCAGAAAGTGCTGGAAGAAACCCCGGCCCCCAACCTGCCGGACGGTATGGCCGATGAGCTGTGCGCGGCGGCTATCAAACTCGCCAAAGCGGTGAATTATCGCAGCGCCGGGACTGTCGAGTTCGTCTTCGACAGTGAGGATCAGCGCTTCTACTTTCTGGAAGTTAACACGCGCCTGCAGGTCGAACACGGCGTGACCGAACAGGTGTGGGGCGTGGATCTGGTCAGCTGGATGGTACAACTGGCTGCCGGTGATCTGCCCCCGCTTGCTCAGTTGCAGGTTGGCCTCAAACCGGTTGGCCATGCCATTCAGGCGCGGCTGTACGCTGAGGATCCGGGCCGCGACTTCCAGCCCTGCCCTGGTTTGCTGACCGCTGTAACTTTCCCTCCTGCCGATGGCCGCGCACTGCGCATCGACACCTGGGTCGAAGCCGGTTGTGAGATACCGCCGTACTTCGACCCGATGATCGCCAAGCTGATCAGTTGGGCGCCAACCCGCGAGCACGCCAGCGCCGGGCTGATCGATACACTCGATGAAACGCGCCTGTACGGGGTGGAAACCAATCGAGGCTATCTGCGGCAGATCATCGCCGACACCCCGTTCGCCAGCGGCCAGCCATGGACGCGCTGTCTGGAAGATCTGGTGTACCAGGCTGATACGTTCGAAGTGTTGACTGGCGGAACGCAGACCAGCGTTCAGGATTATCCGGGGCGGCTGGGTTACTGGGCAGTCGGTGTACCGCCGTCGGGGCCGATGGACAGCCGCGCGTTACGTCAGGGCAATAGCCTGCTGGGCAACCCCGAAGGATGCGCCGCGTTGGAAATCACCATGAGCGGCCCACTGCTGCGCTTCAATACCGACGCGGTGGTCGCAGTAACCGGTGCGCAGATTCCGGTCACGGTCGACGCTGAACCCGCTGCCATGAATACCGCCCTGCTGGTACGCGCGGGTTCGACCCTCGCATTGGGCACTATTGCCGGCGCCGGTGTACGCAGTTACCTGTGCGTGCGCGGCGGGCTCGACGTACCGGACTATCTGGGCAGCAAAAGCACCTTCACCCTCGGCCAGTTCGGCGGGCATGGCGGCCGCGCGCTACGGGCTGGCGATGTGTTGCATATCGCGCCCTTGGTGGATCGCAGTGCAGGCCAGCGGATTGCCGATGAAGCACTTGAAGCGCTGACCGACGTCCGCCAGATGAGGGTCATTTATGGCCCCCATGCGGCCCCGGAATACTTCACCGAAGCGTACATCGAGAGGTTTTTCGCGACTGACTGGGAAGTGCATTTCAACTCCAGCCGTACCGGCGTGCGCCTGATCGGCCCGAAGCCCGAATGGGTCCGCGCCGACGGGGGCGAGGCAGGTCTGCATCCGTCCAATATTCACGACAATCCCTATGCGGTCGGCGCAGTGGATTTTACTGGCGACATGCCTGTGATCCTCGGGCCGGACGGCCCGAGCCTGGGCGGATTCGTGTGCCCGGTGACCATCATCGAGGCAGACCTGTGGCAGCTGGGGCAATTGAAGGCTGGCGACAAGATCCGGTTCACGCCGGTGAGCGTCGAGGCGTGCCATGCGGCAATGGCCGCAGTGTTGCCGCAAACTATGCAAAACACTGATGCCCTTGGCAGCGAATTTGTTCGCGAAGGCGTCAGTCCGAACGCAGGAAATGCCGCTAATGCGCCGACCCCGACGCCCGTTCGCATAGAGGATCTGCACACTCCGGTCATCCTTGATATCGGTCGGGACGATAAACGTCTGGTTGCACGTCTGTCCGGTGATGCCCATCTGCTGCTGGAAATCGGGGCGCCAGAGCTGGATCTGGTGCTGCGTCTGCGCGGCCATGCCTTGATGCTCGCGCTAGAGGCCAAGGCACTGGCGGGCGTGATTGACCTGACGCCGGGTATTCGCTCCCTGCAGGTTCACTACCGTCCCGAGCAACTGCCGCTTCGGCAACTGCTCGACATCGTCGCCGGAGAATGGGGCGTGGTGTGCGCAGCGAAAGACCTGCAAGTGGCGTCGCGTATTGTCCATCTACCGTTATCCTGGGACGATCCGGCCTGCCAGCTGGCCATCGAGAAATACATGACCACCGTGCGCAAGGATGCTCCGTGGTGCCCGAGTAACCTGGAGTTCATCCGCCGTATCAACGACCTGCCCAACCTCGACGAAGTGCAACGCACAGTATTCGACGCCAGCTATCTGGTCATGGGCCTGGGCGATGTATACCTCGGCGCTCCGGTTGCCACGCCGCTGGACCCGCGCCATCGGCTGGTGACCACCAAGTACAACCCGGCGCGCACCTGGACCGCCGAGAATTCGGTCGGCATCGGCGGTGCCTACATGTGCGTGTATGGCATGGAAGGCCCCGGTGGCTATCAATTCGTCGGCCGTACCCTGCAGATGTGGAACCGCTACCGCGACGTCGCTGCCTTCGAGGGCAAACCGTGGCTGCTGCGTTTTTTCGACCAGATCCGTTTCTACCCGGTCAGCGCCGACGAACTGCTGCGTATCCGTCGCGATTTTCCGCTGGGTCGCTTCGACCTGAACATCGAACACTGCACCTTGAACATGGCCGACTACCAGGCCTTTCTGACCCGCGAAGCCGACGGCATCACGGCATTCCGAACCCGTCAGCAATCCGCGTTCAGCGCTGAGCGAGAGCGCTGGAACGCCAACGGTCAGGCCGACTTCCAGAGCGATGAGGGGGCTGCCCCGAACAGCGAAGAACAGCCCTTGCAGGCCGGTCATCAGGGCATCGACAGCCACATTGCCGGCAACCTCTGGCAGGTTCGGGTGCAACCGGGCGAGCACGTGGATGCGGGCGACGTGCTGGTGATTCTGGAGTCCATGAAAATGGAAATCCCTCTCCTTGCCCCGGTCGCCGGTGTGGTGCAGGAGGTCAGGGTGCAACCCGGATCGGCAATACGCGCAGGGCAACGGGTCGTGGTGCTGGCAACTGAATGAATCGATCACCTTTTCACTGTCAATGGAATCCCGTCATGAACGACACAGCACTGCCCAATGACCTGCGCCTGGACACGCTGCGCACCGCGTACCAGTCCGGC
Organism: Pseudomonas caricapapayae; assembly: GCF_001400735.1. GTDB lineage: Bacteria > Pseudomonadota > Gammaproteobacteria > Pseudomonadales > Pseudomonadaceae > Aquipseudomonas > Aquipseudomonas caricapapayae. The sequence continues at coordinate 41,091 of NZ_LJPW01000150.1, forward strand.
CGGATTTCACCACGCCAGCTGATTCTGGCGTTGCGGGAAAAAGCCGAACGGCTCAACACGGATTATCACGCGTTCATCTACCTGCTCGGCACGGACGAACTGGAGCCCTATCTGACCGCACTGGAGGATCGCGATGCTCAGAGCCTGCCGCTCTACGGCGTGCCCTTCGCGATCAAGGACAACATTGATCTGGCTGCCATTCCAACCACGGCCGCCTGCCCGGATTACGCCTACACGCCAGAGTGTTCGGCGACCATCGTCGAACAACTGATTGCACTGGGCGCGGTGCCTATGGGCAAGACCAATCTGGACCAGTTCGCCACCGGCCTGAATGGCAGCCGTTCGCCCTATGGTGCCTGCCCCAACAGCGTATTGAAGGGGTATCCGTCCGGCGGCTCAAGCGCTGGTTCATCTCTGGCCGTCGCGCTGGGGCTCAGCAGCTTCTCGCTGGGCACCGACACGGCGGGCTCGGGGCGTGTACCCGCAGCGCTGAACAACCTGGTGGGAACGAAAGCCAGCAAGGGGCTGATTTCTACCGCAGGTGTCGTGCCAGCCTGCCGTACGCAGGACTGCGTCTCGATCTTCACTGCCACGGCGAGGGAAGCCAGCCAGTTACTGGGGCTGGTCGCCACGCTTGATCCGCGCGATGAATACAGCCGACGCAACCCCCAGTGGAACGACGCTTCGGCGTTTGGTGCCCCTCGCCCGTTTCGCTTCGGCGTACCACGCGCTGAAGATCTGCAATTCTTTGGCTGTACCGAGGGGCCGAAACTGTTCAGCACTGCTATCGACCACCTCACCGCGCTAGGCGGCGAAGCGGTCACAGTGAACCTGTCACCGTTTCTTGAAGCTGCTCGACTGTTGTATGAGGGTCCTTGGGTGGCCGAGCGCTATAGCGTGGCAGGACAGTTGATGGAAGACCGTCCGGAGGCGGTATTGCCGGTGATTCGCGATGTACTGGCCAAGGCCCCCAGCGTCAGCGGAGTCGATACGTTTCGTGCGCAATACCGTCTGCAAGCGCTCAAGGCGATTTGCGACCGGGAGCTTGAAGGGCTGGATTGCGTAGTAACACCCAGCATCGGTCGCCCGGTCACCTCGGCAGAACTGGTTGCCGAGCCGGTGCTGCGCAATTCTGAGCTGGGTTATTACACGAATTTCGTCAACCTGCTCGACTACGCCGCCATCGCCGTGCCAAGCGCTTTCATGGGCAACGGCCTGCCGTGGGGCGTGACGTTATTCGGACGGGCGTTCACCGATCAGTATCTGCTCAGCCTGGCCGATGCTTTTCAGCGGCAAACCGCGCTGCCCCTGATTGGCGGGGAAATACCTGAATTATCCGTGCCACAGACCGTCGCACGTAACGATAAGGCACAACTGGTGGTGTGTGGCGCGCATCTGGACGGGCTGGCACTGAACTGGCAACTCAGGCAACGCGGTGCGCGTCTGCTGGAGACCACACAAAGCTCGGCCGACTACCGACTGTATGCGCTGGCCGGTGGGCCGCCGTTTCGCCCAGGCATGGTGCGGGTTGCCGAACGGGGTGTAGCCGTTGAAGTAGAGGTCTGGGAGTTGCCCAGTGGCGAATTGGGGTCGTTTCTGACCGGTATTCCGGCACCGCTGGGCCTCGGTAAAGTGCAACTGGCCGATGGCCGTTGGGAGACCGGTTTTATCTGCGAAGCCTACGGCCTGGAGGGGGCTGTCGATATCAGCCATCTCGGTAGCTGGCGTGCTCATTTGCAGCAGCTGTAAGCGAACATGCGGCGTGCCCAGGCGTGCCGCCGTGTTTGAGACGGCTCGGGTATTACATAGTTATGTCATACCCGGACCGCCTTCACGACATAGTGAGCATCCACTCACTTCGACCGGCCGTCATGAACCACATCTGGAGTCCGCTTCGTCAGGACACCCTTTTTCACCCCTCATCTTTTCTGCTGGAACAACCGAGCATTCTGTTGCCCGAGTACAGCAGCAACCGACACGATACGCTCAATGCTTCAGTGCCATTCGCACTGCCAGCGCTTCAGCTTGCGCCTCGCGAACATCCACTGCCTCCACCGACCGAAGAGCACGAGCCGCAGGCCCCGGCCGCACACATCGAACGTCCCCTCAAAGCGTTGCGTAAAAGCCCTGGCTTCCCATTGATTGCCGACTCGGTCTTGCTCCTCAAGGCTTGCCAGCTGGACATGGATCTCCCGCCAAACCGAAAACACCATGTTCGCCAACAGCTCGTCGCGCTGCTCACCGACCGAACCGGCAAGGCACTGGACCCCGATACGTTATGGGTCACGTTCAGCACCCAGAACCTGCCCGTATTGAACGACGAGGGGCACGAGTCTTACAGCATCGAGCTGTCCCTGACCGACGTGGCATTGGCCGCGACCTTTGATCCGGGGCAGTTCGTGCGCCTGTATCGCAGTGAAATCACCAGTACGAACTGGCCTGAAGAGGCCTCGTCACTGAGCGCAACGCAGCTGGTCAAGTGGATCAGCGAAGCCCATCTGGATCGTGACTACAGCACAACACTCGAGGTTTTTCGAACTCGGCACGCAGCCACTTTCCGCACCTTGTCACGGTTGGGCTTTCTGGATGTGCTGGCTCGCCAGTTTCTCTCCCGGCGCATCAGCCGGGCCGGCTATTTCCTGACGCTGGACGCTTTGGGTCTGAGCGATTTCCCTGCCGACCTGGCGACCCTTGAGCAAAGCGGTCGCGGTCATAAATCCGAGATCCGCATGTTTTCACTCAATGGCGACACCGTGCAGGGTATTTTTCAGGTGAGGTCGAAAGCCACCTCCCACTGTTTCATTCACATACTGGGTGCCAAGGGCAACGTCATCGAATACATCAGCGAGGATCCGGGCGAGATGACCCGCAGGCTGCTGGCGGCCATGAACGCCTCGGGACTGTATGGCCACGCATTGCATGCGCTCGATCAGGACGCAGTCATCGTTGCCGACGCCCCGCTGCTCGCAGGCGATGTTTTTACCGAGTTGAGCCAGGCATCGCTTACAGAGACGCAATTCAACAGCGAAAACATCGACCTGCTCAAACCCGTATCACGCAGCCTTACGCTGGCTGGTGCGGCAGACCTCTGGCAAACAGCGTCCACTCTGCTGGAACAGATCCCCTCAGCCCCGAGGATGGCTGCGCAGGTCATGGCGGCCTATCTATTGAAACATCACAATCTGACGCTCAATCCCGATCACGTGTTCATTGCCTATCAATCCGGCAACTCGGTCAGCCCGCTGGGCAGCCCCCGCAATCCGCCCACCCATATTCACACACCCGCTGAAAAACCGATCAGCCTGAGCGAGGCGCTGATGACCAACTACCGGGTCGACTCCCCCGAGGGTTACATTGATCACGACGGTACTACAGAGGTCTTTCTGGATAGCACAGGCCAGGGCGAACGGGCTCAGGGCCAGAGACTGGCAATCACGCCGCAGGCACTTGAGGACTACATCAAGGCATTCGATTTTCTGACCTGGATGACCAGGCACATCCAGACATTCTGGAGGCAGCAAAAAACAGCCATCGAACAGGCATTCAGATCGGCCTTTATCAATCAGGCGCTGATCAGCCTGAAGCGCGGCAGTCTCAAACGCAGCGGCTTCGATCAGGTCGTTGAAGCCTTGGCTGGCTCTGCGCAAGAGCACTGGCTGGCACTCGGTTTTTTCGTTCAGGGTTCGCTGATCGACGGCATGGAACATCAATACACCGGGCTGCTGATACTCAAGCAAACCGGCAAACCGAACGTGCTTTATCAACCAGGGCACCCCGAGGCCTTTGTCCAGTTCTCGGACGACAGTGAACTTGAACGCTATCTGAAACTGAAAACCGCACATCCGGATTGGCGAGAAGCCGTGATGCGCTACGTTCCGCTACGTCATCACCAACGTCTGGACTATCTCTTCAAACTATGGGGCGGTGCTCAGGCCCCGACGCCGCCCGCCTCCCTCCTGCGCCCATGGACGGATGCGCTGTACAACCCTGACACACGAAAAGCCATGCACCACTCGCTGTGCGAAAAAAGGCTGGAAGGCTCGCCGTTTGCTTACCTGCACCAACTCCTCGAACAGAACTCGCTGGATGATGCCAAGGAGCAGATCGTGACCCCTGCACAGGTTTCACTGGCCTACTGGACAGACCGTCTACACAAGTTGCAGCGTTTGCTGGCACCCATATCGCTGTTGCTGACACCGGCATTTTTCGCGTCGCTGGCGGCGGAAGTCGGTCTTGCGGCTCTAAGCGTTGCTTCTGCAAATTTGCCAGGCAGGCGTTACGTAGAAAAACATCAGGCGCTGCTGGCAACATTATCACTGGGCTTGCTACAACTTGGGCCGCAGACACCGAGGCTGCTGCGCACGCTGACTAAAATCGTCAAACCTGCAGGTCATACGGCAGGAGTATCTTCAGTGCCGTCCGCTGGTGCGCGGGGCCCCGGTCGATTGAGCATACGACCAATAAAGCCGCGCCAGACCCGGCTGGAAAAATTCTTCCATACCGACGCGCTGCTCAAGCGCTGGACCATTACCGGCGCCGCAGCGCCCAGCCGGGTAGCGGTGCATGCCTGGAAGCTGGGCGGGCGTTTTCTGCTCTGGACATCGGACAGAGGTCAGGCGCGGACTCTGGTGGTCAGCACCCACGGTTATTACACACCGTGGACGGCAACAGTGAAAATCCCCAACGGCACAGAAATCCGAACCTATGCGCCTCATGGCTACAAATTGGTCGACCCCCAACTGCATCGCGTCGTCAACGGGAACGCCCGGCCGTTTGCTGCCTCCAGCACAGCAGAACATTCACTGATGCAGCCAGTGCTTGAACCATTGCTGATGACTGACAAGGTCATCTCCGGAACATCACTCCCCGGCAGGCTGAAAAACTACAGTCTGTCCAAGTTCCAGACACCCAGTGGCGAGAGCTATGACGATATTGCCCGCGTGGTAGGCAACTCCAATGGCTCGCCACTCAAAGGCTGGCTACCACCCACGCCAATGGATGTGTTGACGGTACGCAGCCGCTTCGGCATGACGCCCCCTTCGCTGAACGACCTGTTCAACAGCCTGTCGGCGCAGGGCATTCATTACGACAGGATTCTGCTGGTGCATTGCCGTTGCGCAGCGATATCTGCACTGCTACGCCGCGCGCCGGTTTATCATGCGCCCACAGCGCAGTCCATTGGCAGGAGCGCCTGAACTGACTACCACGATCATCGAGCACGGTGCCTGAACCCGCATGACAGCCGTCCTGAACGAAACGCGCCTTTGCCCTCTGTGCGGCTTCAGTAACCAATGCAGCCTGGCCGATCCGCGCACGGCAGCCCAGCCCTGCTGGTGTTTTTCGGCAAGCATCGACCCGATGCGGCTTGAAGCTCTGCCAGACGACATTCGCGATAAAGCGTGTCTGTGTCCGCGTTGCGCCGGTATCACGGATGCAGCGTCCGGTCAGGCCCCGCACCGGATCACGGAATAAGATGCGCCTCTCCTACCCCGCCCGCCGCTACCACCATGCGCCTTGATCGCTTCCTCAGTAACCTGCCGCGTTTCAATCGCAAAAGCGTGCGCCTCGCGCTGGCCAGCGGCAGGGTGCAGGTAGACGGGCGTACGATTCGTGATCCGCATCACGAAGTGCGCGAGTTCAGCCGTGTAACGCTCGACATGGAAATTCTGCAGGCGGGCAAGGCGGCACGCTACTTCATGCTGCACAAGCCTGAAGGCTGCGTCAGCGCGACAGTCGATACACAGCATCCGACAGTCCTCGACTTGCTGGACGAGCCTGACAAACACGAACTGCACATCGCCGGGCGACTGGACTTCAATACCACTGGGCTGATGCTGATTACCAACGATGGCCAGTGGTCAAGACGCCTCACACAGCCACAGACCAAAATGCCCAAAGTGTATTACGTCGAGACTGAACAACTGATCGACGAGCGCTATGCCGCCCTGTTTGCTGCCGGTATGTATTTCTCATTCGAAGGTATAACCACGCAACCGGCACAATTGACCTTGTTGGGTCCACGCAGCGCACGCCTGAGTATTGTCGAAGGTCGCTACCATCAGGTGAAACGGATGTTCGGCCACTTCGATAACAAAGTGTTGCGCCTGCACAGAGAGAACATCGGTGCGCTGGCTCTGGATCCTGCGCTGGCACCCGGCAGCTACCGGACGTTGCACGCCACGGAAATCGGCCTGTTCTGAAAGTCACAACCGTTTGGCGGATTACCCGAACAAGGTACGAACGGCACTTGCGGGTTGGTGAATCGACTGCTTGACTGCAATGGTCAGTCCTGATGCGACTGATGAGTCAATCCATTATTCCAAGAAACTCTTTGTCGTACAGAGCCACGGGCTCACGACAAATTGCCCGCCAATAATAATACCTGTCGAACAGACTATCGGATCGACATGGGCCTTTAATCGGCTATCGCCTGCCTGTCACGAAGCTCGTGCAACGTCATGTGCACGCATACCTGTTTACGCCAGGAGTTACACCTATGTCGCCAGAAAAAGCAGTGCTGGACATACAAGGACAGTTTCGGGTTTATACCGAGTTCTATCGCACCGACGCCGCCGCAAAGACCATCATTCTGGTCAACGGCTCACTGGCCACCACCGCGTCTTTTGCCCAAACCGTGCGTAACCTTTATCCGACATTCAATGTGGTGCTGTATGACCAGCCTTACTCGGGCAGATCCAAGCCTCACAATCTGCACGGTGCCCCTCTTACCCGGGAGGAGGAAGGCCTGCTCCTGCTGGAACTGATCGACCACTTCAACGCCGAGCACGTGCTGTCCTTCTCCTGGGGCGGCGCAGCGACACTGGTTGCGCTGGCCCACCAACCGAAACGCATTGAGCGCGCGGTCATCAGTTCGTTCTCCCCGGTCATCAACGGCCCCATGCGCGAGTACCTGGACAAGGGCCTCGACTACCTCAGCGCGCATAGCCGTTACGACATGGGCCACTTGATCAACAACACCATTGGCAAGCACTTGCCATCGCTGTTCAAGCGGGTCAACTATCGCCACGTCAGCAGCCTGGACGGCCATGAATACGACCAGATGCACTATCACTTCAGTCAGGTGCTGGAACTTGATCCGGACAACTACCTGACCGCAGGAAAGCGTATCAAGGCCCCGGTGTTGTTCATCAACGGTGCCTGGGACGAATACACCTCCGTAAAAGGCGCAGCGCAGTTCTCCAGGTACCTGCAAAACTGCAGCTTCAGTACCATCGAAGCCACAGGCCACTTTCTGGACATGGAACACAAGGCCGCCTGCCGCGACTCGAAACACGTGCTCATGAATTTTCTGCAACCGGCAGAAGCATCAACGAACGTCTATAGCCGGGTTCAGGGGCACCATGCTTTCGCCTTCTGAAACCCGAAAACGCCCCTCCATCAGCGCATGCACATGTGCTGCTGGCGGAGGGCTTGCGTGGGTATGAACGGACGGAAAATCGCTGCGCGGTGAAATTAGCGCTTCAAATCGAGGCAGGGTTCTGGTACAAAGTCAGCCGCTCAGAGCAGGTCCCAGAGCGGGTATAGTTTAGTGGTAAAACGAAAGCTTCCCAAGCTTTAGTTGAGGGTTCTTATCGGACAATCGCTTTTGTGAGCGAGCTTTTATGCAATGCGGGTATAGTTTATTGGTAAAACTATAGCTTCCCAAGCTATCGAGGAGGGTTCGATTCCCTCTACCCGCTCCACCCTCCAGCCCATGTCTCCGGGCCTTCCAACCGATTTCAGTACCCCTATCAGGCAATTTTTTCCTGAAGGTCAGACTCGCCAAGCACCCGCTATATGCCCGAGATTTTTGTGAACGGACAATTCTTGGTGATTTGTCCAACATCGCGCGCCTAGCACCTCAATAGCTCAAGATGGCGCGGCACCTTCCGCTTGGCTCACCCACACCTTATCACCTAGGCAATAATGCCGGATTGATAGAAACGACTAGGCAAGCCCCTTACCAGATCTGAACGAGCTTAGCCCGTCCTCCCAGCCACAGTTGAGGCCGGGGTTTAGCCCCTATGGACTGTTCGTTGTGACCCTCTCGTGGATGCAATTCATGACCTGGATGCTCAGATCGCATTGCTGCTCAGGCCCCCATACCACTGTTGGCCGAGGTTGCGATGAAGCCATCTGAAGGAAGAAGAGCATTACGAATACACCGGTGCCTCAGTCTCTCTCAGCCTCGATTCAAACTTGGTAATCAAATGCGCGAAATCTGATAGGTCGATAGCCAAGCCATAAAATGCCAATAGACATATTGCGATTTATCTATGATCCACGCCCCCTTTTGCGGTAGCAGTACCAACGATATCGCTGTATCCGACCACGCTGGAGTTAGCGGATACCATCACGATGGCTCCACTTCCGTGACTGATCATTGCCTTCGCAGCTGCCTGGGCGCAGTAGAAGTATCCACTAAGTTCAGTCGCTATGGTTTTAGCCCAGCTATCAGCTGGTGTCTCCAGCGCAGGTGCCAACTGATTGGCAGCAGCGTTACAAACGAGAATGTCCAGTTGGCCGTATTGGGAGACGCACTGTTCAACCAAAGCTGAGCACGACTTAGGATCGGTGATATCGAAACGCGCGGCGCTGGCCACACCTCCCTTGGAGTTGATGGACTCCGCAACCTCTTTTGCCACTACCAGATCCCTTGCCGCGATCAAAACCTTTGCACCGTTGTCTGCCATCGCTAAAGCAATAGCCCTGCCGATTCCCTTGCTACCACCAGTCACGAGCGCGACCTTCCCGGTGAGTGAGAGCGTTGTCATAGAACCTCCTCGCTGAATAATGGGAAGTAAAGGCGTACCCCCCCTTGATTCGGAATGTCGAATCGATTTCCGAGTGAAGCGATTACTTCAGAAAGCTTTCATCGAACGGATAAGACGTCAGATTTTCATACCCTGTCTCGGTGACCAGGAGCTGATTCTCAAGCTTGATACCGTCCCTGCCTCCGACGGCGCCAACATAAGCTTCAACACAGAGCGTCATACCTGGTTCGAGATAGCCGTCATACCCCCAACTTTCCTGATCCTCCGGATAACGAATACAGGGATACTCATCGCAAAGCCCGACGCCATGAAACATGACTCCATACCGCTGATCACGAAACTCAACGGGAAGCCGATGACCTTGCTTGGTAAGCTCTGAAAATGAGACACCAGGTCTGACGAGCTCGGAATTTGACATGATGTGCTCATAGGCAATCCGATAAAGCCTTTTCTGTTCCAGGGAAGGCTCCAACCCACCGCAGATCCAACTCCTCGAAATGTCGACACACATCCCGTAGCAGCCGATCAGATCTGTGTCGAAAGAAACCAAGTCACCATCACTAATCACCCTGGGCCCAGACTCTTGGAACCACGGATTTGTTCTTGGCCCGGAACTGAGGATCCGGGTTTCAATCCACTCACCACCTCGGCGGATATTGCCTGCATGTAGAGCAGCCCAAACGTGATTCTCAGTGGCCCCGTGCCAGAGGCTCTGGTGCATTTCACCTACAGCCGCTTCACAAGACGCAATGGCGCAGCGCATCGCCCTTAGCTCATCAAGTCCCTTTATAACCCTGGCATGCTCCATGACTTCTTGACCGCTACAGATCTCAAGTCCCAAGTTTACTAAGGCATTGACCCCAGCAACCTCAATGCGATCAATCGCAACACGCCTATTCAGACCACCGTGGGCCCTCACCAATTCGTCTATCTGAGCCGCGAATCGCGCTGCGTGCTCGTCAACCCGGTTGCCTGACTCGAAGTAGAAAAAGGCCGCCCCCCCACGTCTCTCATTGATTAGTGGTAGGTGGGCTGATAGGTGCGCGCAGTTATGAAAATCCCAAAGGACAACATATCCCTGCGCAGAGACGAAACATGCCCTGGCTGGATTGTGTGCCACCCAAAGCTGCATATTGCTGGTATCGGTAGCGTAGCGGATGTTCAGTGGATCAAAGAGAAGCACGCCAGTGATGTCGCGTGCATTTAGCTGTTGCCGGATCCGTTCGAGCCGATACTCACGCATATTCGCCAAACATGGACTTTCCAGGCCGAGATCGGCCCACTCTGAGAATGCCAAGGGTGTCGGCCCAATCTCTACCCTATCGTTACTGTCCTCAGATCCATCTGGCTTGAGTGTCTGGTTAGGATCGATGCGGCGATTGTGTGGAGCTACTGAAAATGGTGAGGCCGCCATATTGTTATTCTCCATGAATGCTCATCGGGTCTTTACATCCAGGCGTTAGTACGTTTCCCAACTGGTCTCAGGCTCACGGAACGTCGTGAAAGTCATCGAATCCCACACATAGGTGGCATTGCTATACGAGCGTCAACCGCCCTAAGCCGCCGCTGCGTGCAACCGTCATCCATGGAGCACGCAGGGTCTGTAAGCTTCTTAGAATACCGACGTGTAACTGCCCAGTTCGACTTGGACGGATTTCAGCCGAGTGTATTGGGCGAGAGAAACAATCCCATTCTCTCGGCCAACCCCGGATTGCTTGTAGCCCCCTACCGGCATCTGCGCAGGTGATTCACCCCAAAAATTGATCCAGCAGATACCAGCCTCCAGTTGATGGATCACCCGATGTGCCGTTGCAAGGTTCTCGGTCACGACGCCTGCCGCCAGCCCATATTCAGTGTCATTGGCCCGACGGATGACCTCCTCTTCGTTCTGGTAGGTGAGGATGCTCATCACAGGGCCGAAAATCTCTTCGCGCACGATGGTCATATCGTCTCGGCAATCGGTGAAAACCGTGGGCGCGACATAGGCCCCCTTGGCCAGCTTACCGGTATCCAGGCGCTCACCACCGCACAGGAGATGTGCCCCCTCAACTTTACCTTTTGCGATGTATTCCAGGACGCTTTCCATGTGCTGAAAGCTGACCATCGGGCCAAAATTCGTCTCTTCGTCTTGAGGGTCGCCAACTCGGATACGGGAAACTCGCTCAACGATCTTCTCTTCGAATGCTTCTTTCATTCCCGCTGGAATAAAAACTCGCGTGCCGTTGGTGCAGACTTGGCCAGAGCTATAGAAGTTGGCCATCATCGCAATGTCGGCAGCCTTATCCAGATCCGCATCGTCGAAGATGATCAGTGGAGACTTTCCACCCAACTCCATTGTCACCTCTTTGAGAGTGGAGGCAGAGGCGCTAGCCATCACATTTTTGCCCGTGCTTGTCCCACCCGTGAACGATACTTTCTCGATATCCGGGTGTTCCGTCAGTGCTGTTCCGATCTCCCGACCACTTCCCGTCAGGACATTGAAAACTCCTGCGGGCAAACCTGCTTCGGTGAAGACCTCCGCCAGCTTCAGCGTGGTCAACGAGGTGACTTCACTTGGCTTGAAGATCATTGCGTTTCCAGCCGCCAGCGCTGGGGCAGACTTCCATAACGCGATCTGGATCGGGTAATTCCAGGCACCGATTCCTGCGGTAACCCCCAAAGGCTCCCGTCGCGTGTAAATGAAAGAGGACTCGCGCAGCGGAATCTGCTCACCCTCTATGGCGGCTGCCAGACCAGCGTAATACTCCAGGACATCCGCGCCGGTTACAACGTCCACGTAACGAGTCTCGGAGTAGGCCTTGCCTGTATCAAGGGTCTCTAGCATTGCAAGTTCATCATTGCGTTCCCGCAGGATGTCGACGGCGCGACGCAATACACGAGACCGCTCCATCGCCGTCATCGCAGCCCAGATATTCTGACCCCTTTGAGCACTTTCGATCGCACGCTCTACATCAGCGGTGCCCGCACGATGGACTTTGGCGATCACTTCACCGTTGGCAGGATTGATGGCATCGAACGTCACGCCAGTGCTGGCATCAACGTACCCCCCATCGATGTAGAGCTTATGCGTTTCAACTTTAGGCACAACTACCTCCTACTGAATTTCAAAACTGCCATTGGCTTTACCTGCCCCACGAACCTTTCCGTTCAATCAAGCGCAGCGGCTTCTTGAAGGCTGAGTGAGCAAGTTTCAGGCGCGTACGCCCAGGAAACGGCTAGGCCTATCAAGGTGATAATCGCAGCTGCGTACATGGTGTTTGCTACGCCAATGCCACTGAGGGATGCAGGCACAAGGTACGTGCCCGCAGCTGCCCCAACTCTAGAAAATGACGCTCCAACGCCCACTGCGACCGAGCGCATTTCCGTGGGGAAGATCTCATTGGGATAGACAAGGCACAGAACCTGAGCCCCACCGATGAATAAGGCGTAGATGGAGAAAAAGAGAAGTATCAACCCGGCGGAACCGGTGTTGTAGGCACCGAGCCCTATCAGTGCGAGGCCGGAAATAAGGAAGCTGTAAATCAACATATTGCGACGCCCGACGACATTAATTAGACGCGTAGCCAATATGCAGCCCAACACAAAGAACATAGTTATGGCGATCGAGCTGACTGACCCGAAATCACCCGTCATGTTCAAAGCTGCCAGCACTTTGGGGGCAAACGCATACACCGCGAATATCGGCACAATGGAGCAAGTCCAAAACACCACGACAAACAGCATGCGCTTGCCGTAACCGGAATGCAGGAGCGCCCTCAAAGGCAATTTCTTCTCTTCGATTTGCTCTGGCAGATTCGCCAACGAGAAGCTGTTCCCGTAGATGCGCTTGATTACGGCGTCCGCCTCAAGGGTACGGCCATTGTTCAGCAGCCAGCGCGGGGATTCGGGGGTACCCAGCCTTACAGCAAAGAGAATTGCGCCACATATCGCGCCGCTCGCGATCGCGTACCGCCAAGCGTCTTGAACCCCGCTCCGTAAAATTAATTCACCTACCTCATACGCGACAGCTGCGCCAACAAACCACAAGATAGCGAGCGCAGCCAGTCGTGGCCCCCGGTACTGTTTAGGCATGAACTCGACCAGGAGCGCGGTGGCTACGGGGTACTCGATCCCGACCGCGATTCCGATCAGCAACCGCAAACAGAATAGAGACAGAGCAGATTCAGCCCAGAACTGCCCCAGAGAAGCCACGACGAAGATGACCGGGCCTACGAAGAAGATAATTCGCCTACCCATCAAGTCAGTTAGCCAGCCGCCGATGAAGCCCCCGAAGAAGATGCCTATCAAAGCAGAAGCTGCGATCATGCCCTCCCAAAATCCATCTAATTGCAGGTCGGAAGTCAATTGGAGCATGACAACTCCAACGATGCTGAGAACATAGCCATCGACAAATGACCCACCTCCTGAACGAACTGTGAGAAGTTGATGAAATCTACTTATCGAAACATCTTCAATAGAAACGTGGACGCTTTTCATTATTATTTCCTTGAGCGATGCCAAGCGCCTTAGCGATTGGACATCAACTGCCATAGATAGCGAAACTTCTATGGCAGCTAGCTTTTGAAAGAGGCCAGTTTAGCTACGCCTCGAACTGGGCTAAATTTGAAATCTATTGCTGCTGCGTCGCCACTGTCGCACCGCCCTTAAACATCGCGGTGAATGTGTCTTTATGAGAGGCGTAGTATTCAGCAACAACTTGATCTGCAGAGGTCTCGCGGGCTTTCTTCATCATACCCTCAAGATCCTTGAGCGGGAGGGTATAATGGGAGAAGAAATTAGCGACTTGAGGAAAATCGTTCGTAAATCCCTTACGCCCGACCGCATGAATCTGCTCGGCCTTGCCATAGACTTCTTTCGGATCGTCAAGGTAGCGCAGTGACCATGTGGAGAACATCCAGTGTGGACTCCAGGCGTTGAGAAGTGCCCACTGATCGCGCTTAAGGCTTCGATCGAACTCGTTGAGCATTCCCGTTTCCGAGGATGCTACCAATTTGTAGCCTTCTAATTTGTAATCAGAAATTGCACGCGTTGCCGTCTTGTACTGGCCATTTCCTACTTCAGATGTAAGGATCTTCCCCCCTAGCTTCTCCCTGACCTCAGGCTTATTGAGATCCTCAATACTTTTGATTTCGCTCTCAGGAATATTCGTCGACACTGCGAGACCTAGACGTCCCTCATAGATCACTCCCAAGTCCTCAAGTTTATCTTGGTATTTTTCCCAAAATGGTTTGTGACTGTAGGTTAGCCAAGCCATAGGGATCATATCGACCTTGCCGGCAGCCATGGCTTGGAACTGAATTCCGATATCAGCCATCACCAGCTTCACAGGCTGCTTCAGTTGATCTTCCAACGCCAGCTTAGCGAGCTTGGTAGTGATCTCTGCATCCGCCCAGTTCACCCACCCTACTACCACAGGCTTGACGTCCTCCGCCTGAGCAGCAAACGCAGCCGCTGTCAAAGCCAGCCCGGCCAAGAGCGAATGATATTTCTTTGAACCGAAAAAATTCGTAATCATCGAGCAACTCCAATTTTTGTAGTAGTAAGCATGGCAGTTTGATGATAAGACAACAGCCTCAATATTGTATTTTTTTGAGGCCGATTTATTTCGCTTCCTGCGTCATTGCCAACTCCAACGCCTCAAGTTAAATATTCGTAACGATTAACGATGGCTGAACTTATCTCCCAAATACCGTCGAAACCCTTTTCGATCGTTACATGATCACCCGGCTCTATTGCTACGGGATGATCATCCTGACCGAAAATAATTGCTCTACCTGCCTGCACGATAAAATGCACACTCTGATCGTATTGGTATTCAAATCGATCCACGTCGCCACTCTCCCAAACTTCCCATTGCTGAGAGTTAGCCTTTTCTTCATCTGTAGCTTTACGGCGGTTGATTTTTGCCATGTTTAGTTACTCACCAGATTAAAAAGTCTTTAGGCAGATGCCTTATTACTATCGATAGCAGGTATATTGCAGTGATAGGGTAAGGCCTCAGGCTGCAGCTGTTTACCCAGCAGGGTGTCACTCATCTTTTCAGCCAACATAATGGTGGCCGCATTGATATTGGCACTTGGCACTGTGGGAAAAACAGACGCGTCAATGACGCGCAGTCCTTCAACGCCCCGAACTCGAAGCTGGCTATCTACGACTGCCATCTCGTCCTTTGAGCTACCCATTTTGCATGTGCCACAAGGGTGGTACGCACTCGCAGCATCTTCACGAATAAACTCGTCAAGTGCCTTACCAGTACGAATGTGTCGGCCAGGGGTATCCTCTCGATAGTTGTAGCGCTTGAATGCCTCCTGCTCGGAGAACTCGATACCGAGCCTCATTGCTTCACGCATCACACGCCAGTCCTCTTCAGTCGCCATGTAGTTGGGATCGATTCGAAGGGGATCTGAAACCTTTGAGCTGAGCAGACGCACGTTGCCCCGGCTGGTAGGCCGCATCGGCCCCACCCCAATCCGGTAACCATACGTGGTGCTTACAGGAATCCAGTTTTTGTCAAAAAAGACAGGAAAAAAATGAAACTGGATATCCGGATGAGGAGTAGTAGACGCACTATTGAGAAACGCCCCGACGTGGCACTGGTTGACAGAGGCCACACCTTTCCTGAGGCCAAACCACTGCATTCCCGCCCACAACATTCGGTGGTACTGCAGCTCTCGGTTCAGCGAAACCGGCTCTTTGGTCTCGATCTGGATATGGCACTCCAAGTGATCTTGAAGATTTTCTCCGACACCAGGCAGATTGATTTTTGGCGCGATGCCATGCTCTCGAAGATGGTCTGCAGGGCCAATGCCTGACAGCATCAACAACTGGGGAGAGCCGAACACACCGCTGGAGATGATGGTCTCCCGATCGGCCCGCACGTCTACAAGACGATCTTTGTAAGCAACTCTCAGCCCAGTAGCACGCTTCCCCTCGAAGGTGATCTTCTGGACTTCGCAGCCCAGCCAAATGGTCAGGTTCGGATGGGCACCCATCGAATGGATGTAACCATATGCCGCGCTGTTGCGGATGCCATTGTGAACGCTCATTTCGAATCGAGACACGCCTTCCTGGCGATACCCATTCACGTCGTCGGTCAGAACAAATCCGGCTTGCTGCCCTGCTTCAAGAAACGCCGCGTTCAACGGGCTTAACTGCTCCTGGCGTTGGGCACGGATTGGGCCGTCATGCCCGCGATGGATTCCATCGAGTTTGCTACTCTCAATTTTTTTGAAATAGGGCGCACACTCTGACCAGCTCCAACCTGTGGCCCCCTGAGCCTCCCACCCGTCGTAATCCATCGGATGGCCACGCAGCCAGGTCATGCCATTGATAGAGGAAGATCCACCTAAGACCCTACCCCGAGGTTGCTGGACTTTCCGATTGTTGAGATGTTTCTGTTCTTCGGTGTAGTACCACCAGTTGTACTTCGAGGTCGGCTTGAATGCTGACCGAAGGCCAGCCGGCATCCGAATAATCCACGATTTGTCAGAGGGGCCTACCTCTAAAAGTAATACTTTGTGACCTGCATCGGAAAGCCGACGCGCTAGCACACATCCCGCAGAGCCAGCACCTGCAATCACATAATCGAACTCGGCTTTCATTATTTTTCTCCAACCTTTTCGCCAGGCCTATTCGCGTCACCACTGGAGAGAAAGTCTCGCCAGACAGCTGATGACGTTAATTTATCCAAGCTTTGGCCGACTGGATATTGAATAAAAAATAAGCCCAGCATAAATAAAATTTAACCCCCCTTACCCAGTCGCTCACAAGTAAATAAGAGGCGTCGGCACGATTGACAGCGCTTGTTTTTTGCACGCAAATGTCGACTACTGCTGCATTCTCCCTCCTGTTAATCTTCTGATTTCATAAGGATGGCCTCGTGGTTCACCTTGATCTGACACTCCTTCACAGCT
The DNA here is from genome assembly GCF_001400735.1 of Pseudomonas caricapapayae. Taxonomy (GTDB): domain Bacteria; phylum Pseudomonadota; class Gammaproteobacteria; order Pseudomonadales; family Pseudomonadaceae; genus Aquipseudomonas; species Aquipseudomonas caricapapayae. The sequence continues at coordinate 57,778 of NZ_LJPW01000150.1, forward strand.
TCAAAACCATCGCAGAATCGAAGAATATTTCGGTCGCCTCTCAGCGACTGAACAAAACCCAGGCTGCGGTCAGTATTCAGATGAAAAAACTCGAAGATCTGGTCGGTGAGCGCTTGATCGTGCGAGGTCATCAGACTGCTGAGCTCACAAGCCAAGGCGAGCGAATGCTTCAGTACGCAACCAAGATGCTTGCGTTGAGCGACGAGGCCATCGACTATTTCGTTAAGGGCGAGGTTTGTGGATCAGTGCGATTCGGCATACCTGACGATTACGCGAGCGCATTCCTCTCTCCGGCGTTGAAAGAGTTCACCCAGCGCCATCCTAGGGTGAACCTCAAGATCAGGAATGACATCAGCCAAAACCTATTCACTGCGCTTGAGGATGGCGAGCTGGATCTCGCCCTTGTCACTCAGCGCAATGCAGATGGCAACGGGGAAATTCTGCGGTGTGATCAGCTTCAGTGGGTGAGCGCAGCGGGTTTCAACGTCGACCCCAATGGGCCAATCCCTCTGGCGCTCTACCCACATGGGTGCGGATATCGCCGCCAGATCCTCTCGGCCCTTAGTGGATGTCCTCTCGATTACGAAATCGCCTTTGAATGCACAGGTGTGACTGGCGTACAGATTGCGGTAGAGAGCGGGTTAGCTATTGCTGCCACCTCAGCGCCGCTGATCCTACCAAGCTGGCAGATATTAGACAGCAAGACTACAGGGCTGCCTCCGCTCGGTAACGTGACCATCGAGCTTCGACAAAGTCCAGGTGGCAGCTCACCAGCAGTGAGGTTTTTTGCAGACGAACTGCGCAAACACGTTCCCCTCAGATAGGACACTTCCCATCCCATGAGCCCGATCTGCTGGAGGATAGCCGATGGTGTGACATGGAGCGCCTCGGCGACTGCTCTCATCTTTTGTCTGATTGAAAGCTCACCCATGGCAATCAGGCGGAAAGATCCATGAACACCCCATATAGGATGGGTACTAGCGGGCAACCCGACTGATCAGGTTCTGAGCGAAATACTGCACTCCAGCAGTTGACTCACCTCGACCGCGCCTGAGCTCAGTCATTGCATTACCTAGGTTTGGCAGGTGTAGAAGCTTTGCATCCAGAACCTGCCAGCCGGGCTGTATCAATGGCACTGCGGTCGCTGCAACAGCTAAGCCGCTCTCTACCGCGAGCTCGACCCCCTTCACGCCACTGCATTCAAACGCAATTTCGTAATCCCGTCCGCTACTACTCAATGCCGAAAGTATGCGGCGCCGATAGCCGCAACCGTGAGGATATAGTGCCAAAGGCAAAGGCCTATCCGGCTGCATTCTAAAACCCTCGGCGGCGACCCACAGCAGCGGATCGCATCGGAGAATTTCACCGTCATTATCACCGTGACGATGGGCGTCCAGCTCACAACTGGCTTGGCACATCAATGCCCTGCGAAACCAGAAAAGTCTGCCTCAATATCTGAAAGAAGCAGTCGAAAACCGGCGAGGCGATGCCACCGCGAGCGAAGCCATAAACCTTCGCCTGAAATTCATCCGTAACATGGTCTGCTTCCGGTTGCCTCGGGACATCATGGCCGTGAACAAGATTCAGACCGACGTGCTAGCTAAACGAGGTGTCGAACCTGGCGACTTCAGCTTCTTCGCAGAGCAGTTGGAAAACATGTTTCTCGACCCTCTCCTTACAGCATTGGATAAATACGGGATCCCCACTCAGATCTCGACACAAATCAAGAACCTCATTCTGCCCTCTGAACACTTGAACGACCTGCTGGCGAAACTCCGAGCACTGGCCCCGCGAGTCCCTCGCCTGAACTTAACTGGCTTCGAAAAAAGCTTGATGAGCTGGGCAGTTGCCGAAATGTAGCTTTTCACCCGTATACCGCTGTAACTGGCGGCTAGGGATTTCGGAGTATCGCATCATGACGGATAACATTCTGTGAGGAACTACAATGCCCAATCCATTGGTAATCAAAGATCAGAGCTTTTCATCCCAGATTGAAGCTGAACGGTTCTTTTACGGTCTACGTGACAAGAACCTGGCAAACGGTGGTGACATCACAGGCACTGACGACTTCGCGCTCTTACAGGACTTGTACGTGCGGTACTGCACCGCCACGAAGTGGAAAACACCGGGCAGCCCGGTTGCCTATTATGCTCGCAATATCGTCCGTGAGAGAGGCCCAAAGGGTGGCACCACGCAAGGCTTCGTCGCCAAATTCTGTGATGGCAGCGAGCAGGAATTTTCGATTAAGAAAGCCGTGAAGGCAGTTGCCGCGTCTTCATGAAGCTAAAGACTACTTGGGCGTCGGCATGAGTGAAGTTCAGACAACCATCACCGATACCTCTAGAGACAGGCTACCTCAATGACATTCGAAGTTTTCATCACAGCATTACTCGGCAGCATTACAGGCGCCATTGGAATGAGCATTGTCGTGTTCCTCTGCCGGACATGGATTACCGAGCGCCTAAAGCAGTCCATCAGCCATGAGTACGCCCTCAAGCTGGAGGAATGGAAGCAAGCAGAGCAAGTCCGAATCAAGTCTGAAGCTGTGGCGTCGCTACTCGCAGAGTGGATGAGTTTCCCGGACGAGCAAAAGACACTGAACAAATTGACATTTGAAGCCTACCTTTGGCTGCCTACCGAAATCCTACAGCTCCTAACCAAAACATTGGCCCATGATCCGACAGCGCCAAACGCCCGAGAAATTCTTTCGAAAGTCCGTCAGCACTTACTCAAGGACAGCTCGCTAAAAGCATCGGACATCATCATTTTCAAACAGGAGAGCGAGCGCAGAGCTTTCTCGGCAAGGCTAAGTGCGGCTACCGGATTTGAGGCATTTCGTGCTGCCAGTGCTACGGGCATGAAAGGTGTTCGTGGGAGAGGCGGATCGAAGCCCGCCAACCCTAAAGATCCAGGATGAGTCAGAGCTTTGCTACCCAAAATTATGTGTTCGTTCCACTAACCGGGCATGCCGACCGACCGAAAGACACGCAACACTGTCGATAACTCCATCAGCCGACGCTGCCCATCCCCGACCAAAAAGTAGACCGTGTTTCTGGTGACAAAGAACTTCGAATCGACGAACTCAACCATTGGCTGCGTACGCACCCAGCTCGTATCAATGTCCTGATCCAGGCTGTCGTATAGCACCTTGAAACCCAGAATCATTACCGGCTCCTGGCCCTGGTCTCTGATGCCTTGCAATACCTCCTCTGGGGCTTTCAGATCGAGCCAAACCCAATCGCTGACAACACAATGACTGCGGCCAGGAAAACGATCCTTCAACTGCTGCACAGCGTCACGAGTCTCGATCTGGACACCCTGTAGATGCCGCGCAGGCCCTGACAGCCTGGCCTTTACTTCGTCCATCCTAAGACTCCGATCAAATTGCAATTTATGGATATGTCGACCAGGGGCGAATGGCGAGACGCCATGGGAGGAGTAATTGCGTTGTAAGAAGCCATTGCTCGCGCCTGCCAGCTCTCAACGCCAACGCCCCTTATTCAGCAACGAAGTCCATAGCCACCTACCTGCAGCAGGAGCTCACTTCGGGCATGAGCGAACGGGGATCATCGGCCCAAGCATTCGAGGATATCAGACTCAATGATCGAAAGTAGAGCTCTAGAATAGGCGTTCTCGGTGGATTTGACGCGGGCTTGGCAGTGCCTTCAGCTTAGACTTAGCTACGTTTCTGCGAGGTATGCAGGACTTCCGTATTGGTCAGCGAAAATGCCGATGCAATCACGTAATAGTCGCCACCACAGACGGTACGTACAAGCGTCATGCCGTCCCGTTGGGCAACGCGTAAGACCGGAGGTGTTATCACGGTCATCCCATCGGCTGCTTGCCCCGAACGATCGGAAAACACAGACCCGGTGTAACGATTACCAACCTTAGCAGCGTTCACCAGGAAGGCGTCAACCAACACTTCCCACTCAAAAGAGCTAGCCAATACGACTTCCTGTGGGATCTCAAAACTCAAATCGGATGTCAGAAATTCACTATCCACTAAGCATTTCGCCTTCAAAATTCAACCACCTTCCGGATATCAAAACCGCAATCCTCACTTGGATAACCTCGCTGGTTGCTGATGAGCCGGCAGCCAGACAGCTCGACATCGATCGAGCAATGAGTATGTCCAAAAATCCAGGCATCAGCCTTACCGACAAGCGAGTGCCAAGAATTGCAGTAAGCAGCAGTCAAATGCCCAGAGTGCTCGCTTCCACTCACCTCGATGATCGGCGCGTGGTGGGTGATCACTACCGTTCTGCCTGCGAACGGAGTTGTTAGCTGAGAGGCAAGCCACTCTCTCGCCTCTCGATTTCGCGTGGCGACATCATCAGGACGCAACCGCCGAAAGTTCTGGTCTGCCCGGATTGCTCGAAAATCGGTCATCTCTGCGCGGGCCACCGACATCGCCGCAGCGACATCACCCGTTGCGGAGAAATCAGTCCAACCGCTGGTGCCGAGAAAGCGAACACCATTGGCAACATACGATTGATTTTCGAGGACATGCACGTGTTCTGCTGCGGCTGCCCTGGCTTTCTCAATGGTGCGATCAAAATGACCGGCGTAAAACTCATGGTTGCCCAAGACATACAGCACTTTCTGGGTGAAGGCCTCATTCGCCCATTTCACCCCTCTGTCCAGCTTGTGGATGTCCCCAGCCAGCACCACTAAATCCACCTCCGCTTCATTAAACTGGGGCGGGTCGAAATCGGCGAATTCAACGTGCAGGTCAGACAGGATGTAGACCTTCATCACGCTTCTCTTGGATCGATTTAGGCATAAATTGAATACTCCCTTATCCTCTCAGCGGGAGATGCGGGGATGTCCGATGCAGACCTTGAAAACGCCGATCAATCCCGTCGAGGTCAGGCGCATCATAACCCACTGGTTCTTATATTAACAACAGAAACTGTTTATTTGAACTGCGCCATTATGGCTCTATCCTTATTTTTCGGACGACCATGACGCTGAAGAATGAGATAGGTGCTGCGCTTCGGGCGATCCGGCAGCAGCGAGATCTGGGCTACGAAGATCTAAATGAATCGGTATTCCGTACGTCCTTGAGCCTTATCGAACGCGGAAAATCCAACCCAAGCATCGACAAACTTTCCTCACTGGCACAGGCCCTAGATTTTGACCTGGTTGCTTTCGTGGCCATCTGCGTGTCCCTTAATCGCGGTCAAGATCCGGATGAGTCGCTTGTTGCAGCGCAGAGTGAACTAGATCGATTCAAGGCCGCTGGTGGCATGAGTTTACTTCAGAAGCAGATCCAAAATGGTGAACTGCTGAGTCGCTCCAAGGGCAAGCCGGCGAACCAAGGGAACAAGGCCGCTGTGTTGGAGCTAAAGGCTGAAGGGAAAACCCAATCGGAGATACGGCGCGCGCTGAACTTGTCGAAGTCGACGGTTAGCCAGTACTGGCACTCAGAGCCTGAATGAACCCAACGGTTAGATTGAGGGCCTGTCGAACAAGCTGAGCGCTCAACCGCGAGTTTTAAAGCCCAGAAATCCAAGACGACCAGTCTTGTCTCACGGCAGCTACCTTGGGCGGCGCGAACAATTGCCGTGGTGATAGCTCTACATGGGTGGCAGTGGTGGACTACCGAAAATGGTTCACAGCTCAGATTGCAGGGGGGACAGAATTTTCCAGCCCTCCTCACATGTGAGCAAGTCGAAGACTACCCCTGCTGCACCGGCACGGGAACATGAAACTCAATAGATCCGGCCCGCACGGATACACACCTACACACTTGAAAACGAATCGAAATAAGTGTGCTCCTACACACATACACAGTTTCTAAACTCCCTGTCCTATAATGGTTCGATTCCCTCTACCCGCTCCACCGTTTTCAGTACAACCTGGTTTCTCAGCCGCCTGTCTTCCTCAGCTTTAACTCATCTATTTCGAATTACCGGCCCCTGTCGAAATACATTCATGCCCTGCAAAAGTGCAGCAAATATCGCTGTCAGTTTAAACATCGCTCCGACCAGCCCCTCGATACCAAGCGCCCGTCGACACAGCATCATGCTTTCGGACTTTCACCTCATAGTCCCGACATCTATCTTCCCTACACCGGCATCACGTGGCACCTGCACCCGGGCCTGTTCTGGAGGCATCGGCACCAACAGAAACTGCCGGTATTCCCTGAACGCGTTCAATACAGAGGCGTCCTGGGGGCGGTAGTCATCACCACTCAACCGTTGCTGATTTGCCACACATGCCCTTCCGATAGTTTTCATGCAGGCATCCTTGGTACTGGCTGAGCCCGGATCGAACAACGCGAATGCACTGCCCGGTTGGTCCACATCGTTGAACAGCGGGTGAGTTACTTTTTCGAAGTCGTTTCCTTCAACCAACAACTGTGAAGATGGCGTTCGCGACATGATTGCGCCTTGATAGGTCATGCGCTGAAAGACGTTGTTGACCAGTTGAGCGTGCACCTGCGCATTTTTCATTCCGCCGGAATGCGGCGCTCTTCCCGAGCCGTCGTGTATGTAATTTCTCGATAACGTCAGCGTGTCCTGATTGCCAAGGAACAGCCAGACCCAGTAATGATGACCATCGCAGGTCGACGAGTAAGGCGTGCGGCCGTCGAATTCGTTACTGGAAAGGGTGACGTGCGAGGCTGCGCCCCATCCGGTCACAATCATCTGTCTGCCGATACGTGCGAAGGTGTTGTGGTCGATCCAGATGCCATCCGCCTTGTTCAGCGTGAGTGCATCTCCGCCCCATACAACGCTGGGGTTGATATCGGACAGGGTCAGATTGCGGACAATCACGTTATGTGCGCCGTCACCAATGAACAGCCCCGCGCCTTGAATGCCAGCCTTGTTGCCCACACCAATCAGGGTTTTATTCGATCCGACCTTCAGAGGCTTCAGCCCGGCATTATCGTAGGTCACCATGACTGGAGGCCTCGACTGGCAAAAGTTGTTGGCACCATTGAGCGCAAACTGTTCGCCGCCATGCGGACACGGCTTGACCACACAGCCCGGTTCGGTGGTTTCGGTGCTGCCGCTGACAACAACGCTTCTGCGAAAGTCGAACACGTGGTCCAGAACGATGACCCGCGAGGTTTCATCGGTACAGGCACCGCGTGAATCGCGAGATGCGCACAACGCAGATCGAAGCTCGTCAAGTGTCGAGGGATGCACTGCCGTGGCGGCTCCGCCACCTGTAACGCCTTTGGCAAAACCTTCCGGCGCCTCGGCAGCCTGCAAGTGCTGTTCTAACGAGCACATCAGGAACAAAGCAGCAACGCATTGGAAAAGAGCACTTACAGGCCTCATGTGTTGACCTTCCGGACCTATTCGCAGGGGGTGCGAAAACAGTCTGCATGCTAAACGGACAGAAACCTGCCTTCCCCATGTTCTGCGACTTTGGTCAGCCTCTGTTCAGCCGCGAAGATCATTCCTCACAGTGCCCGCTCCATCCTCACACTGTCGATGCCAGGGCCATGCCCGTTCAGTTCGACAGCGCCCACGACAAACCCCAGATTCGAGTAGAAGTCCTGAACATGCTGGCTCGTATTGATAAAGGCGTGGGTGACGCGCGGTAACACCCTCATCAGATCAAGCCTCGCCTGGGTCAGAAACCGGCCAAGGCCGCTGCCGTGCAGCTCATTGTGGACCATGCCCCATGTGAGTTCGGCCACCGATGGGTCCGACAGCACAAGATAGCCCCCGCAAGCCACAACAGCGCCACCACGCTCGACAACGAAGTAATGACCCAATGGAGCCATCAGGAAGCTGGCAAATTGCTCGCGCTCCGCAGGATCAAAGTAATGCGGTACGTTGCTGTCGAAAATATCCAGGCAGACATTCCGATCCGTAAGGGTGTAGGGCCTGAGCGTTGCCATTTTTCAGCCTGTCTGTTCCGGTCGATCAAAGTGCCTGGCGAAATATCTCCTGGATCTGCTCAAGCCCGGCGGAACGCGGATTGGTCAGACCGCACGCATCTTTCAGGGCGTTGGTGGCCAGTATAGGAAAATCTTCTTCCTTGACCCCGAGCAGTGCCAGACCTGCCGGAATATCCACAGCAGCCGACAGTGCACGAATGGCATCGATTGCCGCCTGAGCGCCCTCCTCCGGAGAAAGGCCGCGAATATTGCAGCCCATGGCATGCGCAACATCGGTCAGGCGTGCAGCGCTGACGCTGGCGTTGAAGCGCTGCACATGAGGCAGCAAAACAGCGTTGCACACACCGTGTGGCAAATCATAGAAGCCGCCCAACTGGTGCGCCATCGCGTGCACATAGCCCAATGACGCATTGTTGAACGCCATGCCGGCCAGAAACTGGGCATAAGCCATGTTCTCGCGCGCAGTGATGTTCGCCCCGTTGGTAAAGGCATCACGCAAATTGTTGGCAATCAGTGCCATGGCCTGCAACGCGCACGCGTCAGTAATCGGGTTGGCAGCCGTCGAGACATAGGCTTCGATTGCGTGGGTCAAGGCATCCATGCCGGTCGCGGCGGTCAGCGATTTGGGCATGGCGACCATCATCTCAGGGTCATTTACCGATAAAAGCGGCGTAACGTTGCGATCAATGATAGCCATTTTTACGTGGCGAGCCTCATCGGTGATGATGCAGAAGCGGGTCATTTCGCTGGCGGTTCCGGCGGTGGTGTTGATCGCAATCAGCGGCAACTGCGGTTTTGCCGAGCGGTCGACGCCTTCATAGTCACTGATGTGCCCTCCATTGCTGGCGCACAGGGCAATACCTTTTGCGCAGTCATGGGGCGAACCTCCGCCAAGCGAGATAACGAAATCGCACTGACGTTCTTGCAGCAAGGCCAGGCCATTCTCTACGTTGGCGATGGTCGGATTGGGACGGGCACCGTCATACACCACCGAGTCGATACCCTGCTCCACCAGCAACCCGGCAACCTGACCGGCCACCCCGGCCTTTGCAAGCCCGGCATCAGTGACGATCAGGGCCTTGTGAAATCCGTATTTGCGTATGGCGAGCATAGCTTCATCAATACAGCCAGTGCCGATGATGTTCACAGCGGGGATAAAAAAGGTGCTGATCATGACGGACCCTCGTGGGTAGCGCGGATGCTTGGGTAATAGCTCAAGCATCCGCCTTGCGCGAGGTACGAAAGTTGACCCAGCGCAAGAAAAACCGTCATACGTCATACCGCTGGTCGAAGGTCGCACGCTACCGGGTAGCAGCCCCTCTATCAGCCGATGAAACCGTCCGCTTGCAGAAGTGTTTCCAGGCAATGCTCGCTGATGCCGTAGAACGTCTTGAGCTCCTGAATACGCGACAGCAACAGGGCTGGGTCGACCGGTTCGGCACGCTTGACGGCGAGGATCATCTTGTTTTTGTTGGTGTGCTCCAGAGAGATGAACTCGAACACCTTGGTTTCATAACCGCACGCTTCCAGCAACAAGGCACGCAGGCTGTCAGTGACCATTTCTGCCTGCTGCCCCATGTGCAGGCCGTATTGCAGCATCGGTTTCAACAAAGCCGGGCTCTGGATCTGCAGACGGATCTGTTTGTGGCAGCACGGCGAGCACATGATGATCGAGGCGCCGGAGCGAATGCCCATATGAATGGCGTAGTCGGTCGCGATATCACAGGCGTGCAGCGCGATCATCACATCCAGTGCACGGGGTGCCACAGTGCGTACGTCACCGTGCGCAAAGGTCAGACCGGGATGATCGAGCTTCACCGCAGCCTCGTTGCACAGCGTCACCATGTCTTCGCGCAGTTCGACACCGGTCACCTGCCCTTGCGCCTGCAAGGTATTGCACAGGTAATCGTGGATAGCGAAGGTCAGATAACCCTTGCCTGAGCCGAAGTCCGCGACCTTGATGGGTTGATCGAGCTTGAGCGGCGACGCACTCAAGGCATGGGAGAACACTTCGATGAACTTGTTGATCTGCTTCCATTTGCGCGACATCGCCGGAATCAGTTCATGCTGCCGATTGGTCACACCAAGGTCGGTCAGGAAGGGCCGGGTAAGCTCCAGATAGCGCTTTTTCTCGCGATCATGCCCTGCCGCGGGGGCCTGGCGCTCTTGCTGAGCCTTGCTTTTGAACAGCGTCGTCTTACCCTTCTTGCTGAACTCCAGCTGCACCTCGTCGGTCAGCGACAGCAAGTGTGCGTTCTTGAACGATTCGGGGATCAGGCTGGCAATAACGTCCACGGCTTCGGCAAGCGGAAAATTCTTGGTGATGTCGCGGGTCTTGTAGCGGTACACAAATGTCAGGCAAAGCTGCTCCTTGACAGTCAGCGGTTTGATGATAATCCGCTGCAAATCGACCTCGCTGCCCACGTGTTTGGCCAGGACCAGCTTGATCAACGAGTTCTGCGACAGGCGGGTGTCCAGCAGGCCGAGGAACTGCGTGCGGTGATCGCTCGCAGTGCTGGATGACGCAGGAGTAATGACTGACATTGAAGATGTGCCTCAACTGTCCCCAACGGGAACTTGAAAAATCAGACGTGCATTTTAGGCGGGTCGGCGTACCAAGGGCACCCCTATTTTTCCCTGAGTACACAGACGGTTCGCACACGCACGCCTGACAATTCGAAACATACATAACCCGTAAAACAATCTCTACCGAAAACTCAAGGCCATTACTTGTGCCCGGCACAAACAGCTTTATAGTTGCTCTGGCTGATTGCAGACAATCGGCCTCGCCTTTTGGAGCTTTTTGCTCCGACAGAATAACTCGCACAAGGAACGTGCATTATGTTGAGCCAAGCAGCACTCCTGGAAAACGAAGACATTGCACGGGTTACTTTAAAACCCCTGGAATACGTAAACGTTCTTCTTGATGATGAAAAAAAGGGTGGCCGAAGCGCCGCCTTTATTCTGAGCAAGGAAGACATCCTCAGCCTGAAACGTTACGAACGGTACGCACTTAATACCCCGACTTCACTTGCACGTGTCGAACAACAGCTGGGTTTTAAAAAAAGTGGCATTCTCGGGCTTGAGCCCACAGACATGCTGTCGCTTTATACGGCCATCAATAACCACGGCAAAAGCTGGCTGGTTATCGAGAATGGCATCAAGCGCAGCGGGTTCACCCTTGATCTGTTTGCCGCGCAGTTCTCGGATCAGGGTCGGCAGATTATCGGTCACATCGAAAAGATGGATTTTGCCAGGCAACTGGACCTGACCGTTAACGATTTGACCATCGAAGAAGTAAGCGATATACCGCCGATGCCACTGGGTGAAACCGACCGGAAAGGCTGTATCACGCTTTCCCAGTTCCTGAAAACAACCGCCTCAAAGATAAAGGATCATCAGGACGCGGCAGGAAAGCTGATGCAGCACATCGACACGTTCAGCACTGTCCTGAGCAATAAGCTCCTTCCTGATATCGATCACAAGGCGGGACTGGCGAAGCGCTCCGACGTGGATCAGCAGATCAAAGACCTGGAAAAAGACATCGAAGAGTTGACGATCGATATAGATCACAAAAACAAAGAATATAAAGCGACCAAAAACAGTATTGCCTGGGGTATTTTTGGCGGGCCTGTCGGGATCGCTATCACGGGAGGCATTTTTGGCGCAAAGGCAGAAAAAATTCGAAAAGAAAAAAATCGAATGGTCGCCTCCAAGAACCAGAAAGTTCAGGCACTCAAGGAAAAAATCCCCTTGGCCGCCGCCGTCCGCAGCCTGCAATCAATGTTTGAAGACATGGACATTCGCTTAAACGATGCTCATCAGAGCGCGACCGACCTGAAAGACCTGTGGGCCCTGCTGGCGGCGTACATCGATAGCTCAGCCGATGAACTGGCGGACATCAGCAACGATCAGGCGCTGCTGATTTTCGCGCTGCAATTTCAGGGCGTTGTAACACCGTGGCTGGAAATAAAAGGCATCACCACTCAGTTGCTGAAGCTATTTGAAAGTGCGCTTGATCAGTTTCAACGCGAAAAAATCTCCAGCACCCCAGGACAATGATCATGACTATTGAAGCTCCTGAAAAAGCGTTGGTCCTCACTCCGCCTTGCCATAAAGTCATGAGAGCCGCTCACCAGAATATTCTTTCGCAGGTGAGCGCTTTAAAACTGGACTTTCTGCCGGTCATGAAAGAAAAGATGCGACCGCTTCAAGCCGCATTGACGAGCGCAGACAAGGCCTATCACCATGAACTAGCCACTCTCACCGCGCAATTGAATAACGTGAATCTGCAGGTGATTGATCTGAAGCAACAGCAGATCGAGGCAGACAAAAGACTCAGCGATAAACAAAGACAGCAAGCGATCAGCCTGCTGAACGGACAGCGCATTCGTCAGGTGTCGAATCTCACGGAGAGTGTGCGCAAAAGCGCTCGCACCCTTGTCGAGCGCAGCGATGATATGACACAGATACATCTGACGCTGGAAGGCAATCGTCTGCAGGAAACACTCCAGCAACAAATCGACAGCATGACCGAACGTTCGGCCGGGCTGGAGAGCGCAATGAGTGCCATCGCGGAAGACCGACGCCTGCTCGATGCAACCATCAAGGCATTTGAAAAGTACCGCCTTGCCGATCAATTCAAGGAAATGCTGCCTACTCCGGAGGAGCTCAGACTGGTCACCCTGCCGTCACCGGAACTTGCGCTGGTTACTGCCGGGATTGCCAGGCTCGGAAATCTGCTCGGCAAGATCAGCAGTGCCCTGACTTATCTGGATCTGACTGAAGAACGCGACAGACTGAGGTCGCGCTATAACGCCCTGCTCGACCAGACCCGGACGATCACTCGGGAAGCCAGGGAGACCAAAGCGAAGCTCGATGAGCTGACAGGGCTCGCGCAGATCGATGAGAGCAAGGCGCTGTGGGTCAAAGAGGCCAGGAAGGTTTATCAATCGCTCTATAATTTTCTGGATCAGATCGCGTCGCAACCTGACTCTTCGGCGTTGATCAGCCAGCATGTCGAACACCTGAAGGCCTACATAAAATCGTTTTACGATGTAACGCGCGCACTCTGAGGCACACGTGTTTCAGGAAAGGCAGGTGCCGATTTCGTCGGCCCCTGCCTTTTGTCATTACCCCAGCACCACCAGCCGATTCGGCAACTCATTCCTGCCGTGGGTCACCGGAACATGATCGGCAAGCAACTCGCCACACGCATGAATACAGCCCAGAAACCCCTGCAAGGTCTGTCCGTCCCTGACCTGCTGGGTGAATACATCGACCATTGCCTTCCAGGTATCGTCGTGCAGACGGCTGGCGATGCCATGATCGACCAGAATTTCGACGTAACGCTCGGCTTCGCTGACAAACACCAGAATGCCTGTTCCGTCATGAGTCTTGTGCAGGTTTTGTTCAAGAAACTGTCGACGCGCCAGATTCCCGGCCCGCCAGCGCCGTACCGAAAGCGGCACCAGCAAGGCGGATACTTTCGATAACCGGCAGACCAGCGCCACGACGATGAACGTACTCATCTGCGCCAGCATCAATTCGTCCGCGCTCAGCCACTGGACCCAGTAATTGATCGTACCCGGCAGCAGCAGGCCGAGCAGCCCGGCCCAGATCAGCGGCATATACGCATAGTCGTCGGCGCGGGCAGCCAGTACCGTGACCAGTTCGGCATCGGTGCGCTGCTCGACGCGATCAATTGCCTCGGCCACCTGCCGTTGCTCTTCTGTGTTCAATAACGCCATGGTTCCCTCATTCCGAATCGTTCAACTACCAGTTGCCCGAAGCCCCACCACCGCCGAAGCGACCGCCACTCCGGTCAGCGGCTTTGTCGCGAGCAGGCCGGGCAGCACCACGTCTGATGCTGATGATCACAATGCCCAGCACGACAAGAGTCAGCACAATAGCGATCAGCCAGACCTGATCTTCACTGGTCTGCTCGTCATAATCGGACATCTGTCGGGTCGGCTCGGGATAATCCGGTATCTGACCACCCAATGCCGCGATGACCGCTCGTGTGCCACGCTCGACGCCGATCGTAAAGCGATTGTCGTCAAACTCGGGCGTCATCAGCATATCGATGATCAAGGAAGCCTGAGCATCATTGAGACGATCCTTCAGGGCAGCGCCAACCTCCATGAACACCTTGCGCTTGTCGCGGTAAACCATCAGCAGAACACTGTTGTCCTCACCATGAAGCCCCAGCCCCCAGGCATCGCCCAACCGAGAGCCGAATTCCTCAAGACTCGTGCCCTGCAGATCGGCCAGGGTCACCACCACCACGCGCTCGCCGGTTGCCTGCTCGTGGGCACGCAGAAGTCTGGCCAGACGAACCGTGGTCTGGCTATCAAGCATCTGTGCTGCATCGACAACACTGCCGGTCATCGGCGGAAAAACCAGTGCGGGCGGCTCCGCTTCGGCACGCAACCCCCCTCCCAACAGCATCACCACGTACAACACCCACTGTGAAACAGACTTCAAAATCAGACCTCCGGTGCTTTTTTGAATCTATTGAAACGACACGCCTTAGCCAAAACACAAGTTCCCCGGCATAATCCACCGCCAACGCCTGGTACGGTCAATAATTGATCGAACAGGGTTTGTACAAAAATCAATCAAACCACCATTTTCGTACACACCTTGGGGAGACTTCATACAGTCAAGCGCATAGCAACTATCCTTGCGCTCTGTACGAACCATAACGCCAAAGGTCCATAACCCAAAAACTGGCTGTCGGACATTAAACGCGAGTTACTGACAAAAGCCTTGAGAAATCATTCATGAATAAGCTGTGTTTATTAGGTTTGCTGGTCGGTATGGCCAGCCAGTCGGTGATGGCTCAAACCGCTGCCGCCACGGACAATACAACGCTTCAAGCCAAGAATGCCTTCATCGGCAAACTCATGAAACAAATGACTCTGGACGAAAAGATCGGCCAGTTGCGTTTGATCAGTATCAGCGCTGAAATGCCACAGCCGCAAATTCTCAAGGAAATTGCTGCAGGAAGAATCGGCGGCACGTTCAACTCCATTACGCGCTCGGAAAATCGCCCGCTGCAGGAAGCAGCTGTCGCTAAAAGCCGTCTGAAAATTCCGATGTTTTTTGCCTATGACGTTGTTCACGGTCATCGCACGATTTTTCCGATCAGCCTGGGCATGGCTGCCAGCTGGGACATGGACGCCGTCGCACTGATGGGCCGGGTTTCGGCGCAGGAAGCGAGTGCCGACAGTATCGACATGACATTCGCACCCATGGTCGATATTTCCCGCGATCCACGCTGGGGCCGCAGTTCTGAAGGTTTCGGCGAGGACACCTATCTGGTGTCACGCATCTCCGACGTGATGGTCAGGTCTTTTCAGGGCAAGAACGTTGCAGCCAATGACAGCATCATGGCGGCAGTCAAGCATTTCGCCCTGTATGGCGCAGTCGAAGGCGGACGCGACTACAACACCGTGGACATGAGCATGACGCGCATGTACCAGGACTACCTGCCGCCCTACAAGGCTGGCATCGATGCGGGTGCTGGCGGTGTGATGGTCGCGCTCAATTCGATCAATGGCGTTCCGTCGACCTCCAACAAGTGGCTGATGCAGGATCTGCTGCGCAAGGACTGGGGTTTCAAGGGCGTGACCATCAGTGACCACGGCGCACTAAAGGAGCTGATCGACCACGGCGTGGCCAAGGACTTCCGCGAAGCCGCCAAGCTGGCGATCAAGGCGGGCGTCGACCTGAGCATGAACGATGCGGCCTATGGTGAGCAGTTGCCCGGGCTGGTAAAAGACGGCGAGGTTTCCATGAAGGAAATCGACAACGCCGTGCGTGAAGTGCTGGGTGCCAAATACGACATGGGCCTGTTCGCCTCGCCTTACGGTCGCATCGGCGTTGCCGCCGATGACCCTGCCGACACCTATTCCGATGACCGCCTGCACCGTGCAGAGGCCCGCGATGTCGCGCGCAAGACCCTTGTACTGCTGAAAAACCAGAACGACACGCTGCCGCTGAAGAAACAAGGCACCATCGCGGTGATTGGCGGGCTGGCCCAAAGTCACCTCGACATGCTCGGCAGCTGGTCGGCTGCCGGCCGTGCCAACCAGTCAGTGACCGTATATGAAGGGCTGGCCAATGCAGTCGGCGACAAGGCCAGACTGGTTTACGCGCGTGGCGCCAATGTCAGTGACAACGAACACATCCTCAATTACCTGAACTTTATCGAGAAGGAAGTGGAGGTCGACCCGCGTCCGGCGCAGGAAATGATCGACGAAGCGGTCAAGGTCGCCGAGCAGGCCGACGTGATCGTTGCCGTGGTCGGCGAGTCGCGCGGCATGTCCCATGAATCGGCCAGCCGCAGCAGCCTGAACATTCCGGGCAGGCAGCAGGATCTGATCAAGGCACTCAAGGCCACGGGCAAACCTCTGGTACTGGTGCTGATGAATGGTCGTCCGCTGGTGCTGGTCGACGAACAGGAGCAGGCCGACGCCATGCTCGAAACGTGGTTCCCGGGTACCGAAGGCGGCAACGCAGTGGCTGATGTGCTGTTCGGCGACTACAACCCGTCGGGTAAGCTGGCCATGTCATTCCCGCGCTCGATCGGTCAACTGCCGGTCTACTATGCGCACCTCAACACCGGCCGCCCTTATCACGAAGGCAAGCCTGGCAACTACACCTCGCATTACTTCGAGGAGCCCAATGGGCCGCTGTTCCCGTTTGGTTTTGGTCTGAGCTACACGCAGTTCGACGTATCGGACGTCAAGCTGTCGGACTCCAGCATGGCGCGCAAAGGCAAGCTCACTGCCAGCGTGACCGTGAAAAATACCGGCAAGGTTGCGGGTGCCACCGTTGTGCAGTTATACCTGCATGATGTGGCGGCTTCGATCAGTCGTCCGGTGAAAGAACTGAAGAACTTCGAAAAAGTGATGCTTGAGCCTGGAGAAGAAAAAGTCGTGACTTTCACCCTCAGTGAAAGCGACCTGAAGTTCTACAACAGCGAGCTCAAGTACGCTGCGGAACCTGGAGAATTCAAGGTCATGATCGGCCTGGACTCACAGACCGTGAAAGAAGCGACCTTCAATCTGTTGTAATGCCCGTCCATGGCGCGTTCGCAGGCACTCGCCTGCAAACGCGCCGTGAAGTCCGATCAGGCCGCAACATGACGCTAAAGCATCGTTACTGGCGCATCACCCTGTACGTGCTATTGATTCTGGCCGGTGCAGCGCTGTCCGCCGGGCTCGCGATGCTTCAGGCCCAGCGCCATACGCTGTCGGAAGATGCCGTGCGTGCTGAAGGCCAGCTGGCACTCTACGCCAATACCCTGCACACCCTGATTGAGCGTTACCGCGCTCTACCCTCAGTTCTGGCTCTGGACCCGGAGATTCGTGCCGCATTGAATGGTCCGGTCACCGGCGAGATGCAGAACGCGCTCAATCTCAAGCTGGAAAAAATCAACAGCACGGCCCATTCATCGACGCTCGAGTTGCTCGACCTGCACGGATTGGCAATCGGCGCGAGCAACTGGCGCACGCCCAACAGCTATGTCGGTCACAACTACGGCTTTCGCCCCTACTTCCTGCAAACCCGCGCTCAGGGCACCGGGCGCTTCTACGCGGTGGGTGTGACAACCGGGATTCCGGGGTACTTTCTGTCCAGCGCGGTGGTGAACGATACAGGTGCCTTCATGGGCGCGATGGTCGTGAAGCTGGAGTTTCCGGACCTTGAGCAGGAGTGGGGTCAGGGTGATGATCTACTGCTGGTCAGCGATGAAAAGGGCATCGTGTTTATTGCCAATCAGTCAGGCTGGCGCTATCGCGAGTTGCTGCCCATTTCCGTGGAAGACCGTGCCGACCTGTTGCGCACCCGCCAATACGACAAGAAAGTACTGACGCCATTGCGCAGCCGGGTTATCGACAGCTTTGGCGAAAACAGTCACTTGAGCCGCGTCGAAGGGCCTGAGGGCACCACGGATTATCTCTGGCAGTCGCTGCCGTTGCCCGATGAAAACTGGACCTTGCACCTGTTGCGCAAGCCACCCGCGTCCAGTGAGGATATTCGCAATGCAGGGCTAGCTGCGGCGGGTATCTGGCTGGCTCTGGTATTTCTGGGCCTGTTTCTTTATCAGCGCTGGCGACTGGCGCGATTAAGGGAACGCAACCGGGACGAACTGGAGCGCCTGGTGCAGGAGCGAACCCGAGATCTGCAAACCGCGCAGGACGGTCTGGTGCAATCGGCCAAACTGGCAGCGCTGGGGCAGATGTCGGCAGCACTGGCCCACGAAATCAATCAGCCGCTGACTGCCCAGCGCATGCAACTGGCAACCCTGCGGTTGCTGCTGGATCAAGGCCGAATAGATGAAGCCTGCAAGGCGCTGGTTCCGGTCGATCAACAATTGACTCGTATGGCCGCCTTGACCAGCCACCTGAAGACCTTTGCCCGCAAAAGCCCCAGCGGTTTGCGCGAGAGGCTGGACCTCGCGATGGTAGTCGATCAGGCCTTGCTGCTGCTCGACCCGCGCCTGCGCGAGGAGCACATCGACTGCGTACTGCATCTTTCCCGCCCTGCGTGGGTACGCGGCGATGCCATACGCCTGGAGCAGGTGCTGATAAACCTGCTGCGCAACGCACTGGATGCCATGCGCGAGCGCCCGTCCAGACGCCTCGAGGTGCGTATCGACGCCATCGACGGCCACTGGCGTCTCAGCGTCAGGGACAGCGGAACGGGCATCGCTGCGGAGAATCTAGCCAGTATTTTCGATCCGTTCTTCACCACCAAACCGGTAGGCGATGGTCTGGGCCTTGGCCTGGCAGTATCGTACGCCATCATTCATGAACTGGGCGGACAGCTGACGGCGCAAAACCACGAGGACGGCGCTGTGTTCTCGTTCAGCCTGCCCAACGATTTTCTGGAGACCTGACCCGGCATGTTGAATTCGGTCATCGTAGTAGACGACGAGGCACCCATTCGGCAAGCCGTCGAACAGTGGTTGACGCTGTCGGGGTTCGAGGTGCAAGTCTTCACCCGCGCCGAGGAGTGCCTGACGCGACTGCCGGAGCATTTTCCCGGAGTCGTCCTGACCGACGTGCGTATGCCGGGCATGAGCGGTCTGGAACTGTTGAGCCGGTTGCAAGACAAGGATCGGGACCTGCCGGTCATCCTCCTGACCGGCCATGGCGATGTGCCAATGGCTGTGGAGGCGATGCGCGAAGGTGCCTATGACTTTCTCGAGAAGCCTTTCAGTCCGCAGACCCTTATCAGCAACCTGCGGCGCGCATTGGAGAAACGTCAGCTGGTGCTGGAAAATCGCCGTTTGCATGAACAGGCCGATGCAAGGACCCGGCTGGACGCTACGCTGCTCGGCGTTTCACCCAGCCTGCAGGCTCTGCGCCGCCAGGTGCTGGAACTGGCACAATTGCCGGTGAACGTGATCATTCGAGGAGAAACCGGCAGCGGCAAGGAGCTGGTCGCTCGCTGTCTCCATGACTTTGGGCCGCGCGCCGGAAAGCCTTTCGTTGCGCTGAACTGTGCGGCCATTCCGGAGCACTTGTTCGAAGCCGAGTTGTTCGGCCACGAAAGCGGCGCCTTTACCGGCGCACAGGGCAAGCGCATCGGCCGACTGGAGTATGCCGACGGCGGCACGGTGTTTCTTGACGAAATCGAGAGCATGCCCATGGCGCAACAAGTCAAGCTGCTGCGCGTCTTGCAGGACAAGCGCCTTGAGCGACTGGGTTCGAATCAGAGCATCGACGTCAACTTGCGGATCATCGCGGCAACCAAGCCGGATTTGCTCGAAGAGGCCCGCGCCGGACGCTTCCGCGAGGATCTGGCCTATCGGCTGAATGTTGCCGAGCTGCGCCTGCCGCCGCTGCGCGAACGCCTTGAAGACATCGCGCAACTGTTCAGCCATTTCGCCCGGGCTGCTGCCGCGCGCATGGGGCGCGAAGCGCCTGCCCTGAGTGCCGCGCGCCTGAGCCAGTTGCTCAGCCATGACTGGCCTGGCAACGTGCGCGAACTGGCCAATGCGGCCGAGCGGCAAGCGCTGGGCCTGGAACCAGCGCCTCTGGAAGCCGCCACACAATGGCAGGGGCAATCCCTGGCGGCGCGTCAGGAAGCTTTCGAAGCTCAATGCCTGCGCGCTTCACTGAGCCGTCACAAAGGCGATATCAAGGCTGTTCTCAACGAGCTGCAGCTACCCCGAAGGACACTCAACGAGAAAATGCAGCGCCATGCCCTGGCACGCGAAATGTTCCTCGGCTGACGGCTGCTGACATTCGGTGGGGCTTCTTCTGGCGACAACCGAACATTTCTCGCAGCACCGGGTCTGCATACTGTTCACGGCCATATAGGGTCGTGATGGCTGGATAGTTTACAGGCATAATGACATCATGCCCGCCTGGCTATTCCGCTCACTTTGACAGTCCGAAAGATGGGGAATTTTCTACCGTGAATACTCCCCTCGACCTCCCACTGGGAGGAGGCGAAATGGGCCGATTTATCCGAGAGACAGACTGGTCGACGTCTGCGCTGGGACCGAAGCAAGCGTGGCCCGCTGCACTGCTGTCATCAATGAACCTGATGCTCAGTTGCCCCGACAGCATGTACCTGCTTTGGGGGCCGGACTATATCGTGTTTTTCAATGATGCCTATTCCCAGGTGCTGCCCATCGCAGCCGGGCAGGCCCAAGGGCAACCCATCGCCTCGGTCTGGGGCGATGCCTGGGAGGCCGTGCGCCCGCTGGCCGAGCAGGCGCTGCTCGGGCACAGCTGCCGGTCCGACAATATCCAGCGCACCATTGTCCGCAACGGCAGGTCCGAGCAGACCTGGTGGTCGCTGTCCTACTCGCCCCTCTACGGCGACAGCGGCCTGATCGACGGCGTGTTCTGTCGGGTCAACGAAACCACCTCACAGGTGGTCGCCGAAGCCCGACAAAATGAAAACGAGGCGTTTACCGACCGTGTTCTGTCGAGCATCAATGACTGCATCAAGGTGCTGGACCTTGATTCGCGCCTGACCTTCATGAGCGAAGGCGGTCAGCGAATAATGGAAGTCAGCGATTTCAATTCGATTCGCGGCTGCCCTTGGCCCGACTTCTGGCAGGACCAGGGCAATCTGGACGCCATCGCTGCGATTGAAGCGGCCCGTTCGGGTCAGAACGCCAATTTCATGGGCTCGGCGCAAACCCTGGCGGGCACCGTCAAGTGGTGGCATGTGCAAGTCAGCCCGATTTTCGGCAAGGACGGCAAACCGGAGAAAATCCTTTGCGTTTCCAGGGACATGACCCAGCTAAGAGACGCTGAACAAGCGCTGATGTCGCTCAACGAGACGCTGGAGCAGCGTGTGGTCGAGCGCACCCAGGACCGTGATCGTATCTGGCGGCTATCGACTGACCTGATGCTGGTGGCGCAGTTCGACGGCATTATCTCGGCGGTCAATCCGGCCTGGACCCGAGCCCTTGGCTGGTCGGAGGAACAACTGCTCGACAGCCAGTTTCTGGCGCTTGTGCACCCCGAAGACGTGGATAGCACACTGGCTGCCATGAGCGGACTTGAAAACGGCCAGACCATTCCTCACTTCAAGAACCGCTATCGTCATCTGGACGGTTCGTACCGCACCATCTCGTGGACCGCAGTGCCGGACAATCAATTCATCCACGCCGTCGGCCGTGACATTCAGGCCGAAGAAGAGGCCAATGCAGCATTGCGGCTGTCCCAGGATGCCCTGCATCAGGCGCAGAAACTGGAAGCCATCGGCCAACTCACGGGCGGTGTGGCGCACGATTTCAATAATCTGCTGACAGTGATCCGCTCATGCAGTGACCTGTTGAAATCGCCGAACCTTGAAGAGCATCGCCGAGTGAAGTACGTCGAGGCCATTTCCAGCACTGTCGACCGGGCGGCGCGCCTCACCGGTCAGTTGCTGGCCTTTGCCCGCCGTCAGGCCTTGCAACCGGAGGTATTCGATGTCTGCAAGAGCGTGGCGCGCATTGGCGAGATGATGGATACGCTTACCGGCGCACGTATTCAGGTCAGCATCGACCTGCCTGACGAACCTTGCTTTATCTTTGCCGATGGCAGCCAGTTCGACACTGCGCTGGTCAACATGGTGGTCAACGCCCGCGATGCGATGTCCGGCGCTGGCCGGCTCAGCATAAAGGTTGAATGCGCAGCCTGCCCCACTGCGGACCGCCCCTCACTCAGTCATGGTGACTATGTGACGGTGTCGCTGACCGACACCGGCGCGGGGATCGCCAGAGAAAAACTGGGCCTGATCTTTGAACCCTTCTACACCACCAAGAGCGTGGGCCGGGGCACCGGGCTGGGTCTGTCGCAGGTATTCGGTTTTGCCAAACAATCGGGCGGTGAGGTGCTGGTTGAAAGCGAACTGGGCAGAGGCAGCTGCTTTACGCTGTGCCTGCCCAGCGCAAAAAATCATGAAGTCGTATCGGAGGACACACACTGTACCCTCGCTGCAATGCCCGGTCTGTGCGTCCTGATGGTCGAGGACAATCAGGACATCGGCACTTATACACGCCCTATGCTTGAGCAACTGGGCTTTCAGGTGCTCTGGGTAACGAGTGGTGCCGAAGCATTGCACGAGCTTTCCGGCAACCCGGAAAACTTTCATGTGGTGTTCTCGGATATCGCAATGCCGGGCATGAGCGGGCTGGAACTCTACGCTGAAATCGAAGCACGTTATCCGTGGATGCCGGTTGTCCTCACTACTGGCTACAGCACTGAGTTTGCGACGATCGCTCAGGATGAAACACACCGCTTCGACCTGTTGCAGAAGCCCTACTCCAGAGAAGATCTGGCGGCAATTCTGCACAGGGCCGTGAGTCGCACCGGGGATCGATAGTTTTGCGCGGCACCTGAACGCATTGCGCACTCAGGTGCGCAGATGCCAGGCGATCACACTTTTTCGTACCTGCCTCCTGAATTCGCGAATGCATAAAACGAAGACAACACCGGTTGCCTTGATTCAGAATCACGCAAAACATTGCAACAATCCTCGAGCAGGGAGCATTTTGAATGATCGTCGGTATTGATCTGGGCACCACCAACAGCCTGGTGGCTGTCTGGCGCGACGGCAGCAGCGAGCTGGTTACCAATGCATTGGGCGAAACACTGACCCCCAGTGTGGTCGGACTGGACGACGACGGGCAGATTCTGGTCGGTAAAGCGGCGCGCGAACGTCTGCAGACTCACCCGGACAAAACCACGGCGCTGTTCAAACGTTACATGGGCAGCGCTCAGGAGATTCGCCTGGGATCTGCCACCTATCGTCCTGAAGAGTTGTCGTCGCTGGTCCTCAAAAGCCTGAAAGCCGACGTCGAACGGGCGTTTGGCGAACCGGTGACCGAAGCGGTCATCAGCGTCCCGGCCTATTTCAGCGACGCTCAGCGTAAAGCGACGCGTATCGCCGGCGAACTGGCGGGGCTGAGGGTCGAAAAGCTCATCAACGAGCCGACAGCGGCGGCCCTGGCGTACGGACTTCACCAAAAGGAAGGCGAAACCTCGTTTCTGGTCTTCGACCTGGGCGGCGGCACGTTCGACATCTCGATCCTCGAACTCTTCGACGGCGTAATGGAAGTGCGAGCCAGTGCGGGCGACAACTTTCTGGGTGGCGAAGACTTCGATCGTCTGCTGGTCGAGCACTTTCTCGACCTGCACCGCGATGAGCGAGACTTTCCTGGCAAAGAGCTGGTGACGCCCAGCCTGCGGCGTGAGGCCGAGCGGGTGCGCAAGGCGCTGGGTCAGGAAAACAGTGCCGACTTCGTGCTCCGCCATGCCGACCGCGAGTGGCGCAAGACACTCTCTCAAGAGCAGATGAACGATCTGTTTGCGCCTCTGCTGGCCCGCCTGCGCGCGCCCATCGAGCGCGCCCTGCGCGATGCAAAGATCCGCGTGGCGGATCTGGACGAAATCCTGCTGGTGGGCGGAACCACGCGCATGCCGCTGATCCGGAAACTGGCCGCCGGGATGTTCGGGCGCTTTCCGGCCATCACGCTCAACCCGGATGAAGTCGTTGCACAGGGTGCCGCGATTCAGGCTGCACTCAAGCAGCGCGATGCGGCGCTGGAAGAAGTCGTGCTGACCGACGTGTGCCCCTACACGCTGGGTATCGAAACCACACAATACGTATTCAATGGCTACCAGTCGGGTCATTACCTCCCGATCATCGAGCGCAACAGTGTGGTGCCTGTCAGTCGGGTGCGTACCGTCAACACGGTTGCCGATAATCAGGAACACGTTCTGTTGAGAATCTTCCAGGGGGAGAGCCGCCTGGTCAAAGACAACATTGCACTGGGCGAACTGAATATTCCTGTGCCGAAGGCCAAGGCTGGCGAGGTCGAACTGGACGTGCGCTTCACGTATGACAACAACGGCCTGCTGGAGGCCGATGTGCGAATCCAGATGACCGGCGAAAGTCATAAGCTGGTCATCGAGAACAACCCTGGCGTCATGACACCCGCCGAGATCCGTGAGCGACTCAAGGTGCTGGAAGCGCTCAAGGTTCACCCGCGTGAGCAACAGGTCAACACTCACCTGACGGCACGTCTGGAAAGGCTCTATCAGGAGTATCTGGGCGAGGCGCGCGAAACCATCGGTGTCTGGGCCGCACAATTTCAGCGCGTGCTGGAAACCCAGGACGACCGGCAGATCAATGAATTGCGCAAACAGCTCGAGCAGGAAGCAGACCGTTTCGAACAAGGTGAATGGTGACGGCAATGGACTGCTGGAGCGTGCTGGACCTTGGGCACGATGCCGATGAGCGCAGCATCAAGCGCCAATACGCCAGACTGCTGAAAACCACGCGACCCGACGACGATCCGGTCGCCTTTCAGACACTGCGCGATGCTTACGAGCAAGCGCTGGACTTGGCTAGAAACCGTGCCGAAGACGATGACGAGGGCAGCGACACCTGGTCATCCACCGGCCAGGAACATCCATCGCAGACGTTCGACACGCCGGTGTCATTGGCCCGGCCGGAACATCGAGCGGTACTCCAGGCATTCGACATGGCCGAGCCCCCGGCCCGTCCTGCAGTAGAACTGAGCTGGTACGAGCAAGCCTGTCAGACCACACCGGAAAACCTGCATTCACAACGTCAGATTGCTCAGAATCAGGGCTGCGATGAGCTTTTCCAGCAACATCTTGCCCGACGCTGCCTGCTGGACCCCGAGGACAATCAGGCACTGATCAAGGCAGCGGTTGAACAACTGCAATGGCTGACACCCTGGCAATAAGTACAGCTCAGGGCGCATCAGTCGCATCGGCTGACCCAGGCACTGCTGGACGGCTCGCTCGGGCCATTGCATGCCTTGCTCGAGCGCAACGAAGAGCGCGCCTTCCTCGACGCACTCACGGCTCTCCGGCAACAGCCCTGGCTGACATCATTCGATCGCCAGGAGCAGCTTGAGCAGTGGGTCATGACGCTGCTGCTCAATAACCATGACTGGTCCCCTGCCCTGTTCGAACGTTTGAGCAGTCTCTTTGGCTGGGATCAGAAACATGATGTGTATGCCGGGCCGCTTTCCCTGTGGATGAACCTGGTCCAGCGCTGCGAGAAGAAAGCATTCATCGCCCGTCAGCAGCAATTGCTCGCTGCCCAAGGTGACACCCCTGAGGCCATCGCAGCACGTCTTCTTCTGCAACCGCCGCCACTGGACGAACGGCTGCGTCTGGCAAGGCACGGCGACGAAACCCTGTGGCAAGCCTGCGAAAAGCTCGCCTCCGACCTGATTCACCGGTTCCCGGATGCAATGGAAGCGTTTCCAGACGCAGATGTGCAGTCCTGGCGAGAATTACCGCAACAGGCGTCCTTCAACCCTAATCTCCGGGCCTATTTTTTCGGCGCACTGGTGATCCTGACGAATGCATTGCTGGACCCTTCCAGCATCAAGGCCACCTGGTACGAAGTAGCTGGCGTCGCGCTGACTGCGCCGGTGTTCCTGCTGCTTGTGATTTACGTGTTCATGTCGTTCTGGCGCACTTTCGCCGAGCGCGTCAAAACGGTGGACATGCGCTGGAGCGAGCGCCTGCTGCCCGACTGCCTGAGCTGGCCAGGCCATCAGGCACTGATACTGCGCCACGGTATTCCAGTGGTTACCCTGAGCTACGTCGTCCTGCAGGCAGGGCCGGTACTGACGGCGCTGTATGGCATCGTTCTGCTGCTGTGGATCGTGCTGTCGCCGTACCGCATATCCGGTTTTCAGGACGCCATCTCTGCCAGGACCGGAGGCTGGGACAGCGTGAAAGCCTACTGCGTAAAAAACACCTTCAAGGGGATCATGATCCTTCTAGGCCTGATGCTCGCCTTCGTGGTGGGCGTGATCGTTTTCGGCCCTGCACGCGGGCACTGATCTCGAGCCGATGCCCATCGGCAAGAATCCGCTTATCCGATATGCCCGGATAAGCGGATTCTTGCTCACCAAAATCGCTCAACCGCTCTGCAACAGGCCCCGACGGTGTGGCACAGCTCCTGCTATGGAACGGGTCAGGGCAACGCATGCCCCTCTAAAAATAAATAATGAAATCAAGGAACACCATGGACACTTCCAACCCCGCCTCCAACGGGCCGGCTGCCAGCATCGCCGGTCAGAAAACCACCTCCAGCCGCCTGAAATCCATTTTCAGCGGCTCAGTCGGCAACATGGTCGAGTGGTACGACTGGTACGTCTACGCCGCTTTCTCGCTGTACTTCGCCAAAGCGTTTTTCCCCAAGGGCGACACCACCGCGCAGTTGCTCAACACCGCTGCAATCTTTGCGGTCGGCTTTCTGATGCGGCCTATCGGCGGCTGGCTGATGGGGCTCTACGCTGACTACAAGGGACGCAAGGCTGCGCTGATGGCATCGGTGCTGCTGATGTGTTTCGGCTCGCTGATCATTGCCCTGACACCCGGCTATGAAAGCATCGGTGTCGGTGCCCCTATCCTGCTGGTGTTTGCCCGACTGCTCCAGGGTCTGTCTGTCGGCGGTGAATATGGCACCTCGGCCACCTACCTCAGCGAAATGGCGACCAAGGAACGTCGCGGCTTCTTTTCCAGCTTTCAGTACGTCACGCTGATTTCCGGCCAGCTCATCGCACTGGGCGTATTGATTGTGCTGCAGCAGACGCTGACCACCGAGCAACTGTACGCCTGGGGCTGGCGTATCCCGTTTGTCATCGGAGCACTGTGTGCGGTAGTGGCGCTGTTTCTGCGCCGTGGCATGGAAGAAACCGAGTCGTTCACACGCAAGAAAAAGGAAAAGTCCAAGGAAAGCCTGATGCGCACCTTGATGCGCCATCCCAAGGAACTGATGACGGTAGTCGGCCTGACCATGGGCGGAACACTGGCTTTCTACACCTACACCACCTACATGCAGAAGTACCTGGTCAACACCGTCGGCATGAGCATCACCGACTCGACCTCGATATCTGCAGCGACATTGTTTCTGTTCATGCTGTTGCAACCTGTCATTGGCGCGCTGTCCGACAAGGTCGGGCGTCGTCCGATCCTGATTGCGTTTGGTGTATTGGGAACGCTGTGTACCGTGCCGATCCTGACCACGCTGCATACCATCGATACCTGGTGGGGCGCGTTCTTCCTGATCATGGCGGCACTGATCATCGTCAGTGGCTACACCTCGATCAACGCAGTAGTCAAAGCCGAGCTGTTTCCGACTGAAATCCGCGCACTGGGTGTCGGCCTGCCTTACGCCCTGACCGTCTCGATCTTCGGGGGTACAGCGGAATACATCGCACTGTGGTTCAAGAGCATCGGCATGGAAACCGGTTACTACTGGTATGTCACCGCTTGTATCGCCTGCTCGCTGCTGGTGTATGTGTTCATGAAAGACACGCGCAAGCACTCACGTATCGAAACTGACTGATCGCACCTCATGACACAACATGAATGGCATGCGCTACCCGGCATGCCATTCATGAAGCTCTGCGCTTTTAGCGGACCTTCGGATGCAGCGCAACGCGTAAGATGCGTAACTCACTATCCATCCTGTCGATACAGCTGCGTAAAAGGGTGCCGACTTTCTTACAGCACCTGCAACAAAGTGTTTCAAGTTAGTGCACTTTTAAATCGATAATTTGCGTTAACACATTGAAAAAACTGCAGTTTCAGTTTGTCAAGAGGGTTTATTGCAAGGTTTTTCAAAATACGCACCCTAATGAAGCAATACCACCCAAGAAGCCCGAAATCGGAGCATCACAGGCAACTATCATTTTTAGCGATGATCGCTAGCACTCCTATTAACTTCTTAATAATCCGCTGGCGCGTAGCATTGCCTCCATACCGGGATGACAACTCACCCCGACACTCATTGGAGACATCATCATGAAAACTTCTAAATTGATCTTTGGCCTGGCGTTCTCTGTTCTGGCTTCCAGCGCATTTGCACTTCCAGCCCTCAACGTTCACAACGACTTGTCCAGCTCGACTGTGGTGGCCGAAGGCGGCACCAAGCACACTAACGTCGGTTCGATCCGCGTAGCCGCTGACGGTGCAGACCGTGTGGGACCAAATCGTCAGGCTGCCGACGGTGCAGATCACGTCGGTGCCAATCGTCTGGCGGCTGACGGTGCGGACCGTGTCGGTGCAAACCGCCAGGCTGCCGACGGTGCAGACCATGTCGGTGCCAATCGTCTGGCTGCTGACGGTGCAGATCGTGTAGGTGCCAATCGTCTGGGCTGACAGCTCATGCAACACCCCAAGCCCGGCCGATGTCGGGCTTCTTCATGTCTGGCCCAGGATGAAATACACACTGCGCTGGCGTCCTCCGCAAATGCGCAGCACTATGCTCACATCGCCTATTGAGCCCATCAGGAATCGAGCATGTCAGACACTATTCACTCCTACGAACCATCTAAAGGTCATGGCCTGCCACATGACCCGTTCAATGCCATTGTAGGTCCCCGCCCGATTGGCTGGATTTCTTCACAGGACGCCAACGGCAAATTGAATCTGGCACCCTACAGCTTCTTCAATGCGTTCAACTACGTTCCACCCATCATCGGTTTCTGCAGCGTTGGTCGCAAAGACAGCCTCAATAACATTGAGCAGACCGGCGAATTCGTCTGGAACCTCGCCACTCGTTCGCTGGCAGAAGCCATGAACCAGAGCTGTGCACCGGTCGCGCCGGACGTCAGTGAATTCGAGCTGGCAAACCTGACGCCATTGGCATCCCATATCGTTTCGGTGCCACGTGTGCTTGAGACGCCGGTGTCGTTCGAATGCAAAGTCACGCAGATCATTCAGTTGCAACGTGCCGACAAGGAACGGGTACCCAGCTGGCTGATTCTGGGCGAAGTAGTGGCCGTACACATCGAGAAATCCCTGCTCAAGGACGGCGTTTACGACACCGCCGCCGCCGAGCCGATCCTGCGTGGCGGCGGCCCTGCGGATTACTTCCAGCTCGGGCCGGAAGCGCTGTTCAAAATGTTCCGCCCAGGCGCCTGATCAGGAGTCGGCCCATACCGGCTGACCCTCGGCATCGATGCCGATCAGCCGCTGAAGCTCCTGCACAGCGGCCAGGTCGGCATCATCGGCGGTCTTGAACTTCTGATCAGGCAACAGCGCATGAAAGCGTGGTGCACCACCAGCGCCCAATGCCTTGACGGCAATCGCCGCGTTGTAACCCTGCTCGGAAGGCATGACTGCCGAGACTACTTCAAACCCGTTGTATTCCTTGCGTGCCATTGGCCTCGACCCTGCTTGTAAATCGGAGCGCGAATTCTAACGCGTCTTCCAGCGCATTCGTCATGCAGCATGCTGTGATGATGACAACCGACGTCCGCCCCAACCTTGTCCTACACTCTAATCAGTTCTTTCAAACTGCTCTGTAGCCGAGGTAAGGAGTGCGTCATGAAAGCAATAACAAGAAAGTGCATGGTGGTTATCGGTGCCCTCGCGGTAATGGCGGTATACACCGCAGGGGCCTATCGTAACGAACTGGCGCGTCAGGCTCCGCAGGTCGCCAGTTGCACGTTCGGCCACTGCGTGCCGACCGATGCAACCTTCAGCGCGTTGCGATGACGTCTGCACAGGATAAATTGCGCCATCGTTCAGCAAAGGCAGCTATCGATTAGCAAGCTATCGGATTAGACTGGCCAGACTCTCCCGCCACACTTGCGGCGGGTCACCACTGCCATCAGGTTTTGCCTTGACCAGTCTTACTCAAACGCCTCCGGCCATTCGCAGCATTCTATTCGCGCTGATGATGGCGGTACTGCTCAGCGCGCTGGATCAGACCATCGTTGCCGTCTCGATGCCGGCCATTTCCGCCCAGTTCAGAGATATCGATCTGCTGGCCTGGGTCATTTCCGCGTATATGGTTTCGCTGACCGTGGCAGTGCCGATCTACGGCAAGCTGGGCGATCTTTACGGGCGGCGTAAGCTGATGCTGTTCGGCCTGGGGCTTTTCACCCTGGCATCGCTGTTCTGTGGCATGGCGCAGAGCATGGAACAACTGGTGCTGGCACGCATTCTTCAAGGTATCGGCGCAGGCGGCATGGTTTCGGTAAGCCAGGCAATCATCGCCGACATTGTTCCACCGCGTGAGCGCGGCCGTTATCAGGGCTACTTCAGCAGTATGTACGCCGTGGCCAGTGTCGCAGGCCCGGTACTGGGTGGCTTGATGACTGAATACCTGTCGTGGCGCTGGGTGTTCCTGATCAATCTGCCTTTGGGGGCCGCCGCCCTGATCGTTGCGTATCGAACACTGGTCGGCCTGCCGGTGCCACAGCGCAAACCGGTTATCGACTACCTGGGTACGGTCCTGATGATCATCGGCCTGACCGCGCTGCTGCTGGGAATTACCGAAATTGGTCAGGGACATAATCTGGCCGATGTCGAGGTTCAGTTGTTACTGGGCACTGCCCTGCTGACGCTGGCCATTTTCGTCTGGTACGAACGTCGCACCGCCGAACCTCTACTGCCCATGCACCTGTTTGCCAATAAAAGCGCGGTGCTTTGCTGGTGCACCGTATTCTTTACCAGCTTTCAAGCTATTTCCCTGATTGTCCTGATGCCTTTGCGTTATCAGACCGTCACCGGAGGGGGGGCAGACAGTGCGGCCCTGCACTTGCTTCCGCTGGCTATCGGCATGCCGATGGGTGCCTATTTTGCAGGGCGACGCACGGCACAAACCGGGCGTTACAAGCCACTTATTCTGATTGGCGCATTGCTGATGCCCTTCGCAATCCTGGGCATGGCCTTCACGCCTGCGCAGTCGCTGATCGTGATGAGCCTGTTCATGATCCTCACCGGCATCGCCACCGGCATGCAGTTCCCCACTTCCCTGGTCGGGACCCAGAACTCGGTTCAGCCTCGGGATATGGGCGTAGCCACCAGCACGACCAATCTGTTCCGCTCGCTGGGCGGTGCAGTAGGCGTGGCATTGATGTCGGCACTGCTGCTGGCCATGTTGCAGCACACCGGGGTAGGTCAGCTCGGCGCGGGAGCGCTGGGTGGCGAAGGCAGCTCCGGGAATGTTCTGCTCGACAGCCTGAATGCAGCAACCGGACCGGCACTGGAAACGCTGCGAGCCGAACTGGCATTGACCTTCAGACACCTGCTCATGACCAGCGCTGCCATTTCGCTGCTCGGCCTTGCCGCAGCGGCGGTGATGCCGAATACGCTATTGCGAGGCCGGGACTAGTTCGACTTTAGGACTCAGGAAGGTACACCGGCCCAGAACCACTGGGTTTTCTTGCTCTTTATATGGGCGAACGCAGGCATGAGTTCACCTTCGTCGAAATGCCGCCGGGAGCCGAACTGCGCGCTGCTGAACCAGCAGCCCGAGCGTGGACATGCCTGCCCTGCATCGACTGGCGGCAGAGGTTTCTCATCGAATCGCGCATACCATTGCGCAGTGGTTTCTTCGGTAAAACCGATCCCGGGGGCAAGGTAGGGATGAAGGTTGCCGGTGTCCTGCAGGCGAATCGGTTTGATCATCCGGTTGACCGTCACATAGGCTTGCGGCGGCGGCAGACCTCTGCCCCCCAACTCAGGCACCGCCCCTGCCCGAATGATCAACCCGTTGCGATAGCGGTGGAACACGATGTCGCTGTGAGCGCTCATTTCGCCCCGCAATCTGTCGCTTCCTCCCAACTGCCTGACAAACGCCTCGCCCAACACCGTGTACCAGCTCACACCCTTGATGCGATCCAGCAAGCGCAGGCTTTCGATGTGCGGACCGGGATCGACCATCAACCCGATGTAGTCCTGAGCCAGTCGATATTCCCAGGGTAAATACTGATGACCATCGCAAGGCAATACACAGGCAAGCCCACCAAAACCATGCTCGGCCTGGACTTCACTGCTCAGATAGCGAATCCAGGCCTCGTAGTTTTTCAAGCCGTCGGGCTCGGTCAGGTAAGACCAGGGCAGTACCATTTTCAGACACGAACGATCATTGTCGGCCTGTCCCTCCGGAGTGTTCATGACAAACAGGCTGTACATGGCGACTTCGGCCTGGGTAGCGCTGGCGATAGACCAGATGAACTGTTCACCCGGCAGACTTTCGACAACCTGACGCCGGGTCGACGAAAACCCCGATCCGCTCAAGCGGCGCATGCGTTTGAACAACTGCCATTTGAGTTTCGTCTTGAACGCCTCGTAGAAACGCGAAAAACAGGCTTCGACCCGACGCTTCATCTCCACGGTGTGGCCGTTGCGAAAGTACAGCGTGGTAATCAACCCAAGCCGAATGACCGGCGTCCCCAATTCAGAATCCATCGCCACCCGTGCGGATTGGTGCGTGACTCCGGTCAGTAGCCTCACAGTATCAGTTGCGGTGTCCGACATGCCCCGCCCTCCGTTCGAAGGCGGGAGCCAGGTTTACGCTCAGGCCTGCATGCGCTTCACACGTTTCCATAATGCTCGACAGGCACCCGCACGCAGGCGCGCAAGGCCTTCGTCCACGCGTGTGCATTTCAGCAGATCTGGTGTTGATTTCAGGGCACATAGGCGCAAGATTCGGCAAAAACATGCAACCCTCCTCTCTTCTGATGTTTCAGGATGCGAAGAGTGAAGGGAGTTGTCCTGCGGGGCAATACTCGGAAATTACTTTGGGAAATCAGCTACATGTATCAGGAAATGTCCTACCTGCTTCCTACAATATTTTGTCGGATCGAGGCTTGATCGGCGGTAACGGTTCAGCGCAATCAAAGAAGTCAGGTAAACAGTCGGTAAACACACTGTATGAGAAGCACGAAATGGCGTTAGGCTGTGTATGAAAAGGAACGGCCGACTCAACCACCGAGCGCTACAGCCGGTTACCCTTCCTTCACTCAGGAAGCATTGGCGACCCGTAGCGTGGGGCTGAAACGCAGCATGTCCAGGCACACATCAACCAGTTGCTCAGCCTCTACCGGCAACGAAAAGCTGTCGGGAACCAGCAGCCATTGATAAATAATGCCGTTGACGTAGGAAAACAGGGCGACCGCGGCCCGGGACGTGTCCAGCTCTTTGGGGAGTTGCCCTTGGCGCACGGCATTGTTCAGCCCCAGAGTTATGCGGTCATGACACTGGATGGCGTTGTCCTGACGCTGCCGACGAAAATCACACATTTCGTCAGTAAACTCGCACTTATGAAACAGGATTTCATTGATGCGACGGGTTTTTGGGTCCAGTGCGAGTTCATGAAACAAATGAATCAACAGATTTCTCATGCAACCCAGCGGGTCTTCCTCCTCTTCGCTCTGACTGGCTTGCGCCATTTCGTCGAGCGGTTCCTGAAGGCTGTCGAGCATTGCCTGAACCAGATCGGCCTTGTTGTTGAAGTGCCAGTAAATGGCTCCTCGCGTTACACCGGCAAGGGTTGCGATGTCGGCCAGCGTGGTGCGGGCGACGCCTCGCTCATAAAAAGCCTGCTCGGCAGCCTCCAGAATCTGGCTGCGAGTGATCTGAGCTTCCTCTTTGGTGCGACGAACCATGGCAATAAAACCTCAAAAAATTCACCTCACGCATGCGTCTGGCGGCATGCCTGGAGATATGACCGGGCGGCATTTGTCTCGCCTTGTCCCGAATTGGCTGTCGGCACCGTGAATAGTGGCCGAATGCGCACGGCGGGTGTTTACAAACAGCCGCGAATGTAAGTATATTCCTTAGCATGCTACTTATCTAGCCGAAATATTTTTTAACACTTCAACGTACTGTTGAGAAAACAGGCTCCTGCCCCGAGGATCTTCATGCAATTCAAGCCAGCTGTTACCGTTCTGGTCACTGCCGTCGCCCTGGCAACCCTGCTCAGTGGCTGTAGCAAGAAGGAACAGGCGGCCCCGCCTGCGCAAACCCCTCAGGTCGGCGTCGTTACCCTCAAAGCACAGCCCTATACACTGACCACCGAGCTGCCGGGCCGGACCACCGCGTTCCGCGTGGCCGAGGTACGCCCTCAGGTCAACGGCATTATTCTCAAGCGTCTGTTTACCGAAGGCGGCGACGTCAAGGCCGGTCAACAGCTCTATCAGATCGATCCTGCGGTCTATGAAGCCAATGCCAATAGCGCCAAGGCGACGCTTCAGTCCGCCAAGTCGATGTCTGATCGCTACAAACAACTGGTCAGCGAGCAAGCGGTAAGCCGTCAGGAGTACGACACTGCGCTGGCGTCTACTCAGGAAGCTCAGGCCGCCCTGCAAACTGCCCAGATCAACCTGCGTTACACCAAGGTGCTGGCGCCTATTTCCGGTCGGATCGGACGCTCTGCCGTGACCGAAGGCGCATTGGTCAGCAGCGCCCAGACCGAGGCAATGGCAACCATTCAGCAGCTCGACCCGATCTACGTCGACGTGGTTCAGTCTTCCGCAGACATGCTCAAGCTGCGCAATGACCTGGAAAGCGGCAAGCTGCAGAAGGCTGGCGACAACGCGGCCAAGGTCAAGCTGACGCTGGAAGACAACAGTGTCTACGGCCAGGAAGGCAAGCTGGAATTTTCCGAAGTATCGGTTGATCAGACCACCGGCTCCGTGACCCTGCGCGCCGTGTTCCCGAACCCGGAACACCGTCTGCTGCCGGGCATGTTCGTCCATGCGCAACTGCAGGCCGGCGTCAACTCGAAAGCGATTCTGGCACCGCAACAAGGTGTGACTCGCGACCTGAAAGGCACGCCGACTGCCATGGTGGTCAATCAGGACAACAAGGTCGAAATGCGTACTCTGGTGGCCAACCGCACCGTGGGCAGCGACTGGCTGATCGAAGACGGCCTGAAAGAAGGTGATCGCGTCATCACTGAAGGCTTGCAGTACGTCAAACCAGGCGCGGAAGTGAAAGTCGCCGAAGCGACCAACGTCAAAGGAGCAAACCCGGCACCTGCCCCGGCCACTGATAAAGCCGCAGGCAGCAAAGGGGAGTAACCCATGTCGAAATTTTTTATTGATCGACCCATTTTTGCCTGGGTTATTGCCCTCGTGATCATGCTGGTCGGTGCGCTGTCGATTTCCAGCCTGCCGATCAACCAGTACCCGAGCATCGCACCGCCAGCCATCGGTATCCAGGTCACCTATCCGGGCGCTTCCGCCCAGACAGTGCAGGACACCGTGGTGCAGGTGATCGAGCAACAGCTCAACGGTATCGATAACCTGCGTTATGTCAGCTCGGAAAGTAACTCCGACGGCAGCATGACCATCACCGCGACCTTCAATCAGGGCACCAACCCGGATACCGCGCAGGTTCAGGTGCAGAACAAGCTCAACCTCGCGACCCCGCTGCTGCCGCAAGAAGTGCAGCAACAGGGTATCCGCGTGACCAAGGCAGTGAAAAACTTCCTGATGGTCATCGGCCTGGTGTCGGAAGACGGCAGCATGGGCAAGGAAGACCTGGCCAACTACATCGTGTCGAACATGCAGGACCCGATTTCCCGGACCTCCGGTGTCGGTGACTTCCAGGTGTTCGGTTCGCAGTACGCCATGCGTATCTGGCTGGACCCGGCCAAGCTGAACAACTTCCAGCTGACTCCGGTGGACGTGAAAGACGCAATCACCGCCCAGAACGTTCAGGTATCGTCCGGCCAGTTAGGCGGCCTGCCGTCCATCAGCGGCCAGCAACTGAACGCCACAATCATCGGCAAGACGCGTCTGCAGACCGCCGAGCAGTTCGGCAACATCTTCCTCAAGGTCAACACCGACGGCTCGCAGGTTCGCCTGAAAGACGTCGCCACGGTCGGCCTGGGCGCAGAGAACTACAGCACCGACTCGCAGTTCGACGGCAAACCGGCATCGGGTCTGGCGATCAAACTCGCCACCGGTGCCAACGCACTGGACACCGCCAAGGCCATCCGTGCGACCGTTTCGTCGCTGGAGCCGTTCTTCCCGCCAGGCATGAAAGTCGTCTACCCGTATGACACCACGCCCGTTGTCAGCGAATCGATCAACGGTGTGGTCCACACCCTGATCGAAGCGATCGTGCTGGTGTTCCTGGTGATGTACCTGTTCCTGCAGAACTTCCGCGCCACCGTCATTACAACCATGACAGTGCCGGTCGTATTGCTGGGTACGTTCGGCATCCTTGCCGCCTTCGGCTTCACCATCAACACCCTGACCATGTTCGGTATGGTGCTGGCCATCGGCTTGCTGGTGGACGATGCGATTGTGGTGGTGGAAAACGTCGAGCGGGTCATGGAGGAAGAAAAGCTCTCTCCGCGCGACGCCACGATCAAATCCATGACTCAGATTCAGGGCGCGCTGGTCGGTATCGCGCTGGTGCTGTCGGCGGTTCTGTTGCCGATGGCGTTCTTCGGTGGTTCTACCGGGGTGATCTACAAACAGTTCTCGATCACCATCGTCTCGGCCATGGCCCTGTCGGTCGTCGTGGCACTGATCTTTACCCCGGCGCTCTGCGCGACCATGCTCAAGCCCATCGACGAGAAGACCCACGGCCAGCCCAAACGCGGTTTCTTTGGCTGGTTCAACCGCACCTTCGACCGTAGCGTTCTGAGCTACGAGCGCGGCGTCGGCAACATGCTCAAGCACAAGTGGCCGGCATACCTGGGTTATATCCTGATCTGTGCAGGCATGGTCTGGATGTTCATGCGGATCCCGGCAGCGTTCCTTCCTGAAGAAGATCAGGGCGTTATCTTTGCCCAGATCCAGACCCCGGCGGGCTCATCGACCGAGCGTACGCAAGAAGTCATCGACAACATGCGTGAATACCTGCTGACCAAGGAAAGCGGCGCAGTGAAGTCGGTGTTCTCGGTAAACGGTTTCAACTTTGCGGGCCGCGGTCAAAGCTCGGCGATTGCATTTGTAATGCTCAAGCCGTGGGAAGAACGTGATTCCAACAACAGTGTCTTCGAACTGGCCAAGCGTGCTCAGGGCTATTTCTTCAGCCTGCGCGACGCAATGGTGTTCGCGGTCGTTCCACCATCGGTTCTCGAACTGGGTAACGCCACCGGTTTCGACGTCTATCTGCAGGATCAGGGCGGCGTTGGCCACGACAAGCTGATGGAAGCGCGTAACCAGTTCCTCGGCATGGCATCCCAGAGCAAGATTCTGGCAGGCGTGCGTCCGAACGGGCTGAATGACGAACCGCAATACCAGTTGATTATCGACGACGAGCGCGCCAGTGCGCTGGGCATCACCCTGTCGGACATCAACAACACACTGTCCATCGCGCTGGGTGGCAGCTACGTCAATGACTTCATCGACCGCGGCCGTGTGAAGAAGGTGTACATCCAGGGCGATGCGGGTGCGCGTATGACGCCTGAAGACCTCAAGAAGTGGTACGTGCGCAACAGCTCGGGCGAAATGGTGCCGTTCTCGGCCTTCGCCAGCGGCAAGTGGGCCTACGGTTCACCGAAACTGTCGCGCTACAACGGCGTGGCGGCAGAGGAAGTGCTCGGTACGCCAGCCCCTGGCTACAGCAGCGGCGAGGCAATGGCCGAGGTCGAAGCGCTGGCCAAGAAGCTGCCGCAAGGGATCGGTATTTCGTGGACCGGTCTGTCTTACGAGGAGCGTCTGTCCGGCTCGCAGGCCCCTGCCCTTTATGCGCTGTCCTTGCTGGTCGTGTTCCTCTGTCTGGCGGCGCTGTATGAAAGCTGGTCGATCCCGATCGCGGTCATCCTCGTCGTGCCACTGGGGGTCATCGGTGCGCTGATGGCAACCAGCTTGCGCGGCCTGTCCAACGACGTGTTCTTCCAGGTCGGACTGCTGGTGACGGTGGGGCTGGCGGCGAAGAACGCCATTCTGATCGTCGAGTTCGCCAAAGAGCTTCACGAACAGGGCAAGAGCCTGGTCGACTCGGCGATCGAAGCCTGCCGCATGCGTCTGCGCCCGATCATCATGACGTCCATGGCATTTATCCTTGGTGTTGTGCCGCTGGCGATTTCCACGGGCGCAGGTTCGGGTAGTCAGCATTCGATCGGTACGGGCGTAATCGGCGGTATGATCACCGCAGTTATTCTGGCGATCTTCTGGGTGCCCCTGTTCTTCGTCTCGGTTTCAGGGCTCTTCAAGGGCAAGCAGAAACATATTTCACACGATGAGGCTGGCCAATGAGCAAGTCATTGATCTCTCTTGCAGTTACCGCGTTCATTCTCGGCGGCTGCTCTTTGATCCCCGAGTACAAGCAGCCGGAAGCCCCGGTCGCTGCACACTATCCGCAAGGACCGGCGTACTCGCCGGTCGAAGGCGCCAAAATGGCCGCTGCGGAGCAAGGCTGGCGGCACTTTTTCAATGACCCGGCGCTGCAACAGCTGATTCAGACTGCGCTGCTCAACAACCGTGACCTGCGGGTTGCGGCGCTGAACATCGACGCGTACCGCGCCCAGTACCGTATTCAGCGCTCGGACCTGTTCCCTGCTGTTTCGGCCACCGGTAGCGGCACCCGTCAGCGCGTGCCTGCAGACCAGTCGCAAACCGGCGAGTCCCGCATCACCAGCAGCTATTCGGCCGCTTTGGGTGTCAGCTCGTACGAGCTGGACCTCTTTGGCCGGGTGCGCAGCCTCAGCGAGCAGGCGCTGGAGACCTACTTCTCCAGTGAAGAAGCGCGTCGCAGCACTCAGATCAGTCTGGTGGCCAACGTTGCCAACGCCTACCTGACCTGGCAGGCCGACAAGGAACTGCTCAAGCTGACGCAGGACACCCTCAAGACCTATGAAGAAAGCTATCGCCTGACCTCGCGCAGCAATGAAGTCGGTGTTTCTTCGGCGCTGGACCTGAGCCAGTCGCGCACCGCGGTTGAAAGCGCGCGTGCCAAACTGGCCCAATACCAACGTCTGGTGGCCCAGGATCAAAACGGCCTGGTGCTGCTGCTTGGCACCGGTTTGCCCGACAACCTG
Organism: Pseudomonas caricapapayae; assembly: GCF_001400735.1. GTDB lineage: Bacteria > Pseudomonadota > Gammaproteobacteria > Pseudomonadales > Pseudomonadaceae > Aquipseudomonas > Aquipseudomonas caricapapayae. The sequence continues at coordinate 96,902 of NZ_LJPW01000150.1, forward strand.
CCGGCCAGCCAATTGCTCGATTCCGACATGCTGACCGAAATGCCGGCAGGCCTGCCGTCCGACCTGCTGCAGCGTCGCCCGGACATTCTGGAGGCCGAGCATACGCTCAAGGCTGCCAACGCCAATATCGGTGCAGCACGCGCAGCGTTCTTCCCCAGCATCAGCCTGACGGCCAGTGCCGGGACCAGCAGCACCGAGTTGTCCGGCCTGTTCAAGGGAGGCTCGGGAACCTGGCTGTTCCAGCCGAGCATCAACATCCCGATCTTCAACGCCGGCAACCTGCGCGCCAGCCTGGATTATTCGAAAATTCAGAAGGAAATCAGCGTCGCCAACTACGAGAAAGCGATTCAGACCGCTTTCCAGGAAGTGTCCGACGGACTGGCCTCGCGCAAGACCTACGACGAGCAGCTCCAGGCACAGCGTGACTTCGTTGCAGCCAACCAGGACTACTACCGTCTGGCCGAGCGTCGCTACCGGATCGGCATCGACAGCAACCTGACCTTCCTCGACGCCCAGCGCTCGTTGTTCAGCGCACAACAAACGCTGATCACCGATCGCCTGTCGCAGCTGACCAGCGAGGTCAACCTGTACAAGGCCCTCGGCGGCGGCTGGTATGAAAGAACCGGACAGACCGAAACCATCTCCAAGGAGAAACCTTCGGTTCAACTGTTCTGATTGCAGCGCATAAAAAACCCACCTGATCAGGTGGGTTTTTTTAGGGCCGCAATAAAGCCGCGATCAATGATCCTGATGCAGATACTTCGGCTCTCTGGGCAGGCGCAGACTGAACAAAAATGCGACAGCCATCATCGCTGTCACGTACCAGTAGAAGCTGTTCTCCATTCCGGCGCTTTTGAGTTTCAGTGCAACAAACTCGGCAGAGCCGCCGAACACCGCATTGGCCACTGCATACGCCAGACCGACGCCCAGCGCACGGACCTGAGGTGGAAACATCTCGGCTTTGACCAGCCCGCTGATCGAGGTGTAGAAACTGACAATTGCCAGCGCAAGGGTAATCAGCGCAAACGCGATGAACGGGTTGGTCGTGGTTTTCAGCGTCATCAGGATCGGCACCGTACACAGCGTGCCCAGCGCGCCGAACCAGAGCATCGAATTGCGACGGCCGATGCGGTCCGCCAGCATGCCGAAGAAAGGCTGCATGCACATGTACAGAAACAGCGCGCCGGTCATGATATAGCTGGCGGTCTTGGCCTCCATGCCACCGGTATTGACCAGGTACTTCTGCATGTAGGTAGTGAAGGTATAGAAAATCAGCGAGCCACCGGCGGTATAACCCAACACGGTGATGAAGGCCGCTGCGTGATGCTTGAACAGTGCCGCAATACTGCCAGCGTCCTTGTCCTTACGGCTTTCGGCAGTTGTGGTTTCATTCAGCGTGCGCCGTAGCAGCAAGGCAATGACCGCCGCGGCCGCACCGATCACGAACGGGATACGCCAGCCGTAGTCACGCAACTCCTCGGTGGTCAGAAACTGCTGAAGAATGACCACCGTCAATACCGCAAGCAACTGACCGCCGATCAGGGTGACGTACTGGAACGATGCGTAAAAGCCGCGCTGCCCGCGCAAGGCCACTTCGCTCATGTACGTTGCCGTGGTGCCATATTCGCCACCTACCGACAGGCCTTGAAGCAAGCGCGCCATCAGCAGCAAGGCCGGTGCCCAGGCACCTATCGATGCATAGGTCGGCAGGCAGGCGATGATCAGCGATCCCGCGCACATCATGGTCACCGAGATCAGCATGGAATTCTTGCGCCCATGCTTGTCCGCCACACGGCCAAACAACCAGCCGCCAATCGGACGCATCAAAAAGCCAGCGGCGAAGACACCGGCGGTGTTGAGCAACTGAACGGTCGGATCATCGGAAGGAAAGAAAGCCGGTGCGAAATAGATCGCGCAGAAGGCATAGATGTAAAAGTCGAACCACTCGACAAGGTTCCCTGATGACGCCCCGACAATCGCGAAGATTCTTTTGCTTCGCTCCTCGCCGGTGTAATGCGGTGTGTTTGATGTTGTAGTCATTGTTTTCCCCACGCGGATTTATCCATAAGCAACAATCTGTAACATCCTCCTTACCCAAGCACAACAGCCCGGACCTGCAGATCGCCCTTTCGTGGAGGCAATCCGCTGATCCGGGCCATTGAACAGATACCTGTGCCGGGTTTTATGGACGCTCGATTGCCAGCGCAAGGCCTTGCCCGACACCCACACACATGGTTGCCAGGCCTTTGCGCCCTCCGGTTTTTTCCAGGTGATGCAGCGCAGTCAGAACCAGCCGTGCACCGCTCATACCCAGCGGATGGCCGAGGGCAATGGCCCCGCCGTTGGGATTGACCTGTGGTGCGTCGTCCGCCAGACCCAGTTCGCGGAGAACCGCCAAACCCTGGCTGGCAAACGCTTCGTTGAGTTCGATAACATCGAAATCAGTCACCGCCAGGCCCAGTCGCTCGACCAGTTTGCGCACCGCAGGCACCGGACCGATGCCCATTACCCGGGGTGCAACGGCTGCGCTGGCCATGCCCAGTACTCGGGCCCGAGGCGTCAGGCCGTGCTTGCGGACGGCCTCGGCCGAAGCCAGAATCAGCGCGGCAGCCCCATCGTTGACCCCGGAGGCATTGCCGGCGGTGACCGTTTTGTCCGGGCCGTTGACCGGTTTGAGCTTGCCCAGAGTCTCCAGACTGGTATCGCTGCGCGGATGCTCATCCTTGTCGACAAGGGTTTCGCCTTTCTTGTGCGCCACCCGCACCGGCACAATTTCTTCCTCGAAAAAGCCCGCAGCCTGGGCAACGGCAGTGCGTTGCTGGCTGCGCAGGGCGAAAGCGTCCTGATCGGCTCGAGAAATCCTGAAATCACTGGCTACGTTGTCGCCCGTCTCGGGCATGGAGTCCACACCGTAGCGGGCCTTCATGGCCGGGTTGATAAAGCGCCAGCCGATGGTCGTGTCCTCAAGCTTCATGCTGCGCGAGAACGCTGCATCGGCCTTGCCCATCACGAAGGGCGCACGGGACATCGACTCCACGCCACCGGCAATCGCCAGTTCGATTTCACCCGAAGCGATGGCCCGGAACGCCGTGCCAATGGCGTCCATACCGGAAGCACACAGGCGATTGAGGGTCACGCCCGGAACGTTTTCCGGCAGCCCCGCCAACAGTGCGGCCATTCGCGCAACGTTGCGGTTGTCCTCACCCGCCTGGTTGGCACAGCCGAAGAACACCTCGTCGATCTCTTCCCAGTTGACCGAGGGGTTGCGCTCCATCAATGCCTTGATCGGCACGGCGGCAAGATCGTCTGCACGCACCGAAGACAGGCCACCGCCGAAGCGTCCGATGGGGGTGCGAATCGCATCGCAGATAAACACTTCACGCATCACGCTTCTCCTGCAACCTGGCCATGAGCGGCGGCGGTCCGGGCTTCCAGATCACGCAGCGCTGTCAGCTCGACGTCGGTAGGCTCTTCGGACACAAGCACCGTGTCGGCAAAGCGGACTTCCCAACCCGTGGCTGCAATAACCTGCTCACGGGTCACGCCTGGGTGCAGCGTGGTCACGACGAACTCGTTGGTGTCGGCTTCCGGCTCCATGATGCACAGGTCGGTGATGATCCCCACCGGACCGGCACCGGGTAAACCCAGGCGCTTGCGCGAATCGCCGCCTTCGCCGTGGCCGACCGAGGTAATGAAATCCAGCTTGTTGACGAACGAACGCGCCGACTGCTTGAGAATGATCAGCACCGACTTGGCCGATCCGGCGATTTCCGGCGCGCCACCAGCGCCCGGCAGCCGCACTTTGGGATGGTGATAATCACCGACCACGGTGGTGTTGATATTGCCGAAACGGTCCACCTGCGCCGCGCCGAGAAAGCCGACGTCGACACGCCCGCCCTGCAGCCAGTAACGAAAGATTTCGCTGGTGGAGACCACCGTGTCCGCGGTTTCCGCCAGCTCGCCGTCACCAATCGACAGCGGCAACACGGTAGGCTTGGCACCAATCGGGCCTGACTCATAGATCAGCACCACGTCCGGCGCTGACGTCAGGCGTGCCAGGTTCGCGGCTTTGGACGGCAGACCGATGCCGACGAAGCATACCGAACCATTGCGCAAACGACGGGCGGCGGCGACGGTCATCATTTCACTGGTGGAGTAAGTCATTATTTGGCCTCCGAAGCGCGAGCCAGCTTGCTCTGGAATTCACTGAAATCTGCAGTGCCGTGGATGTACTCATCGATCCACGCCGTGAAGGTTTCCCGATCCCGGGCAATCGGGTCCCAGGCTTGATAGAACGGGTTGTCACGCTCGTAATACCCATGTGCATAGGACGGATGAGCCCCGCCGGGCACCAGGCACACCGCGCTCAATGCCCAGGTTGGCAGCACACAGGAGTTCATCGGTGCCTTCAGGTCATCGACGATTTCTTCCACGGTCACAATGCAACGCTTCGCAGCCAGCGCGGCCTCTTTCTGCGCGCCCAGAATGCCCCACAACAGGACGTTGCCCTTGCGGTCGGCTTTTTGTGCATGAATCACGGTCACGTCCGGGCGTACTGAAGGCACAGCAGCCAATACTTCCCCGGTAAACGGACAAGTTACGGTCTTGATCAGCGGGTTGACCCTGGGCAGGTCAGAGCCTGCATAAGCGCGCAGCACTGCGAACGGCAGGCCCGACGCACCCGCCACGTAGGCATTGGCAAGATCGGCATGGCTGTGCTCTTCAATTTCCATCGCGCGCGGCCACTGCTTTTCAACGGCATCGCGCAGACGGTGCAAGGAGCCAACGCCCGGGTTGCCGCCCCACGAAAAAATCAGACGCTTCGCACAACCTGCACCGATCAACTGGTCGTAGATCAGGTCAGGAGTCATGCGCACCAGGGTCAGGTCTTTTTTACCCTGACGGATGATTTCATGGCCCGCGGCCGTGGGGATCAGATGAGTGAAGCCCTCCAGTGCAACGGTGTCGCCATCGTTGACCAGTTGCTTCACCGCATCGCGCAAAGAAAGAATGTCTGCCATGAGGTGCTCCGAACCCAACATCACGTTCAATGATCGGCGCGAAGACCTGCGCCGGAATGAAAATGAGGTTATGCCTGAGCAGACGGGCAAACAATCCGATAATCGACTAACCGTTCGGTAATCGAACAAATTCAGCTGATCAGAACCGCCTGACCAGCCGGGTTCACTCGGTCAGGTGAACAACTGGGTGCTCAGGTCGCGGCTGGCGTCGAGCATGATGGGCAGAAAGCGCTGTTCAAGCTCGCTCCGCGCCACACGCCCGGCGCTGGTACTGACATTCAGCGCGGCCAGCACCTGGCCCGACGCATCATAAACCGGTACGGCAATCGAGCGCAGCCCTTGCTCCAGTTCCTGATCGACAATACACCAACCTTGTTGACGAACCAGTTGCAGGCATTCAAGCAGCGCTTCCGGCGTGCGGATGGTACGACTGGTCTTGGGCTGCAGATCGACATGGTCAAGGTATTCGTGCAGCGACACGTCATCCAGCGCAGCCAGCAGGATTCGCCCCATGGACGTGCAGTACGCCGGGAGGCGTCCGCCTACGGAGAGGTCAACCGAGATCAATCGCTGTGTGGTCGCAGAGCGCGCTATATAAAGAATATCGTCGCCCTCCAGCGTGGCCATGTTGCATGCCTCGTGCAGTTGGTCGCTCATACGGTCCAGATATGGCTGCGAGGATGTCGCCAGAGGCGTCGATGACAGATAGGCATGACCCAGCGTCAGCACTTTGGGCAGCAGAGAATACGTGCGGCCATCAGTGGTCGCGTAACCCAGCTTGATCAATGTGTGCAGGCAGCGCCGCACAGCCGCCCGGGGAATTTCCGTCCGATGGCTGATCTGAGCGATGGTCAAGTGCCGCTTGCGCTCCTGAAACGCATGAATGACAGCCAGTCCCCGTGCCAGCGACGTCATGAAATCCGGGTCGCCGGTCAGTGCCTGTATTCGCTTGGCGGGCGACGCCACGATGGGCGGTGCCAATGAGGCAAAAGATTTACGCAGTTCATCGTTCATTGACGCACCCTCTGTAACTCCCTTTCAGGCCCTGTAGAACGCAGGTTTCAGGTCTATTGGAGGCAGCGACACGACCCCCTGCCTGTGCGATTATCGAACAGGTGGCCGATAATCGCAATTGACCCACCGTAAATATACTTATACCTTTACCTCTGCCACGAAGTGACTTCTTGGAAATTACTGGTCAGGTACCCACTGAGAAGTCCAAGGCAGCGGCCTTGCTCACCAAGCAAGGCCGTTTTCATTGTGAAAATGCCTTGCACGCGTGAAACCGCCCCGTTTTTTCTCAATCGCCTCACAACTCCGAACGCACCACATATAAAGC
>NZ_LJPW01000087.1 GCF_001400735.1 Pseudomonas caricapapayae
GCTTATAGATATCCATTTCCCAATGATCGCTTTCCGTTAGCAAACAGTAAATTACGGTTTGCTATTGCTGTATAGATTAGCAATTGCTAATCTGCGCTTCCTGAACGGAGGTGCATATGACTCTGCACGAATATTTGAAGGCTTTGAACAAACCTGACCTTGACTCGTTTGCCCGCCGTTGCGGGACTTCTGCCGGACAACTCAGACAAGTTGCTTACTGTAATCGCCGGGCCAGTGCCGCTCTTGCAGTGAACATTGAGAGAGAGTCGAAAGGCACGGTTGTATGCGAGGTGCTGCGCCCAGACATCGACTGGGCGTACCTTCGCGGCTCTGAAGCCGCATAAAAGTCGCAGGGCCGGGGACCTCTCACCACAAGATTCCTCCGACCCAGCAACGGCAGTGCAAAACACTGCCAACTCCGCCGACCAGGTCCTCTCACCACAAGATTCACCTGGTTGGCTAGAACGATGAACCGTGCCGCACAGCACGTTTAGCACAGCACATCGGTCGTGGTCGTAGGATAGGGCGTGCCCCTGCCTATGGCTACACCGTAAACGGGGATTTTACGGTTATGAGTCGCACGGATCTTTTGCCTGACGCTGGTCAGGTGCTTTCGTTGCGCCAGGCGCTTTACCGCGCCGGACGCGACTATAAGGGCGGGGTTACTGCCCTTGCCCACGACATGGTGTTGGACAACGACACCCTCCAGAAAAAGCTGAAGCTTGATGAAGAGCGACGCTGGCTCAATCCTGACGAACTGGAAGACATCGTCCGGCTCACGGGCAGCCCGCTACTGCTCGATGCCTTGATGCGTCCGGCATCAGCCGTCTGGTACCAGCCGGAGCCTGTCGCTGCCACGCAGGATGCGCTCAAGTCGGTCGGCAAGCTGCTGACCGAAACAGGCGAGTTCGTTTCAGGCATGCACAACGGTGCTGCCGACGGTGTATGGGAACTGCACGAAGTCGCTCTGCTGGAGAAGCAGGGCAATGACATCATTCGTGCGGTGCTGGGCATCATGGCCGGCGCTCGTCTGGCGATGGAGGATCGTGCCAATGGCTGACGATATCGACCGCGCTACGGAACAGGCTCAGTACCTGTTGGACGTCGCTCTGTTTAAGCATCGCCGAATACCGACCAGTTTGGTCAGCTCACAGTTCTGTGAAGACTGCGACGATCCGATCCCGGAGCTACGCCGTGCTGCCATTGTGGGCTGCGAGACGTGTATTCACTGTCAGTCGCTGCGGGAGCAGCGTAGATGAGTGATCGTCCAATCCCGCTTTCTGCTTGGGCACGTCGTTACTGCGAGACATTCAATTTTGCGTTAGTACCGATTCAACCGGGCGAGAAAGGCCCGAAGGGAAGGGGATGGAACCAGCCCGGCAAGTACATCGTTGATCCTGCCAAGGCCGAGGCGTTCTGGACGAAAAATCCCAACCATAACCTCGGCGTTGTGCTGGGGCCGAGTCGGGTGTGTTCGTTGGACGTCGACGATGTCCAGTGGACGCGGTTCGTCCTTTACGAACTCTTGGGCGTTGATCTGGATGCGCTTGCACTGGCTTTCCCGACTGTCGTTGGTAATCCTCAGCGATTCCGGGTTCTGTTTCAGGTCCCGGAAGGGCTGGAACTGACGCGGCACTCCCTGTCTTGGCCCAATGAAAACGACCCGGATGGGTCAAAACACAAGGCAATCATGCTGAAGGCAAACGCCGCTCGGGAGGCGGGCGATACAGCCAGAGAGGCTTTGTATCGAGCAGATGCCGAGCAGTACAAGCGGTTCACAGTGTTTGAATTGCGTGCAGGATTGGTGCAGGACGTACTGCCTCCCTCCATTCATCCAGGCACCGGCCAGCCATACACCTGGCGCACGCCGCCTGATGCTTCGGGGCTTCCGGTTCTGATCAGCGATCTGCTGAATGTCTGGAACAACTGGGACGTCTTCAAGCGGGGCGCGGAGGCTGCGTGCCCATGGCTGCCGGAGGATGCCAAACCAACCGTCAAACAAAAGCCCAAACCGAAGCGCGCCCCTGTGGCGGGTAATCGTCCGTCTGTGATCGACGAGTTCAACAACTCCCACGATGTCGAAGAGATCTTACGCAGCCACGGCTATACCAAGCGCGGGAGCAAATGGCTTTACCCGCAGAGTAGTACCGGACTCCCTGGGATCACCGTGGCTGAAGGCAAGGTGTATTCGCACCATGCGGCTGATCCGCTGGCCAATGGTCACCAAAACGATGCGTTCGAGGTGTTCTGTCTACTGGAGCATGGCGGTGATCAGTCCAACGCGGTGAAGGAAGCGGCGCGGATGCTCGGCATGCAGTCGACCCGACCCAGCGCAAGCGATCTTCCCCCGGCCCCAACTGAAGGTAGCGACAGGTCAGATGCAGCGGCACCGGACGCGCCAAGCGAGGCGGCTCCTGCACCTGACGGGGGGGCGGGGGAGGAGCTGACTATCGAGCAGGTGCTGCGGCGTTTTGCTTTGGTAGAAGGCACCACACATGTTTGGGACTTCGATAAATCTAGGGCGATGAAAAAGTCAGCGTTTGAAGCGCGTGTGGGCAAGCCCATTGCCAAGCTTTGGCTCGAAGCCACAGACAAGAAGCTGATCGCTGACGATCAGGTAAAGGACATTGAGCAGGCCCGGAAAATGGCGGGCAAGAAGGGCGGTGCGCTGGGCATGCGTCCCACGGAACGTTACGTCTATATCGACGGCACCAAAGACGTTTGGGATCGAGAGAAGAAACGCCGTATCGCCGAGGGGGCCGTCAAGATGGCCTTGGGCGACACCTACGCGCTCTGGCTGAACAGCAGCGAGCGGCGGGTGGTGGACGTCGAACACATTGTCTTCGACCCGACCATGACCAAAGACCCCAGCATATACATCAACACCTTTGACGGCCTGCCTTTGGAGCCGGTCAATGACGACGCGGCGTGCGCCAATCTGCGCTGGTTGATTTCATTCCTCTGCAACCATGATGAGGCTGCTGCACTGTGGCTGACTCGGTGGCTTGCATATCCGTTGCAACACCTCGGTGCCAAGATGGATACGGCGGTGCTGATGCACTCCACCATGGAAGGCTCGGGCAAAAGCCTGTTGTTCGCCGACACCTTCGGTGCGCTCTATGGCCAGTACGCCGCGACAGTTGGCCAGACCCAGTTGGAGAGCAACTTCAACGCCTGGCAAAGCAGGAAGATGTGGGCCGTGTTCGAAGAGGTGGTCAGCCGCGATCAGCGTTACAACCAAGTCGGTAAGATCAAGCACTTGGTCACCGGCAAGACCGTGCGCATGGAGTCGAAGTTCATCAACGGCTGGGAGGAGGCCAACCACATGAACGCGGTGTTTCTCAGCAACGAGATCCTGCCGTGGCCGATCAGCGACAGTGACCGGCGAATGTTGGTGATGTGGCCGATGGAAACCTTGCCGGTCGCTCGACAGCAAGCCATCGGGCGAGAGCTGGAAAATGGTGGTGTTGCGGCTCTCTACGGCTGGCTGCTGCGTGTGGATCTGGGAGACTTCAATGAACGCACCCGCCCGCCCAGCACTGCGTCACGCGAGCGGCTGGTTGCGCTCAGCCGGGCAGGATGGCAGACGTTCCTGCACCTCTGGCGCTATGGCGAGTTGGGCCGGGGCCTTTGGGGGGCATGCCTTTCGACTGATCTGTATGCGTTGTTCATCGAGTGGTGTCAGCGCAATAAAGAGCATGTGATGAGTCAGACGAAGTTTTCGCTATTCATCAGCTCGGAGGTGGAGAAAACCCGGTCAATACCCTGGACTGAACGCAATGATCGGCGCTTCGGCGCTTTCTTTGTGCCCGATGATCCTGAGGCTTCCCTTCCCCCATCAATGAGAGCGCCGGACTTAGGCGTTGCCGTCGAGGCCTGGCGGGGCAAGGCGCGCCTTGCGGGGTGGAACGTCGACAGCTGGGACCACGTGAAGGCGGTGGCAGCATGAGTACCTCTAAAAGTGTGTCGGGTGTGTTGGGTATGTTTTGGGTTGGTTTTGGCAACCCGACACAGATCAAACGCCCATTTTTCGCGGGGTGCAGACGTGTGTGTTGGGTGTGTTGGGTTTGGCGTCGCGCGCGCATGCACGACATTATTTTCATCAGGAAGAGCACCGATGTTTTTTCCTCATGCGAGGGCAAATAAACCCGACCAACCCAACACACCTAGCACACTCTTTATTAATTCATTGTTTTTAAAGGGTTTTAAGTGTGTTGGGTCTGTGTTGGGTAGGGCGTTTTTTGTGTGGGGTTCAGATTTCGAGAGGAAAGGGCAGTGATCAAGGAAATCGAGGCGTTGATGGTGCATTGGGGCGAGCAGATGCGAGAGCGCGGCCAAGGCGGTGGATTGGGCAGCCAGTTGGGGGCGATCATCGAATGGGGCGGCGCGCCGCCGCGTGGTACGCCGGGTTCTCGGATACTTGGGGGTGCTGGCTGCGGAATTGATCACATTGCCTGTGAGGTTCAGGCAGCGGTGGCTGAGCTGGAACGGTTAGGCCGTGCACCGCTGGCACGGTTGGCACTGGAGCGTTATTGCGCCATGGCGACGGTCCGCGATCAGATGAAAGCGGTCGGTATTGCCGAAGGCGCTGATCGGACTTATCGCAACTGGGTGAATCGCCTGCATCAGCAGGTCCTGCTGATTCTCACACTGCGCAGCGGCTCGACACGTGGCTACCCGGTTGGAGCGCAAACCAACCGCCATCTGAAGGTGGCGACAGGTGTCTCAAGAGCGATTAGAGTCCCTCGAGCGCTCTGACTGTGTAATTGCATTCACTTGACCACCTGTTTGCATTGGACTTGACCAGTCATTTCCATTTCTTGCTGACCAGTTGTTTGCAGTTGATGGGTGTCAGCGGGTGACACTCAGGGGGAGTGCGCCAGCCGAGCACTGAAGGGCTGCAACCGGCCAGAACCAGTCATTCGGTCTCTGAGAAACTAGGAGCGATTCAAGGGGGGCCGGGAAAAGCGAATCCAATACATCATGCATGTGTAATTCTATTAAAATTATGTAGCTGCAGGTTATATGGCTATGTATTTTACCGCTCTGCTTTTCCCAGATTGCCACTCTGACGCTTGGTAGGATGGTCAATATGGCCATTTAATGCTACGTATGATTCTGCCGGATTCGGACACTCGGCGCCCAGATTGCTCTGGGCGCTTGCACCCAAACGCATGACAGGAGTTGCTAGGCATGAGGGACACCTTTCCAATAGAACACGGTCTGTCCGCATCTGTGGCCGATGGGTTGGTCTACCGATCCGAGGGGGCGATTTCCCTCACTGATGTTCAGTACCTCGCGTTGGAGTCTGGCGTGGCGCATGGACAAAGCATGCTGGTGGTTTCCCCTACCTCCACGGGAAAGACTCAAATTGGGCTCTGGGCTATTGCTGAAGGACTGCTCGCAGGGAATAAAACAGTTTATTTGGTGACCCATCGCGCACTGGCCAAGCAGAAATTTGAAGACTTCAAAACGTTGTTATTGGACAGATATTTGGAGAGCGATGGTGCTTCCATGGTTATTGCCACGGGGGACTACGTCGAAGATGCCACGGGGCAGTATTCTGCGGCTCCTCTTAGTGCTCCTCTGGTAATTTCTACATATGAAAAATATTTAGCGCTACTGTCGGCATCTGGGGTGCCGAAAAGCATGCACAATACGATTGTCGTGTGCGATGAAATTCAGCTGATGGGAGACGAAAACCGCGGGCAAAATGTTGAAGTCCTTTTAACACTCATGCGGAATGCGGGTTGGAAGCAATTTGTAGGATTGTCAGCAGTTCTAAAAAGCAAGGATGCCCAAGACTTAGCGAACTGGCTGCGGGTTCAGCTTATTTTCGAGCAAAAGCGCGAGAAACATTTACGGTATGAATGCTGGATTGGCGATCAGATTTATTCAGTAAGCAGTGCAAAACCTGATGTGATGGAATCGGACAAGCGACTGCCTGCTGGAATTAAAGCGGAAACGATTTCAGCTTTAACATATTTGCTCAAGCAAGATAACCCACCGCTTCCAATCATAGTTTTTTGCATGAAAAAGCAAGATACTTATGATCTTGCTGAGGCTTTTGTAGCTTCGTACCACAAGGGTAAGCAAGGACAGTTGTCGTTAGAGTTTGATACATTGCCCGAAACTTCAGCTAACGCTATGTTGGCGAAGATACTAGATCTCCGAGTAGCGAGTCATAACGCGGATTTGACTGACGAAGAGCGAGCGGTAGTGGAGCGTTACTTGTCAGAAAATAAGCTGGATGTTGTATTTGCTACAAGTACTTTAGCAGCAGGTGTGAATTTTCCTTTAGGGGCAGCAGTATTTGCTAATTGGGAGCGTTGGGACGGCCAGCAAAGGCAGTATGTCGCAATAGATAGCGCAGAGTTCCACAACATGTCCGGGCGGGTCGGGCGAATGGGGTTTGAACATGCAGAAGGGCGGGTAATATATTTTAGTACGGGGCTGCAAAGCGCATTAGCTAAAAGTTATCTATCAATTGAGCAGCTTCCTCAAATCAAGGCACGAATTGTGCCTGCTAGGTTTGGTCAGCTTTCACTGCAACTGATATCTTCAGGGTTGTGCAGCAACAGAGCCGAGCTTGAAGAGCTTGTTTGCACAACGTTCAGTGCGTTAAGGGAAGAAGATAACAACTTAACTGCATTTAAGACGTGGCCGAGTAAAGTCGGTGTTGCTCTGGCCGGCTTGATTGATGCTGGCTTCGTCGTTGAAACATCTGGTGGGGACCTGAGCCCCACGCCAGTGGGGCGAGCAGTCGGGTTCAGTGGTTTGCTGCCTGAAACCGGGGTGTTTTTAATCAACTTTCTGTCTAGAAAGTCACTTTATTTGGCAGAACTCATTGGGCATCTTGAATCGGCGGATCTCAAATCCAGGCTAGAGATGCTTATCTTTTCCGCATGCTTATCCAGCCCTGAGTTTCGTCCGAGGAATGGAGTTAAACCTACTCGGTTCCTGCCTTATCAGTTGAAAGATCCCATTTATGATGCGCAGCATCTCGCAGATGACCTAATGGAATCAATTTGGCAAGTTGATCCAGTACCTACTAATGCGGCATGGTTGTGCCAGAAGTGGACTAGCGGTGTTGAGATTAGGGCAATTGAGCGTGAAGTTAAATCTCTGAGTGCTGGCGCTGTCAAAGAAATGAACAGAAGCCTATCCTGGATCCTACAGGGCTTAGCTGGAATAGCTATGTCCGCCGCCGATAAGCGCGTGCCGCCAGTTCTACGTCCGCCACAAGTAAGAGTGGATGATACTTTGCTGCGCGCTATATCTAAGCTGACGCGCTACATTCGAAGATTAGCATACAGAGTCCAAGAGGGATTGCCGGACGACATTCTCTGGATGACAGGGTTATCTGCGTCGGGTAGTGCTTTAAAGCTGTATAGGCATGAAATGTTGCTGTTGAAGCAGCATGGAGTCACAACGCCGCAATTGCTTATGCTTGGCAGTCCTGAGGCGAATTCAGCAAGAATTTTAGCTTTTGTAAAATCTAAGCCTAATGCGCAAGCTAAAGCAAATTGGGCACGAGACGCTTGTCGAGATTGGAAAGTTGACCAGCGGAAGCGAATGTCTGTTAGGCATCTAAAGCGAGCTAGCAGGTGCGATAGTAAGGTTCTAATTGAGAACTATTATGAGGCAAAAGGTGATGCGTTTGAAATAGCGTTCGAACAGGTGCTTGCTCAGCTAGGTGTAGCGTTTGAAAAGTTAGATGACAAGACAAAAACTGGCGCACCCGACTATCTGGTCAAATTCTTCGATTCGCCTTCGGTTGTGGTCGAGCTAAAATCGAAAGAGGGAGATAAGCTTGTCGATTACAATAAAGCGGTAGAGGTTTTAGCAGCCTCCGAAATTCACGGCTTTAGAGATTGTTTTTGCGTGACTCTTTGCCATCCCGGAGTAGATCCGAGTGTGCCACAACAAATTGCCTCCTGTGGCCGGTTAAGCGTAGTTGAAAGTGGGGATTTGGGTGAGGCTCTATTGCGATTGTGCGAGGGAAGCCTAACACAACAACAAGTGTGGCAGTGGCTTTGCACTCCTGGGCAGGCCGTCGCCGAAGATCTGCCATTTCGTTTGTATAATTGATTAGTTTCTAAGAGAAATTTGTGAGACCTACAGCCCTGCTATTTCTAGTAGGGCTGAAGGCTTTATATCTAGTGCTTCGGCGATCTTGGTGACACTCAAAATTGTGATGAATCGCCCGTGGTTTCGTGGATATATCCGACTTACTGCTTATGGCCGTTCCCTGCCGGTCGTCACTACCGCGTACGCTAAACAAGTCCATGCAATTACGTTTTCTGACCGTCCGTCCGGTTAGATTGTCGTATTGCGGTCGTATTGGTGTTGCATTACGGTCGCATCGTGACCAACCTTTAAATAGCCCTTTTCGGTTTTTCCGAACGTCGGTACAACGTGGGCACGATCTGCGATTTGCGCCTGAATCGCCTCCAAAGCACCTGCTGTACATGCTTCACCCAGCCATCCCCAAGGCTGTCACCAACCCCGCCTCGGCGGGGTTTTTCATTTCAGCTCCCCCGGAAGGGTGGCAACCGGATGCGCACCATGCCCGACAAACCAGATACGTGGGCCAGGATCGTGGCGGCCATTTCAAATCCACTGTGGCAGGGCATGATCATGGCCATCGTCGTTTCTCTATTGCGCATCCTCTACGACGCCAAAGAAACCAGTAAGCGCCGGATCTTGTTCGAAGCGCTGATCTGCGGTTCGCTGAGTCTGGTTGCCTCCAGCCTGATCGAGTGGATGACCTGGCCGCCCAGCTTGTCGGTAGCTGCAGGTGGAACGATTGGCTTTCTTGGCGTTACGGCCATTCGCGAATTGGTGGCCCGTTTCATAGGCCGGAAGGTGGATTCCCTATGAAGGCTATCGCCGCTGCAATCATCATCGCGCTGGTGGGCGTACTGCTCGTCGGCATTCAGCAATACCGGGTCGTCGCATTGCGCGGCGAGGTGGAAGTGGAAGCAACGGCCAAGAAGAAAGCACTCGACGCCAACGTCGAAAGCGAGGCCACCATCACCACGTTGCGCGCCGAGGCCCAGCGTAACGCTGCCTATCTGAAGGACTTGAATCAACGGATCAAGGCCAGCGAAAACAAAGCCAAACAGGCGAGGAAAGAATTTGAAGACCTCAAGCGCAACAGCAAGCCCGTTCGTGATTGGGCTTCTCAGCCTTTGCCTGACGGCCTGCGCGGCAAAGCCGGTGGTGGTCACAAAAACGTCAGCGGTTCGAATCGAACCCCCTGAGCTGATTCCTTGCGAACGCATCAACGCTGATGAGGCTGACCTTCGTTCTAACGGCGACGTCTGGGAGCTGAAGGACCAGGCCATCAAGCTGCTCGACACCTGCGCCGATCAGGTCGACGCCCAGATCCTGCGCAGCCAGAGCAGGTAGTCGAGGCCACTGTGCTTCATGCCCCATCGGGGGGCAAACCAACCCCCCTGTTTTTTGGGTCCTCCCTGAGGGGGGCTCCCTACACGGGTACGTGGACTCGCGGTTCCTGTGCAGCTGAGTTTTTTGCAGGGATGTCCGTCTTTCTAAAGGGTTGTGTATGGGCAGGAAAGTCAGCAAGGCCGACTTGAGTGAGATCGTTGGCCGGGATGAACGCACCCTGACCCGGTGGCAACACGACGGCATGCCGGTGGTCGAGTTTGGTCTGGGTCGTGGCAACGAAAACCAGTACGACACCGAAGCGGTGGTCCAGTGGTTGATGCAGCAGGCTTCGCTCAACGGCAAGAAGGAATCGTCCCGTGACAGGCTCGACCGGGTCCGGGCCAACCGTGAAGAACTGGCGCTGGCCAAAGAGCTTGGGGAGGTGGTGATCGCCTCCGACATGATCCAGCGCTTCGAGGCCATGATCATGTCGGCCAAGGTCGAACTGCTTAATACATTTCCAGATGTGCTCGCCGCTGAGCTGTCAGCCCGCTATGGCATTGAGGTGGATGATCTACTGATTCGTGAGCCCATCGAGGCCATCCTGAGAAGGCTTTCGGACTATGACAATGATGCTGACTCAACTGGAGATTCTGACGAATCGCCATACCCGGAGGGCCTTGAGGAAGACGGCGAGTGAGTCCCTGCACAAGGCCTGTTTGAAGTGGGCTCCACCGCCGCGCATGAGCATCATCGAGTGGGCGGACAAGTATCGCTGGCTGTCCGCCGAAGAGGCTGCACGGCCGGGTAAATACCGGTTCGATGTGACCCCGCATCTGGTCTGGCCAGGTGGCCCACTTGAGGCGCTGGACGATCCAGACGTTACAGAAATCGTAGGGCGCAAGTCTGCGCAGGTGGCCTGGACGTCGGGCGTGCTGGGTAATGCCCTGGGCAAGTGGATCGACATCGATCCGTCTCCGATCCTGGTGCTTTTTCCCAAGGCTGAAGCGGCCAAGCAGTATGTGGGCGAGAAGCTTGAGCCCATGATTGAGGCGACGCCCAGGCTTCGCAAGAAGGTTGATCTACGCAGTCGCAAGCTGCAGCAGCGCCAGGACTTCAAGCGTTTTCCGGGCGGCTTTCTGAAAATGGTGGGCTCCAACAGTCCGGCGAGCGTGAAGTCCACGCCGGTGCCCAGAGTCGCTGTCGAGGAGCCTGATGACTGCAACCTCAACCTACGGGGGCAGGGGGACAGCATCAAGCTGGCCAAGGAACGATTGAAGACGTTTCGCCGCTCGAAAATCATCATCGGCGGCACCCCGACCATCAAGGGCCTATCGGCCATTGATGCGGAGCTGGAAATCTCCGACAAGCGCGAAGGGCTCGTGCCTTGCCACGAATGCGGTCAGTCGCACGCGTTGAGTTTCGACAATCTGTTCTGTGCGGACGACCCCGACTACCACCACGAGGTGTACGGCAAGAAGCGGCCAGAACATGCGTACTACGCCTGCCCACACTGCGGCTGTTCATGGGATGACAACCAGAAAAACGCAAACCTCAAGCACGGCCGTTGGGTCGCGACGGCCGAGTTTAGAGGCATCGCCGGTTACATTCTTAACGAGCTCTACGCCACGTTCTGGGGATCGCGCTTCCAGGCGCTGATGGAGAAGCAACTTCAGGCCGAGCACGCCGCGTCCCACGGTAACATCGGGCCGATGATTGCGTTCGTCAACAGCTCCAAGGGGGAGAGTTACGAATACAAAAGCGATGCACCCAAAACCGATGAGCTGGAAAAGCGGGCTGAGCCTTACGCAGAGCTGACGGCACCCAATGGTGTGCTGCTGATTACGGTGGGCGTCGACGTTCAGGGGGACCGGCTGGCGCTGGTCATCATCGGCTGGGGCCGGGGTGAAGAATCGTGGCGACTGTACTGGGGGGAGCTGTACGGTAATCCCATCGATCCGCATGACGCCGTTTGGCAGGAACTGGATCAGCTAATCGCCAAGCCTGTGGCGACAGAGGGCGGAGCGCAGCTGGTCATTTCCGCCGTGAGTATCGACAGCTCGGACGGCAACACCAGCGACGCGGTCTACGGGTACGTCCGGGATCGGCAGCGCTACAACATCATGGCTATCAAAGGTGCGTCGATTGACAGCCGTGATAAGGAAATCTTTACCCGGCCGTCCCCGTCGGTTGACTCCTCCCAGGACAACACCAAAGCGTCGAAATATGGCTTGCGCGTCTACATCGTCGGAACCCACAAGGCCAAGACGCTGATCGACGGACGTCTTCGACTCACCGGCGCAGGGCCGGGGCGGATGCACTGGTACAGCGAGATCCGCTCGGACTACTACGAGCAGCTCACCAATGAAGTGCTGGCCCCTCACGCTCGCAACCCCAGCAAGATGGTGTGGCAGAAGAAGGCGGGTCGCCGCAACGAAGCGCTGGATTGCGAAGTGTATGCACTGCATGCGGCCAGAAGCTTGAAGACCCATCTGTTACGCGAACATGAGTGGGACCAGCTGGAGCAACAACTGCTGCAGCCCACTCTTTTCAACACCGAGCAGGCCGTCACTCCTGTGCCACGTAAAGCGAATGCTCGCGGTCGTGGCACGCGCAGCCGTGCAGGCTATTAGAGGTTCAATCATGACTGACGCACAAATGCGCCTGGAGCAAGTACGGGCGGCGATCTCTGACGTCCTTAAAAAAGGTCAGCGTCTCAAAAGAGCAGATCGCGAGATCTATAGGGCCGAGCTCGACAGCCTGCGCTTGCTGGAGCAGCAGTACGCCAAAGAGGTCGCGCTGGAACAGGCATCGCTGCAGGGCAGGGGGCGTAATCGCATCTCCTACATGGTGATTTGATTATGGGTTTTTTCCGTAAAGACCCTGCCGAGTTGTTGATGCGAGAGGCACTCAAGCTCGCCAAGTCTGTGTCTGAAGGGTCGCCTGCCAAAGCGCAGGGTGGCGGTGGCGGGGTTGAAACCCGCTGGCGCGGTGCATCCCGTGTGCTGCGCAGCATGGCGGGCTGGATTCCGGGATTGGGCAGTGCCAGGCGCGACCTGCACCACAGCGAGCGTCGCATGCTGGTAGCCCGGTCGCGTGATGCCATGCGCAACCACCTGATTGCTCGGGCGGCTATCACCCGTCTGCGTACCAATGTGGTCGGAACCGGCCTGGTCTGCCGTGCCCAGATTGATCATGTCGCGGTGGGCATCGACGAGCAGCAGGCCGAGCAACTGAACGCCCAGCTGGACAGAATCTGGTCGCTGTACGCCGATGACCCTCGCGAGTGTGATGCCGAAGCCACGCTCAATCACTATCAACTGCAGGCGCTGGTGCTCATCTCGGCCATGGTCTGCGGCGACGTCCTGATCGCCAGTCCTGACGATGAACGTCCGGGCTGCATCTTCAGCACCCGATTGCAGTTGATCGAATCGGATCGTGTCTGCAACCCGGACGGGGGCATGGACCGCGCAGACATGGTTGAAGGTGTCGAGTTTGACCGGTTGGGAGCCCCCTTGGCGTATCACGTCTGCAACGGCTATCCCAATGAGTATTTGGCAGGGCAGAGTCTGGCGTGGGAGCGACTGCCTGCTTTCGGTGACGTGACCGGCAGACGTCGGGTCATGCATGTCATGTCGGACAAGGAAAGGCCAGGCCAGAAGCGAGGCGCTCCTTATCTGGCTCCGGTGCTGGAGCCGTTGCAGAAGCTGGAGCGCTACAGCAGTGCTGAGTTGATGGCAGCGGTTATCTCGGCGATGTTCACCGTGTTCATCAAAAAGAACAACGACTTCAACGTCTCCAACTTGCCCATGTCCGCCATGGGCAACGAGGGCGCGGGCGGGGATACCACCGATGATGGTGAGCTGGCGTTGGGAGAGGGTGCCATTGTCGACCTGGGTATGGGTGAGGAACCTGTGGTGGCTAACCCGGCTCGACCCAATGCCCAGTTCGACCCCTTCTTCACGGCTGTCGTTAAAGAGATCGGTGCGGCGCTTGAACAACCGATGGAGGAGTTGCTACTGCATTACAGCAGCAGTTACAGCGCGGCACGCGCTGCAATGCTCCAAGCGTGGCGGTTCTATAGCGTTCGGCGCTGGTGGCTGGCCTGTGACTTCTGTCAGCCCAGCCGCGAATTGATCATCGATGAGGCCGTGGCGAGGGGACTGATTCACCTGCCGGGTTATTCAGATCCTGCGAAGCGTAAAGCCTACTGTCAGGGGATCTGGATCGGTCCTGCGCGGGGCGCTATTGATGAGCTCAAAGAAGCCAACGCAGCCGGTAAGCGGATCGAAATCGGGGTCAGCAACGAAACCCTCGAAACGGCCGCAATGACGGGCGAGCCCTGGCAGCAGGTCTACCGCCAGCGTGTTCGCGAAGTCGAGCAGCGACGCTCAGACAACCTGCACATGTTGCCCAAAGGCGGCGTCATCGCTGACCCACCCACACCACCCAACGAGGAATAACCATGCCCCGCGCATTGGAGCTGGCTGCATCGCAGCCTTGGCTGATGCTGCCTGACGCCCTGGATAACCTGCTGACCATTGCCGACCGCATGGGCGATCCGGGTGCGTTGGAGAGCAAAACCGGTATCCGCTTAGAAAATAGCCGCACGGTCAGCGTTCGCAACGGCGTTGCCATCATCCCGGTGGTCGGTCCGGTTTTTCGCTACGCCAATCTCTTTACCGAGATCAGTGGCGCGACCAGCACCCAGGTGCTCGCCACTGACCTGCAGTCGGCACTGGACGACCCGAACATCAAGTCCATCATCCTCAATATCGACAGCCCTGGCGGGGTGGCGGCGGGCATCAACGAGCTGGCTGACCAGATCCATGCGGGACGCGCGCGTAAACGCATTGTGGCCTACGTCGGTGGAACGGGTGCCAGCGCTGCTTACTGGCTGGCTTCTGCGGCCAGCGAGATTGTCATCGATGAGACGGCGTTGCTCGGCAGCATCGGCGTAGTGGTGGAAACCGTGGTCGAGGGCGAGGCCAGCACCGGCAGCAAGCGTTACCAGATCGTCAGCCGCAACGCCCCCAACAAGCGGTTGGACATGGCCACCGAAGAGGGACGCGCCAAGGTCGGTGAAACCGTGGACGCAATGGGCGAGGTGTTTGTGGCCAAGGTCGCCCGCAACCTTGGCGTGGCATCCGACGCCGTTCCTGCAATGGGAGATTTTGGCGGCTTGCGGGTAGGTGCAGCGGCCGTTGAATCGGGTCTTGCTCACCGCCTGGGCTCGCTGGAAGGACTAATTACCGAACTGGCCAAACCGGCCGCGACACAACCGAGGACATTAACTATGACCACCGTCAACTCCACCGCTCAGCTGCGCGAAGCACTGGCCGCTGGCACCGACCCAAACACCATCGAAATTGCCCAGACCAGCCAGTCCGAACTGGAGACCGCACGAACGCAAGCCAGCACGCAGGCGGTCACCGCTGAGCGTGAGCGCATCAAGGGCATCAACGGTCTGGCAAGTAAGGGCTTCGAGGCCGAGATCACGGCGGCCATCGATGCAGGGGCCTCGGTCGAGGCAACCGCTTTGCAGTTGTTCAAGGCGGCACAGGATCGCGGTATTTCGTTGAGCGCCATTAAGGCCGACAGCACCCGTGCATCGACCTCTACACCTGCCGATGGCAACGCTCAGGGTGAGCGCAAAGCCGTAGTCGGAGCCATTGTCGCGGGCGCTTCGCGTCGCTGATCAGGAGAACATCATGAGTAATCCAACCCGTCAGACCTACGTCCCCAGTCATCTCTCTGCAGGTGCATTCCCTGTGGTAATTGAGACCGGAATCATTGCGGCAGGCCAGAAGCTCAAGCGTGGCGCGGTACTCGGTCAGGTCGATGCCGCGGGCGAGTACGTGCTCTGCGCCGCCGCTGCCGACAACGGCTCTCAGGCACCCAAGGCTGTGCTTGATCAAGACGTGGACACCACCGGCGGTGCTTTTCCAGCGTCGATTCTTCTCACCGGCGAGGTGCTGGGCTCTGAGCTCATGTTGGGCGAAGGCCTGTCACTTGCCAAAGCAAAAGCAGCCCTGCGGCCGCTGTGCCTGTTCATTCGTTAACCGGAGCTTCTGATGGATATTTTTGACACCCGTACCATGCTTGAAGCCGTCGAGCAGATGCCCACGGCGCGACGTTTTCTGCTGAACACGTTCTTCAATGGCGGCAGCCCCGTGACGTTCCCCACCAAAACGGTGGACATTGATATCGTCAAAGGCCAGCGCAAGATGGCCCCGTTTGTTCATCCGCGCCTGCCCGGCAGCATTTCGCTTCGTGACGGTTACCGGACTGACTCCTATGCGCCGCCGTACATCCAGCCCAAGCGTGAAACCACCGCTGAGCTGGTCCTCAAACGTTCGGCAGGAGATAACCCTTTCTCCAGCCGGACGCCGTTGGAGCGGGCAGGCCAGATGCTGGGCAAGGATCTGCGCGATCTGGATGACGAGATCATTCGTCGCGAGGAGTGGATGTGTGCCCAGGCACTGACCACCGGCAAGGTCCGCGTGCTGGGCGACGGCGTTGATGACACCATCGATTTCCTCATGGCTAACGATCACAAGATCACGCTGGGCACCGGCCAGTGGGGCACTGACAACTCTGATCCGATTGGCAACCTGCGCACCTGGAAACGCAAAATTGCCAAAGACTCCGGCCGCACTGCCAACACTGCTGCGCTGAGCGGTGAGGCGCTTGATGCATTCCAGTCCAATCTGACGGTCATCAAGCAACTGAACACTCGCCGCGTAGACATGGGCCTGATCAAGCCAGAAGAGCTGCCAGACGGCGTCACCTATCTGGGCTACCTGAACGATCCGGGCGTCGACCTTTACGGTTATGACGAGTGGTACCTGGATGACGAGGGTGATGAGCAGCCCATGATCCCTGCAGGCGGTTTGGTTCTGGGCGCGACGTCCACGCGTAACGCCATGCTTTACGGTGCCATTCAGGATCTGGAAGCCATCGAGAGCGGGCTGGTCGAAGCGGCACGCTTCCCCAAGAGCTGGACTACCCAGGAGCCGAGCGCCCGCTGGTTGAAGCTGCAGAGCGCGGCACTCGCCGGTTTGCTGGAGCCGGACGCATTCATCTACGCCAAGGTGGTGTGAGATGGCCAAGAAGCCCGGCTATATCGTGGTGGACGGCTGCATTCAGGAGGGACGCAACGTCATCCTCAGAGGCAGCCCATACACTCCGGCTAGCAAAGAGATGGAGGATGCGCTGGTGGCAGAGGGGCGTATTGCAATCAGCACTGACCCTCGGGCGCAAGAGGCCATCCAGTCTCGGGCAGCAAGCCCTGCCGATACTGATGACGCCACTGACGGTGACTGACCATGAGCTTTCGAGAACTGGCTGAGGACATGGACGCCCAGATTCTTGAATCTCTGGGCGATATCGCAACCGTCGACGGACGCGATATCGCGGGGTTTCTTTCAATCCCGTGGCTGCAACCCAAGCTCGGACGCATCAACACCGGCATCAGGGAGCCGCACTTCGCGATACATGTTCATGATGCTACGGCGGTTGCGATTGGTCAGATCGTCTCCATCGACCTGCCTGAGCAGGACGGTGGCGGTCGGTATGACCTGGTCGGACTGGAACCTGACGGTACCGGCTGGGTATCTCTTATCCTGAGGCTTAAGCGATGAGCATTGGCAGCTTCTACAAGCAGTCCGCCAAGGACGGCATGATCACCCTGCAGCCTTCTGCGGCTGATCTCGACGCGTTCAAGGACTTTGCAGCGGCGGTTCCCAAAGCAGCGGCAGCGGCCCAGCGTCGAGCCATTAACAAGACTCTACGCTGGTTGCGTACGCACATTGCCAGGGCAGTTGGACGGCAAGAGCGCATCGCGGTTACGGCCGTTCGGCAACGCCTTCGGGCCTACCCGGTCACCGGTGGCACGATGCGCGGCAAGCTTTGGTTTGGTCTGGATGCCATTTCTGCCAGTCGTATCGGCCGTGCGCGGCAGAGCCGTACCGGCGTATCCGTTGCTGGTCGCCGTTATCAGGGCGCGTTCTTCAAAACGGTTTACGGCGGCAGTCCTGATATCTGGATCCGTACCGCGAGCAAGCACTTTGACTCAGGCGCGTATGCCGAGACAAGGCAAGGCAAACGTCGCTCCGGTTTTATCGAAGAAAACGGCAGCCGCTTCCCGCTGGCCAAAGCCAAGGTGTCGCTGGAAGAGGCAAGGCCACATTTCGATAGCTGGGTGAAACGGGCCGATGAGCGCCTGCTGGAGATTCTCAAGCAGGAATTCAATTACGAGCTGCAGAAGTACCTGAAAGGAACTGCCCGTGCCTGACGAAGATTTCAGTCTTGATTCGCTGTACGAAGCGATTGAACGACACATCAGGGCCGCGATTCCCGGTCTTGAGTACGTCGGCACCATGCCGGACATGCTTGAGCAGGTCGCTGTGCCAGCTGTGCTGATCGAACTGGTGGAGCTGGAGCCAGGTGTTGATCAGGGCACCGGGGAAACGGCCTTGATTGCCCGGTTCGAAGCACGGGTCATCGTGGGGTCAGAGCGCGAGCAATGCCAGCAGCAGGCAGCCTTCGCGGCCTCGCAACTGGCTGTCCTGCTGAGGTTGCAAACTTGGGGGCTTGAGGTCGAGCCCGCCGAGTTCGTGAGGGGCGCTCAAGACTGGTCGCGTCCGGAGCTGGACGGTTATGCGGTCTGGGTCGTCGAGTGGACCCAAGGCATCTACCTCGGCGAAGAGGAATGGCCTTGGCCCAATGAGCCGCCTGGCACACTGGTATTTTCCTTCAGTCCGGACACAGGACGTGGCAACGAAGGTCAGTACCAATCGCCTGAGGATATGTGATGAGTTTCGCGCTGGCTGAACATGACCGCATGCTGGCTGGTGTGGTGAAGGACTGCTATGTCGTTGCGCTGGACCTCACCGCGTCACCTCCGGTATGCCGCGTTTCGGATGGTGAATGGGTCAGCGCCTGGGTGCGCTGGCACAGCGTGGCGGCGGGCAAGGCGCGACACTGGCGTGCACCGACTCTTGGTGAGCAAGGCACCTTGTTCAGTGCCAGCGGTGACGTGTCGCAGGGCACGTTTATTCCGGGGCTCTATGGCAATGCAGGCGCTCAGCCTGATAACCGCGATCATGTGGAAGTCTGGCGCTTCGACGACGGCGGTTCCCTGATCTACGACTGGCAGGCCAACACTTACACGATTGATCTGCCGTCGGGAACGGTGACTGTCACAGTCGGAGCCAGCTCGGCCGTTGTGACCGATGACTCTATCACTGCGATCTCCGAAACGATCACTGCCAAGGCAGCCACGATCACGCTGGATGGCAATGTCACGATCAGCGGAACGCTCGCCGTAGTCGGTGATATCCATGGCGGCGGACAGATTATCGACACGGGTGGCAACACCCCGAACCACAAGCACTGACCCGGCCCGCACTGCGGGCTTTCTAATGTCTGGAGATATCTGATGGCGACAGTAAAAATCGATAAGGCTTCTGGTGATCAACCAGCAGCACCAACAAGCCAGGTCACACCCACGTCGATATCGGTTGCGGACGCCGTGTCTCCTCCCGCGCCCGCAGTAGCGGTGCGGATGTATCGAGACAAGCTGTTCACCTCGCGCACGCTGATTCTGCCGGATGAACGCACGCTCGCCGTCGCCAAAGGGATCGTCACGGCGCAGGCAGATGACACCGTCGCGCTGGAGTATTTGCGTGCACACCCGGACCTTGAGCCGCTGGAGTAATTCATGATCGGAATGGATCGCCGTACCGGTCAGCCTGTCTCCGGCCTGGCGCACCTGCGGCAGTCCATCGAAGACATTCTTGGCACTCCCGTCGGCAGCCGCCGAATGCGCCCGGAGTACGGCAGCAAGATCCGGCGCTTTGTCGACCTGCCTGTGAACGATGGCTGGAAAAGCGCGGTGCAGGCCGAGGTGGCCAGAGCTATCGGACGTTGGGAACCTCGCCTAAGACTTGAGCGTGTCAGGGTGATTGCGGTCCTGAACGGCCAGGTCACCTTGGAAGTGCAGGGCTTGTATCTGGGTGACAATGCGGTGTTGGAGGTGACGGCATGAGCCTGATTGAACTGTCGGCGCTGCCCGCGCCGCAAGTGCTTGAGGACCTGGACTTTGAAGAGGAGTATCAGGCCGAGCTAGCCGCCTTCCGCGAGTACATGGGTGACAACTGGAGCGCCTTGCTGGAAAGCGACCCGGTCACCAAATTGCTCGAACTGGGGGCTTACAGGCGGCTTCAGAACCGGGCGCGTGTCAACGACGCGGCAAAGTCGTTGATGCTGGCATATGCTCGGAAAGGCGACCTTGATCAGTTGGCAGCCAACGTCAATCTCGAACGTCTGGAGATCCAGGCTGCTGACCCTGTTGCTGTGCCACCCACTGCAGCCGTCATGGAGGAGGAAGATGCGCTTCGGGAGCGCGTCCAGCTTGCCTACGAGGGACTGACCACGGCGGGGCCACGAAACAGCTACATACTTCACGCACGCAATGCCTCAGGTTTGGTGGCCGACGCCACTGCGGAAAGCCCAACCCCGGCAGTCGTGGTGGTTACGGTGCTCGCGTTGGAAGGCAATGGTGTGGCTGGAGCGGATCTGCTGGAGACGGTTCGGCTCAACCTCAGTGACGAGGATGTGCGTCCCTTGGGGGATCGCCTGATTGTTCAGAGCGCTGAGATCCTGCCTTTCCGTATCAACGCTGTCGTTCACATGGTGGGAAGCGGACCTGAGACCGAGGCAACGCTGGCTGAATGCAAGAACCGGCTGGGGGCCTGGGTCAATCCCAGAAGACGCCTGGGCCTTGAGGTGGCTCGATCCGGCATTGACGCGCAACTGCACATCAGCGGCGTCAGTCGGGTGGATCTTCAGGGCTGGGCGGACATCCGCCCGACCAAGGCGCAGGCCGCTTGGTGCGAAGCGTTCACCGTGACGCGGGGTAGTTGAGATGACCAGCTTGCTCCCCCTCAACAGTTCCCCGCTTGAGCGTGCCATTGAGGTTGCCACGGATGAAGTCACGAAGATTCCCTTACGCACACTGTACAACCCACAGACCTGTCCCGCGCACCTGCTCTATCACCTTGCGTGGGCCTGGTCGGTAGACCGCTGGGATGAAGGGTGGTCTGAGCCGGTAAAGCGGGCAGCCATTGCCGCATCGTTCTTCATCCATGAACGCAAAGGAACAATCGGTGCAATACGCCGAGTGGTTGAGCCGCTGGGCTACCTCATCGATGTCTTGGAATGGTGGCAGACCGTACCTGAGGGAATCCCCGGTACTTTTGCCCTCAAGGTGGGTGTGCTGGACACCGGCATCACCGAGGAGATGTATCAGGAGCTGACGGCCCTGATCAATGATGCCAAGCCTGTCAGCCGCCACATGCTGGAACTGGCCATCAGCCTTGAAACGACCGGCCGTTTCTACCTCGCCGCTTCGGTCTCTGAAGGCGACGAAATCGATGTTTACCCACCTGTGCCGCGTGACATTGAAGTCTCGGGGCATATGGGGCTGGGCGGGCGTGAAACCACTATCGATACTCTGGATGTCTTCGCATGATCGATCAAACTTCGCAATTCTTTGCCACCCTGACCAATGTCGGTGCGGCCAAGCAGGCCAACGCCGATGCCCTCGGCGTGCCTTGGAAAATAGCTCAAATGGGTGTGGGGGATGCCAATGGCACCGACCCTGTGCCCGATGCTTCACAGAAAAAACTGATCAACGAGCGCCGCCGTGCCCCGCTCAATCAGCTCAAGGTTGATCCAGCCAACAACGCGATCATCATCGCCGAACAGGTTATTCCTGCTGAAATCGGTGGCTTTTGGATTCGTGAAATTGGCTTGTACGACACGGACGGGGATCTGGTGGCGGTTGCGAACTGCGCGCCGTCCTTCAAGCCTTTGCTGGCACAGGGATCTGGGCGTACACAGATCGTGCGCATTAACTTGCTGGTCAGCAATACCAGCAACGTCGAGCTGCGCATTGACCCAACGGTTGTGCTGGCCACACGTTCCTTTGTGGATCTGCGGATTCAGGAAGAGCTTTCCAAGCTCGGCAATAAACAATCGGTTCGCGCTGCTACCACCGGCCCCATTGTCCTTGTTGGTATCCAGGCGGTCGATGGCGTTGCGCTTGTCGCAGGCGACCGGGTACTGGTGAAAAATCAGGCCAGCGGCAAAGACAATGGTTTGTACTCAGTCGTTGCGGGCGGTGCCTGGTTACGCGTTGTTGACGCGGATGTAAGCGTGGAGGTGACACCTAACCTGATGGTCAGCGTCGAGCAGGGTGACACGTTGTTCGACACGCTCTGGCAGTTGACCACAAACGCGCCAATTACCTTGGGTACGACTGCGCTGGCGTTCGAGCAAGTGGCAGGTCCGACCGGCGTTTTGCCCGGTACTTACAACCGGGTCACGGTAGACCGACGCGGCTTGGTGATGGCCGGTTTCAACCCGACCACCCTGGGCGGTTACGGTATCGCTGATGCTTACAGCAAAACAGAAATTGATACGCGTGTGGCGGCGTTGCAGCCCAAGCTCGGTTTTGTTCCTGTGCAGCAGGGCACTGGCGCGGGCCAACTGAACAATCAGGTCAGGCTCGGCTGGTCGGGTAGCGGGCTAAAGGCGGCAGTCGACAATACTGATTTGGGCAACCTCTGGTATTCGGGCAACTTTGACCCGGCCACCAAGGCTAATGTGGGCAGCACGTTGTTTGCTTACGGCATCACCGATGCCTACACCAAGGCGGAGGTTGATCAGCGAGTTTCAGAGCGCGCTTTAAGGACAGAGGTGTATGCCAAGTCCGACGTCTATACCAAGACTGAAACCGATGCACGTGACGCGCAACGGCCGCTTGCCGACAGCATCACGAACATCGGGCTTGCGGCCAATGACCCGACCCAGCCTTACATGCGGCGTGCCAGTGACAACACGACGTATTTTCTTCAGACGAGGCTTGGCTTTGTGCCTGTCCAGCAAGGTACCGGGGCAGGCCAGTTAAACAACCTGATCAAGATCGGATATACGTCCGCAGGTCAGGTTAAGTTGGCGGTCGATAACACCGACTTCGGGAATCTCTGGTATTCCGGCAACTTTGATCCGTCCAAAAAAGCGAACGTCGGTTCGACGTTGTTTGCATACGGAATTACCGATGCTTACACCAAGGCTGAGGTCGATGCGCGTGATGTTGAACGTGCTTTAAAGACCGAGGTTTATAGCAAGGGCGATGTCTACACAAAAGCAGAAACTGATACGCGCGTTGCAACACGGCCAGTAGCTGACTCAATCACGCATGTAGGCTTTGCGGGAGATAATTCAGCAGCGCCCTACATGCGGCGCGCTGCCGACAGTGCAGTTTATTATCTGGTCAGCGACCTGAACCTCGGGGCAAAGGTTGCGGCGCAGGGGCTTACCGGCATTGGGCAATACGCATTTGCGCGAGTCATTACCGCCTACGGAAATTCAATTAACCAGGGCACTTCAGTCCCCGGCTCTAACCTTATTTTCAGTTCCACGGCTGTGGGTGATGGCACAAGCAGCAACTCCGGCGCTATCGCAATAGGTGTTTGGCGCGCCCATGGTGCTTTCAACAATACAGAGCGCACGCTCTTTCAACGAATCCAGTAGGTTCAACCATGTCCACAATATTAAGTGCCCGCAATCCATACTGGTCTTCTCAGGCCCGCACTACCGTCGAATTGATGGTGGCTTTCGAGGGGTTGGTGGAAACACATGGGGAGTTGCCGTTCACGGCTTCTCCCCACGACCCTGAGCCCCACGGTGTAGAGCTGTACGAACGAGCTTTGGCGGGTGAGTTTGGTCCGGTTCAAGACACGCCGATTGAGCTGGTGCGTGTGCAGGTCATGTGCATTCGTGGTGATCGCTCTGCTGCGGCCACGGCCCGGATTGACGAGCTGATGACCGAGTACCAGACAGTGCAGGATGCCGTAGCGTTGAAAATGGCCACCGACGAGCAACTCAAGGCGCTGCCTGCCGTGGAGGCCGAACTCAATGCGCAGCGGGTGTACCGGGTAAAGCTCGCCCAACTCGACACATTGCCAGGCTATCCGCTGGACTTTGAATGGCCGACGCCGCCTGCGAATCCGTTCGTGTACGAGCCTACTGAGCCCGAAGGCTCTGCGCAGGATGCCCCTGACGACGAAGCGCCCATGACCTGACGCCCCGCACTGACGGGGCGCTTTCTTTTCTGCTGTTCGCATTCCACCACCAACCCCTCTTATGGGGTTTTTTCGTTTCTGGAGATCGTCCCATGAGTTTCTTCCACGGCGTGACTGTCACGAACGTCGACACCGGCGCGCGCACCATCTCGTTGCCCACGTCCTCGATCATTGGCTTGGTGGATACGTTCACTGAAGCGCCTGCTTACAGCGCCAAGGTCAATGACCTGGTGCTGATCACTTCCGAGCGCGAGGCCATTGCAGCGTTTGGCCCTGACTCGGCGATCACCAAAGCCTGTCAGGCAATCTACGTGCGGGCCAAGGCGGTGATCGTCGCCTGCGGCGTCGCCAAACTGGACGATGCTGCCCTGCAAGCCTCCGCGATCATCGGCGGTGTGAAAGCCGATGGCACACGTACCGGTCTCCAGGCACTGCTCGATGGCAAGAGCCGCTTCAATGCCCAGCCGCGACTGCTGATCGCGCCCAAGCACAGCTCGATTCTGGCGGTCGGCACCGCTATGGCTGCATTGGCAGACAAACTGCGGGCGCTGCCGATCTTCGATGGCCCCAACACCACAGACGAAGCGGTCATGGCGTATGCCAAGAACTTCGGCGGCAAGCGTTCTTTTATGGTCGACCCCGGTGTTCAGTATTGGGATACGACGGCCAGCAAGACGGTTGATGCACCGGGCTCTGCCTGGGTAGCGGGCCTGTTCGCCTGGACCGACGCGGAGTACGGCTTCTGGGCCTCGCCGTCCAACAAAGAGTTTGTAGGTATCACGGGCACCAAGCGGCCTATCGAGTTTCTGGACGGTGATGAAACTTGCCGGGCGAATCTGCTCAACTACGCCAACATCGCCACCATCATCCGCGACGACGGCTATCGCCTGTGGGGCAACCGCACGCTCAGCAGCGATCCCAAGTGGGCGTTCGTCACCCGCGTGCGCACCATGGACATCGTCATGGACGCGATCCTCTACGGGCACAAATGGGCGGTGGACCGCTCGATCACTGCCACCTACGTCAAGGATGTGACCGAGGGCCTGCAGGCGTTCATGCGTGACCTGAAGAATCAGGGCGCGATCATCAACTTTGAAGTGTTCGCGGATACCGAGTTGAACACGGCCAGCCAGCTTGAGCAGGGCAAGGTGTACTGGAACATCCGTTTCACCGACGTGCCGCCTGCCGAAAACCCCAACTTCCGCGTTGAAGTCACCAATCAATGGCTGACCGAAGTGCTCGACTCTGCCGCTTAAGGAGCTGCAACGATGGCAATGATTCCCGAAACACTGAGCAACCTGAACCTGTTCGTGGACGGTGTCAGCTTTCAGGGCGATGTGCCCAGCCTGACCCTGCCCAAGATGACGCTCAAGACTGAAGAGCACCGTGGCGGTGGCATGGACTTGCCGGTCGAACTGGACATGGGCATGGAAAAGCAAGAGTCCAATTTCACCACCACGGGCGTGCGTCGCGAGTCCCTGAAGTTCTTCGGCTTGGCGGATGGCACGGCCTTCAACGGTGTGTTCCGTGGTGCCTTTAAAGGGCTCAAAGGCAAGATCACCCCAGTGGTGGTGACCCAGCGTGGCCGACTCAAAGAGGTCGACATGGGGGACTGGAAAGCGGGTGACAAGGCCGAGATCAAACACGCTGTCGCGCTCACCTACTACAAGCTGGAAGTGGATGGCCGGGTGGTCTACGAGATCGATGCGCTGGGCATGAAGCGCGTGATCAATGGTGTCGATCAACTCGCGGCGGAACGTTCCGCCCTTGGCCTCTGATAGAAGGAAACATCCTGTGTCTCAAGTAAATACCAATCCGAAGTGGATGACCCTGACGGCCGAGAGCGTGTCGGTGAAGCTGACCAAGCCTGCCGAGGTCAACAGCGTTCAGGTCGATACCATCACCATGCGCGCACCTACCGTGCGCGATGTGCGCACCGCCCAGGCGGCTGCCAACGGCGACGATGAACAACGCGAGCTGAACCTGTTCGCATCCCTGGCCCAGATGGGCGTCCGCGATCTTGAGGGGCTGTCCCTCAAGGACTACAGCCGCCTGCAGGCCGGTTATTTTCGCCTGGTGCGCGACGACGAGCTTTGACCCCGCATTGCAGAGGCTTGCGGCGAAGCGGCTCGCAAAAGAGCTGGGTTTTTCGTCGGCAGAAATCATGTCCATGTCTTTCTCGGACATGATCTGGTGGCTCACGGACTGAGCCCATCCCAACATCAGAGGTGAGTGATGGCGAACAATCTGGCATTGGGCCTGGTGATTGGCGGCGCTGTCAGCCCGACCGTGGGTGCGGCATTCAACACCGTTGAAAACCGCATCAAGAAGTTGGAGCAGCGCGGCAATCAGGCCAAGGTGCTGAGAAACACGATTGGCGAAACCATGCGTCTGCGTGACGAGTGGAAGAAAGCGCACGACAGTGGTGCTGCCTCGGCCTCTGGTTTGCTGCGCAAGCTTGAGAACAACCTCGACACCCTGCGCAAACAGGGTGTTCAGGTCGGTAAGCTCAGACAGGAATATCAGTCCCTTGACCGTGTGGCCAGAAGCATGGACCTCAAGGTCAAGGGACACCAACAGATCGAGCAGGGCAAGGCCGGGCTCAAGTCGGGCATCGGCACCGCCGTCGCGGGTGTCGGCGCATTGGCCGTACCGACCAAGATCAGTGCCGACTATCAGGCGATCATCCGGGACATCGCGATCAAGGCCGGTGTAGCCAATCAGCCGCAGGAAGCTGAGCTGACCACCTCGGTGATCAAGACTTCGCAAGACACGGGCATGGCACGCAATGACGTCGCCGACCTGGTCAACAAGCTGGTTGGTGCGGGCATGAGCCTGGACAAGGCGCTTTCCTACGCGCCGGTCGCTGCGAAGTTTGCGGTCGGGCAGGGGGCCAGCGGCAACGATACGGCCAACATGATTCAGGCACTGCAGCAGAATGCCAAGATCACCGATCCCAAGGTCATGGAAAAAGCCCTCGAGGCAATTGCCATGCAGGGTCAGGCGGGCAGCTTTGAGGCCAGTGACATGGCGCGTTGGTTTCCGCAGTTGCTGGCGGGCATGGGCAAGTTGGGTGTCACCGGCATGGATTCGGTGAGCCAACTCGGCGCAATGCTGCAGGTCCAGATGAAAACGGCCGGTGGCTCGGATGAAGCCGCCAACAACCTGAAGAACTGGATGGAGAAGATCGGCTCCACCGACGTGGTCAAGTCGTACAAGGACGTTGGTATCGATTATCAGGGATCGCTGAACACCGGTATCCAAAAGGGCATGTCGACCCTTGAGTCCAGCTTCGCGCTGGCCCAGCGCTACATCGAAAAGACAGACCCTGAAAAAGCCAAAAAAATGAAGGAGGCAACGGCCAAGATCAGTAAGGAGGCTGATCCGGCGAAAGCCAAAGAGATGCTGGACTCGCTGGAGCAGGCGCTGCGCACTGGCGATCTGTTTGCTGACATGCAGGTCAAGGCTGCACTGACCGCTTACACGCAGAATCGCGCGCTGTATGAGCAGCTGAAAAAAGACTCACAAAATGCTTCGGGGATCCTCGACAAGAACCTGGCCGAGCGCCGGGGTGCATCGTCGCAGATCTGGGCCGAGACGTTTCAGGCGGTCAACGACTCGATGCGCAGCATTGGTGACGCGATCCGCCCTGTCACCGACGCCGTTGCGAAAGGGATCACGGCAACGGCCAAGGAATTCACAGCGCTCTCTGATACTTCCAAGCCGGTGGTGCTGGCCATCGCATCGATAGGCACTGGGCTTCTGGCACTGAAGTCCGCTGCCGGGGTGTTCAAAATCGGCAAAGGGCTGCTAAACATTGGGCGTGGATCCCTGACTGGTGATCCAAACAAGGTACAGAAAGTCTACGTCACCAACTCTGGCGACAAAGACGATAAGTCCGAAGGGAAGGTGGGCGCGGTTAAAGGCCTGCTGGAAACCGGTCTCAAAGCGTTTAAAGGCAAGGACAAAGCAAAGGTAAAGGATAAGGACAAAGCAGATGCCGACGGCAAGAGCGGCGCTGACGATGCTGATGACGACGCAGAGGAACCCGGCAAGACCGGCTTTGATCCGGTCGATACCGGTCTGAAGATCCTCGATCTGTTTGGTGAGGGTGGCAACGACTCTGATGGTGCCAAGGGCGGCAGCAGCTCTGAGCCGCAGAAGGTCTTTGTGGTCAACGCCAGTGCGTTCGGTGGTGGTTCGGATGCACCGGGGGATCAACGCCGGTCACGGCGCAGCCGTCGGCGTGGTGCTGCAGGTGGTGCTGGTGGTCGACGCGCAGGACCTCCGCGCCCTCCGGTGCCGCCAGCCCCTCCTGTACCAGCAGGGCGCCTTGCGCGGTTGGCCGGTGCCGCAGGAAAGCTGAGCAGCGTTGCCAAGATGGTCCCCGGCGCGAAGTTTCTGGATGCGGGCATGCTCGCTCTGGACACGTACCAAAACGCCGAGACCCAGGACGAGAAAGCCGAAGGCTACGGCGGCGCTGCGGGTGGGCTGGCCGGTGCATTGGCAGGCGGTGCGGCGGGTGCCGCGATTGGCTCTATCGTGCCGGTGATCGGAACCGCCATTGGTGGCGCGGTCGGTGCCTTTCTTGGCGGCATGGGCGGCCAGGATATCGGTGGCTTTCTGGGCAAAGCGCTGTTTGGCTCAGATGAAAAAACCGAGGCCATCGCTGGGAAGACTGGTGATACCAAACCTTCTGCCGCACCTGGCGATGTGGTCAAAGCGATGGCTGCGGTAGCACCCGCACCTTTGGCGTTGCCTGCCGTGGTCAAGGCTGCCGAGCAGAGCAAGCCTGAACCCACCAAGGTCGACCAGCAATTCACCTTCTCGCCGAATATGCCCGTCAACGTACAGGGCGATGTAAAGGACCCGGCACAGCTGGCAAGGGACATCGCACCGTACCTTCAGCGTCAGTTTGAAGAGTTCAGTCGGCAGGCGGCTGCCCGCCAATTGTTTGATGCCCCGCACGTGGGTTGAGGAAAGGTTATGGCTTATGCAGAACAGCTGCAGTCATCGTTGAAATACCTGATTGCAGCGGGAGAGGTGGGACGCCGTAGTCTGGACGACATGCTTGGTCCCTTAAACGGGGCCATTGGCGATATGACAGGGGCCGCGTCGGAGCTGGAGAACATTCCGTTCATTGGTCCGGCCATTGGTGAAAAACTGCAACGCACCATGCGGGGCATCAGTGTCGCGCAGACAAAGGTTGGGCAGGTAGCTGCGATGTACGGGCAGGCGACCGGTGCGGCGGCGCAGGTGCAAGAGCGCCTGGGGACGCTGAAAGAGCAAGCATCCAAAGCCGGTGCCGCGATCAATCGGGTGGCGGGAAGCGTCAGTCCGTCGCTGGGCAACATTGTCCCGACTGGCAGCTTTGCAACGCAGATGACACCGGCACCCGAGGCGGTGAAACCGTTTCCGCATCTGCTGATCATCCAGCCGCTCAAGCCCGAGTCTCAGCCTTACTACTTCAACCTGGACACGGCCGCTTTCGATGAGCTTCGCAGACAGACCGCGTTCCGCTGGGCCGGGCAAGAGCGCTTGACGCGCAGCATTGCGCAACAGGCGGTTGGCCTCGGTGACGACAAGTTGAGTTTGAAGGGGGCCATTTTTCCCGGCTTCAAGGGCGGCCTCAAGCAACTGGATACGTTACGCAGCATGGGCCGCAACTTGCAGCCGCTGAGCCTGACCACTGGTTACGGTGAGGTGCTGGGCAACTGGTGCCTGCTCAGTGTGGATGAAGAACAGAGCAACCTGCTCGCCGGGGGTATTCCCCGCAAGCAGGGCTTTTCACTGGAGTTTGTAAGCTATGGCGACGATCTGCAGAACGTCTGACGGAGATCTGCTGGACACTATCTGCCAGCAGTATTACGGGCATCTGAGCGGTAGCGTTGAGGCCGTGCTGGATGCCAATCAAGGTCTGGCCGACGAGCCCCAACCATATCGAGCGGGTGTGCAGATCCTGTTGCCGGACCTGCTCACCCAGACCGAGGAAGTGATACAGCTCTGGGGCTAGCTGCCAGCCGGTTCACATCCAACTTTTATTAACACTCGGCGGCGGATTCTGGTGAGTCCGTCATGCCTTGCCATGGACATTAAGAAGGTCTCATGAAGCCTGCATTCCGAATTGTTGCGGACAGCACCGACATTACGGCGTTGATCAACGACCGTTTGTTGCTGCTGCGCACAAGCGACAAGCCTGGCATGGAGTCAGATGAGTTTGAGCTGCGCATCGACGACAGGGATCGGGCCGTTTCACTGCCTGCGCGTGGTGCGGACATTGAGATATACCTCGGTTACGAAGGGCATCGGCTGACCCGACTGGGTCTATACACCGTTGATGACATCGAGGCGTCTGGTCCACCCGATACGTTGGTCATACGCGGCAAGGCCAGCGATATGCGCGGCAGTGGCCGGACCACCCGATCCGGCAGTTGGGAGAACGTCACCCTGCAGCAGATCGTCAGCGAGGTTGCTGCACGTAATGGCTGGAAGCCGGTGTGTACCGTCACGACAAAAGTGCCTCGCGTCGATCAACTCGACGAGTCGGATTACAACTTCATCACCCGGGTGGCCAAGAAGTATGACTGCACCGCGAAAGTTGCCGACGGTAAGCTGCTGGTGCTGCCTCGGCAAGACGGATTGAGCGCGAGCGGTAAGGCCCTGGGGGTGATAACGATCCGTCGTCACGACGTTGCACGCTGGCAGTTTCGCCTCAGCGACAAGACCACACAGAAAGCCGTCCAGGCCAAGCATCTGGATAAGAAAACTGGAAAGCTGCAGGTAGTTGAGCTGAGCAACGATCAATCCCCTAACGGCCTCCCGCCCGTTCATACCGACCGCCATATCCATCCCAATAAGTCCGCTGCTGAGCAGGCTGCCAAAGCGCGTCTCGCGGCATTCAATCGTAGTACCGCAGGTGTTCGGCTGGAAATGGCGGGGCGTACCGATCTGTTCGCCGAGCGAATGATCAATGCACTGGACTTCAAAGTCGGCCTTGATGGCGAGTACCTGGTTGACTCGGTTGAACAGGTCTTTACCCAGTCTGGCTGGACCACGGCTATTGAATGCAATGGTGGGAAGTCCGGTAAGGCTAAGGCGAAAGGCAAGAAAAAGAAAGAGAAGAAACCGGTCAAGGTCGTACAGCTTTAGCCCACCAGCTCAACATCTACTCATCAGGAGAACCACGCATGTCGATTACCACGCAGCAGTTGCTGCAGATCCTCCCCAACGCCAGCTCCCGAGCTGGCGTTTTTGTTCCTGTCCTAAACGTTGCGATGAGCAAATACGCCATCGTCACCAAATTGCGCATAGCTGCTTTTCTCGCACAGGTAGGGCACGAGTCCGGCCAGCTCCGCTACGTGCGCGAACTGGGCAGCGATCAATATCTCGACAAGTACGACACCGGGCGGCTGGCTGAACGCCTTGGTAACACGCCAGAGGACGATGACGACGGTCAGTTGTACCGGGGCAGGGGGCTTATTCAGGTCACCGGGCGAGACAATTACGCCGCGTGCGCAGAGGCATTAGGACTGGATCTACTCAAGCACCCCGAACTCCTGGAGCGCCCAGAGCATGCAGCCATGTCGGCAGGTTGGTTCTGGCACCGGGCTGGGCTCAATACCCTGGCAGACAAAGGCGACTTCCTTACCATCACGAAACGCATCAACGGCGGCACCAACGGTCTCGCAGACCGCCAAGCACTTTATGAGCGTGCTCTGAAGGTTTTGCTCTGATCGAGCTGTGGGCCATTCAGGCATTCACAAAACGAGTTACTGCAGCAGATTGAAAAAGAGCGACCAGTCGAGATGCGTCAACATCGCGGCTGGTCACCGTTCTCGCAGATTACCCCTGCAAGTCCAGCCAAGGCTCTCGCTTCGTGCACAAAGCGGAGCGAGCCTAGCACCTGTCTATATATACAGTAAAGGTCTTGCTTTCTATGTCCACACCCATCATCCCTTGGATGGGCGGCAAACGCCGCCTGGCCGACCGCCTCATCCCACTTTTCCCGCCCCACGAATGCTACGTCGAAGTGTTCGCTGGCGGTGCGGCCCTCTACTTCATGCGTCCCCAGGCAGCCCCCGTCGAGGTCTTGAACGACATCAATGGAGACCTGGTGACGCTGTATCGCGTCGTCCAAAACCACCTTGAAGAATTCGTCCGCCAGTTCAAATGGGCACTCAGCTCGCGCCAGGTATTTGAGTGGCAAAAGATGACCCGCCCTGAAACCCTCACTGACATCCAGCGCGCCGCCCGTTTCTTCTACCTGCAGCACCACGCCTTCGCAGGCAAGGTGAGCGGGCAGACATTCGGGACCGCAACGACAGGCCCGGCCATCAACCTGCTACGGATCGAGGAGAACCTTTCTGCGGCCTGGCAGCGTTTGTCGGGTACCTATGTGGAGAACCTGCCTTGGCTTGAGTGCGCCCAGCGTTACGACCGGCCTCACACCTTCCATTACATGGACCCGCCTTACTGGCAGACTGCTGGGTATGGCGTTGATTTTTCATTCGAGAATTATGAGCGGATGGCTGATTTCATGCGGACGTGCAAAGGCAAAGTGATGGTCAGCATCAATGACCACCCTGACATACGACGCGTGTTTGAAGGCTTCCATTTTGAAACGGTCGACATTCGCTACAGTACCGCGAACCAGCGAAAGGGGAAGGCCGATATCAGCGGTGAGTTGGTAATCATGAATTGGGTACCTGCCGCGCTCGGTGGGTTGTTCTGACGGCTGGCTGCACGGCTGGGGACCCCTCCTGACAATGACGGCCACTTGTATCTGGGCAGAGGGCTGATTTGGGTCACCGGTAAAATAAACTACGCTGAGTGCGGTGAGGTGCTGAGCTCTGATCTAATCAATCATCCGGAGCTACTGGAGCTGCCTAACCACGCCGCAATGTCGGCTGCATGGTTCGGGCACCGCTCCAACCTCGACACATTTGCGGACAAGGTGACTTTCTGATCATCACCAAGTGCTTCAGCGGCGGCACGGATGGTCTGGCTGATCGTCACGCCCTTATAGAGCGTGCATTGAAGGTGCTGGCGTGATGGGAGTGCAGTCGGCGTTCTGCTGATACTGTTGGCACCGGCTGGTGCGCTGTGCTGTTATGTGTCCACACCCATATAGTGATGGAGGCCTTCTTGGCTTGAAATGGGCATGCAACTACCTTAAGTTACTACTCCATAGTCAACTCGGCTGCCGGAACTGATGTTGTAATTTGATGTCACATCGGAGCTCTACGCCAATTAACGTGTAGCAAACGGCTACCAAGGAGAGGTAAAAGATGGCTTTCGACGCCTTTATTCAGATCGCAGATATCCCCGGCGAAGCTCTGGACGAGAAATATAGCAAATGGATTGAAATTATCGGTTATAACTTTGGCGTCAGCCAAAGCACCTCCGCAACCGCTAGTTCCGCGGGCGGCGCTTCATCTGGTCGCACGACTATGACCAACTTCATCTTCACCAAATACCTTGACAGCGCTAGTTGCAAGCTGATGGAAGCCAGCTGTGCAGGCCAGCACCTCAAGGAAGTGAAGCTGGTGCTCTGCCGCGCAGGCACTGACAAGCTCAAATACTACGAAGTGGTGCTTGAGGAAGTTATCATCGCGGAGTACACACAGAGCGCAAGTTCAGGTATCCCCATAGAAATCGTGCAGCTCAACTACGGCCGCATTAAAACTACCTACACATTGCAGAAACGTGTCGATGGCACAGCAGGAGGTAACGTGGCCGGCGGTTGGGACCGGATCAATAATAAAAAGTATTCGTGAGGCACGACCATGGCTGAAGTACGAACTTTTATCAATCCCAGAGCGCAGACCTTCGAATCTCTGAAAACCAACCTTGCGCTGCCAAAGAATACGAAGGCCAAGTTCGTCGCCCTCAACTCCCACATCTCGGGTGGCGTTGTTCTGCCTGGTGAGCTGGTCATCGTCGGCGATGCTTCTACGCCATTGTCTACTGCCCAGGAAGCTTTTTTAATGGTCAAAGCTGCTGAGGTGCATAGGGCATTGCTGGTTAATGGGGTGGAAGCTGATGATTTTTTTGTTGAGAATTTCGAGCTGCTCAAGCAGGCGATATCCTACACATCGATGGGGGTAGGCGCTGCAAGTGATGGTTGGGCCAAACATATGGAGGGGATTAAAAAAACGCTTCAAGACATCGAAAAGCTTTACCGGGATCACATGGGGTCCGGCACAATGACCCAGCGAGACGCTTTCTACGCCAAGCGAACCGAGCTGTTCATGAAGCTTGATAAGCTGCTGAATAATTTCCTGTCTTATGGATCCGGACTGCGTAATGAAGGCTCCATTAAAAGAATGCTTGGGCTTTCAACCAATAGCTATATGCATGCCGGAGAAATCCCAGGGTATGCCGACAAGGTATCTGGCGTGGCGAAAGCTGCTAAATGGATCAAAAGAGGAGCTTACATCGGGACTGCTCTTGAGGTAGGTTCTACCGGACTAGCCATTCATAAAGCTTGTACGCTGGGTCGTGAAGAGCAGTGTCGTAAGGCGAAATATATTGAGGGTGGTTCGCTATTGGGTAGCGTTTTTGGAGCCGGTGCTGGTGGATATGTAGGCGGAGTACTCGTCACTACAGCTTGCGTCGCAATTGGTATTCCAACTGGTGGTATGGGTACGCTTGCATGCGGCGTGATTGGGGGGGCTGTAGGCGGCTGGGGGGGAGGGGAGCTTGGCGAGTCGAAAGGTGAAAAATTTGGAGAGGTTCTTTACGGGAAAATGACAAATGACTAGCGCCCAAATAGATTTATTTTCTGGTTTTATATTAATAGCTATTGGGTTAGTGCTGGTTGCTAT
>NZ_LJPW01000035.1 GCF_001400735.1 Pseudomonas caricapapayae
TGACCGTGCGCGCACGGGCATTCGAGAACCACTGCTATGTGGTGTACGCCAACTACTGCGGCAGCGAGGGCGAGATTCGTTATTGCGGGCTCAGCAGCCTCTGCGCACCGGACGGCAGCCGCCCGGTGCTGGCTGGTCAGGACGAAGCACTGCTGGTCGGCACGCTGGACAAGGCGCTGCTGGCCCAGGCCAGAACTGCGAACGACTACTTCGTGGACCGTCGGCCTGCACTTTATGCGCCGCTGACTTGATCTGTTTCGCGGGTTTGAGCAGGAGGCTCGCGAACGGGTCAGCTAATCCGCTAGCATGATGCTTTGCTTCGCAACGCTTTCCGGATGCCCCTGATGCCTGCCGCACACTCCGCTGAACTCAGACGCCTTACGCTGGCCAACGGCCTGAATGTGGTGCTGTGTCACGAGCCGCGGCTCAAGCGCTGTGCGGCCTCATTGCGCGTGGCAGCAGGCAGCCACGATGCGCCGCAGGCGTGGCCGGGGCTGGCGCATTTTCTGGAACACCTGTTTTTCCTTGGCACCAAGCGGTTCCCTGCCGGGGAAAACCTGATGGCATTCGTGCAACGCCACGGCGGCCAGGTCAATGCCAGTACCCGTGAACGTACCACCGACTTTTTCTTCGAACTGCCGCAGGCAGTCTTCGCCCAGGCACTGGAGCGGCTGTGCGACATGCTCGCCCGGCCGCGCATGGCCATCGCAGACCAGCTACGCGAGCGTGAAGTGCTGCATGCCGAATTCATCGCCTGGGTCGGCGACAGCGCATCACGCGATCAGGCGCGCCTGCTGACACCGGTCAACCCACAGCATCCACTGCGCGGTTTTCACGCGGGCAATCGTTACAGCCTGTCAGTGCCCAATCCTGCATTCCAGCAAGCACTGAAGGACTTTTATCGATGCTTCTATCAGGCCGGTCAGATGACCCTGTGCCTGAGCGGGCCGCAATCGGTGGCTGAGCTGGAAGCGTTGGCAACGAGTCATGGCGCGTTATTCGCCAATGGGATGAAGGTCCAACAGCGCACGCCTCCACCACTGATTGCGCGCCGTCTGCAGCAAATTGGCGATCAAAGCCACCTGCTGTTTGCCTGCGAGAATCTGCCGGACAGGGCTGACGAGGCGGTGGCGTTCTTCTGTCACTGGCTCAATGCAGCACAGCCGGGCGGCCTGATTGCGGAGCTGGTCGAACGGGGCCTCGTCAACTCGCTGAAAGCCGCACCGCTGTATCAGTTTGGCGGGCAGCTGTTGCTTGATATCGAGTGCCAAGGCGCCAGCGCGGACGCTCCCGCCATCCGCAACCTGTTTTTCAGCTGGCTCGATTTTTTCAAGATGCATTGGCCTGCGCTGATCGAGCAATACCAGCGCCTGGAACAACGCCGTCTGCAAATGAGCGGAGCGCTGGCCCTGGCAAATCATTACTGTCGCGAGACGCCTGCGCAGTTGAGCGACCAAGGCAAAGAAGCGTTACGTGCGCTGCTTGCATGGCTCACACCCGACGCACGGGTCAGTTCTACGGTG
Source organism: Pseudomonas caricapapayae (assembly GCF_001400735.1). Lineage (GTDB taxonomy): Bacteria > Pseudomonadota > Gammaproteobacteria > Pseudomonadales > Pseudomonadaceae > Aquipseudomonas > Aquipseudomonas caricapapayae. The sequence continues at coordinate 1,524 of NZ_LJPW01000035.1, forward strand.
GTCGGCGACCTCGACATAGAGCCAGTCGAATGGCGTCTGCCAGCACCAAACCCGTTTCTTGGCGCGGCATCGGGGAACAGCGAGGAAGCCGCGCTTTACCTGCGTTGGGAGCTGCCCTCCGCACAGCCTGCCCTCTGGCGGATGCTCCATGCAGGGCTCAAGCCATTGATCGAAGACGCCCGTCAGGCCGGAGTCGTCCTGACGTTCAGTGCTTACGGCCCTTACTGGCAGCTGCAATTGAACGGCCTGCGAGCCCCAATGGTTGCAGTTATCGAACATGGCCTGCATCGCCTGCAACACCCAGATCCCTCATCACAGGCACATGAAGAGCCCGCGCTGATTCCGATCCGCCAATTGCTCAAGCAGCTTGCCGACCATTTCCTGAGCAACGCTGCGCAGCTGGCGATCACTGATCTGCCTGACGTATGGGCAACGTCGCGCTGGATCAGCTTCACCAAGGGTTTCTGCCCTGACAGCCAGTCCCTGATCGACGCTGCGTTGAATGCAGCACCGGGTACTCGGCAAACAGCCCCCCCCAGGCTGCCCGTCACTCGCTCTGGCAAACGCTGGGCGACTGAAGCATCGTCTTCATCGGAAGACGCAGTGCTGGTGTTTTGCCCGGCCCCCACGGCCTCCCTTGCAGATGAGGCCGCCTGGCGATTGCTCGCACACGTGTCACAGGCACCCTTTTACCGGCGGCTGCGAGTCGAACTGCAATTGGGTTATGCCGTGTTCAGCGGCATCCGACAGATCAACGGCAGTACCGGGTTGCTGTTCGGCGTCCAGTCGCCCACGTGTAACGCCGGGCAGCTTTTCGAACACATCGAAGCGTTCATCGGCAGCTTGCCCGAGCTAATTCGCGACGCCGATCTGCCTGAGCAGATAAAAGCCCTTTCAGCTCAGTTCGAGTTGTTTAACCTGCCCGACCAGCAGTTGGCAGACATGCAGTGGCAAGCGCACCTGGCCGGGCATCACGCCAGCCACCCGGAGACGTTGCAACGCGCTCTGTCAAATCTGGATACACACTCGTTACTCACCGCGTCGGCTCAACTGATCAACGCCACTGGCGGCTGGCTGATCGTGGCCAATCGCCCTGCCAGCGCGGCCATCCCGATATCCTTACCTGAACGGTAACGGTCTTTTCTGCAGATTCCGATCCTGAAGAATGGCTAAATTGAGTAACATAGCTCCCTAACTATCTGAACGTATGCCTTCAGCGATGCACTAAGATGTAGTCACCAACCGCAGCACTTATCCGAGGAGATTTTTATGTCGTGGACTAAACCTGCTTACACTGATCTGCGTATCGGTTTTGAAGTCACCATGTACTTCGCAAGCCGTTGATTTCAGTGCGCTGTGAAGCCTCGGTTCGCCGGGGCTTTTTTTATGGTTATGGCTGTTTTTTATTTCAGAATGTGTGCCGGGAGCTGTCATGTACATCCAGATTCTAGGTTCTGCTGCGGGCGGTGGATTCCCCCAGTGGAACTGCAACTGCGTCAACTGCGCAGGCTTTCGCGACGGCAGCCTGCGTGCCCACGCACGGACCCAGTCGTCCATTGCGCTGTCCGACGACGGGATCAACTGGGTGCTGTGCAACGCCTCACCGGATATTCGCGCGCAGCTGCAAGGCTTTGCGCCCATGCAGCCTGGACGGGCATTGCGCGATACCGGCATCAGCGCGATCGTGCTGATGGACAGCCAGATCGACCACACCACCGGCCTGCTCAGCCTGCGCGAAGGCTGCCCGCATCAGGTCTGGTGCACCGACATGGTTCATGAGGACCTGAGTACCGGCTTCCCGCTGTTCGAGATGCTCAAGCACTGGAACGGTGGTCTGAACTGGAACCGTATCGAGTTGCAAGGCAGCTTCGTGATCCCTGCCTGCCCGAACCTGCGCTTCACGCCTTTCCCGCTGCGCAGCGCCGCGCCGCCCTACTCGCCGCACCGCTTCGACCCGCATCCGGGCGATAACATCGGCCTGCTGGTCGAAGACACTCGCACTGGCGGCAAGCTGTTCTATGCGCCGGGCCTGGGCAAGGTCGATGCAGCGCTGGCGGAAAAGATGCGCGACGCCGACTGCCTGCTGGTCGATGGCACGATGTGGGACGACGACGAAATGCAGCGCCGCGGCGTTGGCACTCGCACCGGCCGGGAAATGGGCCATCTGGCACAGAACGGTCCTGGTGGCATGCTCGAAGTGCTTGAAGGCTTCCCCGAGCAACGCAAGGTGCTTATCCACATCAACAACACCAACCCGATTCTCGACGAAGACTCTCCGGAGCGCGCGGAGCTGCTTCGCCGCAACGTCGAAGTTGCCTTCGATGGCATGAGTATCGAGCTTTAGGAGCTGACATGAGCGACGCGACTGCACTGTCCCCCGCTGAATTCGAACAGGCCTTGCGCGCCAAGGGTGCTTATTACCATATCTATCACCCGTTCCATGTGGCGATGTACGAAGGACGCGCGACCCGCGAGCAGATTCAGGGCTGGGTCGCCAACCGTTTCTACTATCAGGTAAACATTCCGCTCAAGGATGCGGCGATTCTGGCCAACTGCCCGGATCGCGAGATTCGTCGCGAGTGGATACAGCGTCTGCTCGATCATGACGGCGCGCCCGGTGAAGACGGCGGCATCGAAGCCTGGCTGCGCCTCGGCGAAGCCGTAGGGCTGGACCCGGACCAACTGCGCTCTCAGGAACTGGTCCTGCCAGGCGTGCGGTTTGCCGTCGACGCGTATGTGAACTTCGCCCGCCGCGCCAACTGGCAGGAAGCGGCCAGCAGCTCGCTGACCGAACTGTTCGCCCCGCAGATCCACCAGTCGCGCCTGGACAGTTGGCCGCAGCACTATCCGTGGATCGACCCGGCAGGCTACGAGTATTTCCGCACCCGCCTGGGTCAGGCCCGACGCGACGTGGAACACGGCCTCGCGATCACGTTACAGCACTACACTACGTACCAGGGCCAGCAACGCATGCTGGAAATCCTGCAGTTCAAACTCGACATCCTGTGGAGCATGCTGGATGCGATGTCCATGGCCTACGAGTTGAACCGACCGCCGTACCACAGCGTTACAGACCAGAAGGTCTGGCATAAGGGGATTACGCTATGAAGCACGATCCGGAGTTCCGGGCTTTGACACCCAAATGGCATCAAGGCTATCGCTTTCAATACGAGCCTGCGCAAAAAGCCCACGTGGTGCTTTACCCTGAAGGCATGATCAAACTCAATGAAAGCGCGGCCCTGATTGGCGGGCTGATCGATGGGCAACGCACGATCGCCGCAATTATCCATGAGCTTCATCAGCAATTCCCCAACGTTCCCGAACTGGGCATGGACGTCGACGAGTTCATGGAAGGTGCCAAAAAGAAAAACTGGATCGATCTTGTCTGACATGACCCCTGTGCCCAACGGCCCCCTTATTCCGCCCACGCCCGAGGTCGGCCTGCCGCTGTGGCTGCTCGCCGAGCTGACCTATCGCTGCCCGCTGCAATGCCCTTATTGCTCTAACCCGCTGGATTTCGCCAGACAGGGCCAGGAGTTGACCACCGAGCAGTGGTTCAAGGTCATGCAGCAAGCGCGTGAAATGGGTGCGGCGCAGATCGGTTTTTCCGGCGGCGAGCCGCTGGTGCGCCAGGACCTCGCCGAGCTGATCGCCGAGGCGCGGCGTCTGGGGTTCTACACCAACCTGATCACCTCGGGCATCGGCCTGACCGAAGAGAAGATCATCGCCTTCAAGGAAGCAGGGCTGGACCACATCCAGATCAGCTTTCAGGCCAGCGACGAGCAGGTCAACAACATGCTGGCCGGCTCGAAAAAAGCCTTCGCGCAGAAGCTCGAGATGGCCAGGGCGGTAAAGAAGCACGGTTATCCGATGGTGCTGAACTTCGTCACCCACCGCCACAACATCGACAAGATCGACAAGATCATCGAGCTGTGTCTCGCGCTGGAAGCGGACTTCGTTGAACTGGCAACCTGTCAGTTCTACGGCTGGGCGCACCTGAACCGCGTTGGTCTGCTGCCGACCAAAGATCAACTGGTACGTGCCGAAGCTGTCACCAATGAATACCGCGACCGGCTGACAGCGGAAAACCATCCGTGCAAGCTGATCTTCGTCACCCCTGATTATTACGAAGAGCGCCCCAAGGCGTGCATGAACGGCTGGGGCAACATCTTCCTGACCGTGACGCCGGACGGCACCGCGCTGCCCTGCCACGGCGCGCGACAGATGCCGATCCAGTTTCCCAATGTGCGTGATCACAGCATGCAGCACATCTGGTACGACTCGTTTGGCTTCAATCGCTTTCGCGGTTACGACTGGATGCCTGAGCCGTGCCGCTCGTGTGACGAGAAGGAAAAAGACTTCGGCGGCTGTCGCTGTCAGGCCTTCATGCTGACCGGTGACGCCGCCAATGCCGACCCGGTGTGCAGCAAGTCCTACCATCACGGAATCATCACTCAGGCTCGTGACGAGTCCGAAACCGCTACTCAAACCATTGAAGAGCTGGCCTTTCGCAATGACCGAAACTCACGACTCATCGCAAAATCCTCCTGAACGACTGAGCGCCGCACAAGCGGTCGCCGCAGGCGTCGACTTTGCCGAACTGGACGCCAGCTCGGCAGGCCTGTTCTGGAACGAATACCGACCCGAAGACGGGGCCTGTCGAATCTGGCACTGGTCCGCAAACAGCAAACGCTGCCTGACACCTCCAGGCTTCAGCGTTCGCAGCCGGGTGTATGAATACGGTGGCGGCTCGTTCTGTCTGGCTGACGACGCAGTGGTATTCGTCAATGAGAGTGACCAGCAACTGTACCGTCAGGCGCTGGACGCCAGCGTGCCGGTACAGTTGACGGAGGGCAGCAAACGCTACGGCGGCCTGTTCTTCAGCGGTGGCCGGATTCTCGCCGTTGAAGAGGACCACAACACGCATCGGCTGGTCGCTATCGACCTGACTGACGGGCAGCGCCAGTTGCTCGCCGAGGGCGCCGACTTCTACGCGTCGCCGATCATCAGTGCCGACGGCCAGCGTCTGGCCTGGATCGAATGGCAACGGCCGCATCAGCCGTGGACCAGCACCCGGTTGATGTGTGCCGCGAAACAGGACGATGGCCATTGGGCCTCTGCGCAGTGCGTGGCAGGTAACGGTGCGCAAGAGTCTCTGCAACAGCCGCGTTTCGATGCCCACGGTCGCCTGTATTGCCTGACCGATCGTGCAGGCTTCTGGCAGCCCTGGGGCGAATCGCCTTCCGGGTTCACGCCACTCCCCGCCCGTCCGGCGGATCATGCTTCCGCGCCCTGGCAACTGGGCAGTTGCACCTGGTTGCCGATCAACGATGGCTATCTGGCAAGTTGGTTTGAGGACGGCGCAAGCGTACTGGGGCTTTGTCAGGCCGATAGCGGTGTTGAAGATTTCAGCGTTGGTTACAGCCGCTTCCGCAGTCTCGCCATCGACGAAGCGTTCGTGTATTGCATCGCAGCATCAGCCATCAGCACCTCGGCGGTGGTGGCCATCTCTCGCCACGATGCCAGCGTTCAGGTGCTGGCAGGGGGAGGTTCGCCGTTGCCGCCCGAACAGATCAGTCGCCCTCAAACGTTGTGTTATCCCAGCGGTGGAGCCGAGGCTTATGGCTACTTCTATCCCGCTATGACCGGCGTGCAAAAACCACCGCTGGTGGTGTTCATCCACGGCGGCCCGACCTCTGCCTGCTACCCGGTGCTGGACCCGCGCATCCAGTACTGGACACACCGGGGCTTTGCCGTGGCAGACCTCAACTATCGCGGCAGCAGCGGCTACGGTCGCGTGTACCGACAAGGCCTGCACCTCACCTGGGGGGTGGCGGACGTAGAGGATGCGTGTGCGGTGGTCAAACATCTGGCCGAACGCGGTTTGATTGACGAACGACAGGCTTTTATTCGCGGCGGCAGTGCCGGAGGCTACACCACGCTCTGCGCATTGGCCTTCCACGACGTATTCCGCGCGGGTGCCAGCCTGTACGGCGTCAGCGATCCGGTGGCGCTGGCCAGGGCCACGCATAAATTCGAGGGCGATTACCTGGACTGGCTGATCGGCGATCCTGACAAGGACATCGAGCGCTATCGGGCCCGCACACCCCTGTTGCATGCAGACCGCATCAACGTGCCGGTGATTTTCTTTCAGGGTGAGCTGGATGCCGTGGTGGTGCCAGAGCAGACCCGCACCATGTTCAAGGCCCTGCAAGAAAGCGGTATCAAGACGCAGGCACACTTCTACGCAGACGAACATCATGGGTTCCGCAAGGCGAGTAACCTGGCAGATGCGCTGGAGAAGGAATGGCGTTTTTATCGCGAAGTGCTGGATGCCTGATCACGCCGTGTGATCGTTCCCGCATGGGGAGAACGATCACCGCGTACGACAATGTGTTACTTACGCGAAACGATGATGTAGATCGCGTGGATGATGCCCGGGATGTAACCCAGCAGGGTCAGCAGAATATTCAGCCAAAAAGCGCCAGCAAAGCCTACTTGCATGAACACGCCTACCGGAGGCAGCAGAATGGCGAAAATGATACGAATGATGTCCATGAAAAGCTCCTGATTGATTGGCTCTGATTGGCCATACAGCTAATCGACCCTCGCCGTCGGTGAGGGTTCAACCGGCTCTGGCACGACGCCATTATTCTTTCTCGGGAGATGAGCGCTACACGCTCGATGATGCGTGCAAGACAGGAGTTTTGCGGCCAGGGAAGTCCAATCGTTAAAACGCAGACAAAGAAAACCCCGCCTAAGCGGGGTTTTCCAGACTGTTTCCCTGATTTCCCTTTCACCCCGCCATCCTGGCAGGCATCCCTACGTGTCCCTGTTATGTCTTGTTGCGCGTCCTGCGCTACGTCCATGAACAAAGATTAACTTTGGATCCCTTTTTTGGGAAGAGGCCGATTTGCGCCACGTCGCGTAAGCAAATGCTTACACGACTTTTTCAAGTCAGAATTGTGACGCCTTCAGCAGGAACAGTGATTCGCTGCCAGCGCGCACCGAAGCGTCCAGCGAGTGAATACGCGGCAGCAAACGTGCGAAATAGAAGCGTGCGGTACCCAGCTTGCTCGCATAAAACTCTTCCTGTTCTTCTTTGCCGAGCGCTGCCTTGGCCATCATCGCCCACAGGTAAGCGTAGGCGGTGTAACCAAACAGATGCAGGTACTCGACAGACGCCGCGCCGATTTCATTGGGGTTGCTGCGCGAACGGTCCAGCACCCAGCCAGTCAGCTCATCCAGCATGTTCAAGGCTTTTGCCAGCGGCTGGGTAAATTCGTTGAGAGCGTCATCCGAGTCGTTGATGAACTGGCGCACTTCATCCGAAAACAGCTGATAAAACGCGCCGTTCGAGCCGACGATCTTGCGCCCCACCAGATCCAGCGCCTGAATGCCGTTGGTGCCTTCGTAGATCTGCGTGATACGCACATCGCGCACCAGTTGTTCCTGGCCCCACTCGCGGATGTAACCGTGACCGCCGAACACCTGCTGGCCGTGAACGGTGGTCTCCAGGCCGATATCACTCAGGAACGCCTTGGCCACCGGCGTCAGCAGCGCCACCAGATCATCGGCGCGTTTGCGTGCAGCATCGTCCTGGCTGAACTTGGCAATGTCCAGTTGCAGGGCGACATAGCTGGAAAACGCCCTGCCACCTTCGTTGAAGGCCTTCATGGTCAGGAGCATGCGACGCACGTCGGGGTGAACGATGATCGGGTCAGCGGCCTTTTCCTTGTTCTGCGCACCGGTCGGGGCGCGGCTCTGCAGGCGATCCAGCGCATACTCGACGGCGCTCTGGTAAGAGCGCACGCCTGAGGCCAGCCCCTGAATCCCGACACCCAGACGTTCGTAGTTCATCATCGTGAACATCGCCGCCAGTCCTTTGTTCGGCTCACCGATCAGATAACCCGTGGCGTCATCAAAGTTCATCACGCAGGTCGCCGAGGCCTGGATACCCATCTTGTGTTCGATCGAACCACAGCTGACGGTATTGCGCTCGCCAATGCTGCCGTCTTCACCGACCATGAATTTGGGCACCAGAAACAGTGAAATGCCTTTCGGCCCTGGCGGTGCGTCCGGCAGCTTGGCCAGCACCAGATGGATGATGTTTTCAGTCAGGTCGTGTTCACCGCCGGTAATGAAAATCTTGCTGCCGGTGATCCTGTAGGCACCGTCAGGCTGCGGCTCGGCTCGGGTGCGAATGATGCCCAGGTCAGTTCCGGCGTGAGCCTCGGTCAGGCACATCGATCCGGCCCAGACGCCCGAATACATGTTGGGCAGAAATCTGGCCTTCAGCTCTTCGGTGGCGTGGGTGTTTATGGACACACAGGCACCGGAGGTGAGCATCGCGTACAAGCCGAACGCGAGGCTCGCAGAATTGAGCATCTCCTCGACCTGGGCCGACACCACCTTGGGCATGCCCATGCCGCCAAACTCGGGGTTGCCGCCCACGCCGACCCAGCCGCCTTCCGCGTAGATCCGGTAAGCTTCGGGGAACCCCGCAGGCGTGGTAACGACCGTGTCTTTCCAGTGACAGCCCTCTTCGTCACCGTTACGACTTAGCGGGGCGATGGTTTTGCTGGTGACTTTGCCGGCTTCTTCAAGAATGGCGTCGACCGTTTCAGCGTCGACTGTTTCAGCCAGCTCCGGCAGTTGCGCCCAGAGCCTGGAAACCTCGAAGACTTCATTGAGGACGAAGCGCATATCGCGCAGTGGCGCTTTGTAGTCAGCCATGGCAAACCTCGTGAAACGGAGCGAAATTCTGTTGGAGGCTGATAGGTGCGTGCAGCGACGCAGATCAGCAGTCGAGTTTCACGAGTCTACCCGAACAACATTTCAGAGACATAGGGTCGTGTCATGACTCAACAGTCATGACAGGTCACGGGAAATACCAGAATGTGCTCAGGTAGCCGCTTCGGTGGTGCGCACAGCACCGCGCCGGTTCAACTGCCCATAAGCGACCACGCAATTACGTCCTGCCCCCTTGGCCGCGTACAGCGCCTGGTCGGCGCTTTTCAGCACTTCTTCGGGCGTACGATGCTCTGGCTGGCGCTCGGCAACGCCAATGCTGACCGTCACCGACACGCTGCCTGAGTGAGCCCCGCTGCGGCGTTGCCGGCCTTGCTGATCGTCTTGCGGGCGACTGTCCTTGTTGCGCAGCTGAATCTCGTAATTGGCGATGGTTTCACGAATGGCTTCCAGGTGCGGCATGCATTCGTCGATAGTCTTGGCGGCAAACACGATAGCGAATTCTTCGCCGCCATAGCGATACGCCTTGCCGCCACCGTTGGTGATTTTCGACAGTTTGCTGGCAACCAGACGCAGTACCTGATCCCCCACGTCGTGCCCGTGGGTGTCGTTGAATTTCTTGAAGTGATCCACGTCGCTCATCGCCAGCACATAGTTGCGCCCAAGACGCTGCATGCGCTCATTGAGCGCCCGGCGACCAGGCAGGCCCGTGAGCTCATCGCGGAACGCCATCTGATAAGCCTCGTGGGCGACGGCTGCGGCAATCATCAGCATGACCTGACTGCACAGGATATTCAGCGTGAACGGGAGGATGAACGTTTTCGGCAACGCCCAGAACAACCCCAGCAGACCGACAATCTGTGCAGCGTGCAGCGGTCGCGGCTTCTCCAGGTATTGCCAGATCAGCACCCCGAACGACACCAGAAACATCGCGTAGGACAGCTGAATAAGGCTCATCCATGCACCATGCAGCGCAGGCCAGCGGATGTCTGCCAGCCAGACCTGCAACTCGACCGGATAACTTTGTTCAAGACCCAATGCCACGCTGCTGACCGCCACCAGGACCGCGAGCCGCGCGACCATGTCCTGAAACAGATGCGTTCGCTCCTCCCACGCCGCATACAACCCGAACAGCACCGGCAACAGCAGACAGACCAGATGGAAGATCACCGCCGCATCATCACGGACCTTGCCGTTGTCCCGATAGAAGTCAGTCTGGGTATCGAGCAGGTAGTAGGCGATGTACACCGTGAGCATCAGAAACAGCTCGCGCTGACGCCGGTAGACGCAGCAATACGCACCGCCCAACAGCAGAACCAGCGTTGGCAGCACATTGAAAAGCGAAGTGAAGAAGACGTTCAGGTCCTTGACGTAAGCAGCCGCGAGCCCCGCCACCAGCAAGCCCAGTGAAGGCAAAAAATGACTCAATCGCGCAGCGGATGGACGCAACAAAAGGGTTATCTCCTACCCGGCATCTGAATGGGTGACTGACTTGATGGCATTGTGCCCTCCGCCAGCGAACAATGCATCGGCAGGATCAACAAACAACTTAATTTCTGTAACGGCAGGAAGCGGGAAATGTTTATTGCGGGATTTCTCGTGCCCATGCGTTGGCATGCCGCTCGGGACGCACATAAAGGCGCTTTCTTATCGCGATGGCATTGACGACGCAGAGCGTCACGAAATGCACTCCTACGCGGAGCGTGAGGAACGAGAGGTGTCCAGGAAAACACTTTTTGTGACTATGCGCGGGGCCTGAGCGCCTTCTCAGGTCTCGTTGGAATTCGAATACAGCAATGCGCTAAAACGCACCCATAAAAAAACCGCCTGATCATCGAGCAGGCGGTTTTCATGACGTCAGCGAAGCTTAGTAAGCCAGGCCGAAGTCTTCTTCTTTCATGTCCATCAGGTTGGCAGCGCCCGACAGGATGGCGGCAACATGCGTGCGAGTGCGCGGCAGAATACGCTGGAAGTAGAAACGCGCCGTCTGGATCTTGGCGCGGTAGAACGCCTCGTCCGAAGTGCCGGCAGCCAGTTTTTCGGCCGCAACACGCGCCATGTCGGCCCAGAAATAAGCCAGGCAGGCATAACCGGAGAACATGATGTAATCCACCGACGCGGCACCGACTTCTTCGCGGTCCTTCATGGCCGCCATGCCGACTTTCAGGGTCAGGTCGCCCCACTCCTTGTTCAGCGCAGCCAATGGCGTCACGAATTCCTGCACGGCTTCGTTACCCTCGTTGCCCTGGCAGAACTTGTGGACGATCCTGGTAAAGCCCTTCAGCGCTTCGCCTTGGGTCATCAGCACCTTGCGGCCCAGCAGGTCGAGGGCCTGGATACCGGTGGTGCCTTCGTACAGCATCGAGATCCGGCTGTCGCGAACGTTCTGCTCCATGCCCCATTCGGCGATGAAACCGTGACCGCCATAGATCTGCACGCCATGATTGGCCGCTTCAAAACCCACTTCGGTCATGAATGCCTTGGCAATCGGCGTCATGAACGCCAACAATGCGTCGGCGGCTTTCTTCTGCTCGGGGTCTTCGCTGTACTTGACGATGTCGACCTGCTTGGCGGTGAAGTACACCATGGCACGCGTGCCTTCAGCGAAAGCCTTCATAGTCAGCAGCATGCGACGCACGTCCGGGTGGACGATGATCGGATCGGCGGCCTTGTCCGGTGCTTTCGGGCCTGTCAACGAGCGCATCTGCAGGCGATCACGGGCATATTGCAGACCGCCCTGGAAGGCAATTTCGGCATGCGCCAGACCTTGTAGCGCAGTTCCAAGCCGCGCGGTGTTCATGAACGTGAACATGCAGTTCAGGCCTTTGTTCGGCGGGCCGATCAGATAGCCGGTAGCGCCGTCGAAGTTCATCACGCAGGTGGCGTTGCCGTGGATCCCCATCTTGTGTTCGATGGAACCACAGTTGACCGCGTTGCGCTCACCCACATTGCCATCGGCAGCGGGAAGGAACTTGGGCACGATGAACAGCGAGATGCCTTTGGTGCCAGCCGGGGCATCCGGCAGGCGGGCCAGCACGATATGGACGATGTTATCGGCCATATCGTGTTCGCCAGCGGAAATGAAAATCTTGGTGCCGGTAACCTTGTAGGTCCCGTCAGCCTGAGGTTCGGCCCGGGTGCGCAACATGCCCAGGTCAGTACCGCAGTGAGATTCGGTCAGGCACATGGTGCCGGTCCACTCGCCGGTTACCAGTTTGCTCAGGTAAGCATCCTGCTGTTCGGGCGTGCCATGCTCGGAAATGGTGTTCATTGCGCCATGCGACAGCCCTGGGTACATGCCCCAGGACCAGTTCGCCTCACCCACCATCTCGCTCACCGCCAGACCCAGCGACTCGGGCAGAGCCTGACCGCCGTAAGCAACGTCATGCGTCAGGCTCGGCCAGCCGCCGTCGACGAATTGTTGGTACGCCTGTTTGAAGCCGGACGGCGTCTTCACGCCTGATGCGCTCCAGGTGCAGCCTTCGGTGTCGCCTACCCGGTTCAGCGGAGCCAGAACCTGTTCACAGAACCTGGCACTCCCTTCAAGAATGGCGTCGACCGTGTCCGGAGTGGCTTCATGACAAGCTGGCAGACTTTGATAGTGTGCTTCATAACCGAGCAGCTCATCACGGACGAAACGAATATCACGCAAGGGAGCCTTGTAGTCAGGCATAGCGATAAACCTCTGCTGATGAATCCTGGAACGAATGACCGGGCGGTCGCTGAAAGCATAGCCTCAGGCACCAGACAAGCTCGTATGCCTTGCGGTCAAACAGGTGTTTGAAACATACGTTTACGCCCAAACCTTGTCAATAGCTAAGCGCGCACCATTCGTCCACGCTGCTCCGCAGGCCGATCAGGCAAGGGCATCAGGCGTAGTGAAAACCGCAAGGGCAAGCTTAGTCGAGGGCGGACAGCGTTGGGGGACGATACAGAAAGGTGATGGAGGGCAATTCAGAAAATGACGCCGTGCACAGGTGGCACGGCGCTGGCTTTACACGAGGCGTTGAAACGAAGGGCGTTAAGCGTAGGTGTCGATCAGAGTGCCAAGCGCTTCATCGCTGGCCTTCTGGACCGCAACCCCGGCTTCGACCTGAGTCTTGCCAGCGTTGAGCTCGACAATGTTGGCTGACAGGTCGGAACGCTGGCTACGGTCGACCGAGCGCAGGTTTTCAAGCTGAAAGTCGGAAGACTGGCTTCTGCCCGACACTTCGATGTTGGAGCTGGCAATCTGGGTGGCCGCCTGATCCACACGACCTTGCCCGACCTGCATAGCGCTAAGGCCTGGGTAGAGAGTGTTGTTCATGGTGATTTGCATAAGCCGATCCTCAGTTCAAAAAACGAACACGTGCCATTGAACCAGCATTTGCGCAGAAATACTCGACAAATAGACTAATGGCACTAGGCCGCATGATAGCCTGAGTCTTGAGAAAACCAAAACTGCCTTGTCTGTCAGCGCAGCAGGCCCGGCTCAAGGTATTGCGCCACATTTTCGGCACTTGCCTCGCTCAATCGTGGCACCCGCCCCAGACAAGGTGCAGGCAAACGCTCGACCAGTGTGGCGAGGTTTTCCTCAAGCCGTGAGGTGTCTGCGTCGATGACATTGGCCACCCAGCCTGCCAGGTGCAGGCCGTCGCGGGCGATGGCCTCGACGGTCAGCAGCGCATGATTGATACAGCCCAGACGCACGCCCACTACCAGAATCACTGGCAGATCCAGCGCAATGGCCAGATCGGACAGGTTGCTCTGCCCGGCCAATGGCACACGCCAGCCGCCCGCACCTTCGATCAAGGTGAAATCTGCCCGTTTATCCAGAATGTGCCGCATGGGTTGCAGCAACGAATCGACAGTCAGCACCACACCCGCCTCAACCGCCGCAAGGTGCGGCGCGATCGCAGGCTCGAACGCCAGTGGATTGACCTCATCGTAATTCAGCTCGATAGAGCACTGGGCATGCAACGCCAGCGCATCGGAATTGCGCAGCCCTTCTGCAGTCACCACGCAGCCGGACGCCACAGGCTTGCCCGCCGCGGTGGTCAGACCCTTCAGCCGCGCGGCATGCAGTAAACCGGCAGCCACCGTGGTCTTGCCAGCATCGGTGTCGGTGCCGGTGATGAAATAGGCAGTGCTCATCTCGACAATCTGTCCTTGCATCGTGAAGTCATAAGGCTTTTTCAAGTACCGCGTAAATCACCTGATAGGTCGCGGGCAGCCCGCCTTTCTGGCGGAAGCCCTCATAGGCCTGAACCATGCCCATGATCCGTTCGCGCCCGGTCAGGCCATTGGGCCGTCCCGGATTAAGGTTGTGCGCCCCGAGCGCCTTCAATTCATGCGTCAGGCTACGTACATCGGGGTAATGCAAAACCTGCGGGCGTACCTCGAGACTGCGAACCCGCAGACCACTGGCGGCGCACAACTGACGGTAGTCCGCTTCGTGGCGAAAGCGGTTCACATGCACCCGGCCGTCCACGGCCTGCCAACTGTCGCGCAACTCATACAGCGTCCCGGCACACAGGCTGGCGAAGGCAAACACACCGCCTGGTTGCAATACGCGCTGAGCCTCCCGGAGCACTGCGGAGAAATCAGCGCACCACTGCACGGCGAGACTGGAAAAAATCAGTCCGCAACGCTCATCACGCAGTGGCAGGTGCTCGGCATCACCTGCCACAAAGTGCTGCGCACCACCCGATGGCTGCGCATGCCGCAACATGCCTTCGGCGATGTCCAGGGCGATGCCTTCGCTACCACCGAACCGCTGATGCAGCGCCCGACTGAAATAGCCAGTGCCGCTCCCCAGATCCAGCCAGCGGGCCGGAACGAGCTCCGCAGGCAGACGCGACAGCAGCTCGTTGCCGACGCTGCGCTGCAATTCGGCAACGCTGTCGTAACTGCCTGCCGCTTTGGAAAAGGACGCGGCGACCTGACGTTTGTCAGGCAGAACAGAGGGCGGTTTGGGCATAGAAAGATCAGTCATCGTCCAGCTCGTGCAGAAAGGCGTGGATCGCAGCGGCTACTCCGTGAGGGTTTTCCAGAATGAATGCATGACTGGCCTGTTCGATCAGGCCCACTTCGACATCCGGCAACAGGGTGAGCAGATCGCTTGCGGCCTCAGCGGGCACGAACGCGTCAAGCCCGGCGAACAGATGCAACTGAGGGCCGCGATAGGTTTGCAGCGCGCTGCGGGTATCAAGTTGCTGGAGTATTTTCAGCCCGTCGACCAACGCCGTCCTGGAGCTGTGCGGCGCACCCGCCTTGAGCAATCGGGCAAGTCCGCGAGGGTCTTCTGCACCTTGAGTACACAATAGGCTGAAACGCTTGAGGGTTGCGTCCGGGTCAACGGCGCAGCCTGCCAGAAACGCGTCGAAATCCTGCGCGGGCATCGCATTCGGCCACGCTCCTCGGGTCACAAAACAGGCGTTGCTGGCCAGCGTCAGCAACCCGCAGCAGCCTTCGCCGCGCCGCGCCGCCAGCTCGGCCGCGAGCATGCCGCCCAGCGACCAGCCGCCCAGCCAGGCATTGTCCGGCAGGTTGGCGTCCAGCTCGTCGAGCCAGTCAGGCAGGTCGCAGCTTTCGATATCCGGCAACGGCTCGATTTCGACCCGCAAATGTTCGTCAAGCCCATGCAACGCAGCGGCAAGCGGCTCCAGCGGAGAAACGCCCAGGCCCCAGCCTGGCAACAGAATCAGACGATCACGCATGGACAGGCTCCGAGGGCTGACTTGCATCCAGCAGCGGATAGCACTGCTCCAGTGCGTTCAATAATAGCTGCACGTCGGCCTCACTGTGGGCGGCAGACAAAGTCACGCGCAGCCGGGCACTGCCCGCAGGCACCGTAGGTGGACGAATCGCCGTGACCAGCAAGCCACGCTCACGAAGCAGCGTCGACAGCCGCAATGCCTGCCCGGCATCACCGATCATGATCGGCTGGATCGGCGTAAAGCTGTCCATCAGTTGCAGGCCGATCTGCCCGGCACCGTGGCGGAACTGTTGGATCAGCCGCGCCAGATGCTCGCGACGCCAATGCTCGGTACGCAGCAACTGCAGGCTTTTCAACGTGGCGCAGGCCAATGCAGGCGGCTGGCTGGTGGTGTAGATGTACGGACGGGCGAACTGGATCAGGGTTTCGATCAACTCTTCACTGCCAGCCACAAACGCCCCGGAAGTACCGAACGACTTGCCGAGGGTGCCGACCAGCACGGGCACGTCATCCATAGTCAGGCCGAAATGCTCGACGATGCCCGCACCGTTGGCCCCCAATGGCCCGAAACCGTGGGCGTCGTCCACCATCAGCCAGGCACCTTTGGCCCTCGCAGCCTGGGCCAGCGCAGGCAGGTCAGCGATATCACCGTCCATGCTGAACACCCCGTCGGTGACCACCAGCGTATCGCCCACGGATTTTTCCAGGCGGCCCGTCAGGCTGGTCACGTCGTTGTGCAGATAGCGCGAGAAACGGGCACCGCTGAGCAGACCGGCATCCAGCAGCGAGGCATGATTGAGACGGTCTTCCAGCACCGTATCGCCCTGCCCGACCAAGGCGGTCACAGCACCAAGGTTGGCCATGTAACCGTTGGAAAAGAGCAAGGCGCGCGGGCGGCCGGTCAGCTCGGCAAGCGCTTCTTCCAGTTCATGGTGGGGCGCACTGTGGCCGATCACCAGATGCGAAGCCCCGCCACCCACGCCCCAGCGCTCGGCACCCGCCTGCCAGGCAGCGATCACATCGGGATGATTGGCCAGCCCCATGTAGTCGTTGCTGCAGAACGCGAGCAATGGCTGACCGTCGACAACCACTTGCGGGCCTTGCGGGCTCTGCAGCAACGGGCGCTGACGATAGAGGTGTTCGGCGCGACGGGTGTCGAGGCGCGTGCGGAGATCGAAAGACATGCAGGCCCCGGTCCGGAAAATGACAGTTCAAAACGGGCCGCAACAAAGCGGCCCGTTCATGGGGTCAGGCAGAGGCGGCGTCGTAGAACATCGAGCTGCTTTGCTGCTCGACCAGCGCCTGTTCGATGGCGGCCTGATGCACTTCGTCGGCATGCCCCTCGCCCGCTTCGGGCTTGATGCCCAGGCGCGAGAACAACAGCATGTCCTTGTCGGCTTGCGGGTTTGCGGTGGTCAGCAGCTTGTCGCCATAGAAAATCGAGTTGGCACCGGCGAAGAATGCCAGGGCCTGCATTTGCTCGTTCATCGCCTCGCGTCCGGCGGACAGACGCACATGGGATTGCGGCATGAGAATACGGGCCACTGCGAGCATGCGGATGAAATCGAACGGGTCGACGTCTTCGGCGTTTTCCAGCGGTGTGCCAGCGACCTTGACCAGCATGTTGATCGGCACCGACTCCGGGTGCTCCGGCAGGTTGGCCAGCTGGATCAGCAGCCCGGCGCGGTCGTCCAGGGATTCGCCCATGCCCAGAATACCGCCAGAGCAGATCTTCATGCCGGCATCGCGCACGTAAGCCAGGGTTTGCAGGCGCTCGCTGTAGGTGCGGGTGGTGATGATGCTGCCGTAGAACTCCGGCGAGGTGTCGAGGTTATGGTTGTAGTAATCCAGGCCTGCGGTCGCCAGCGCTTCTGTCTGCTCCTGGTCGAGACGGCCCAGGGTCATGCAGGTTTCCATGCCCATGGCTTTCACGCCTTTGACCATCTCCAGCACGTACGGCATGTCCTTGGCGGAAGGATGCTTCCACGCCGCGCCCATGCAGAAGCGGGTCGAACCAATGGCCTTGGCGCGTGCCGCTTCTTCAAGAACCTTCTGCACTTCCAGCAGCTTTTCTTTCTCGAGGCCGGTGTTGTAGTGGCCGGACTGCGGACAGTACTTGCAGTCTTCCGGGCAGGCGCCGGTCTTGATCGAGAGCAGCGTGGAGACTTGTACACGGTTGGCGTCGAAGTGAGCGCGGTGCACCGTTTGCGCCTGAAACAGCAGGTCATTGAATGGCTGTACGAACAGCGCCCTGACCTCGGCTAAAGTCCAGTCGTGACGCAAAGTGGCGGTGGTGCTGGCGCTCATCGGGCGGCTCCTTGGTGTTTCTGGGCAATGCGCGAGGGCGGTAAAGACCACAGGCGCTACACGGATGTCGGGCATATTTAAGGAAGAGCCATGCGCTGTCAACCCAACGACCAGCACGAGGTTTACATCTGGTTAAAAAACAAACAATCCTGTTTGTTATGCGATGAGCGCAGCGAGGTGCCCCTACCCATCTGCGTGCCGTGCGAAGCCGAGCTGCCGTGGCTCGGCAGGCAGTGCAAGCACTGTGCACTGCCGTTGACTGCGGCGGGGCTGAGCTGCGCGCAATGCTGCAAGCGGCTCCCCGGATTTGCTCAGGTGATCGCCCCGTGGCTGTACGACTTTCCGGTCGACAGCCTGATCACCCGTTTCAAACACAACGGCAAATGGCCGATGGGACGCTTGCTGGCCGAACTGTGTGGACAGTTTCTGCAACATCGTTTCGAGGAGGATCTGCCACGTCCCGATTACTTGATACCTGTGCCACTGGCCAGCAAACGCTTGCGTCAGCGCGGTTACAACCAGGCAGCGATGCTGGCCAGGTGGCTGGGTAAACAGCTGCACCTCCCTGTCGACGAACACCATGTACTGCGCAACCGGGAAACAACGGCACAACAAGGCCTGAACGCCAAGGCACGCAAGCGCAACCTGCGCGATGCCTTCACTCTCATTGATCCCGACTGGGCGCAAGGCAGACACCTGGCGCTGGTTGACGACGTCCTGACCACCGGTTCGACGGCAGAGGTGATTGCTCGCCTGCTGAACAACGCCGGCGCGCGAAGAGTGGACGTGTATTGCCTGGCGCGAACGCCCAGGCCGGGCGATTGATTGGGCGCTATGCTCAGGAACCTCGAGACTCTCATCGCTCCCACGCTGTAGCGCAGCCCTGGACGCTCCGCGTCCGACCTTGAGCATGCAGTGGGGCGCAGAATGGTGACGCAGAGCGTCACGAAAGGCATGCCAACGCGGAGCATTGGCACGATAGTCATCACGCGTGCGCTTTTCGACGCCATGCACAAGAGCGATCATACTGCCCTATTCTGACCAGCCATTCCCGGATCACCATGTCCCTGCCCCCATTACTCACGCAACACATGGTCCGCCGCCCGCAACGCATCGCGCTGTTGCAGCACATTGCCGAACAAGGCTCGATCACCCGTGCCGCGAAAAGCGCGGGGTTGAGCTACAAGGCCGCCTGGGACGCCATTGATGAGCTGAATAATCTGGCGCAAAAGCCGCTGGTGGAACGCAGTATCGGTGGTCGTGGCGGTGGCGGCGCGAAGTTGTCGGAGGAAGGCGAGCGAGTGCTGCGCCTTTATCAGCGAGTGCAGGCATTGCAGGCGCAGGTGCTTGAAGCGGCCGAAGACAGCAGCGACCTTGACCTGCTCAATCGCCTGACCTTGCGTACCAGCGCACGCAATCAGTTGCTGGGACGGATCGTCAACATCACCCGTCAGGGGCACAACGATCAGGTTCGCCTGCAGCTGGCTGACGAGGTCTTTATCGACGCGCAAGTCACGCATGACAGCACCCTGCGTCTTGAGTTGGCGATCGGCACCGAAGTGGTGGCGCTGATCAAGGCCGGTTGGCTGGAACTGCACGCGGATGGCCCTGAAGAAACAAACGGAAACAATTGCCTTGTCGGGCAAATCGACAGTGTGATCGAAGCGGAGGACGGCCCGAGCGAAGTACGCATCACACTCCCGAGCGGCCAGACATTGTGCGCCCTGGCGACACCGGCGCACCTGCATGCGCAGCAATTGAAACCAGGCGTTGCCGTGCAGGCAAGATTCGCCGCTTCGTTCGTGTTGCTCGGGATACCGATGTAAGCGCTGGCAAGTCATTACCGCGACACAATTCCGTCATATGTGCGCACTAAGGTGGCTGCCATATTCGAGGGAGCCGTGATGATGAAACTATTAGAAGAAAATCAGACCACCGATCTGCAACACATGATCGGCACAGACCGGATCGGCCTCACCCGCCGGGGCTTCATCAGCGCAGGTGCCCTGTGCGGCGCAGCGATGTTTCTGGGTGGCAACCTGTTGAGTCGCACGGTTCTGGCGAACAGCGTCAGCGCAGCGTCCGGCACATTGCTGGGTTTCCAGAGTATCCCTGCCGCAACCGCCGACAGCATCAGCCTGCCGCAAGGCTACAACTCATCTGTGCTGATCAGTTGGGGCCAGCCCTTGCAGGCAGGCGGCCCGGCTTTCGACCCGAGCGGCAAGGGCACTGCCCAGGCCCAGGAAGTGCAGTTCGGCGACAACAACGACGGTATGTGTCTGTTCCCGATGCCAGGCCACAAGGATCGCGCGCTGATGGCGATCAACAATGAATACACCAACTATCGCTACCTTTTCGATCATGGCAAGGAGCCGCAGTCGGCTGAAGAAGTGCAAAAGGCCCTGGCTGCAGAAGGCGTGTCGGTCATCGAGGTTCAGCAGCACAATGGCAAATGGCAGTTCGTTCAGGACTCGCGCTATAACCGTCGTATTCATGGCAACACGCCGATCAGCCTGAGTGGCCCGGCAGCCGGGCACGGCTGGCTCAAAACGGATGCCGACAAGACCGGCACCCAGGCGCTCGGCACATTTCAGAACTGCTCCAGCGGCCAGACACCGTGGGGCACTTACCTGACCTGCGAAGAGAACTTCACCGACTGCTTCGGCAGCAGCAATCCGGAACAGAAGTTCGACGCAGGCATGAAGCGCTATGGCGTGGTTGCCGCCAGCAAGGAAATCAACTGGCACCCGCACGATCCGCGCTTCGACGTTGCGAAAAACCCCAACGAGGTCAACCGCCACGGCTGGGTAGTCGAGATCGATCCGTTCGACCCCAAATCCACACCGGTCAAACGCACTGCACTCGGGCGCTTCAAGCATGAGAACGCGGCGTTTACCCAAACCAAGGGTGGCCGCGCCGTGGTTTATATGGGCGATGACGAGCGTGGCGAGTTCATCTACAAGTTCATCAGTCGCGACAAGATCGATCACCAGAATCCGAAAGCCAACCGCAACCTGCTGGACCACGGCACGCTCTATGTGGCGCAGTTCGATAGCGGCGACAGCAACCCGGATCGTCCGAAGGGCAAGGGCCAGTGGATCGAACTGACCCACGGCAAGAATGGCCTCGATGCGGCAGCCGGCTTCAACAATCAGGCTGAAGTGCTGATCCATGCACGCCTGGCTGCCAGCGTGGTCAAGGCCACGCGCATGGACCGCCCGGAATGGATCGTGGTCAGCCCCAAGGACGGCCAGGTGTATTGCACGCTGACCAACAACATCAAACGCGGCGAGGAAGGCCAGCCTGTCGGCGGTCCCAACCCTCGAGCCAAGAACCAGTACGGACAGATCCTGCGCTGGCACGAAAACGACGACAACGCTTCGGCGATGACCTTCGAGTGGGACCTGTTCGTGGTCGCGGGCAACCCGGCTGTGTATTCAGGTACACCGCAGGCCGGGTCGAGCAACATCAACGCGCAAAACATGTTCAACAGCCCCGACGGTCTGAACTTCGATGAAGCCGGTCGCCTGTGGATTCAGACCGACGGCGATTCCAGCAACAAGGGCGACTTCGCCGGCATGGGCAACAACCAGATGCTCTGCGCCGACCCTGCCAGCGGCGAAATCCGCCGTTTTCTGGTGGGCCCGGTCGGGTGCGAAATCACCGGTATCAGCTTTGCGCCGGACTATAAAACGATGTTCATCGGCATCCAGCATCCCGGTGAAAACGGCGGCTCTACTTTCCCGGAGCACTTGCCCAATGGCAAACCGCGCTCATCGGTGATGGTAATTACCCGCGAAGACGGCGGCGTTATCGGTGCCTGATCGGCTTTAAAATGTGTATTTTTGTGGGAGCGGACTTGTCCGCGAAGACGGTAGTTCAAACAATACATTTTCGGAGAATGCACCGGCTTCTTCGTGGACAAGTCCACTCCCACGACCTCCGGCCAGAATCAAAAGCGGACTCTGTGTAGAACGCCGAGCGCAGAGCGTGGGAGTAATCAGCCACAGAACGCTCACTCAATCAATCAACCCGTTCACATCGTAGAACGGGTATGGCCCTTCGTGATCGCCAAACACTGCGTTATGACTCACCAGTCCCTGCTCCGGGTCCCAGTGGTGTAGTACGTACCCTGCCGGTTCCAGATTGAAATGTGCAGGCGCGGCTTTGTCGAGGTCCAGCACGATCTGATGTGAGGTGCCAGGGCAGATGCTCGCCACACTGCCGCCAAAACGCCGCTGCATCGGTCGATGCAAATGTCCGCATAACAGACGCTCCACTTGCGGGTGCTGAGCGATCAAACGCTCCAGCGCTGACGCGTTGCCGAAGGGTTCACGGTCCATGTGGCCGATACCGGTAATGAACGGCGGATGATGCAGAATGATCATGGTCGGCACATCGGCACGGCGCGACAGTTGCGCATTCAGCCAGTCCAGCTGGCAGTAATCCAGTCGCCCGCCGTGCTCGCCGGGGATGGTCGTATCCATACCGATCAGGCGCACCGGGTACTTTTCCACCACCCAGTCCAGAGGTTCGCCGGCCGACAACGGCAGATACACCTGATCGGCAAACGCCGCCAACAGGTTCTGCCGGTCATCATGATTGCCGGGCACCAGATAAAACGGCATGTGCAGACGTTCCAGTTCAGGCTTGAGCACGGCGTATTCGTCCTCGCGACCAAAGTCCACCAGATCGCCACTGATCACCACAATGTCAGGCTGCTGTTTGCTGGCGTTGATATGTGCCACGGCACGGCGCAATGCGCCAAGGGTATCGACCACGCCGTAGGTCAGACGCCCATCGGCTTTGAGGTGCAGGTCACTGATCTGGGCAATAAGAAACGGACGATTCAAAATAATCTCTCTAGGCGAGCAATGTCAGGAATGCAGGGAGAACAACGCCTGCGGCTCGACATTCAGGGCGATGACCGCGTTGGCGGCATGAATCACGTTGTCGGTACTGTCGACCAACAGCGGCTGAGGGCCACCGACATCGACCAGCAAGCGACTTTGTGCGCCCTGAAAAAACTGTCCGACCAGGCGTCCCTGAAGATGGCTATGAAGAAGGTCGTGCTCCGGCATCAAACGCAGATGTTCCGGACGGCAATACACCGTGCCCGGCAGATCCGCACCGCTCCACGGCAACTCGCCGCCACTCACCTTGAGACCGGCAGGTGTGCGTTCGACCACACTGAACGCATTGAGATTGCCGACGAACCCGGCGACGAAGGCATTGGCAGGCTGTTGATAGATTTCTCTGGGCGTCGCCAACTGCGATACGCAGCCTTTTTCCATGACCAGAATCCGGTCGCCCAAGGCCATCGCTTCGCCTTGATCGTGGGTGACGAATACCGAGGTGATGCCCAGCCCGCGCAACAATTGGTCGAGTTCGCTGCGCAGGCGCTCACGCAACTGTGCATCCAGCGCTGCCAGAGGCTCGTCGAGCAACAGCACTCTGGGCCGCGGAGCCAGCGCCCGGGCCAATGCCACTCGTTGACGTTGACCGCCGGACAGTTCGTTGACGCGGCGATTGCCATGCCCCGTCAGGCCGACCAGTTCCAGCAACTCATCACAACGCTTGTTGCGTTCGGCGGGCGATACGCCGCGAATTTTCAGGCCGTACACGATGTTGCCGGCCACATCCAGGTTGGGGAACAGCGCGTAACTCTGAAACACCATCCCCACGTCACGCCGCTCGATGGGCAGACGCGTGACATCCTGATCATCGAACAGCACCTGCCCGACATCCGGTCGTTCGAGACCGGCAATCAGCCGCAAGGTGGTGGTCTTGCCGCAACCGGACGGACCGAGAATCGCCAGCGTTTCGCCGGGTTCGATGGTCAGGTGCAGATCCTTTACAGCAACGGTGCCGTCGGCAAATGCCTTGCGGCAGCCTTTCAGGCGAATAGTGGTTCCGCTCATTGGCTCTCTCCACGGGCAAGACGCGCACTGATGGCCTGCAACGCAATCAGCAGCGGCACAATCAGCAACAGAAAAAGCAGGGTGTAGGCGCTGGCAACTTCAAGCCGGGCCGAGGCGTAGCTGTCGGCCAAACCGACCGGCAGGGTCTTGGTCATCGGCGTGTGGAGCATCCAGGTCAGGTTGAACTCGCCCAGCGACAGGGTCACGACCATTAACACGCCGGCGAGAATCCCGGCCCGGCAGTTGGGCACCACCACGCTGAAAAAGCGTTTGATCGGTCCGGCCCCAAGGCTGGCGGCAGCTTCTTCAAGCACCGGCAGTTGTTGGCGCTGCATCACCGCCATGACCGGCCGAACCAGAAACGGCAGGGTAAACAGCACATGGCCGACCAGAATGAACAGCCAGCTGCTGCGAAAACTGCCGAACTGGCCATAGGTCAGCAATAAAGCGAGGGCGCTGGCCAGCCCGGGCATGGCGACGGGCAAGACCATCAGTTCCTCGAAGGCCCGGCTGAAGCGATTGTTCATGCGCACCAACGCATACGCCGCCGGAACCCCGACCACGCACACGCACATTGCGCACGCCACGGCCAGTTGCTGGGACAGCCAGACGGTCGGTGAGTAGGCCTGCCAGACCTGCACCAGCCAGTCGAACGTCAAACCGCTCGACAGGCCGAGAAAATAATTGCGGGTCAGCCCGGCAAGCAGTGACAGCACCACCGGGACCAGCATGAAGGCACAGACCACCAGCGTGAACGCCAGCTGCGCAGCAAACAGTGGAGAACGTTTCACAGGACGACTCCCGATTTGCCGACCATGCGACGGGCCAGCAACAGCACCGCCCACGTCACCAGCCCGAGGATTACCGACAGCGCTGCGGCCACGGTGAAATTGGCGTAGTTGGTGAATACGTTGTAGATCGCTACCGGCGTAACGTTCAGGCGGGTGCCAAGGGTAAAGGCGGTGCCGAATGCGCCCATCGACGTAGCGAAGCAGATCGCACCGCAAGACACCAGCGCAGGTGCCAGCCCTGGCACGATCACATCGCACACTACCCGCCAATGACCGGCACCCAATGAATGAGCGGCCTCTTCAAGGCTGCGGTCCAGGCTTTCGCAAGCCGCCATGACGGTCAGGATCACTCGCGGAATCGAGAAATACAGGTAGCCGATGAACAGCCCGGTCAGCGAGTAGGCAAATATCCATCGCTCACCGGCCAGCTCCAGCCCGAGTGCGGCAAAGATGCCTTGGCGTCCCGCCAGCAGAATCACCAGAAAGCCGACCACCACCCCAGGGAACGCCAGAGGAAAAGTCAGCAACGCCACCAGCGCAGAGCGTCCGAAAAACGCGTTGCGAGCCAGAAACACACCGCTGATGCCGCCGACCAGCAACGCTGCGAGCGTGACGACCAGCGCCAACAGACAGGTCTGCGCCAGGCTGCCCAGGTATTGAGCGCTGCTCAGTACCTGCCAGTAACCGCTGCCATTGCCATCAGCACCTTGCGCACCGAGCACGATCAGGTGGGTCAACGGCAGCAACCAGAAGGCCAGCAGTACCGCCAGCGCCGGAGCAAGCGCCACTGCAGCGGTCGGGCGCAGCCGCAGCCACAGTAATCCACCCTTGCGCAGAGCCAGCGCGTGTCCCGGCGAGGCTGACATCACTTCACCTCACGCAGATAGCGGGCGGCGAAAGCTTCCTGCACGGCGGCCATGTGCTGGTAATCCACCACACCGGCACGGGCGTAGTCGCTGTCCGGCAGAAACTGCGCTGCAATGTCGGCAGGCATCTTCGAACGTACCGGACGCAGGTAGGCCTTGGCCCACAGCGCTTGCCCCTCGTCGGACAGCACGTAATCCAGCACCTTCTCGGCATTGGCCCGATGGGGCGCCTTGGCGACCATGCTCATCACATACGGAACGCCGATGGTGCCTTCCTTCGGAATCACAAACGCAACGTTGGCCTTATCCTTGTAACGGGCGCGATAGGCGTTGAAATCGTAGTCGACCAGAATCGGCAGCTCACCGGACAGCACACGTGCATACGCGGTTTGCTTGGGCACGATGGGCGAATTTTTCGCCAGTTTCTGGAAGTAGTCGATGGCTGGCCCGAAGTTGTCCAGCGTGCCGCCCATGGCCTGATTGATCGCAACGGCGGAAACGTAGCCGACAAATGCACTGGAAGGATCGAGATAACCGACCATGCCCTTGTATTCAGGCTTGAGCAGATCAGCCCAGCTTTGCGGCACCGGCAGACCGCCGAGCGCGTCGACGTTGACCATGATGCCCAGCGTGCCGGAATGAATGGCGAACCAGTGTCCTTCAGGGTCCTTCAGGCCTGCGGGAATATCGTCCCAGTGCTTGGGTTTGTAGGTATCTACCACGCCGGCCTTCTGCGCTTGCAGGCCGAAGGTCACACCGTAATAGACCACGTCTGCGACTGGCGCGGCCTGCTCGGCGACAATTTGCGCCAGCGCCTGGCCAGAGTTTTTGTTGTCCAGCGGCACCTGGACACCGGTGCTGTCGGCAATGGCCTTGAGCTGGGTGCCCCAGTCAGCCCATTCGGGCGGACAGTTGTAGCAGATGGCGGTTTCGGCGGCCTGGGCGAGGCTGGCCGCACCGCATAACAGCAATGCCGCAAGGGTTTTACTGAGGCGTGACATGAAGCATCTCCTGGTAGGGCTGGGTGCTTTCGCCGGGCCGGATGTGGCACGGCAGACAATGAGAAACCGGTGCTGCGCCGGCAATCCGCGACAGCAACTGGTCGATGACCATGCGTGCCAGTTCGCCAATCGGCTGAACCACACTGCACAGCGTCGGGTGCATCTGCGTGCCCAGCGTGATGCCATCGAAGCCGATGACCGAGAGGCGTTCGGGAACACTCCAGCCATGGCGGCGCAACTCGGCGATCAGGCTGATGGCCAGCAGGTCGTTGGAACAGACCAGCGCGCTGGGCGCATTCGGACCGCGCAATAACGGTTCGAGCGCGGCAAAATCGGCATTGGTATGGGCAGGCATTTCAATCACTGGAAGCGGCGCAAGCCCTCGCTCGACCATGGCGTCGCAATACCCGTCATAGCGCAGACGGGCGCGGTCGGACTGCATGGCCGGCCCGGCCACCATGGCAACGCGCCGATGGCCTGCATCGATCAGGTAGCGGGTCGCCAGCGCCATGCCTGCACGGTTGTCCACAGACACGGCGCTGTAATCCGGATGGCGGGTCTGGTGATAAGCCAGTACGAACGGCGTGTCTTCGCTGACCAGGCCCTCCAGGACACGGTTGTGCTCGGCGTCGGTCACCGTCAGCACCAGCCCGTCGACCCGCTGGCGTAGCAGTTCTTCAACAACGGCGCTTTCACGCTCGGCGGTGTAGTCGGTGGTTGCCAGCAGCAGGTTATAGCCCCGCGCCCGCGCCGCCCGCTCCATGGCCTGAAACTGTTCGGCAAACACCGGGTTGAGCAGGTTGGGCACCACCACGCCAATCAGGTTGGTGGTTTGCAAACGGAGCTGGCGTCCCAGCCGGTTTGGACGAAAACCCAAGGCACGAGCGGCCGCGAATACCCGTTCACGGGTTTCGGAACGCACTACGTCGGGGCTTGCAAAGGCGCGTGCAGCGGTGGCCCGGGAAACCCCGGCCAGACGCGCAACCTGCTTCAGATCTGTCATTGTCGCTCGCTTGAGATCGATCTCATTGACGGCGACTCTAGGCGGCGAACATGGCTATATGACTAACAGGTCATGACTTTTTGATGACAAACGAGCCTGCCCGCACATTAAAAGGAAGGGGCTTGGCGATCCGGGACCGGTCTGCGTTACCATCAGCGGTCCGACGCGGCAACCTGCTGCGCGCAGGAGTAGTCATGGCTCACCCGTTTGCAACACTTACTCCCGATCTGGTCCTGGATGCCGTTGAAAGCATTGGTTTTCTCAGCGATGCACGCATCCTGGCGCTCAACAGTTACGAAAACCGCGTCTATCAGGTCGGTATCGAAGACGGCCAACCGCTGATCGCCAAGTTTTATCGGCCACAGCGCTGGACCAACGAAGCCATTCTTGAAGAACACAGCTTCACCTCGGAACTGGTCGAGGTCGAAGTACCCGTCGTTGCGCCTATGGTGCATAACGGCGCAACCCTGTTCGAACATGCCGGTTTTCGCTTCACGCTGTTCCCGCGTCGCGGTGGGCGCGCACCGGAGCCTGGCAATCTGGATCAGCTGTACCGCCTTGGCCAGTTGCTGGGGCGTCTGCATGCCGTTGGTTCGACCAAACCGTTCGCGCACCGTGAAGCCTTGGGCGTGAAAAACTTCGGCCATGACTCGGTCAACTTTCTACTGGAAAACGACTGCATCCCGCGCAGTCTGCTGCCCGCTTACGAGTCGGTAGCCCGTGACCTGCTCAAACGTGTCGAAGACGTCTATGCCGCCACGCCGCACACCAACATCCGCATGCACGGCGACTGTCACCCCGGCAACATGATGTGCCGCGACGAAATGTTTCACATCGTCGACCTGGACGACTGTCGCCTTGGCCCTGCCGTTCAGGACATCTGGATGATGCTGGCCGGTGATCGTCAGGAGCGTCTCGGCCAGTTATCGGAGCTGATGGACGGCTACAACGAATTTCATGACTTCGACCCGCGCGAACTGGCGTTGATCGAACCGCTGCGTGCCCTGCGCCTGATGCACTACAGCGCCTGGCTTGCCCGTCGCTGGGATGACCCCGCGTTTCCGCACAGTTTTCCGTGGTTCGGTACGGAGCGTTACTGGGGCGACCATATCCTGGCCCTGCGCGAGCAGATGGCAGCACTGAATGAAGAACCGCTGAAGTTGTTTTGACGCTGGCTGCACGCACTTGCCTCGAGTACCCAGAGCATGCCGTTCTGGACGCTCTGCGTCCGCTCTTGAGCAGCTCCACTTGGCGTGAATCAGTCGGATATGTGTATAAGCATCAGCGCACCTGCGTGAACAAGATTCAAACGAACCATCGCATCACCCCATAATAAAACCGGAAATTTCTGTATTTAAGGGACGCTCCATGCAAGCTGCCAATCCACGCCGCGGATACATTCTGGGCCTGAGTGCTTACATCATCTGGGGACTGTTCCCCATATACTTCAAAGCCATCTCCGCCGTTCCGGCCATCGAGATCATCATCCATCGCGTGCTCTGGTCGGCCCTGTTCGGCTCGATTGTGCTGATGTTCTGGAAGCATCCCGGCTGGTGGCGCGACCTGCGCAACAATCCGCAACGCCTTGCCGTGCTGGCATTGAGCGGCACGTTGATCGCTGCGAACTGGATCGTCTACGTCTGGGCAGTGAATAACGGGCGCATGCTTGAGGCCAGTCTCGGTTACTACATCAACCCGCTGGTCAACGTACTGCTCGGCATGTTGCTGCTGGGCGAACGCCTCAGACGCCTGCAAATGCTGGCGGTCGCCTTCGCGGCCATTGGCGTTGCCCAGCAGGTCTGGCACGTTGGCAGCCTGCCGTGGGTCTCACTGGCGCTGGCGTTAACCTTTGCGTTCTACGGCCTGATCCGCAAAAAAGCACCCGTGGCGGCCCTGCCCGGTCTGGTGGTGGAAACCTGGATGCTGGTGCCGCCGGCGCTCATCTGGCTGACGCTCAACCCCACTGCAATCAGCGCGCAGGCAGAATTCTGGAGCACCACCCAGGCCATCTGGCTCGCCGCAGCAGGGCCGGTGACCCTGATTCCACTGGTTTGCTTCAACGCCGCCGCCCGGCACCTGCCCTTCACCACACTGGGGTTTCTGCAATACATCGCCCCGACACTGGTCTTGCTGCTGGCCGTGCTTGTCTATGGCGAACATCTGGCCACCAGCACCATCATTACGTTTGCCTTTATCTGGGCCGGACTGGCGATCTACAGCGTCGACATCTGGCTCAAATCCCGCAGCAAAGGCTGATCAAAAAACAAACAATTCTCTGCAGGCCATACATCCCGTGGCCTGCAAAGGGTTCTCCAACGGTTATCCACAGGTAGGCTGACCTTATCTGTGCACAAGCCATTGAAACTGCTGGTTTTTTGATCAATGCTCGCCAGGTCACGGCGGACAAGGCGCGCAGGGCTATTCCCCCAGGTTATCCACAGGCAGGTGCACGGTTAATCTGGATAACCTGCAACCGACTTACTCCTCAGCCCCCAGCACCAACTCCACCATCAGATCATCGGCCAGCGTCTCAAGCCCGGCCTGCAGATCATCCAGCGACAAGCCCACCGGCACCCCCAGCACCGCTTCGGCATGGAACAGCAGCTCGCTGCTCATGGGCGCAGGTGAGACATCGGTAATCAGGTGTTCAACGTTGACGCCCTGCCCGGCCAGCAAATAGGTGATGTCACGCACGATGCCTGGGCGATCGTTGCCGATCAGTTTCATGCTGATCAGCCGGGTCGTGTCGTTTGTCTCTACCGCACTGTCGGCCAGCAGCATGCGGATGCCGTGAGCGGACAACCCGTTAAGGGCCTTGATCAGGTCGTCGTACTTTTCCGGCTCGACACCTACCTTGAGGATCCCGGCAAACTGTCCGGCCATGCGCGACATGCGACTTTCCAGCCAGTTACCGCCCTGTTCGGCGATGCACCGCGCGATGCGTTCGACCTGGCCCGGTTTGTCCGGAGCAACCAGCGTTACGACGAGATGATCCACGGTCAATTCCTCTTACTGTGCAAGTGATTTGAAAACGGCGTCGGTCGCTCGAGTATAGACAGGACCGGAGGCAGCTCGTGAGCGCTAAATCGTGTACCGTTTGCCACGCTTTATGGAACAATCCTGAGCGCTTTCGGGAACACCAGGAATATGAATCGTGACCCGATGCGGGCATCCAGTCGTTTAGTGACATATTCAGCGACGTTTTCACGCGACGACGGCTCATGTAGTATCCAGAACCGCACACTACATGACACCAAGATCAATAACAGAGCGCTCCCCGAGTGTGCTCGACCCTGCTGAGCAGAGTGAGGCAAGTGCAATGACTGAGTACGTTCAAGTCGGTGACCTGCAAGTCGCCAGAGTCCTGTTCGACTTCGTGCAGAACGAAGCCACCCCTGGAACCGGCGTCGATGCCAACGCGTTCTGGGCCGGTGCGGACCAACTGATCCACGACCTTGCGCCAAAGAACAAGGCACTGCTCACCCAACGTGATGAATTGCAGGCGAAGATCGATACCTGGCACCAGTCGCGCGCCGGGCAGGCTCACGACGCCTCGGCTTACAAAGCCTTCCTTCAGGAGATCGGCTATCTGTTGCCGGAAGCAGCGGACTTCCAGATCACCACGCAAAATGTCGATGAAGAAATAGCCACTATGGCCGGGCCGCAACTGGTCGTGCCGGTGATGAACGCACGGTTTGCGCTCAATGCGTCAAACGCCCGTTGGGGCTCGCTGTATGACGCGCTCTACGGCACCGATGCGATCAGCGAAGCAGGCGGCGCGGAAAAAGGCAAAGGCTACAACAAGGTACGCGGCGACAAGGTAATCGCCTTCGCCCGCGCTTTTCTCGATCAGGCTGCGCCACTGGCAGCGGGCTCACACGCTGACTCGACAGCTTACAAACTGATCGACGGCAAGCTGGTCGTCAGCCTCAAGGGCGGCAGCAACAGCGGCCTGCGCGACGATACACAACTGGTCGGTTTCCAGGGTGATGCCTCGGCACCGTTCGCCGTGCTGTTCAAGCACAACGGCCTGCATTTCGAATTGCAGATCGACGCTGCAAGCCCGGTCGGCCAGACCGATCCGGCAGGCGTGAAAGACATCCTCATGGAAGCCGCACTGACCACCATCATGGACTGCGAAGACTCCATTGCAGCCGTCGATGCCGACGATAAAGTCGTCGTCTATCGCAACTGGCTGGGCCTGATGAAGGGCGACCTGGCCGAATCGGTGTCCAAGGGCGGTGAAACCTTCACCCGCACCATGAACCCGGACCGGGTCTACACCACGCCACAAGGTGGCGAAGTCACCCTGCACGGCCGCTCGTTGCTCTTCATCCGCAACGTCGGCCACCTGATGACCATCGACGCGATTCTCGACAAGCATGGTAACGAAGTACCGGAAGGCATTCTCGATGGTCTGCTGACCAGCCTCGCGGCGATCCACAACCTCAACGGCAATAACACGCGAAGCAACAGCCGCAGCGGCTCGATGTACATCGTCAAACCGAAGATGCACGGGCCGCAGGAAGCCGCGTTCACCAACGAGCTGTTCGGGCGTATCGAGCAGGTGCTGGGCTTGCCGCGCAACACACTGAAAGTCGGGATCATGGACGAGGAGCGCCGTACCACGGTCAACCTCAAGGCCTGCATTCAGGCAGCCAGCGAGCGCGTGGTGTTCATCAATACCGGCTTCCTCGACCGCACCGGCGACGAGATTCACACGTCGATGGAGGCAGGCCCGGTGGTGCGCAAGGCGCAGATGAAAGCTGAAAAATGGATTTCGGCCTACGAGAACTCCAACGTCGATATCGGCCTGAAATGCGGCCTGCAAGGTCGCGCACAGATCGGCAAGGGCATGTGGGCCATGCCCGATCTGATGGCCGCCATGCTGGAGCAGAAAATCGCCCACCCGCTGGCAGGCGCAAATACCGCCTGGGTGCCGTCACCCACTGCGGCGGCACTGCATGCTCTGCACTATCACAAGGTGGATGTGTTCGCCCGGCAGGCCGAACTGGCCCAGCGCGAACAGGCCTCGGTGGACGACATTCTGACCATACCGCTCGCGCCGAACACCGACTGGACGCCGGAAGAAATCCAGAACGAACTGGACAACAACGCTCAGGGCATTCTTGGCTACGTCGTGCGCTGGATCGATCAGGGCGTGGGTTGCTCGAAAGTACCGGACATCAACGACATCGGCCTGATGGAAGATCGCGCCACACTGCGCATTTCCAGCCAGCACATGGCCAACTGGCTGCGGCACGGCATCGTCACCGAAACTCAGGTACTGGAAAGCCTCAAACGCATGGCCCCCGTCGTGGACCGCCAGAACGCCAACGACCCGCTGTACCGCCCACTTGCACCAGACTTCGACAGCAACATCGCCTTCCAGGCGGCCGTCGAACTGGTCATCGAAGGCACGCGACAGCCTAACGGCTACACCGAGCCGGTGCTGCATCGCCGTCGTCGTGAGTTTAAGGCCAAGAACGGAGTGTAAGATTTTTAGTCACCGGACCGAAGAGGCGGCTTGCTGCCTCTTCGGGAGGGTGATGAGTAAACATCGCGTTTTTTCGTTTCAACGACCCAGATACTTTCTAACTCAATACATCATAGAAGCAAAGCAAACTTCATCCCGTTTGTGGGAAAAAGTCATTCCCCGCGTAAGACGCCTGATTGATTATAGGTAAGTCCGGTCTTTAATTATAAAAACGTAACCACAAGGTATTTCCGCGCACGACACACAGTGCTATCTCTCTTCCTATTGCATTAACAAAAGTCATACCCCTTAAACAACGCTGTTTAAATTGATGAGCGTTAATAGTGGCCATGACTTCAGTTCTGCTCAAGGAGAGTTGCATGAACCGATTGGCAATTGTTGTAGGTGATATGACGGATCATGGAGGACACGTCATGACAGGCTCCGAAAGCCATATCATTGGTGGGTTCCCCACGGCGCATGTCGGGTGCGATGTTATTTGTCCGCTGCATGGCCCTACCAAGATAATCAGCGGGCAGAACGACTACCTCGTAGAAGGCCAACCACTGGCGCTTGAAGGTGACCTGACAACCTGCGGTGCACGACTGGTTTCTTGCCAACAGAACTTTTTCCTGGTCGAAAGAGAATCCTCCTCCGAACACATACCCGCTACCCCGCCAATGAAACGGGCATATACCCCCGTCGTACTTGCTCAGTCCTACACTTCGTCGACCTCCAGACAAAACCGAATCGTGTGTGACGAGCGTTTTCAAATGCTCACCCACCAACGCAATCGCCTTGGCCATCTGGATTATGTGCTGCTGGAACATAACCAATGCACGGCTCGCGGCACCCTCGATGAGCACGGCCACAGCCGCAAACATGGCAGCTCAAGCCCTTCGACCCTGCAGTTTGCCGCCTCCGCCCCTTGGCCTGTAATGGAGTAAACGAACATGTCCCTGAATGATTTCCAGCGCACCAATGCCGTCGGTCCCGATACCTACTTCGCCCTGCCACAGGGTGTGTCACACACCTATGCACCCTTGGACACACCACCCAAGCAAGTCATCATCGAAAACCTCGCCCTGTCCCGCATTCCGGGCGCCATGCGTAACATGGGCTGGGATACCGCTGCGGCGTTAATGCAACGATGGTTTGATAGCCCGGGGTGGGAGATGCCGACGGATTGGAAAAAGCCGAGAACTCAGCCTAATCCGATGGACTTGCCTCCGGACCAATGCGATGAAAACATAGTGAAGATGGCGTGGGCAATGCAGTTTTCGCGTTGTCGAGAAGCTGTTGCAGTTGCAGAGTCCCGAATATCTACGGTTAACGCGATCAATCAACTTAATAGCTTACTAGAAAAAGCTGGTTGGAAAGGGGGTGGATCGCTAACGTTGGGTTCTACAACAATGACAGCCACCCAATTAGATACCCTCGCTCAAATAAATTTCGCCGAATTTGGCAGTACATGGGACGTCGTAGACGATATGTACGGAGCATTAGGTTTCGCAACACTTAAGGTAGGCGTTGTGGGAACGGCCTTTAGCAAAAAACACTTTATTAGCAGGCAGCCAAAGCACTATTTCAAAATCGAACATTTAGGGTTTTATATTCGCGACCACTATGACTTCAATGGCTTGCAATATCTGGGCACTTGGACAGAGGATCGCGTACTCACCAAAGCGGAGACTGTCATAGCTCTGACACCTCAAGGAAATCTAATTCTAAGCCTCAAAGATGGACCATTTGCAGCTATAACCAATAGCAACTTTCGTGAATATCGAAATAAAACAGGTAAAGGCGGAGATTTTTTTATTTACTCAGATGTATTGTGGAAAAAATTCGATCAGATCATTGAACTGGGGACATGGACTTGAAACCAAGCTCACAAGCAATGAAATTCCTCCTAACCTATTTCATTATCGCAGGAAGCCTATGGGCTGCTTCGGAGTACTGGGAAAAGGGCTTGGCGGAAAGCCTGAACGAACCTGATATCAGCCCGGGTGGATGCTATCGAGTTGAAACGTTCAAGCCGTTCTGGATTTTGCCCATGATGTTTCATAGAAAAGCCAACCCCTATAAAGATCATCCACCGAAGTGGCTTCCTTGGTGGGGCTACCCTGCATTTTTCCGTCTCTACGATCACCGCACTGGCGAATTGATCTCGGAAACCGAGATTTATGATCTGGAGTCGGCAGGCGGGCCAATGTCTTGGGGCGGTGGGTCAGGGATGGTCTACGCCGGAATGATCCCCATCGGCCCGAATGTCTCTGACTGTATGGGGGACCGTCCCACCACACGTGCTACGCCTCAAGAATGAAGCCGCTATCAACGCGCATCATCTTTCTTGCAGCCTACATCACCATCGCACTCAGCTTTTGGACCGCTTCGCAATGGTGGGAAAAGGGCTTAGCCACAAAGGAAAATCAAGTCATCATTAGCCCCAACAAATGTTACCGAATCGAAAGCTATACGCCAGCATGGCTGCTTCCTACATGGTTACATCCATGGGGAACTCCCGATAAAGTTGAGAAACCTCAGTGGTTTGTTCAATGGATAGCTCCAGGCTTTGACCGACTATATGACCACCGTACCAACGCTTTTCTGGGAGAAAGCGAAGTGTATGATTTTGGACATACGGGCGGCGGCGGTACTTTCTGGGGTGACCGACTGCGGCCCGGTGTATACGAAGGAATGATCTATATCGGCCCCAACGCACCCGATTGCATAGGCGATCAACCCGCCGCCCCTTGAATTCCCGGCAACCCCTAACCCATCGCCGCTTTCATCAAAACAAAAAACCGGAACCGAACCCACATTTCGACCACCCATCCAGACAGGTCCGTAAACCTCCATCACAGCAAGTGAGGCGGTTTCAGGCACCTGCCCCCGGCTGACCCACCAAAGGACACAAACCGCGGTCAGCCACGCACACCTCGCCCAGAGCAAACACGCCTCCCCGTGTCGCCCTGGCAGTTTGAAGCAGTGCCGCCTGTCACGCGCGATACCTTCAGATACGTTTTACGCACCACCGAATGTGCAGTGTCGATTACTACCACCACCTGTATTGATCTGTCGAACTTGCTACCTGAGCCGATGGAGCCCGCTCATGACCTTAAGAATCAATACTCGTTCTGCTACGCCGGTTGTACCTGTGGAAACAGGCTCTACATCGCAGCCCACACCACCGCCGGTCACGGCAAGAGCGACTGAGCCTGCCCCCGTCGCCAATCCTGCTGCGCCTAAATCAGCGCCAGGTGTTCAGCAAGCACACGGGCTGAAGACGCGCATCGCTGGCAAGCTTTCCGAACGTCAGACCAATTTCAGTCTCGGGATTCCCGGCACCGGTCGTACTCTCAACCGGCCCTTGCGCAGCGGGATTCCGGAGGAAGGTGAGCAGGTATCGAACGAGGAGAGTCATGATCCGTTGCTCAAGGAAGCGCATGAACTGCAGCGCATGGTGGAGTCGGCGCTGACCCACCTGAAGGCGGCGCCGACGTCTCTCTGGGAGCGCCCCGCCCCTTCAACGGTAAGGCGTATTACCACCAAGGTTTTTCCGTGGCTAAAGCCTGCCCCGCTGCGCGAAGTCGCCAGCAATGGCAGCAACGCCAAGACCAGGACCAACTCACAGCAAAGCCCTGAAACCATCGCAGCGGCGGTGAAAGAGCTGAGCACCCGGCTCGATCACCAGAGCAAGGTGCTCGCCACAGCCACCCACGCACTGGTCGCTGCGCGCGAACATCTTGAATCACTTGAACAGGCCGCTCCGCCTTCGTCGACCGAACGACTGGAGCACGCCAGGGCTCGCGTTCAACAAGCCGACGCCACCACCCGCCTGGCCAGTCAGCAACTTCGTGAGCTGATTCAGGGAACGGAGGTGCTGCAATTGGGCGCGCTGAGCGAGGGGCAGGATCAGATTGAACAGAAAGCCGAGTTCTCTCAGCAGTGGCTGGGCGAGTTGCGCACACGCATGCAGGCGCTGGATGTCCGTTTCGCCGACCGGCACGCTGCCATCGAAATCGAACTGCAACTCAAGGTGGCAGAGACTCGTGAGCTGATTTCACTCGATCACGACATGACCGCGGCCGAGCACACGGCCGCGCAAGCCAACACGCAGCTTTCTGCGTTGCGCGCCCAGCGACAGGAGACGCCCGAAGGTTCGGAAGAAGCCGACAGGCTGGACACCGCCATTGGACAGACGCTTGCAACGCGTTCACAGGCCATGCAAACGCATCAGCAACTGGCAAAAAGACTGGTGCGGGTCGATGCCGATGTTGCGCGCCTAAACGACGAGCTGGGCGAGATTCATCAGCGAATCGCGATCGTCAATGACGAGCGCTTTGCACTCAAGACACTTGATCAGAAACTGCCCGCATCAGAACAGGTCATCGCGCCTGCAGAGGGCGAGGCCCAAGAACGAATCGACAAAACCGCCCTCAAGAACGTCCGCGAGCAATACCTTGCCAGCCAGATCAGCGAAGCGCATACCTTCGCAGCAACCGGCGCGGATGCGATTCAAACGGCCCTGCAACGTATTGGCGACCGTCTGCAAGGCACGCCCCCGCCGACACCGTTGCCTGCCTTCGCGGTTATCGAGGTTGTGACGTCGGCGCTGGCAGAGTTGACGGGTAACGACGCCACACGGGCCAACCGCGTGCTCGACTTACTGAACCAGCATCCGCTGGAACATTGGCCACGCGTTGCCGAGGAGATGTCGAAGTCGGTCAGGACCCGTAGCGCCAATAACAACAGCGTGCAGAAGGACACCCTCGCCCTCTGTCGAAAGCTGGCAAATTTGCCGCGCGGCATGGAGATTCTTCAGGTGCTTTCCAGCGACGGTACTGAGCCGATCGTCGCTGACCGGGCCAAACCTTTACGGGTGTTCTGGAATGCCGACGAAGCGCAGCAAAATGAGCCCGACAGCAAGGTCAAAGCCTGGCTGCAAACGGCCAAACAGGTGGCACGCAGCAAGCTGGATGGAGACGAGAAGTCGTTCGACGATGTCGATCATGCCGCCTACAACGCGGTTCGTAACGGATACTTCAGCAATGCTCCCGGCACGCCCTATGCGCAACATGACCAGCGCTTGAAGAAAGCGACGATGGAATGGGTCATGCGCGCCGTTGCGGCCAATAGCCCACAGGAAACAACAGCAACTGCCCCGGCGAAAAGCACGTTGCCGCGCCGTCTGGTCCCCACGCTGAACAAGACACCGTTCGCCAAATCGACACTGGATCGTGCCTACTCGGTGGGCGAAAGCATGGGCCTGCAATCGCCCAGAAAACAGGTTGATCAGGTTATTTCCGCGCGTATCAGCAGGCTGGAAGAGACGCTGAAAAACGCCAAGGGCGCACCGGGACTGCAACTTGAAATCTCGGCAGCCCACGCCATGCTTGATCACCTGAAATCACTGGAAAAGAAAGGCACTCACCTGTCGCAGGTGACGCTGAAAAAACGCGATGGCAAGTCAATGCAAAGCCTGCTGAAGGCACGCATCCACCAGCAGCGGCTGTCGCAGATATGGGATAAGCCGGACGCGAACGGCAAGCGCGCAGTCAACGTACTGCACAAAGCTCAGCACATAGAGCTGCCGCCGCTGTACCGCGAACTGGCGAACAGCAAGCTGTCGGTTTACGAGGCAATCAATCGTGTTGATGAGCACCTGCGCGAAATATTGCCGCCAGCGCTGCAACCTGCTCAGTCTGTCGAAGAGGTGCTCGAACAGGACTTGAGCGCGGCGATAAAGCTGTTGAAATCTCGGCACCTGAACGCGAAAAGCGACATCGTGACGTTTTTCAAGCCGTTCATTCTTGAAAGTCGCCTGCGCGACCGGCTGCGGCTGGGCGGTGGAGGCACGCTGGGCGTAGGCTTGCCGTCGCTGCCCTACAGCTTGATATCGCCTATCGTGTCACCGATCTTTTCGGCAGAGAAATCTCGCAGTGACGAAGCGTTTGCCCAGCTGTTCATGCCGATTCTGGGCATGGAAATGTCCTTCGGCAAAGCACGAACCGAGGCTGCCGAGGCCACCATCGGTGTGGCGGCAGGAAGTGCGGTTGCAGAAGGTGTGGGGCTACAGGCTGCGCTCACTGGCCGCGTTACCGCTCAGGAAACTCAAACCAGTTCGACCCTCATGCGCTTTTTTCGCACCCGTCACAAGGACGATGAAATGCGCGGCAACATGCTTAACGCTCTGGACAGCATGGTGCGCTGGGACATCATCGACCCGCAAAAGGGCCAGCGTTACGCCGGGCCGCTGGAAGCCATACTGGCGCGTAACCCGGAGGTCTCTGTCAGCCAGATCGATGCGACGTCAAGCACCCGCAACGTCGCGGCGCGTGTGGCATTGCGCGTCCCGGCGGTACGTTTCAAGGATGGCGCCAGTCAAGCCTCTCAAACCCTGACGCCGGAACCCTCGGTGTACGTAGAGGCGGATCGAATCAAGGAAACACGCACGGAAACCGGCGGATTCATCAGCGTTGTCGGCGCCAAGGGTGACACCGCTCAGCAACGGGCGGGGGTCACCGCCAACCTGAACTTCGCACCGATTGCCAGCTCGGCCACGCCAGCAGAAAAAGGTGCCAATCATGGGGTTCAGGGTCAGGGGCTGGGTTTGCAACTGGGCGCGTCCCGGGACCTGGCCTGGGCGCTGGAAAAGAACGAAATATCGCCCTTCCTGATTGGCGACAAACAGGACGCCGATCTGGACCGACATTACTCCACGCCGCGCGACATGCAGGCCGAGATCAACGCTAACCGCGATCTGTGGTTACTGCGTTGTATCGAAACCCTGGAGCCGGATGAGACAGGCAATAAAAACACCCCGGACAATCGCCTGCGTGCAGCCATGCTGCTTGATACCTTCGAAGCGACGATCAAGCGTCTGGGCAAGGAAAGCAAGTATTGCCAATACAACGTCAACTACTCGATGAAGGGCCGGGCCGGGGCCGAGATAGACGGCTACCGCGGCATTCAGGCACTGGCTTTGCAGCGCGGGGACTTGCAGGCTGCAGAAAAGGCCCGGCAGGCTATCGACGATATTTTGCTGACCAAAGAGACCTGGCGGCCGCTGGTATTGATCGTCCGGGAGCGGGCCCGGGACTCCACCGTTATCGGCTGGCGTAACCTGCTCCGTTGGCAGAAGCTCTCCAATGTCGACGGTCAACGCACCGCCGCGCAGTTTCCGCCGCCTTGAAACAAGGGTCGCTCACCGCTGGTCGGCATGCCAATGCAGGCATTGGCATCCGAGCGACCAGGTTGGGCGGTGGCGCTTCAACCAATCCCCAGCTCTCGCTTCACCAGTTTTACCAACTGCTTGGTATTAAGCGGTTTGAGCAGGAAGTCCACCACGTTCAGGTGCATGGCATCGATGGCGTCGCGCACATTGGCGTCGCCGGACACGATAATGATCGGCAGTTCGGCGCGATCTGATTCGCGGACCTTGCGGATCAGATCCAGCCCGTCGAAAGGAGCCATTCGCAGGTCGGTAATCAGCAGTCCGATGGACTGACGCGTCTGGATCATTGCGAGTGCGCTGTCACCACCGGGTGCAGTCATGCAGCTGATGTCATTGAGGCTGAGAATTTCAGCCAGCAACTCACGCGCGTCGCTGTCGTCATCGACGATCAGGACCCGTTGCGGTGCATCGCGGGCGGGCGTGATCATGACCTCATGGAGGGCATCGCGCTCGTCATCGCTCAGAATATCGTGGTCAATCATTGCAGTCTCATCATTCCCTGAACTAATCCGACCGCAGATACGGGTCAATCTGCGATGCATTTCGTCGGCATCCTGGCCGGTATTCGCTCGCAGTCCATTGCGCTCGTCAAATCAGTTACACCCTGGCAGGCATGGCCCCGTCACCTGGTTCATGCGTAAGACTTACGTCCAATGGGCACCTGGCTGCAAGCGGCCGACCATGAGCACCAATAACAAGAACGCGGAACAGGCCATGAGCAAGGCAGATGCTTTTACCCAGGCAGGCAAGACAGCCGTGCTACAGAACATACACGGCACCATGCAGTTTCTGCAAAAATTCCCGCCGTTCAACCAGATGGAAAACGCTCATCTGGCGTACCTTGTCGAGCAATGTCAGCTCCGGTTCTACGCGGCAGATGAAAGCATCATCAAGCCTGGCGATGGCCCGGTGGAGCATTTTTACATCGTCAAGCAGGGTCGAATCGTCGGTGAACGCCCGCATTCTGCCAAAGGCGGCACAGAAACGACATTTGAAATCACCACCGGCGAGTGTTTTCCGCTGGCCGCCCTGCTCGGCGAACGTGCCACTCGCACCGAGCATCTGGCTGGCGAAGACACCTTTTGCCTGCAACTCAACAAACAGGCATTCATCAAGTTGTTCGCGCTCTCCACAACCTTTCGCGATTTTGCCCTGCGCGGTGTCAGCAGCCTGCTGGATCAAGTCAATCAACAGGTCCAGCAACGTGCCGCAGAAACCCTGGGCACGCAGTATTCCCTGAACACCCGGCTGGGTGAACTGGCCATGCGTCATCCAGTGATGTGCAGTCCTGAAACCCCCATGCGCGACGCGGTGAAACTGATGCATGAGCAGCAGGTCGGCAGCATCGTGATTGTCGATGAGCGGCAGGCTCCACTGGGGATTTTTACCCTGCGCGACCTGCGTGAGGCGGTTGCCGATGTGAATGCCGATTTCAGCGCACCGGTCAGGCACACCATGAGCCTGTCGCCCTTCCATCTGAGCCCGGACGCCAGCGCGTTCGACGCAGCCATCGCCATGACCGGACGGCATATCGCCCACGTGTGCCTGGTCAGAGACGGGCGATTGTGCGGCGTGGTGTCGGAGCGCGATCTGTTTTCCTTGCAGCGGGTCGATCTGGTGCATCTGGCGCGAACCATCCGCAATGCGCCACGCATCGAAGCGCTCGCAGGCTTGCGGGGCGATATTGTCCAACTGGTCGACCGCATGCTCGCCCACGGTGCCTCTTCGACACAGATAACGCAGATCATCACCCTGCTCAACGACCACACCGTATGCAGGGTGATCGAGCTGACGCTTGCCGAGAAAGGCGACCCTGGCATTGCATTCAGCTGGCTGTGCTTTGGCAGTGAAGGCCGTCGCGAACAGACACTGCATACCGATCAGGACAACGGCATCCTGTTTGAAGCCCGCGATGCCGCAGAGGCAGAGCAGATCCGCACCTTATTGCTGCCGATTGCCGAACGCATCAATCAGAGCCTGGCGCAGTGCGGTTTTACTCTGTGCAAAGGCAACATCATGGCCGGCAACCCCGACCTGTGCCTGTCCCGGCTGGAATGGTCACAGCGCTTCGCAGCCTTTATCCGCGAGGCGACCCCGGAAAACCTGCTGGCATCGAGTATTTATTTCGATCTGCGCGTGGTCTGGGGGGACGAAAGCGGCGGCGAGCAACTGCGCCGCGGCATTCTTGACCAGGTGGCAGACAACAAGCTGTTTCAGCGCATGATGGCCGAAAATGCGCTGCGCCAGCGTCCACCGGTGGGTCGTTTCAAGGACTTCGTACTGGCCCGCAAAGGCAGTGAAAAAGATACCCTGGACCTCAAGACCGAAGGCCTGACGCCCTTTGTCGACGGCGCGCGCCTGCTGGCACTGGCCAATGGCGTCGGGGTCAACAACACCCAGGAGCGCCTGCGCCAGCTGGTCGAACGTGAAGTGATCGACCCGCTGGATGGCGCAGCGTACGAGGAGGCATATCACTTCATTCAGCAGACCCGTATGCAGCAACACCAGCTGCAGAGCCGCCAGAATCTTCCTTACTCGAACCGCATCGATCCGGACACACTCAACCACCTGGACCGGCGCATTCTGCGCGAATCGTTTCGCCAGGCGCAGCGACTGCAAACCAGCCTGACTCTGCGTTACCAGCTATGAACCTGTTCGAATGGCTCAAGCCACGCCCCAAAAAAACACCCTTGCACGTGCATCAACTGGATCGGCTCAAGAGGTTGCCGGTCTGCGCGAGCCTCAGCGACAAGCCGTTGCGTCAACAGCGCTGGGTCGTGCTGGACCTTGAAACCAGTGGCCTGAACATGAACCGGGATCAGGTGTTGTCTATCGGCGCGGTGGTGATTGAAGACGGCGCCATCGATCTGGGCCAGCAGTTCGAGCGCACACTGTTGCGCGTCGACCACAAGGTCAGCCCGGCCGTTCTGATTCATGGGCTGGCACCCAGCGCGATTGCCGCAGGCAGCGAACCGGCCGAAGCGTTGCTGGACTTCATGGAGTTTGTCGGCGATAGCCCGATTCTTGGCTTTCATGCGCCATTCGATCAGCACATGCTGTCACGCGCACTCAAAGAAAGCCTGGGCTATCGCTTGCAGCATCCGTTCTTCGACGCCGCCGAAATCGCCCCGATGCTGTGCGAACACGCCAACCTGCGCCATGCCGGGCTGGACGACTGGACGTGTTTTTTTGGCCTGCATGCCGAAGAACGTCACAACGCCAGTGCCGATGCACTGGTCACCGCAGAACTGGCGCTGATCCTGTTCAGCCATGCCCGCCGCCAGCAGATCGACAGCCCGCGGCTACTGGAGGAGCGCCTTGGGCAATGGCGCAGACGCAAACAATCGCATTCGTTTTGACTGCGAACTGCGCTCAGTTCTGGGAAATGGTCTTGCTGATCACATCCACCGTCGCATCAACCTGCTCGCGGTAACGCTTGAGCTCGACCTTATGCAATTGCTCAAGCTCGATCTGTTGTGAACAGAGGTTCAGCGCGGCCAGGACCAGCAGACGGTCACCGATCAACGTGGGGTATTTGCGCTTTGTGTCAGCCAGCGACGCATTGAGCATCGCTGCGGCCTTCATGAGAGTCAGGTCTTCGCCAGCCGGGGCCTTGACCGAGTACTCATTACCCAGAATGGTGAGAACGGTTACACCGCTGCCATCGACGTTCATGCGCCAACAGCACTTGCGCTGGTCGCGCGGTCAACCAGTGCCTGGATGCGCGCAGCAGTGCTGCCCTGCTTCTCTTCCTGCTCCATCAGACTCAGTTGCAAGTTCTCGTTCTCGTCCTTGGCTTTTGCCAGCTCGGCACCGAGCTGCGCATTTGTGTCCTGAAGGGTCTGGTTCTGCTGTACCAGGTCACCGACAAGTTGTTCCAATTGGCTAAGGGAGGCTTCCAACATTTTGATTTCTCGAGCAAATTTCAACGGGCGCGTACGATAAAGAAAAGTCGCTGCGCATGCCAGCGCTCAGGCTTTGATACTAATCTGTCATCACATTGACATGTCGATAACGTAAACGCGTAGGGGGCTTGTGACTACGTATTCGGAATCCGGTTCCTGCTGTTCGTCAGACAGCCCGGAACTGCGACAAATGCGCACAGCTGCTGGGCAAACTGCCATCCGAAAAAAGCCGTCGTCCAGTCTTTTCAATGGTTTG
Organism: Pseudomonas caricapapayae; assembly: GCF_001400735.1. Lineage (GTDB taxonomy): Bacteria > Pseudomonadota > Gammaproteobacteria > Pseudomonadales > Pseudomonadaceae > Aquipseudomonas > Aquipseudomonas caricapapayae. Next base: position 45,735 of record NZ_LJPW01000035.1, read on the forward strand.
CGCAGATTGCCTGGCCCTTGCTGAAAGACCGTCATCATTAAGTCACGCGTTTTAAGTGCCTACCGCCTCAAGACTTTAGTCGCATGACCGATAGGCCCCCCATTCACGGCTTTATCCCCGTCTTTAAATCGCATGGATCGCGTACCTGACCCTGGAAACTTTCTATGTCCCTGCGAAATATGAACATAGCGCCTCGAGCGTTTCTTGGATTTGCCACGATCGGCACACTCATGCTGATTCTGGGTATCTTTGCGCTGTCACAAATGAGCAAGATCCGTAGCGCTACCGAAGTGCTGGCCGACAACAATGTGCCGAGCATCAAGAGCCTCGACCGATTCGCTGAAGTGAGTATTCGTTTGCGGGTGTTGTCTTACCGGCTGCTCGTCAACCGGGATCCGGAAACCCAGCAGAAGACCATCGAGCTGATGGCAATGCGCAACAAGCAGATCAGTGACGCCCAGACGATTTACGAGAAGCTCATCAGCGATCCCGATGAGCGAAACCTGTACAACCAGTATGTGCAACTGCTGGGACAGTATCGCCAGCTCGAAGAGCGCCTGAAGACGCTGACCCGCGCCAACAAAATCGATGAATTGCAGGGCTTGCTCAACAACGAGATGCTCAGCAACTCCGACCAGATGAATGTTGTGCTCAGCAAACTGGTTGAGTTCAATACGGCTCAGTTGAATCAGGTGAAGAAGGACGCGTCCAGCGAGTACGACTCGGCATTCAATCTGGTCATCGGACTGTTGATCGCTGCCACCCTGCTGACCATCGTGTTTGCCTGGATGCTGATCAAGAGTATTACCACACCGATTGCCACAGCTCTGCATGCAGCGGAAACCATCGCACAAGGCAACCTGACCCGGCCCATCGAGGTCGACGGCACCGATGAGGCCGGTCGTTTGCTGCTGGCCATGAAAACCATGCAGAACAAGCTGCGCGATACCCTGCAGGGTATTTCCGGATCTGCGACACAACTGGCTTCTGCTGCTGAAGAGCTGAATGCCGTTACCGACGAAAGCGCACGCGGGCTGGTGCAGCAGAATAACGAAATCGAACAGGCTGCCACCGCGGTCAACGAAATGACCAGCGCCGTGGAAGAAGTTGCCCGCAACGCAGTGAGCACGTCGCAAGCGTCTCGCAATGCAGCGACGTCTGCTGGCGACGGCCGCGATCTGGTTCAGGAAACTGTCAGCGCTATCGAGCGTATGAGCGGCGATGTGAAAGGCACTGCCGAACTGATCATCAGCCTGGCCAATGAGTCGCGTGATATCGGCAAGGTGCTCGACGTGATTCGTGGCCTGGCCGATCAGACCAATCTGCTGGCACTCAACGCGGCCATTGAAGCGGCACGCGCCGGTGAGGCCGGGCGTGGGTTTGCGGTGGTTGCCGATGAAGTACGCGCCCTGGCACACCGCACCCAGCAATCGACCAGCGAAATCGAGCGCATGATCAGCAGCATTCAGAGCGGTACCGAACAGGCGGTCGGCTCGATGCGCAACAGCACCGAACGTGCGGAATCGACCCTGAATATCGCCAAAGGCGCGGGCCTGGCACTGAATACCATCAATAGCGCTGTCGAAGAGATCAACGAACGTAACCTGGTCATCGCCAGCGCCGCCGAGGAACAGGCGCAAGTCGCCCGCGAAGTGGACCGTAACCTGGTGAACATTCGCGACCTGTCGGCGCAATCCACCAACGGTGCCAATCAGACCAGCGCGGCCAGCACCGAACTTTCACGCCTGGCCGTGGACCTCAACAGCATGGTGTCGCGCTTCGCGCTTTAAACACGCGAAAACTCAACTAGCGTGCCGGCGCTCCGCGTCGCATGCCTTTCTGGACGCTCTGCGTCCTCTTGCGACGCAGAGCGCCGCAACCAGCATTACCACGCCAGAGTTGTATGACCCCTATCGTGCGGCGCTCCGCGCCGCATGCCTTTCTGGACGCTCTGCGTCCTCTTGTGGCGTAGGGCGACTAAAGCCTCACACTCGCAAACGTAGACTCGTTACGCGCCTGACTCAGTGCCGACATAGGCCCGGACAACGGGGCAAGCACCAGCGCCTGCGGGATTGGCATCATGGCAACCTGTTGGGCGGTGTTGGAGCCGACGCGCTCGTCACGCGGCGGAATGCCGAAGTACTCGCGATAGCACTTGGAAAAGTGCGGCGTCGACACGAAGCCGCACACCGACGCCACTTCGATGATCGACATCGGTGTCTGCTTGAGCAGTTGACGGGCGCGGATCAAACGCAGTTTCAGGTAGTAGCGCGACGGCGAGCAGTGCAGGTATTTCTGGAACAGCCGCTCCAGTTGCCTGCGTGAGACGGCAACGTAAACTGCCAGCTCATCAAGGTCGATCGGCTCTTCGAGATTGGCCTCCATGAGTGCCACGATTTCCTGCAGCTTCGGCTGATTGGTGCCGAGCATGTGCTTGAGCGGCACGCGCTGATGATCCTGTTCGTTGCGAATGCGCTCGTAGACGAACATTTCGGAAATGGCTGCCGACAACTCACGGCCATGATCGCGACTGATAAGGTGCAGCATCATGTCCAGTGGCGCGGTGCCGCCAGAGCTGGTGAAACGATTGCGGTCCAGCGTGAACAGCCGGGTGCTCATGGATACACGTGGAAACGCTTCCTGCATCGCCGCCAGACATTCCCAATGCACACTGCAATCGAAACCATCCAGCAAACCGGCGCACGCCAGCGCCCAACTGCCGGTGCACACTGCGCCCAGACGACGGGACTGACGCGCCTGGCCCTGCAGCCAGCTCACATGCTCTCGCGTCACGGTGCGCTGAATGCCGACGCCACCGCAAACAATTACGGTATCGAGTGCCGGGGCTTTGTGCATCGCAGCATCCGGCGTGATCTGCAGACCGTCGCTGGCCCAGACCTGACCGCCATCCACGCTCAGCGTGGTCCAGCGATACAGCTCGCGGCCCGATAACTGGTTGGCCATGCGAAGAGGTTCTACCGCCGATGCGAGGGAGATCAGGGTGAAGTTATCCAGCAGCAGAAAGCCGATGGACTGTGGCGCGCGGTTCTGGGGTTGAGTCCCTTGATTGAACGATGTCATCACACTATCTCCTCACATATGGCAATGGTTGGCCCCAGGACAGGCTCTTCTTATAGCCCTCGTCATTGCAGGGCTTTGTGATGCAGTCGCAAATCCCATGCCGGAATTTGATCGCTCATTCAAGAACACCTGAAAACGACGTCGCGAAGCGTCTAACCGGCTGCGACCCACGTACCTGTTTGCGACGGCGAGGCCGCAGCATGGGCAGTTCGATGAGCAGTTCGGTAGCACTCGACGGAAACGACCAGGGGGTCCTCGCACGCCGAGTGCTACTCAAGGCACATGCCAAGGAAACCCGGCCGAGGGCAGGCGTTCGCGCTAAAAAGTGGCGGCTGGAAGGAAGCGTGATCGAAAAACGCGCAGCCACCAGAAATGGCACCCGACCTCGCGTAACCACTGCCAGATCCGACCCGATAATGAACTTGTCGGCGTTACCCCCCTCCAAAAGACCGCGTTCGCGCAGGCACCGACCTGCCAACCGACCGCTGCCGAACTGCGCAGCGACTGTGTAACGTACTGGCCGTTTTTCAGTAGTTCCGACACTGCAACCGGGCGTGCGTACGATGCAACGAATCTGTAAGCGACCTTGCGCACACTGGATACGACGCCGCCTGCACTGGATACGACGCCCCCTGTAGGCGTTTGATTTTCCCTGTTACATGATCGGTTCCGACTCGATCGCCCGGCGCAGTGATGGAGCTTCGCGAAAAGCCTCGCCAACCATAAGCCGCGTCAGCGCTCACCTGCTGATGACTAGAAAAAACTTCACAGGAGTCCACCCATGAAAGGTTCCAAATCGTTGCTGTTGGCCGCCACGCTCTGTATGCCGGTGCTCGCTCAGGCAGCCGAGCCAGAGGCCTGTCATACGGTCAACTTCTCCGATGTAGGCTGGACTGACATCACCGTCACCACTGCGGTCACCAGCGCTGTACTCGAGTCACTGGGCTACAAGACCAAGACCACCATGATTTCCGTACCGGTGACCTACAAGTCGCTGGCGGACGGCAAGAACATGGACGTTTTCCTCGGCAACTGGATGCCGACCATGGAAAACGACATCAAGCCGTATCGCGAAGCTGGCACTGTCGAAACCGTGCGTGCCAACCTGGAGAACGCCAAGTACACCCTGGCAGTGCCGGAAGCGCTTTACGACAAGGGTCTGCATGACTTCGCCGACATCGCCAGGTTCAAGAAGGAACTGGGCGGCAAGATCTACGGCATCGAGCCCGGCAATGATGGCAATCGCCTGATCCAGAGCATGATCGACAAGAACGCTTTCGGCCTGAAAGACGCAGGCTTCAAGGTCGTCGAATCCAGCGAAGCGGCCATGCTGTCGCAGGTCGATCGCGCCGTGAAACGCAAAAACGATGTCGTGTTCCTGGGTTGGGAACCGCACCCGATGAACACCCGTTTCAAGATGAAATATCTTACCGGCGGTGATGACTTCTTCGGCCCCAACTATGGTCAGGCGACTATCTACACCAATACTCGCAAAGGCTACAGTCAGGAATGCGGCAACGTAGGCCAGTTGCTCAAGAACCTGTCCTTCACACTGGACATGGAAAGCACCCTGATGGGCAATGTGCTGGACGACAAGATGAAGCCTGATGCCGCCGCCAAGGCGTGGATCAAGAAGAACCCGCAAGTGCTCGACACCTGGCTCGCAGGCGTGACCACAGTTGATGGCAAGCCAGGCCTGGAGGCAGCCCGGGCCAAGCTGACCCAGTAAGCCGACAGCAGGCGGGCCTGGCCCGCCTGCTGCCCTCTTCACCTCCCGCAAGCGGACACCCGATATCATGCTGACTGATCAAAAAATCCCTCTGGGCGAGTACATCGCCTCATTCGTCGACTGGTTGACGGCAAACGGTGCCGACTACTTCGACGCGATTGCCTCGACACTGGAAATGATGATCCACGGGTTCACCTTCGCGCTGACCTGGTTCAACCCGCTGGTATTGATCGGCCTTATCGCCGCCCTCGCGCATTTCATCCAGCGCAAGTGGGGCCTGACGGTTTTCGTCATCCTTTCGTTTCTGCTGATCCTCAACCTGCATTACTGGCAGGAGACCATGGAAACCCTGGCGCAGGTGCTCTTCGCCACGCTGGTATGTGTCGTCATCGGCGTGCCGCTGGGCATCATTGCCGCGCACAAGCCGCTGTTCTACACCATCATCCGGCCGCTGCTGGACCTGATGCAGACCGTTCCCACGTTCGTCTATCTGATTCCGACCCTTACGCTGTTCGGCCTGGGTGTGGTGCCCGGTCTGATCTCGACAGTGGTTTTCGCCATTGCGGCACCGATTCGCCTGACGTATCTGGGCATCCGCGATGTGCCTCACGAACTGCTGGATGCCGGCAAGGCCTTCGGCTCGTCGCGCCGCCAGTTGCTGACGCGCATCGAACTGCCCTACGCAATGCCCAGCATTGCCGCCGGGATTACCCAGTGCATCATGCTGTCGTTGTCGATGGTCGTGATTGCCGCGCTGGTCGGTGCCGACGGCCTGGGCAAACCGGTGGTCAATGCACTCAACACGGCCGATATCGCGCTCGGCTTCGAAGCCGGTCTGGCAATCGTATTGCTGGCAATCATGCTCGACCGTATCTGCAAACAACCTGAAGCCAAGGTAGGGTCCGACGCATGAGCATCATCAAATTCGACAAGGTAGACGTCATCTTCGCCAAGGACCCGCGTGAAGCCCTGAAATTGCTGGACGAAGGCCTCACGCGTGACCAGATCCTCAAGAAGACAGGACAGATCGTCGGCGTCGAGAACGCCAGCCTGGACATCGAGAAAGGCGAAATCTGCGTCCTGATGGGGCTGTCTGGCTCCGGAAAATCCAGCCTGTTGCGTTGTATCAACGGCCTCAATACCGTCAGCCGCGGCTCGTTGTTCGTCGAGCATGAAGGCTCGCAGATCAACATTGCCAACTGCAGCGCCGCCGAGCTGAAAATGATGCGTACCAAACGCATTGCCATGGTCTTTCAGAAATTCGCCCTGATGCCCTGGCTGACAGTGCGCGAGAACATCAGCTTTGGCCTGGAGATGCAGGGTCGTCCCGAAAAGGAACGACGCAAGCTGGTGGATGAAAAGCTCGAACTGGTGGGCCTGACCCAGTGGCGCAACAAGAAGCCGGACGAGCTGTCTGGCGGCATGCAGCAGCGAGTGGGGCTGGCCCGTGCGCTGGCAATGGACGCCGACATTCTGCTGATGGACGAACCGTTTTCGGCGCTCGACCCACTCATCCGCCAGGGTTTGCAGGATGAACTGCTCGCCCTGCAAAGCAAGCTGAGCAAGACCATCGTCTTCGTCAGCCACGATCTGGATGAAGCGCTCAAGCTCGGCAGCCGGATCGCGATCATGAAGGACGGCCGCATTGTTCAGTACAGCGTGCCGGAGCAGATCGTTCTCAACCCGGCAGACGAATACGTCCGGACCTTCGTTGCGCATACCAATCCACTGAATGTGCTGTGCGGTCGCAGCCTGATGCGCACGGTCGATGAGTGCACACACCTCAACGGATCGGTATGCCTGGACCCGAGCGGCGATTCGTGGCTCGATCTGGCCGAGGGCAATGTGATCAAAGGTGCACGGCAAGGTGCCACGCCACTTGATCTGCAGAACTGGGCCCCCGGTCAGGACGTCGGCACCCTGGAAAGACGCCCCACTCTTGTGCACTCCAACATCGGCATGCGCGACGCATTGCAGATCCGCTACCAGACCGGCAACAAGCTGGTTTTGCAGGACGGCAATAAAGTGGTGGGCATTCTCGGTGACACCGAGCTGTATCACGCCCTGCTGGGCAAAAACCACGGCTGAGGCCTGAAGGTTAACGCCTGAAACCGGCAAGCCCGCTCCCCTGCTCTGGACTGACACCAGACGGGAGCGGGCTTTTTCGTTTGTGGCCTGGTCATTGCGCCACTCTTCTTTCGCTATTTCTGCTCCCCCGTCCCCCATGTCGTAAACGCACCTTTGTGTGGCGTCCATAGGCATTTGGCGTCTTCGGTCCGGCCCTACCATCGCTCTCAGAGGGCTCTGTTCGGCCCTAACGACAAGTCAGGCGCCGCGCCGCCGCTGGGAGATCCGCGATGTTCAGCAAGCAAGACCAGATTCAGGGTTATGACGACGCACTGTTGTCGGCGATGAACGCCGAGGAGCAGCGTCAGGAAGACCATATCGAGCTGATCGCCTCGGAGAATTACACCAGCAAACGCGTGATGCAGGCCCAAGGCAGCGGCCTGACCAACAAGTATGCCGAAGGCTATCCCGGCAAGCGCTATTACGGCGGCTGCGAGCACGTCGACAAGGTCGAACAACTGGCCATCGAACGCGCAAAACAGTTGTTTGGTGCCGACTATGCCAACGTCCAGCCGCACTCCGGCAGCCAGGCCAATGCGGCGGTCTATCTGGCCCTGCTCCAGGCGGGAGACACCGTACTGGGCATGAGCCTGGCCCACGGTGGTCACCTGACCCACGGTGCCAAGGTCAGTTTCTCGGGCAAACTCTACAACGCCGTGCAGTACGGCATCGACACCGCAAACGGGCTGATCGATTACGATGAAGTCGAACGCATCGCCGTCGAATGCCAGCCGAAAATGATCATTGCCGGCTTCTCGGCCTACTCGAAGACCCTGGATTTCCCGCGCTTCCGTGAAATCGCCGACAAGGTGGGGGCCTACCTGTTTGTCGACATGGCGCACGTCGCCGGTCTGGTTGCCGCCGGTCTCTACCCGAATCCGGTGCCTTATGCAGACGTGGTCACAACCACCACCCACAAGACCCTGCGCGGCCCACGTGGCGGGCTGATCCTCGCCAAAGCGAATGAAGAGCTGGAGAAGAAATTCAATTCCGCTGTGTTCCCCGGCGGTCAGGGCGGCCCGCTGATGCACGTCATCGCCGCCAAGGCCGTATGTTTCAAGGAAGCAATGGAGCCGGGTTTCAAAGCCTATCAACAGCAAGTCATCGACAACGCTCAGGCCATGGCCCAGGTATTTATCGACCGTGGCTTCGATGTGGTCTCCGGCGGCACCGACAACCATCTGTTTCTGGTCAGCCTGATCCGTCAGGGCCTGACCGGCAAGGACGCCGACGCAGCACTGGGCCGTGCGCACATCACCGTCAACAAGAACTCGGTGCCCAATGACCCGCAGTCGCCCTTCGTAACCTCGGGCCTGCGTATCGGCACCCCGGCCGTCACTACCCGCGGCTTCAAGGTGACCCAGTGCGTCGAACTGGCAGGCTGGATCTGCGACATTCTCGATAATCTCGGCGACGCCGATGTCGAGGCCAACGTCGCCAGTCAGGTCGCAACCCTGTGCGCCGATTTCCCGGTTTATCGCTGAGTCAGGAGTAGCCTTACATGCAGCATTACTCAGGCTTCGGCCTTCTCAAGCATTCCCTCAGCCATCACGAAAACTGGCAGCGCATGTGGCGCACGCCGACCCCGAAGAAGGTCTATGACGTGGTCATCGTCGGCGGCGGCGGACACGGCCTGGCGACGGCCTACTATCTGGCCAAGGAGCACGGCATCACCAATGTGGCCGTGGTCGAGAAAGGCTGGCTGGGCGGCGGCAACACTGCGCGCAACACCACCATCGTGCGCTCCAATTACCTGTGGGACGAGTCGGCCCACCTTTATGAACACGCAATGAAGCTGTGGGAAGGCCTGTCACAGGACCTGAACTACAACGTCATGTTTTCCCAGCGCGGCGTCTACAACCTGTGCCATACCTTGCAGGACATGCGTGACTCCGAACGCCGGGTCAGCGCCAACCGTCTGAACGGCGTGGATGGCGAATTGCTCAACGGCAAACAGGTCGCGGAGGAAATCCCGTATCTGGACTGCTCGAAGAACACCCGTTACCCCATCATCGGCGCAACGGTCCAGCGCCGGGGTGGTGTCGCTCGTCACGATGCGGTGGCCTGGGGTTTTGCGCGTGCCGCTGATGCGCTGGGCGTAGACCTGATCCAGCAGACGGAAGTCATCGGCTTTCGCAAGGAAAACGGCGTGTGCATCGGCGTCGAAACCAACAAGGGTTTCATTGGTGCAAAACGTGTCGGCGTAGTGACCGCCGGCAACTCCGGGCACATGGCAAAACTCGCAGGCTTCCGTCTGCCGATCGAGTCGCACCCGTTGCAGGCGCTGGTCTCCGAACCGATCAAGCCGATTATCGACAGCGTCATCATGTCCAATGCCGTACACGGCTACATCAGCCAGTCGGACAAGGGTGACCTGGTGATCGGTGCCGGTATCGACAGCTGGGTCGGTTACGGCCAGCGCGGCTCATACCCGGTGATCGAGCACACCATCCAGGCCATCGTAGAAATGTTTCCGGTGCTTTCCCGCGTGCGCATGAACCGCCAGTGGGGAGGCATCGTCGACACCACGCCGGACGCCTGCCCGATCATTTCCAAAACACCGGTGCCGAACATGTTCTTCAACTGCGGCTGGGGCACAGGCGGCTTCAAGGCCACGCCGGGCTCGGGCAACGTGTTTGCGGCCAGCCTGGCCAAGGGTGAAATGCACCCGCTTGCCAAGCCATTCTCCATCGACCGTTTCCACAACGGCGCGCTCATCGACGAACACGGCGCTGCAGCCGTAGCCCACTAACAGGAGAACCCGACCATGCTGCATATCTTCTGTCCTCACTGTGGCGAACTGCGCTCCGAAGAGGAATTCCATCCATCCGGCCAGGCGCACATTCCGCGTCCGCTGGACCCTTCCGCCTGCACCGACGAGCAATGGGGCGATTACATGTTTTTCCGCGATAACCCGCGCGGCCTGCACCACGAGCTGTGGATACACGCCGCTGGTTGCCGCCAGTACTTCAACATGACACGCAATACCGTGACCTACGAGATTCTCGAAACCTATCCGATTGGTACCAAGCCGCAGTTCACGGACCGGGGAGACATGGTATGAGCCAGACCCATCGCCTGCCCAACGGCGGCCGCATCAATCGCAGCAAGGTGCTCAACTTCACCTTCAACGGCCAGACCTACCAGGGCTTTGAGGGCGACTCGCTGGCCTCCGCCTTGCTGGCCAACGGCGTCGATATCATCGGGCGCAGCTTCAAATACTCTCGCCCGCGCGGCATCTTCGCGGCGGGTTCGGAAGAGCCCAATGCAGTGCTGCAGATAGGCGCGACCGAAGCGACGCAAATCCCCAACGTACGTGCGACTCAACAGGCACTCTACCCGGGACTGGTGGCGACCAGCACCAATGGCTGGCCAAGCGTCAACACCGACGTCATGGGTATTCTGGGCAAAGTCGGCGGCAAGCTGATGCCACCGGGTTTCTACTATAAAACCTTCATGTACCCGCAATCGTTCTGGATGACTTACGAAAAGTACATCCGCAAGGCCGCAGGCCTGGGGCGCTCGCCGACAGAGAACGATCCGGACAGCTACGACGCGATGAACCAGCACTGTGACGTACTGATCGTCGGCGCAGGCCCTGCAGGTCTGGCAGCCGCACTGGCAGCAGGCCGCAGCGGTGCCAGAGTGATCATTGCCGATGAACAGGAAGAGTTCGGCGGCAGCCTGCTGGACAGTCGTGAAAGCCTGGACGGCAAGCCTGCTGCCGAGTGGGTGACCACGGTGGTGGCCGAACTGAAAAGCCTGCGCAACGTGACACTGCTGCCCCGTGCCACGGTCAACGGCTATCACGATCATAATTTCCTGACCATTCACGAACGCCTGACCGACCACCTCGGTGATCGTGCGCCCATCGGCATGGTTCGCCAGCGCATGCACCGCGTGCGCGCCAAACGTGTGGTACTGGCCGCAGGTACTCACGAGCGGCCGCTGGTTTATGGCAACAACGACGTGCCGGGCAACATGCTGGCCGGTGCCATTTCAACCTATGTTCGCCGTTACGGCGTAGCGCCCGGCAAGAAACTGGTGCTTTCCACCAATAACGACCACGCCTACCGCGTCGCTCTGGACTGGCTCGACGCCAGCCTGCAAGTGGTCGCGATTGCCGATGCGCGGCACAACCCTCGCGGTCCGCTGGTGGAGGAGGCGCGGGCCAAAGGCATTCGCATCCTGACCGGCAGTGCAGTGATCGAAGCCCGTGGCAGCAAGCGCGTGAGTGCTGCCCGTGTCGCGGCCATCGACGTCAAGGCGCATGCCGTGACCAGTCCTGGCGAATGGCTTGAATGCGATCTGATTGCCAGCTCCGGTGGCTACAGCCCGATTGTGCATCTGGCCTCACACCTGGGCGGCAAGCCTGTATGGCGTGAAGACATCCTGGGTTTCGTACCGGGCGAAGCACCACAGAAACGCGTGTGCGTGGGCGGCGTCAACGGTGTCTACAACCTGGCTGACAGCTTGGCCGATGGTTTCGAAGGAGGCGTGCGCGCTGCCAGCGAAGCGGGCTTCAAGGTTGTCGAAGGCGTAATGCCCAAAGCGCTTGTGCGTACCGAGGAGCCGACGCTGGCGCTGTTCCAGGTGCCGCATGAAAAAGGCACCGCACGGGCTCCCAAGCAATTCGTCGATCTGCAGAACGACGTGACCGCTGCCGCCATCGAGCTCGCAACCCGCGAAGGCTTCGAGTCGGTCGAGCACGTGAAGCGCTACACCGCACTGGGTTTCGGCACCGACCAAGGCAAGCTGGGCAACGTCAACGGCCTGGCCATCGCCGCCCGTTCGCTGAACGTGTCGATCCCGGAAATGGGCACCACCATGTTTCGGCCCAACTACACACCGGTGACCTTCGGCGCAATCGCCGGACGTCATTGCAAGCACATCTTCGAACCGGTGCGTTTCACTGCACTGCACGCCTGGCATGTCAAAAACGGTGCCGAATTCGAGGATGTCGGACAGTGGAAACGCCCTTGGTACTTTCCGAAAAACGGTGAAGACCTGCCCGCAGCAGTCGCTCGTGAATGCAAGGCCGTACGTGACAGCGTGGGTCTGCTGGACGCATCGACGCTTGGCAAGATCGACATTCAAGGCCCGGATGCCCGCGAGTTCCTCAACCGTATCTACACCAATGCCTGGACCAAACTGGATGTGGGCAAGGCGCGCTATGGCCTGATGTGCAAGGAAGACGGCATGGTCTTCGATGACGGTGTAACAGCCTGTCTGGCCGACAACCACTTTCTGATGACCACCACCACAGGCGGCGCTGCACGCGTCCTGCAATGGCTGGAAATCTACCAGCAGACCGAATGGCCGGACCTGAAGGTGTATTTCACGTCAGTGACCGATCACTGGGCGACTCTGACGTTATCAGGCCCCAACAGTCGGAAATTGCTGAGCGAAGTTACCGACATCGATCTGGGCCGTGAGGCGTTCCCGTTCATGACCTGGAAAGAAGGCCTGGTCGCAGGGGTGCCAGCACGCGTGTTCCGTATCTCGTTTACCGGCGAGCTGTCCTACGAGGTCAACATTCAGGCCAATTACGCCATGGGCGTACTGGAAAAGATCGCCGAAGCAGGCAAGCAGTACAACCTGACGCCTTACGGTACCGAAACCATGCACGTCCTGCGTGCCGAAAAGGGTTTCATCATTGTCGGTCAGGACACCGACGGCTCGATGACCCCTGACGACCTGAACATGGGCTGGTGTGTCGGCCGGACCAAGCCGTTTTCCTGGATCGGCTGGCGCGGCATGAATCGTGAAGACTGCGTACGTGAGCAGCGCAAGCAACTGGTCGGCCTCAAGCCCGTAGACCCAGCCAAATGGCTGCCGGAAGGTGCGCAACTGGTGTTCGATACCCAACAGGCGATCCCGATGAGCATGGTTGGCCACGTGACCTCGAGCTACGCGCACAACTCGCTGGGCTATTCGTTCGCGATGGGTGTGGTCAAAGGCGGCCTGAAGCGTCTCGGTGAGCGTGTGTTTGCGCCGCTTGCAGACGGCAGCGTGATCGAAGCCGAGATCGTTTCTTCGGTGTTCTTCGATCCAAAGGGCGAGCGCCAGAATGTCGAGTAACGCGCGGTGCGCCGATCAGCAGCACACAGAATTCAAGGCAGGTGACTCATGACCACAGCGAACGTTTACCAGCAGTACCCGACCCTCGATGTCAAAGCCGAGTCGCCACTGTTCCATGCAAACCTCGACAGTCTGGTCGGCAAGGGTCGCGCCAGCCCGGGTGTTCTCCTGCGCGAGAAAAAGCTGCTGGGGCACTTGACGATTCGCGGCGACGCGCATGATCCGGCGTTCGCTGCCGGCGTGCACAAGGCGCTGGGCATGGAGTTGCCCGCCGCGCTGATGCTGGTCACCAGCGGCGAGCGCTCGCTGCAATGGCTTGGCCCGGATGAGTGGCTGCTGATCGTGCCGGGCGGTGAAGAGTTTGCGGCAGAACAGCAACTGCGCGAGGCACTGGGCGGGCTGCATATCTCCATTGTCAACGTCAGCGGCGGCCAGTCGATTCTTGAACTGAGCGGGCCTGACGTGCGCCGGGTGCTGATGAAATCGACCAGTTACGACGTGCATCCGGATAACTTTCCGGTGGGCAAGGCAGTCGGCACCGTGTTTGCCAAGTCGCAACTGGTGATCCGCCGGACCGGTGAAGAGACCTGGGAACTGCTGGTCCGCCGTAGCTTCTCGGATTACTGGTGGCTTTGGCTACAGGATGCGAGTGCCGAGTACGGGCTGAGCATTCAGGCGTGAAAAGCCCGGGAGACCGCAGTGTCAGTCTCAATGAAGACTCTGTGGGAGACTCCTGTGGGAGCGTCGCCCGGTACGCTCCCACAAGTTTTGTGTATAACGCGCAGCATTGGCACGAGAGTCAGCCGGATCTGTGGATAACGAACATTCAGGAGCATTGATTCAATGAGCCGCGCGCCCGACACATGGATTTTGACCGCCGACTGCCCAAGCGTGCTGGGCACGGTGGATGCAGTGACCCGCTTTCTGTTCGAGCAGGGTTGCTATGTGACAGAACACCACTCCTTCGACGATCGCCTGTCGGGGCGTTTTTTTATTCGCGTGGAATTTCGCCAACCGGACGCTTTCGACGAACAGGCATTCCGCGCCGGGCTAAGTGAAAGAGGCGAAGCGTTCGGCATGATCTTCGAGCTCACGGCGCCCAACTACCGGCCAAAAGTGGTGATCATGGTCTCCAAAGCCGATCATTGCCTGAATGACCTGCTCTATCGCCAGCGTATCAATCAACTGTCCATGGACGTCGTCGCGGTGGTGTCCAATCACCCTGATCTTGAACCGTTGGCTGGCTGGCACGGAATTCCGTACTACCATTTCCCTCTCGACCCGAACGACAAGCCGGCACAGGAAGCAATGGTCTGGCGCGTCATTGAAGAGTCCGGCGCGGAACTGGTGATTCTTGCCCGTTACATGCAGGTCCTGTCACCTGATCTGTGCCGCAAGCTCGATGGCAAGGCGATCAATATCCACCACTCGTTGCTGCCGGGTTTCAAAGGTGCCAAGCCTTACCACCAGGCCTACAACAAAGGTGTGAAACTGGTCGGTGCCACCGCGCATTACATCAACAACGATCTGGACGAAGGTCCGATCATTGCTCAGGGCGTGGAAGTGGTCGATCACAGCCACTATCCCGAAGACCTGATTGCCAAGGGTCGAGACATCGAAGGACTCACGCTGGCCCGTGCAGTGGGCTATCACATTGAACGGCGAGTGTTCCTCAACGCCAACAGGACGGTGGTTCTGTAGCTGCAAGCTTGCAACTGTTTTTTTGCTCGAAATCTGCTCCAAAACAATAAAAGCGAGGTGACATGTATGTCTGGTAATCGCGGTGTTGTGTATCTCGGCGCTGGCAAGGTCGAAGTGCAATCCATTCCCTTCCCCAAAATGGAAGACCCACGCGGCAAGCGCATCGAGCACGGCGTGATCCTGCGCGTGGTTTCCACCAATATCTGTGGTTCCGACCAGCATATGGTGCGCGGTCGTACCACGGCGCAGACCGGGCTGGTGCTGGGTCATGAAATAACCGGCGAAGTGCTGGAAGCCGGTCGCGACGTTGAGCATCTCAAAGTCGGCGATCTGGTCTCCGTGCCGTTCAACGTGGCGTGCGGTCGTTGCCGCAGCTGCAAGGAGCAGAACACCGGCGTCTGCCTGACGGTCAATCCGGCGCGCGCCGGTGGTGCCTATGGTTACGTCGACATGGGTGACTGGGTTGGCGGGCAGGCTGAGTACGTGCTGGTGCCGTACGCTGATTTCAACCTGCTCAAACTGCCGGAGCGCGACGCGTCGATGGAAAAAATCCGTGACCTGACCTGCCTTTCCGACATCCTGCCCACTGGCTACCACGGAGCAGTCACCGCCGGGGTTGGTCCTGGCAGCACCGTTTACGTTGCAGGCGCTGGCCCGGTCGGCCTTGCTGCGGCGGCGTCAGCGCGCTTGCTGGGCGCTGCCGTGGTGATCGTCGGCGACGTCAACCCGACACGCCTGGTTCACGCAAAGGCTCAAGGCTTCGAAATTGCCGACCTGTCTCAGGACACGCCGCTGCACGAACAGATCGCCGCCCTGCTAGGCGAACCTGAAGTGGATTGCGCCATCGACGCCGTAGGCTTCGAAGCTCGCGGTCACGGCCATGCCGGTGCGCAATCGGAGGCACCCGCGACCGTCCTCAACTCATTGATGGGGGTGGTAAGGGTCGCAGGTAAAATCGGTATCCCCGGACTGTACGTCACCGAAGATCCGGGTGCCGTGGACGCTGCTGCAAAAATGGGCAGCCTGAGCATTCGCTTCGGCCTGGGCTGGGCCAAATCCCACAGCTTCCACACCGGCCAGACCCCGGTCATGAAATACAACCGTCAGTTGATGCAGGCCATCATGTGGGACCGCATCAAGATCGCCGACGTGGTGGGTGTCGAGGTGATCAGCCTGGATGATGCACCGCGGGGGTATGGGGAGTTTGATTCGGGCGTGCCGAAGAAATTTGTGATTGATCCGCATGGGTTGTTTGGTGGAGCGTAAAATTAAAACTGGGCGGTTAGCACCGCCCTTCCAAAAAAAATCAGTACCTGCCGATTCGTTAAAAAGATGTAATCCAAACTGGATCATACGAAAAACCCATATTCAAATTACTGCCAGGCTCAAATACATTCTTTTTATAAATCCCCAGTCTAAAAACCGATTCGCTTTTCTGGTTTACATACCTGCGAATCTCGGTAGGACCATGACCAGCAACTCCCCCACGATAAGCCTTTACAGACAGGCCTGATAGTTTAGAAAACTCAGCGGCAAACGAGTTAGAACCGCCCGTCGCAGAGTGACATATAACAAGGCGGGCATATTCATATCTCTCGAATTCCAAACCCTGTCGTCTAAGCGTAAAATCAAGCATTGTGGGTGACGTGGGGCTTTGCCCCATCAAAACTCTTGGGCCTCCATACTTCGATGGGTTATAGCCATGGCCATTAACTACCAACTCTAATTTTCCGCCGCTTATCGGCCTGTCGTATACATCAATGCCGCGTACTGATGATCGAGGACTGGTCAAATACAGAAACTTTAAAGCCTGATCAGACTTCTGAGGATGGGATGCTGCTTTCCTCATTAAACCCAGCGCCCGCAATGCGCCTTTCAGAAAACGTGGCACATGCCCACTCGGATCAACCCGATTAACCGGATCACCCTCACAATACGCATACGCATACGCATTCACCCCACCCTCACCAAACGGACTCAGACTGTCCGGGCTATTGAACCTCATCAACACGGGATTGAATGCCCGATAACCATTGCCCAGCAAATAGTGTCCCGTCACCGGATCAACCCGCTGGCCGGTAAAACCCGGCAGGTTCATCGGCCCTGCAGAAGGATGACGATGGCCGTAAGGCGTATACGCAAATGCCAAACCCTGCGCCGCAATCACAGACTGCTGTTGATCCGTAATCAGAAAAACACATGCGCTCTGGTTGTGTTCCTTACGTCGTTGCGCCAAAAGATGCTCGCCTATGCGCAAAAGGGTGTGCTGTATCTGCTCTTGAATCTGCGTAGCCAGATGACTCTTCTGATAAAAAAGGCCAATGCTGCCCTCCCCCACAGGTGAGCAGTCGGCCAGGCGGTCCAATGGATCGTAGCGATAGACGCAGAGCACGGATTGCCCAGACGAAGCCATGGTGTTACTCCTTTGAGGTAACCCTATGGCAGCGAGTCTGGGCTGACGCTCTGCTTGCGACCAGCTGGCAGAATTACTAGGGCCGCTCCGCCTGCAGGATCAAAAGACGCTGAGGGCTGAAGCCTCCAGCGCCATGAACTGTACTGCCCTACTCTCGCACAGGCCTCACCAGTACCGAGTAGTAGTGTTCTTTTGCATAGTAATTACTGTCAGGTGCCGGAGCTCCGCGCATACCGTCGATTGACTCGAAAAGCCCGATATTCCAGTTACGGCTGGCGGGTAATTGTGTTGCAGCACCACGTTCGTCAGTGTCTCGTGCGGCTTCGGACAAGTCCGAGGCCAGCACGCCCGTGATATGCCCGTCCAGGTCCAGAACTTTCCCGGCCACAAACATGAAATGAAACGGGTATTCCGAGGATGGAGTGCCCTCCAGCACCTCTCGCTCGATAAAACCAATACCCTCTCCGACTTCGGGAAATGATTGCTCGTCAGTAAAGTAATCAGAATGGCCCTGGGCCTTTATCCAGCCCTCAAGAGGAGTCGTCGAAATATTCAGACTCACCGGCTGCCCCTGACGCAGCGCGACAACCTCGACATTGGGCACGACTGGAGCCGGGTTGCCCGAGCGCTCGCCTTCATAATCGAACGGTATTTCCCCGCCTGCATATTTCGATACCAAGAACTCGGTACTGGAAATACAGCTTTCGGGGACCGCTGCCTTGGCTTCGAGCCTTACATAGCCATCCCGATCCGGCTCGATGGTGTGGAACAGGTCGGATGGCACATTGAGCTTTCCGGCGACGAGCGCGTTGTCATTCATGATGTTCAAGTCCTCATGGTGAACCTGAAACACTCCGCCTGCCGCCTCCTGAGCGGCATAGTGCTCGTGGGACGCGACGGCACCAGCCACTCGCCGTGTGCGGATGTTGCAGATCGTCTGATTGACAACGTTGCCACCCTTTAACCCAGGTCGATTGATAAGCGTGAACTCGTGCCCGCCTGTATTGCGTACCCAGGGCAGCGCAAGGATTTCAGCGCGCGACCGTCCTTGCGGCGGCACCAGCAGAAAGACGCCGTTGCGCTCATCCCAGACGGCCCGGTAGATTCTGCCGTTATCCAGTTTGATGTAGTCACGACCACCAATGGAGTAACTGCCTCGTTTTGGCCCCGTACTGACCACTTCGGCATCGGACAGGTCAACAACGGCACTGGCAATGCCCACGCCTCGGGTTCGTTCTGGATAAATGGCGTCGTCGATGTGTAACTGCAGGTCGGCACCGCTCAGGTGGGCATGCTCGGCTGGCGGCTCGAGGCTGGTGACCGATTCATAGGCATAGCCGCGCTGCGAGGAGAGAAAAATGCGTCGAGCATCGGTTTCCGAAATGTCATTAAGGGACAGGACGGCGATACTTTCAATTCTGGAGGGGTCGGTAAAGCAGGCTTCGACATGATCAATGACGCACCCCGAATGACTCAGATAAAACGGTTCATCCAGGTGGCCTGCCAGCATACCGAGCTGTCGGGTAGGTGAATGAGCAAACCAGGCCTTCTCTCCTGACTTCAAGCTGACCTCGGCCATCATCAGGTTGTTTCCGGACAGCGTTTTCTGAAGCTGCCTGACAAAGGTGCCTCGCTCACTGGCGAGCGCTGGAATCGTCCCTTGCGCGGCCATAAGCGGGCGGGTCAGTCGAACCTGCTTGAGGATCTTCTCCCCCAGACTCAGCGCGCGGGGCTTCGACGCCGCTCCCCACTCAATGGTATTGCCCAACAGGGTATTGGCGAGTGCGGCCTGATTACGCGCAGCAAAGAGAATTGCCAGTTCCTCGGAGGTGTCGAGAACATAAAACGGATTTTCGACAGTCGTGATGGACGAAGGCAGCCGCGGCTTGATTTTGGCAACTGCTTCGATGTTGCTGGCTACCCATCGTGGGTTACGGGCATAAGCCTCGTTTGCAGCCTTTGAGCCATAGAACAGTTCCAGCGCAAAGTCATCATGGGCTATGCCGTTGCGGTAATCCGACTGGTGACGCCACAGGTGAGGCAACGCTCGTTTGGGGTCGGCGTCAGCACTGATTTTACTCATCGTCAGGGAAACAGGACGCTGGTTTTGCAACGTTTCGCCGGGTGCCAGCGCCAGAAAATTCTCCATCCCCACAGTACCTCGGTAGTGCACGCCGCGATCCGCCTCGATCACCAGTTCCTGCCCGCGGCCATCACTGAGCGTCGCCAGGACACCCGCTACGGTCTTTCTGCCCACCAGCCCATCCAGGGTGTCGGTTATCTGGACGGTGACGAACATGCCTTGCGCAGCGACAATTTTTGCCTGAATTTCAGGGTTGTAACTCGCAATGGCAGGCAGCGCCTTATCGATTTCCAGACGGCTACCGTCAGCGCGAATGAACGAGGTAGTGTCGACTGAATGCCCCGCATGTTCGAGCACCTCGACATGCCCATCGTGTTCGGTGACGTATTTATGCTCAATGACGCCGAGTGCGATGTTTTGCCCGGTTGCTCTGTTATCTGCGTCCATGATCCGGGCTGGGACCGATTCAAGCGTCGCCACGCAGTTGTCGTACCAACTGACCGTGTTGGCGGGTGCCAGAAAGCGCTCCGGTCGTCCGCTGAAGCGAACAGGAAAATCTTCGGTACGGGCAAACCGTGAAAGCTGCGGTGCATCGGCAACCGAATTCGGGTGTGTATGCCATTGCCCTGCTTCCATGTCCAGCGCATGCAGGGGGCGTAATTGCGGTCCGGCCAGCCCATTGACCATACGACAGGCATGGCCGTTGAGCATGTAAATGTTCTCGCTTATCCCGCCCAGCAATACCGCACGGGCACCGCCCTCGACGATCGCGTTGCCATTCCAGTCGACACGCGTGACGTTTCTGCCGGTCTTGCGCTCGGATATCTGCCCGTCCTCGGAGAAACGCCAATGTGTGCTGCCTTCAGACGACTGCCTGTGCAAAAGTTCTTCGCCTGCAACTTCGCGCTCGTTCACGCCCTGTTGATGACGCGACACAGCAGCCTTGAGCCCTTTCACCGCTGATATACCGCAGTGCAGCGCCGAACGCATACCGATCAAAAGAAAGCCGAAGTTTTTTACCGAGGCCTCGTAGTCGTTGGCTCTGATCGACTCTCCGAGGGCCTGGATCTGTTGGGCCATCGTCCATACGTTGGTGCCTTGCTGCATCAACACACCCAGCACCCTGGGAGGAACGGCGCGCATTTTGCCCAGACAGAGTTCTGCAACAATGTTGATTGCGTCCAGCGTTATGCCTTCGTCGTTGCCATCGTAAATATCAAATGCCAGGTTGATGAAGTTACCCAATACAGGAATGAGTCCGCCGACCTGACGCACCACTTGCAGCACATGCTGTGCACTGGTCGACATGTTCTGAATGTCATCATCGTTTGTCCTGGCGCTTAACATTTGCCTGAACGCCTGAACGCTTGCCTCAAGCCGGGCGCGCTCGTCTGCGGTCAATAACTCGATGCAATGAACCGGTCTGTCGCTGTCCGATATCGCCGCCCACTCAAGTGATTCCAGCCGTTGGGCGGCGCTGCCCGAAGTCAGCACGATCCGCTCGGCCTCCAACGCTCGGTAGGTTTCGGTCGCCTTGATGGCGTAATCCTCTGCCTCAAGCCTGTACGCTGCCTGCGGCGTCGTCAGTTGAGAAGGCAGATTGCCGTTGTTCACAAAGGCTATGTTTGCATCGAATAAACCGGTCAGCTTCGTTTGCAGTGCCTTCAGGCTTGCGGTGTAACGGGTTTTAGTGGCGAGCGCCTGAGCCAGCCGCCCGAGCTTTTCATCACGGTCATCGGCAAGCGCCAGTTCTTGGCGAAGAGCTTCGTCATACATCACACTCAGCAGCGTTCGATAACCGACGGACTCCTTGTGCTTGTAGAACGTACCGGTATTGACCCAACTGGCCTCGTAACTGATATCGAATGAAGACCGCGCAATCACCGGCCAGCTATGCTCGGCCAGCCCCAGATAACGGCAGAGTTCGCGTGAAACAAATTCTGACTGGGTAGGCTGCAGAACAACCAGCAACCGTTGCTGAGCCTCCAGATTTGCCGCGGCCACCCGATAGTAGGCATTGACTGCATCGTTCAGGCGTTTGGTATACGCCACCTGGCGCTGCGCGTTCGGCAAGTCAGGCGCGTTCTCGCGATAATGCGTCAGCAGATAATCAGCCGCGTGCTGCAATGTCGCACACTGGCCAACCTCCCATTGCACCCTTCGTAGTTCCTCTGTGAGGACCATGAACCGTGACCCGATAGCGTCATAGGCCTCTTCAGATAGAGGATCCACATACAAAAACGGAGGTTCTTTGCTGCGGATATCGAAGGCTTCGATGTCGATATCCGTCAGGGGATAACTGCGCTGGACTGGATTGGGCACGATGACTTCCACAATCAGCCTTTCGATATTGATGGCACCCTCGCCTTCCACATCACGAATGGTGTTGATCATGTACAACGACAGCTCTTTGCAGGCCGCGTCAAAATATCCCGACAGGCCCTTCGCGTGCCAGGGATTGACGGTGTGCTGTTCCCGGTAAATGTCGTGATGGCCGTCGCTGTCGTAAACGACAAGTTTCAGCGTAATACCACCTGTTTGCTGCAACATCGCCAACAACGCGTTTTCGTTGTCTTGCAATGAGGCGCCGAAATGCCGGTGGCTGTTCAGCAAGGTGCGGCACCGGGCAAGATGCCACTGGATTTCCTTTTTCAACTCTTTGTTGATCACGCCATAGTCGTCAGTGCCATGCGCCTGAACATTTCGCTGGCGAAACGTGTACACCTGTGAAGTATCGAGCACGAAGCGCTGTGTTTCTGCGATGGTAAAAGGCAATGAAGGCTTCATCGCCGCACCCCGGGATTCGCTCTCCCCCGGCACAAGCGCAGCGATCCCCACCAACAGATCGTCACGGCTGGCCGCCGCCGGGATAGCGATCCCGTAGTAATCGAGCAGGCATTGCAGCGAAACGGTCTGATCATCGCGAATCGCCAGATTGCTGTTGGCATCTGCTGTAGCCAGATAAGGCCCGAGCAGGGCCAGGCTGTCGGTGAAACGGATGACCCGCAGGTGCAGATCTGACAAAGTGGTTTGCGCCGGTTGACGGGCGTCGGAAACGCCCTGCAACTGGAGCGCATAAACCGGCCTGCCTCCACTGGGCCTGACGTGTAGAACGCATGTGAATGGCTGCCTGAAGTCCACCTGACGTTTATTCACGACGCTGAGGACGTGGCGCAGGTCTTTACGCCGCACTCTGGGCAACAGGTCCTCATCGGAATCGCCTGTCGTGTCCATGCCGGCAGCAAGCCGGATCAAGGCCTTGAACTGCTGCAAAACCGAAGAGCTATAAGTGACGCCCGCAAACAGCGGAGAGTCCTTGGCGACGGCCACAAACTCTCTGTTGATCGCACAGGTGCCGGTTTTCAAATCCCGTATTCGCGCCCGCAACGTATTCAATAATCTGGGGTAATCGCCTCGGGTACGATCAAGTCGCTCTGTTCTGATGATCGGCGAATGTGGCTCACGCTGATGACGCTGAGCGATATCGAACACAGCTTTTGCCCGCTCATCCTCAGGTCCCGTCCGGGATGTTTCCGGACTCACGGATCGGGTAACGCGCTCGGCGCCATCCTTGAACGCATGTAGTTCATCGTCAAACAGCATCGACTTCAAGGTGCCAAGGAGTTGGATATCGTCTGCCCAGCGCTTGAATGAGCTGGCGGTCCCGAGCACCGTTATTTCGTCCAGTAACGTGAAACCTTCAGTGCGGGGTCTTAGCAGGATGTCGGTCAACTGGTCGTTGCCCTGCGCGGCCAACAAGTCATGAACGCTTGCGGCTGGCCTGGCGGGAAGTGCTGAGGTTTGGGTGTCGGTCATTGCAATTGCTCCACGCATTTCAAATGATCGACACCCTGCCGGTTCGCAGAAGAAGCGCGGTAATACATACATCTTTTATGGCAATGCGACACGCGCAGCACGCACGCTCGACAGCGCAGAACGAGAAATGCCGTCGTCCGTTTCCTGCGGCGGGAACAAGCCTCTGCTCCCTACAGTCAAATCGTCTGCTTTACCGCTCGCTCATGGGCGGTTCAGGTTTGATAGAAGGTAACGCGATGAACACTGCACGCAGTATGGCTTTGGTAACGTTGATGGCCCTGACAACGAGCCCGGCATTTGCCTTTAATCTGAATGACGCCGCAAACGCGGTCTCCAATGCCACCAATGGCAATCAGAAAGCCACGGCGGCACCCGAAGTCGCGGGGCTGCTCAATACCCTCGGTACGCAGCTCAATGTCACCCCGGAACAGGCGGTTGGCGGAACAGGTGCGCTGCTCGGGCTGGCAAAGAACAAACTGACCAGCACCGATTATTCGCAGTTGGCCAAATCGGTCCCGGGCCTGGAGCAGATGTCCGGTACGTCCGCACTGGACAGCCTGGGCGGTGCCAACGGGCTGGGTAGTCTACTGGGCGGCAAGTCGGGCAACAGCTCGATGCTCAACAGCGCACTGGGCAACGTGCAGAGCATGGGTGACGTGAATAACGCCTTCAAGGCGTTGGGCATGGACAGCACGATGGTCAGCCAGTTTGCCCCGCTGATTCTGCAATACCTGGGACAGCAAGGTGCCAGTAGTTCGGCGTTGCAGAGTTTGAGTGGGTTATGGGGTACCGGGAGCTGATTCAAGTCGCAACGCAGCAATACGTGCATCTTTCTCGACCCAGAGCTGGTTGACCCAGCCCTGCACTTTCTCGCGAAACGCAGGGTCATTTTCGTAATCGCCCTGCCAGAGAGCCGGGTCCAGCTCGCGGGTCCTGATATCGACGATCACCTTGGGCACGCGTCCGCAAAGCATGTCCCAGAAGCCTGGAATGCCTGACCCCGGATACACCACGGTGACATCCAGAATGGCATCCAGTTGTTCGCCCATGGCAGCCAGCACGAAGGCAACTCCGCCCGCCTTGGGTTTGAGCAGGTGGACATAGGGCGAAGCCTGAGCCGCATGTTTGGCCGGGGTAAAACGTGTTCCTTCCAGGTAATTGACGATGGTCACCGGTTGACGCTTGAACAGCTCGCAGGCGGCCTTGGTGATTTCCAGATCCTTGCCCTTGAGTTGCGGGTTTTTAGCCAGAAACGACTTGCTGTAGCGCTTCATGAACGGATAATCCAGCCCCCACCACGCCAGCCCCAGCAGCGGCACCCAGATCAGTTCTTTTTTCAGAAAGAATTTGAAGAAAGGGGTGCGCCGGTTGAGTGCCTGCACCAGCGCGGGAATATCCACCCAGGACTGATGATTGCTGATGACCAGATAAGAGGTGTCGCCACGCAGTCCTTCATCACCGCGAATGTCCCACTGCGTCGGTACGCAGGTCGCAAAGATGACCTTGTCGATCTCGGCCCAGGTTTCGGCAATCCACATCACAGCCGCCGAGCAGCGGTCGCGCATCCGGCCTCTGAACAGCAGCTTGAGCAAGGCAAAAACCAATAACGGACCGATCAGCACCAACGTATTGATCAGTAACAGCAAGGCAACAAAACAGCCGGTGAGCAGACGGCGCATGACGGACTCTTGAAGGTTCAGGGGCGGCAATCATAAAGACCCACGCGTTTTACGCCAATTACACAGGTACTTACAAATGTTTCACGTCAGGACGTTTATGCTTCCCTGACACGCTTGCTGCCGAACCTACTGCAGGTTCGATGTCTAAAAACGGGCGCCAAACAGGCGCTGACCATTGCGAGGAACCTCTCACGTGAAACCGATCCTGGCACTATTGTCGCTGCTGGCCCTGCCGGTCATGGCTGCTGAACCGACGCTATATGGCCGTTACGAGAACATCAAGGTTCTGGACGTAGATCAGACCTTCAAGGCCAAAATGGACACTGGCGCACTGACCGCCTCGCTGTCGGCCAAGGACATCGAGCTGTTCAAACGTGATGGCGATGACTGGGTGCGATTCCGCCTGGCAACCAAGGGCGCGGACAACAAGGTGTATGAGCACAAGGTGTCGCGGATCAGCAAGATCAAGGGACGTGCAGAAGGTGACGACGACGAGGATGAAAGCATCAATCCTGCCAAGCGCCCGGTCGTTGATCTTGAGCTGTGCCTGGGCGACAAGAAGCGCACGGTCGAGGTCAACCTGGTAGATCGCAGCCACTTCAACTTCCCGCTGCTGATCGGTGCCAAGGCACTGCGCGAGTTCGACGCAGCGGTCAACCCCGCTCGCCGCTACACCGCTGACGAGCCTGATTGCTGAGGTTGTTTGTCGTCCTCAACTATCGTGTAACGCTCCGCGTGGGCATGCAGTTCCGGACGCTCCGCGTCCTGTCCGGAATGTGCGGCGTGGCGCAGATTGACTCAAACCGACGGCTGGGTCGCGATCATCGACGGACGTTGACTGGCGTCCAGATACCAGGCGGCCAGTCGCGGGTAGGCACTGCGCCAGTTCAGGTCAGGCTGACGGAAATCCAGGTATCCGAGCGCCGCGGCGACGCTGATCGATGCGACATCGAAGGACGTGCTGAGCTCAATGATTGCGTTGCTTTCGAAGTAATGCAGCGAGCGTTCAATCTTCTGCTGCTGATTGTCCAGCCATTGGTCCCAGTGTTTTTCCTGCGGACGCAAAGTCGTTTCGTAGCGAATCAATATGGCTGCGTCGAGTACCGCATCGGCCAGTGACGCGAGCGTCAGACGCCTCCAGCGCGAAGATCCTTCACGGGGGATCAGTGGCAACCCGACATGCTGGTGATCCAGATAATCGAGGATGACGCGGCTGTCGTGGATCACGTTGCCATCGGCCAGACGCAACGCCGGAAGCTTGCCTGCCGGGTTTTCTTCATTGAGTTGCGCAGATGGACTGACTGGCGTCACGACGGTTGGCTGCAACTGCACACGGTCGAGTTGAGCGGTTTCATGAAGCATCACCAGTACCTTGCGGGCGAAGGGCGAAGCGGCGTTGAAATACAACGTCATCGTGGGCGCTGACATGGGTGTTCCTCGAATGAGACAGACCCATAGACTAGACAGCGGGCAACGGGTCCGCAATCAGCGTTTCATTCAGCTACGCCGCACCAGCAAGCCCCTGATACTCAACATGGCCGCTGTGCCCATTGCCAGCCACGCCAGCGTGTCCCACCAGCCGTCCCCCAGCAATGCCGCGAACAGGCCGGCAGCGGTGAGCAGCGCTATCACGGCAGGTATCGCAAAGGTCTTCCAGAATCGGGATGGCTTCGAACTCATTGCGCCACCTGAGCCTGAGCCGCGTTCACCGAGAGGGCGACACGTCGTCTCACCCACCACAGGTACACGCCACTGCCGAGCACAATGATGGTCAGCACATCCAGCACTGCCCAGAGCACCTTCATCGGCATGCCGCCATAATCACCAAAATGCAGGGGTTGCGACATCCCCAGCGCATCCATGTACCAGGGACGTTCGACCACGGCGGTCACTTGCAGCGTCTGCGCGTCGATCAGTACCGGCGTGGCCAGATGCGCAGTCAGGTGTGTGTTGCCTTTGAGGAACACGGCGTAATGGTGCTCGCTGGAAAAGCGAGTGCCCGGAAAAGCGATGAAATCGGCCTGCATCCCAGGCGCTGCGGACTCGGCAATTTCCAGTAACCGTGTGGCCGGCGCCCGTTGAGTCAATGGCGGCGCGTCTTTGTACGGCGCAATCATGGTCGCCAGTGCGTCGTTGCGCCATGACGCGATCAGCAGGTCGGCGCATGCACTGATCACCCCTGTCACGCCCACCACCAGCGCCCAGGTCAGTGTCACCACGCCGATCAGGTTGTGCAGGTCCAGCCAGCGTGTGCGAGTGGACTTGTTGACCCGCACCTGACCGAACTCCAGCTTGCGCATGAAAGGCGAATACAGCACGGTCCCTGACACGATTGCCACCACAAACAGCAAGCCCATGAAAGCCAGCAACAGCTTGCCGGGCAGATTGGCGTACATGTCTACGTGCAGACGCAGCATGACCATCATGAAGCCGCCATTGGCAGAAGGCATTTCCAGCGCCTCGCCGGTACGCGCATCAAGGGCGAAGGTGTGTGATGAGTTGGGCTCCGTCCCCGCGGTTGCCGCGGTGATCGCCATTACCCCGTTGGGATCTTCGTCGTCCCAGCCGAAATACTGCATCACCTCGCCAGGACGATACGCTTCAGCAGCCTTGGCCAGTTGCTCAAGATCCAGATGCGGCGTCTCGGCAGGCATTTCCTTGTAGTGCGGGGCGTCGCCCAGCAAATGATCGATTTCATGATGAAAGATCAGCGGCAAGCCGGTGACAGCCAGCATCAACAAAAACAGGGTGCAAATCAGGCTGCTCCAGGTATGCAAGATGGACCAGCGGCGCACGGTTTGGCTTTTCATGGTTTATCCACAGGCGAAGAAGCGCAGAACCGAGCGCATCTGCAAAATGACGTGTAAAACTAAGCCGCTCGAAACCGGAAAAGTGTCAGGGCAAGGCGGTGCCGACATGAACAGGTATGTTTCAGAGTTTTGCCGGATTGACGCTGGCCTGCTCATCCCTGGCCTGCACGGTGACCCACCACGCGGTGTGCTGTTCGATCTGCACCGGCAAGGTCGGCAACAGCGCCTTGAGCGCCAGGCCGGTGTCGGTCAGCGGGAACGTACCAGTGATGCGCAGGTCTGCCACCTTCGGGTCGACACCCAGGTGCCCTGCACGATAGCGACCCAGTTCAGCGAGCATGTCGACCAGACGGGCGTTGTCCACCACCAGCATGCCGCGCGTCCAGGCATCGACGCCGGAAGGCACGCTGAGCAATGGGCCAAGTCCGTTGCGTGTCAGGCGAACCTGTTGACCTTCGCGCAGCACCTGTTCACCCGGCGCATTACGCGCAGCGGCGGCAACCGCCGACTGCAGCACGCTGAGCAGCGTTGCGTCGGACTCGCGTCGGACCAGAAAGCGCGTACCCAGGGCGCGCAATCGGCCATCCGCTGTTTCAACGATGAACGGGCGTGGATCGTCATGGCTGCCGGTCTGCACCAGGATTTCACCGTCCTGCAAGATCACCCGACGTTGCTGCGCATCGAAGCGCACATCGATTGCGCTGTGGGTGTTAAGGCGAATCAGCGTGTTGTCCGCCAGACGCACTTCGCGCTGCTCACCGGTGGCGGTGCGTTGGTCGGCAAGCCAGTAATCCATCGGCAGATAACGATCCCCCACGAACAGCGCAAGCCCCAGCGCCATGACCACACCGGCCACACCGCCGCCGAGCTTGCGCAAGCTATGCCGCAGGGCACCCGGCGACTGCTGCAACGCCTTGCGTGCCGGACCGGCGGGCAGAGCGAAGCGCTGATTGACCATGCCCAGCTGGTTCCAGGCCCTGGCATGCTCTTCGTCGGCAGCCAGCCAGCGGGCAAGGTCTGCATCATTGCCGCCGCTGCCATCCATATTCAATTGCCACTGTATAGCGGCATCGAGAACGCGCGCGGACACCGGTCTGGCGTTCATGTCGGCTCACCGTAGAGCGCCACGTAGCACTGGCGCATGGCTTGAGCCAGATATTGCCTGACGCGCGAAACGGAAACGCCCAGCCGCTCGGCAATTTCGCCGTGGCCCAGACCGTCCAGACGACTGTACAGAAACGCTGCCCGGGCTTTACTGGACAGGCTGCCCAGCATGCGATCTATCGCCTTCAGATCTTCAAGAGCCAGCATCTGCTCTTCCGGCGAGGGTTGCTCGGCTTCAGGAACCTGCATCAGTTCTCCGAGATAGGCCTGCTCCAGCGCAGCGCGTCGAAAGTGGTCGAACATCAACCCCTTCGCGACGGTTGCCAGGAAGGCTCGCGGTTCTCTGGGCGTCAGCAACTCGTGACGTCCGAGCAGGCGCACAAACGTGTCCTGACTCAAATCCTGGGCACGCTGTGGGCAGGCAACATTGCGTCTGAGCCAGGCCAGCAGCCAACCGCGATGGTCGCGATACAGTGCACCGACAATCTCGCTATGAGTGCTTGGGACTGACGACACGAATGGCCTCGATGAGAAAGTTCTAACTAAAGAGAATCATTCGCGATTGTGGCAGAGCGGAGAGGTAGTGGCAATTCGCGTCCGTCGGGAGGATGACGCAGATAATAAGATAAGGGGAGATTCTGGCGTGGAGTGGGTGCCCTCGCCGGAGCGAGTCGGACAGAAGTCAGCCGGAGTTACGCCGGTCGCCCTCACCGCGTGAGGACGACCAGGTCGTCAGATCAGGCCTGGTGGCTGATCTCGCGCAACGGTTTGCCGCGTGCGGGCTGGTCGCCAGCGACGAAGTAGTCGGCGGTGCTGCGTGGCAGAGGCTGACGACCGCGGATCCTGTCGGCGATTTTCTCGGCGATCATGATCGTCGGTGCATTCAGGTTGCCCGTGGTAATGATCGGCATGATCGAGGCGTCGACCACGCGCAGGCTTTGCAGACCATGCACGCGACCCTGACCATCGACAACGGCCATCTCGTCGGTGCCCATCTTGCACGAGCAGGACGGGTGGTAGGCCGTTTCGGCGTGCTCACGCACGAACTGATCCAGCGCTTCATCGGACT
The DNA here is from genome assembly GCF_001400735.1 of Pseudomonas caricapapayae. Classification (GTDB taxonomy): domain Bacteria; phylum Pseudomonadota; class Gammaproteobacteria; order Pseudomonadales; family Pseudomonadaceae; genus Aquipseudomonas; species Aquipseudomonas caricapapayae. Next base: position 75,428 of record NZ_LJPW01000035.1, read on the forward strand.
GCACATCGATGCCGGGGCTGATTTCGCGACCACGGTAAGGGTCCAGTGCCGGTTGCTGCATGATTTCGCGGGTCAGGCGAATGCCATCGCGAAATTCCTGCCAGTCCTGCTCGCTGGCCATGTAATTGAACAGAATGCTCGGGTACTCGCGCGGGTCTTTGGATTTGACCTGCACACGACCACGACTCGGCGAACGCATGGAGCCGACGTGAGCCTGGAACCCATGCTCCTGAACGCCCTTGGTGCCGTTATAGTTAATCGCGACCGGCAGGAAGTGGTACTGAATGTTCGGCCATTCGAACGCTTCGCTGGAGCGAATGAAACCACCGGCTTCAAACTGGTTGCTCGCGCCGATACCCGTGCCGAGGAACATCCACTCTGCACCAATGGCAGGCTGGTTCCACCACTTCAGCGAAGGGTACAGCGACACCGGCTGCGTGCAGGCGTACTGCAGGTACATCTCCAGGTGATCCTGAAGATTCTGGCCAACGCCCGGCAGGTCATGAACCACCGGAATATCGAGCTTGTTCAGAACCTCGGCAGGGCCGACGCCGGAGCGCTGGAGGATCTGGGGCGAAGCGATTGCCCCGCCGCACAGCAGCACTTCCTTGCGGGCACGGGCCTCGATGCGGGTGTCACTGTCGCCCACAAGGTAGGCCACGCCGACAGCACGCTTGCCTTCGAACAGGATGCGATCGGTCAGGGCGTGAGTCACGATGCTCAGGGTCGAGCGCTTCTTCGCTTCGTCCAGATAACCGCGGGCGGTACTCGCCCGACGACCGTTGGGGGTCACGGTGCGGTCCATCGGACCGAAGCCTTCCTGCTGATAACCATTGAGGTCGTCGGTGCGCGGGAAGCCGGCCTGCACACCCGCTTCGACCATCGCGTGGAACAGCGGGTTGTTGCCAGCCTTGGACGTGGTGACGCTGACCGGGCCTTCACCACCGTGGTAGTCGTTCGGACCGATGTCACGGGTTTCAGCCTTGCGGAAGTACGGCAGGCAGTCAAGGTAGCTCCAGTCTTCCAGACCCGGCTCTTTTGCCCAGCCGTCATAGTCCATCGCGTTGCCACGGATGTAGCACATGCCGTTGATGAGCGACGAGCCACCCAGGCCTTTACCACGACCGCATTCCATACGGCGATTATTCATGTGCGGCTCTGGCTCGGTTTCGTAAGCCCAGTTGTAGCGGCGGCCCTGCAGCGGGAATGCCAGTGCGGCAGGCATCTGGGTACGGAAATCCAGACGGTAGTCAGGGCCACCGGCTTCCAGCAGCAGAACAGTGACGCCCGCGTCTTCGGTAAGACGGGCTGCCAGGGTGTTACCGGCCGAGCCGGCACCAATGATGATGTAGTCGTATTCGGATTGAGTCGTCATAGAGGCTCCCTCATAGAGCGGCAAGTCTCAAGCCTCGGCTGCAAGCAGAAGCAGCGAGGCGATACTTGTGAAAATGGGGTTCGGCAAACATCTTTTGATTGCGTCTGCTTGAGGCTTGCCGCGTGCCACTTGAACCGTGCTTAGAAAACCGAGGCGTAGTCGCCCAGTTCTATCTGTACCGATTTGATGCGCGTGTACTGCGCCAGCGAGCTGATACCGTTTTCACGGCCGACGCCTGACTGCTTGTAGCCACCGACCGGCATTTGTGCCGCCGACTCGCCCCAGGCGTTGATCCAGCAGATACCGGCTTCCAGCAGATGAATCACGCGGTGAGCGCGGTTCAGGTCACGCGTCACGATGCCTGCGGCCAGACCGAAGTCAGTGTCATTGGCGCGGCGCACCACTTCTTCTTCGGTGTCGTAACCGAGGATGCTCATCACCGGACCGAAGATTTCTTCGCGCACGATGGTCATCTCGTCGGTGCAATCGGTGAACACGGTCGGTGCGACGAAGGCACCCTTGTCGAACACACCACCGGTCAGACGATCGCCGCCACACAGCAGGCGTGCGCCCTGCTCTTTGCCCTTGGCGATGTAGCCGAGCACGCTTTCCATGTGCTCGAAGCTGACCAGTGGGCCGAAGTTGATGTTCTCGTCTTCCGGATTACCGGCCCGAATGCGCTTCACACGCTCCAGGATTTTCGCTTCGAACTCTGCTTTCAGGGCGTTCGGCACAAACACGCGCGTACCGTTGGTGCAGACCTGGCCGGAACTGTAGAAGTTGGCCATCATCGCGATGTCGGCAGCACGATCCAGATCGGCGTCGTCGAACACGATCAACGGCGACTTGCCGCCCAGCTCCATGGTCACTTCCTTGAGCGACGAACTCGAAGCACTGGCCATGACTTTCTTGCCCGTGTCGGTGCCGCCGGTAAAAGAGACTTTCTCGATACGCGGATGTTCGGTGATCCAGGTGCCGACTTCACGGCCGCTGCCGGTCAACACGTTGAACACGCCGTCCGGTACGCCGGCTTCGGTGTAGATCTCTGCCAGTTTCAGGGTCGTCAGCGACGTGACTTCACTTGGCTTGAAGATCATCGCGTTGCCCGCCGCCAGCGCCGGGGCGGACTTCCACAGTGCGATCTGGATCGGGTAGTTCCATGCGCCGATACCTGCAACCACACCCAGCGGCTCGCGGCGGGTGTACACGAACGAAGAGTCACGCAGCGGGATCTGCTCGCCTTCGATGGCAGGGACGAGACCTGCGTAATATTCCAGCACGTC
>NZ_LJPW01000058.1 GCF_001400735.1 Pseudomonas caricapapayae
GACCCGAGCCGAACCCCAATCCACCTGACATCCCAGAACCGCTTTGTGACGCAGAGCCTCACGAACCGCATGCCCACGCGGAGAAGGAACGACAGGTCTGGGAGACTGCTCGTCACTTATGCGCAGAGCGTGGGGACAATGGCAGAAAGGCCCGTTCACTGAGTGAGCCGGGCCTTTCTGATGGCGTCAGACGATTACTCGCTGAGCGTCGGAACCTTGCGAGGGGCCATGAAGTACATCCAGATCAGTGCAATGAAATACATCGCCGGGATCATGGTGAACAACACGTTGTAGTTGTTATTGGTGGCGGTCAGGACGGCCCCCACAATCTGAGTCATGAACATGCCACCGATGGCCGCGCACATGCCGCCAAAGCCGAAAACCGTGCTCATCATGTGCTTGGGTGTGTAATCCATCACCAGGCTCCAGATATTCGCGGTCCAGGCCTGATGCGCACCCACTGCAAGCGAGATGGCCAGTACCGCCACCCACAGACCGCTGGCGTTTGCGGCGAACACCACGCTGCAGATCGTGATGGCAAAGATCAGCATCGACACCAGACGTGCAGTGGTCGCACGCATGCCACGACCAATCAGCCAGGACGACAGGATACCGCCGCCGATGCTGCCGAAGTCAGCGGTCAGCCAGATCAGGATCAGCGGGATGCCCATCTGCGTCACGCTGATGCCCAGGTTGTATTGCTGATTGAGAAACGGCGGCAGCCAATACAGGTAGAACCAGAACACCGGTGCAGTGATCGCGTAAGCCAGCGCGAAGGCCCAGGTACCACGCATTTTCAGAATGCCGGAGAACGGCACCTTGACCGGGGTCGGTTCGACTTCCTGATTGATGTAATCCAGCTCGGTCTTGCTGACCGTCGGATGCTCTTCGGGGTTGTAGTACTTCAGGCGCCACATGATCACCCAGATCAGTCCCAGCGAACCCATCGCCACAAAGGCAGCCTGCCAGCCCCATACGGTGAGGATCAGCGGCAGCAATGCCGGGGTGAGCATGGCACCCACGTTAGTGCCGGCGTTGAAGATGCCGGTTGCCACTGCTCGTTCACCCGCCGGGAACCACAGCCGGGTGGTCTTTACACAGGCGGGGTAGTTGGCCGCCTCGGTCAGGCCCAGGATGAACCGGCAGACCATGAAGCCCACCGCGGAAGTGGCAAGGCCATGAGCACCGGTCGCCAGGCTCCACAACAGCACCGCGAGGAAGAACGCGCGCTTGACGCCGACCTTGTCGATGAAACGGCCTTGCAGCACGAAGCCCACCGCATAACCGACCTGAAACCAGAAGTTGATGTTGGCGTAGTCCATCGCCGTCCAGCTCATTTCCTTGGCAAGGATGGGCTGCATGACGCCAAGCGCAGCCCGATCGATGTAGTTCAGCGTAGTGGCGAAGAACACCAGGGCGAGCATGCCCCAGCGCGTCTTGCCCACGGCGAGCGCGCCGCGAATCTTTTCGCCCATCCCGGCACGGGCGGCCTGGGCGACTGGGTTGGTCTGGGTGTTAAGCATGATGTTCTAACCATCCGTTCCAGGACTGTGCTGCTGGCAACAGTCGGACTGAGAAGTCCACTCGATGCAGGCGTTGTGCAGGTAAAGTGAAGTCGTAGAACCGTGATTCGACTGGCCTGGTGACTCAGGTTCCCATCGAGACGATCCGTCGGGCCGACAATTTACAGGTTGGGCCGCGCAAGTGTGTTGGAATGTTTCAGGCGACGCGTACCTGGATCAGGCTTTTGGCCGGATGAGTTCGTCGAACATGACGTCTGGTAAGACGGACGGGGGAGCGGGCGAGCAAAGCGAGAAGGGTGCACATGAGCAATGTTCCTGTTTTTTGAATTGTTATGGGTTGCTGCTGATGAAGCAAAAGATCAAACCGTTTGACTGCGGGTCTATCCTGCAATGTGATGCTGATGTTGCGCATTGCGAGATACAGCGTCAATTGAGTAAAACGGCTTTTGTTCGATAATCGAACGTAAAACTAACCGGTTCGTACACTTTATGTTGCTGTAGTATTTTGACAGGCAAATACTTTACTCGCACCTCTGAATAAGGCCGGGAAAGGCCAGGAATGCGGTGCTGTCCAGTCGCGCCCGGAACAGGTCGCGCTCATCCAGGAGCTGAAAAGCATGCAGCGTTCAATTGCTACCGTATCCTTGAGCGGTACTCTGCCCGAAAAGCTCGAAGCTATCGCCGCAGCCGGCTTTGACGGCGTCGAGATTTTTGAAAACGACTTGTTGTATTACGATGGTAGCCCACGCAACGTCAGGCAGATGTGTGCCGATCTGGGCATCGCCATCACCCTGTTCCAGCCGTTCCGCGATTTCGAAGGCTGCCGCCGTGACCGCCTGCAGCGCAATCTCGACCGTGCCGAACGCAAATTCGATCTGATGCAGGAACTGGGCACCGATCTGGTGCTGGTGTGCAGCAATGCATCCGCTGATTCAGTGGGTGATGAAAACGTGCTGCTGGATGACCTGAGCCTGTTGGCCGAGCGTGCCGGTGCCCGCAATCTGCGTGTCGGTTATGAGGCGCTGGCCTGGGGCAAGCATGTGAACACCTGGCAACAGGTCTGGAACCTGGTGCGTCAGATCGACCATCCGGCATTGGGTGTGTTGCTCGACAGTTTTCATACCCTGTCGCTGAAAGGTGATCCGAGTGCGATTGAGCAGATACCGGGTGACAAGATTTTCTTCGTACAAATGGCCGACGCACCGATTCTGGCGATGGATGTGCTGGAGTGGAGCCGCCATTTTCGCTGCTTCCCCGGTCAGGGGGAGTTCGATCTCGCCGGCTTCCTCGCACCAATCCTGCGCAGCGGCTATGACGGTCCGTTATCGCTGGAGGTGTTCAACGATGGCTTCCGTGCCGCGCCGACTCGCGCCAATGCTGAAGACGGCTTGCGTTCGCTGCTCTATCTCGAAGAAAAAACCCGTCAGTTGATGGCACGCGACGCGTCTGCCGCAGCTCCCGAGATTCTGTTCAATCCGCCGTCTGCCAGCACCTACAACGGCGTCGAGTTCCTCGAGTTCGCGGTCGACGAGAGCCACGGTGCTCGTCTGTCGGGCTGGCTGCAACGGCTGGGCTTCGCCAGGCTGGGTCAGCACCGGTCCAAGGCGGTCAGTCTGCTGGGGCAGGGCGACATCAAGATTGTACTCAACGCCGAACCCTATTCGTTTGCCCACAGTTTTTTCGAGGCGCATGGGCCTTCATTGTGCGCCACCGCTTTGCGCGTCGACGATGGTCATCAGTCGCTGGAGCGTGCGCGTGCATTCAAGGGCCAGCCGTATCGTGGACTGGTCGGCCCTAATGAGCGGGAGATTCCATCGGTCCGCGCGCCCGACGGCAGCCTGATCTATCTGGTTGACAAAGCCGCGCCTGGAGAATCGATTTACGACAGCGACTTTGTCGTCGATCCGCAAGCGGTTGCCAAGGGCGGTTTGCAGCGCATCGATCACATGGCCATGGCGCTGCCAGCCGACAGCCTGGACAGCTGGGTACTGTTCTACAAAAGCATTCTCGATTTCGAGGCTGACGACGAAGTGGTATTGCCCGACCCGTACGGTCTGGTCAAGAGCCGTGCGCTGCGCAGTCGTTGCAGCACTGTGCGCCTGCCGCTGAATATTTCCGAAAATCGCAACACCGCCATTTCCCATGCGCTGTCGAGCTACCGCGGTTCCGGGGTGCACCACATCGCGTTTTCCTGTGAAGACATCTTTGCCGAAGTCAGTCGCGCGAAGGAAGCTGGCGTGCCATTGCTGGACATCCCGCTCAACTATTACGACGACCTGGCAGCCCGCTTTGATTTCGACGAGGAGTTTCTCAGCGAACTGGCTTATTACAACGTGCTCTATGACCGCGACGCGCAAGGCGGTGAGCTGTTCCATGTCTACACCGATGCTTTTGACGGACGCTTCTTCTTCGAGATTCTGCAACGCAAGAATGGCTACGTAGGGTATGGCGCGGCCAACGTGCCGGTTCGTCTGGCCGCGATGGCCAAGGCGCGCAATGTGGCGGCGCGTCAGGCGCGACTGTAGCGCCAGCTGACGGCAGAGCAGCCGCGAGGGGTTCTCGTCCCTCGCAGCTTCCCTCCATCTGCGGTCGGCTTCATACTTCGCGTATCACCCGTGGTCATGAGCCAATAATGAAAACAATCGACTCCGCCGTTGCCGTTGAACCTGCCTCTGTCGTGCCCGATGTGGTTCCCAAGGGGCGCAAGAACAATCCGGAAAAGACCCGCGAGGATATTCTTCAGGCAGCCGTCGCCGAATTCGTCGCTCATGGCCTGTCGGGAGCGCGTGTCGATGCCATTGCCGAGCGCACCAAGACCTCGAAACGGATGATTTATTACTACTTCGGCAGTAAGGAGCAGCTGTACGTCGAGGTGCTGGAAAAACTCTACGGCGCCATTCGCAATACCGAGGCCGAGTTGAATCTGGGCGAACTCGAGCCTGTCGAGGCAATTCATCGGGTGGTTGAATTCACCTTCGATCACCACGATAGCAACGTCGATTTCGTCCGCATCGTGTGCATCGAAAACATCCATTACGGCGAGAATGTCAAACAGTCAGACTCGATCCAGGCCAAAAGCCAGAACATCATCAAGGCGCTCGACGGCATTCTGCGTCGCGGTGAGGCCAGTGGCCTGTTCCGCGATGGCGTCCATCCTGTGGACCTGCACCTGATGATCAGTTCGTTCTGCTTCTACCGAATCTCCAACCGCCATACCTTCAGTGAAATCTTCCAGATCGAGCTGTGGAGCGAGGAGGTCAAGCAGCGTCACAAAGCGATGATCTGCGACGCTGTATTGCGGTATCTCAAGCGCTGAGGCTCACAGGGTGTGGAAGTGCGCCATCATGCGTTCGGCATCGGCGCTCCGGCCACTGAACAGTTCAAAGGCCTTCACCGCCTGAAACACGGCCATGGTGCTGCCATCCAGGGTTCGGCAGCCCAGTGCACGAGCCTGCTTGAGCAGTTCGGTTTCCAGTGGGAAGTAAATGATTTCCGCGACCCACAGCTCTGACCGCAGCAACTCGACCGGCAGCGGCGTGCCCGGCAGTTTGGCCATGCCGACCGGCGTGGTGTTGACCAGCCCGTCGGCCCGGGCCATTGCTGCCGCCAGGTCCTGGCCCACTTGTGCTCTTGCGGCACCGAAGTGAGCATTGAGATTGTCCACCAACCCCTGAGCGCGTTGCGGCTCGACTTCGAATACCGTAAGGCATTCGACGCCTGCGGCCAATAACGCATGCGCTACGGCAGCGCCAGCGCCGCCTGCCCCCATTTGCACCACATGGCGGCGTGGCGCCTTGTCCAGTCCACGCTGGAAGCCCTCGGCAAAGCCCAGGCAATCAGTGTTGTGACCGATGCGCTTACCATCCTTGAAGACCACAGTATTTACCGCGCCGATACCGCGCGCTTCATCGGACAGCTCGTCCAGCAAAGGGATGACTGCCTGCTTGCAGGGAAACGTAATATTCAAGCCGGTGAAACCGCACGCTCGAGCGCCTTCAAGCAGTCTTGGCAGGGCGCTGGTGTCCAGTTGCAGGGCGTCGATATCGATCAGCCTATACAGATAGCGTATACCCTGTGCATCGCCTTCGTGCTCGTGCATGGCTGGGGTCCGCGAGGCCTGGATGCCCGAGCCGATAAGACCGGCGAGGACGGATGTATTTTCAGCATGAGTCATAGGATACGTCTCTTGTTTTTGTGCCACTGCCCGGTCCAGGGCAGGTGTTGAGCGGAATGTACCAGATGGTTAATAGTGCCGCAGGTGGCAGGTGATTGCTATGCAGCGATGTTGTGCGGTGATCGCCCTAATCAGGGATAATCCACGGCCAGCCGCTTCAGATCAGCCAGAGTTCACGCCGCACATGTCCGATTCCGTTTTCAATGCTGCACAGCAACAAGCCAGCACGCTGTACCTGCCGCCGGGCGCGTGGGCCACTGTGCTCGATTGCCTGTGTGCGAAATTCACCGCTATTAGCCGCGAACAATGGCTGGATCGTATTGCCCGCGGGCGGGTGCTGGACGAAAACGGCAAGCCCGTAGCGCCAGACCTCGCATATCGGGAGGGCCTGCGCATTCACTATTTCCGTGAGGTGCCCAATGAAACGCCTATTCCGGTGCTCGAAACGATCCTCTACGCTGACGATCATCTGGTAGTGGCTGACAAACCGCACTTTTTGCCCGTGACACCCGCAGGCGAGTACGTCGAGCAGACGTTGCTGCGCCGTTTGATCCATCGTCTGGGCAACGCCGATCTGGTGCCGCTGCACCGCATCGACCGGCACACCGCCGGGCTGGTGCTGTTTTCAGCCAACCGTCAGATGCGCTCGGCTTATCAGGCACTGTTTCCTGCCCGACAGATCGACAAGTTCTACGAAGCCATCGCGCCGGCGCTGCCGGGGCTGACGTTTCCGCGCTTGCACGAGAGCCGTCTGGTCGAAGGCGAGCCGTTCTTTCGCATGCAGGAAGGCGCAGGCACCAGCAATACCCGCACGCAGATCGAGGTACTCGAACGGCAGGATAACTTGTGGCGATACGGGCTCTATCCGGTGACCGGCAAGAAGCATCAGTTACGTGTGCACATGGCGGCACTGGGCGCTGGGATCTGCAACGACCCGTTCTATCCGGACGTGGTAAAAGACCCTGTCGACGATTATCAAAACCCTCTTAAGCTGCTGGCCAAGAGCTTGCGCTTCGTCGACCCGCTCAATGGCCAACAGCGTCACTTCGAAAGCCTGCTCAAGCTTGACTGGTAAGCCGTAGATAATGAGCTGGCAGGCCAAAAAAAACCCGCACTCGGCGGGTTTTTTCAATCAGTCACGTTACGCCCGGATCACAGATCCTTGACGGTACGTACCTGATCCTTGTTGATGCGGGTCTGCTTGCCGTCGAGCTGTTTGAACTCGTAGAAGCCCGACTCTTCATCGTACTTCGGCGTATCGACAGCCTGGATTTCACGACCATCGTTCAAGGTGATCACAGTGGGCGATGCGCAGCCGGCGAGGGAGGCAATGCTCAATGCAAGCAGGAAGGCAGCGGGAAGGGTCCGTTGTTTCATTACTGTGTCTCCAGATGGATTCTTGATTTACTGAACTCTCAGACGGATACACCGTCGGCAAAGTTCCGTATACACCCGCAGCAAGTTCAATAGCCAGCTACTTGCTATGGTTTCTCGCTGATCCCGGTCAACAGACAGGGGGTGTTCAGGTTGGCCAGACGCGGATCGCCTGCTTCCAGCTGCAGGGCAACTGGCTGCAGCGGTTCCAGGGCCCGTCTCGGGCTGCGTTCGCCGGCCTGCCACGCGGCTTCCAGCGTTGCAGCGTGAGCGGTGGGGATCATACATAAAAGCGGCTGCCAGTGCTGGCCTTCGCGCACCATTATTGGTCGTTCCGGGTGCTCACGGGCTTTTTCGCGCAGTGCTTGCAGCAACGGCTCGTCGACCAAAGGCACGTCGCAAGGCAGGATCAGCAGCCACTGATGCCGGGCGCGCGGCAGGGCGGCGCGAATTCCGGCCAGAGGGCCATTGAATTCGCTATCGTGGTCCTGCACCAACTGATCGGCGTATTGTGCATAGCGCTCGATATTGCGGTTGCAGGAAATGATCAGGTCGTCAGTCAGCGGCCGGGTCAGCCGGTGCAGGTGCTCGATCAGCGCCGAGCCCTGCCATTCGATCAGTCCTTTGTCACGTCCGCCCATCCGCTGCCCGCGGCCTCCGGCCAGCAGCAGAATCGAGCAGGGAGGCAGCGTGGCAGGAACAATCATCGAACACTCGTCGGGCAGTCAAAAGGAGTGCTGTGATATAACACCGGCCTGTTTCCTTAACAACTGGATGAGGCCATGAAAGCCAAGGCTGACACACCTTTCGTACCCCTGAATATCGCCGTGCTGACCGTCAGCGATACCCGTACCCGTGAAACCGATACCTCGGGCCAGATGTTCGTCGACCGCCTGACCGAGGCCGGTCATGGTCTGATCGAACGCGTGCTGCTCAAGGATGACCTGTACAACATCCGCGCTCAGGTAGCGACCTGGATTGCCAACGATGAGGTGCAAGTCGTGCTGATCACTGGCGGCACGGGCTTTACCGGTCGTGACAGCACGCCGGAAGCCGTGGCATGTCTGCTGGACAAGCAGGTCGATGGTTTCGGTGAGCTGTTCCGGCAGATTTCTGTGCCGGACATCGGCACGTCGACCATTCAGTCACGCGCGCTGGCAGGCCTGTCCAACGGCACCCTGGTGTGCTGCCTGCCGGGCTCCACCAATGCGGTGCGTACTGCCTGGGACGGTATTCTCGCTCAGCAACTGGATTCGCGTTTCCGGCCCTGCAACTTCGTGCCGCACCTCAAGCAGGCCGAGCCCTGTGCGACCCGTGGTTGAGTGCTCATGAACAACGAGCCGAAAACCCTGTTGCCTGTTGAAGAAGCCATCGCGCGACTGTTGGCGATGGCTGACGCTACACAGATCAATGATCGCCAGCGGGTTCCGCTGGCCGATGCCGAAGGTCGCGTGTTGGCGGTGGACCTGGTCTCCACGCTGGATCTGCCGCCCTGGCCGAACAGTGCCATGGATGGTTATGCCTTGCGCGTGTCGGATTGGAACGGCGAGCCGCTGACCGTCAGTCAGCGCATCTTTGCTGGACAGGCTCCCGAGCCACTGGCCCCCGGCTCCTGTGCACGTATCTTCACCGGCGCGCCGATGCCGGAAGGCGCCGATTGCGTTGAAATGCAGGAAAACGCCGAGGTGCTGGCGGATCAGCGAGTGCGCTTCAACGAACCGCTGAACGTCGGGCAGAACATTCGCCCGCAGGGGCAGGAAACCCGGGTCGGCGATACGGTGCTGGCGGCCGGTACACGGCTGGGTCCTGTCGAGCTGGGCCTGGCCGCATCGCTGGGGCTGGCCGAGCTTGAAGTGATCCGTCGCGTGCGGGTCGCGGTGTTATCCACGGGCGATGAATTGATCGAGCCCGGCCAGCCACTGGGACCTGGACAGATCTATAACAGCAACCGCGTTTTACTGTGCAGCTGGCTGAAGCGGCTCGAATGCGAGGTCGTGGATGCCGGCATTCTGCCGGACGATCTGCCGAAGACTCGCATTGCGCTGGCGAATCTGCACGATGTCGATCTGATCCTTTCCACCGGTGGTGTGTCGGTGGGCGAAGCGGATTTCCTCGGTCACGCTTTGCGCGAAGAAGGCGAGCTGACGCTCTGGAAGCTGGCAATCAAGCCAGGCAAGCCGCTGACCTTCGGGCATTTTCGTGGCGTGCCGGTGATCGGGCTGCCCGGCAATCCTGCGTCCACGCTGGTTACCTTCGCTCTGCTGGCGCGTGCTTACCTGCTGCGCCGTCAGGGCGTGATCGACGTCGCGCCGTTGCAGTTTCCGGTGCCCGCCGGGTTCGTCTGGATGCGTCCGGGCAATCGTCGCGAATACCTGCGCGGACGTCTTGAGCAGGGTCGGGCCGTGGTCTATCGCAACCAGAGTTCCGGCGTGTTGCGCAGCGCCGCGTGGGCTGATGGCCTGATTGAGGTGCGCGAAGGCACAACCGTGGCCGAAGGGGACTGGGTCACCTTCATCCCGTTGAGTGAAGTGCTGGGCTGAGTGCATTCGAATGGTGGGACGGGTACGCATAAGCTACTCTCAACAACGCTGACAAGTTGGGCAACCGGACTTCGCCCTGGAGTATTGTTATGGCGCCATTGAGAGTGGCTTGTGTGATCCCGACCTACAACGGACGCAAGGATCTGGAGCGTCTGCTGGATTCACTGGCTACGCAGACTGCGAACTTCGATACGCTGATTGTGGACTCCAGTTCTTCGGATGGCACGCTGGAACTGGCGCAAGCCCGCTGTGCCAATGTGATGCGCATCGACAGCAAGGACTTCAACCACGGCGGCACCCGGCAGATGATGATCGATCTGCATCCCGACTATGACGTCTATGTCTATCTGACCCAGGACGCTTACGTTGAAGACATCAACGCCATTGCCAATATTCTGCTGCCTTTCGCCGACCCGAAGGTAGGTGCAGTGTGCGGGCGGCAACTGCCTCACAAGGATGCCAACCTGCTGGCCCAGCATGCGCGGTTGTTCAATTATCCGCCGACGTCGCAGATCAAGACGCTGAACGATGCCGGTACGCTGGGCATCAAGACCCCCTTCATGTCCAACTCGTTCGCGGCCTATCGGGGTGACGCGTTGCGGGCAATTGGTGGCTTTCCCCGGCATGTGATTCTTTCCGAAGACATGTACGTCACTGCCAAAATGCTGATCGATGGCTGGAAGGCGGCCTACGAAGGTTCGGCTGTATGCCGTCATTCGCACAACTACAGCCTGCGCGAAGAATTTTGCCGTTACTTCGATATCGGTGTGTTCCAGTCCCGTGAGGCGTGGATCTATGAAACCTTCGGCGGTATCGGCGGGGAGGGGATGCGTTACGTCAAGTCCGAGTTGAAATTCCTCGGGCCTCGGCGAATTCTCTGGTGGCCCATGTCGTTCGTGCGTAATGCGCTGAAGCTGCTGGCCTACAAGTTGAGCAAACAGGAAAAGCGCCTGCCCCGGTCCTTGAAGAAAAAACTCGGGATGTACAAGCGTTATTGGGACAGTCCTTACGCCTGATGTGCGCCGGACGCTAGGCGCCCGGCGCGAGCAGGTCAGCTTTTCGCAGCCTCTTCGTCGAGACGGTCGGCCTCGAACAGTTGCGCGAGATCCGCTCTGGCCTCGCGGGCCGTCTGCAGGACCTTGGCGTCGTCGTCATACACCTCGTGCTGAGCGGCCAGTACCTGTTCATCGTGCCGTTTGAAGCGACTGATGCGCGCATCGGCCTGCGTTTCGCTGAGACCCAGACCCATGAGGGTCTGACGGCTCATTTCCAGGCTTGAATAGAACGTCTCTCGAACGGCATGAGCGCCGATGTCCATGAGTCGATGAACGTGCTGGCGGTTACGTGCACGGGCGATGATTTTCATGTGGGGGTACAGCTTGCGGATCAGCTCGGCGGTTTTGATGTTGGTGTCCGGGTCATCCGTTGCGATGACAAAGTATTCCGCTTCATCAACTTTGGCTGCACGGAGTATTTCCGGGCGTAGCGGATCACCATAGAACACCGGGACATTGCCGAAGCTGCGCGAGAACTCGATCGATTCCACTGCAGTATCCAGAGCGATGAAGGGGATCTTCTGCGCCCGCAGGATCCGCGCGACGATCTGCCCCATACGGCCCATCCCTGCGATGACCACTCGCGGTTTGTCGGTCTGGATGTCGCGGTACTCATCCGGTACATCGACAGGCTTGACCCTGGGTTTTATCCAGCGCGCCAGAACAATGAACAGCAGTGGCGTGATTGCCATCGACAGCGTGATGGTCAACACCAGCATGTCGTAAAGCCCCACTTCGAACAGCCCCTGCGCGCTGCCGATCTTGAACACCACAAAGGCAAATTCGCCACCTGCGGCTAGCACCAGACCTAACTGCAGCGCGCTGCGGTTATTGAGGCCGCCAGCGGTGCGACCGATCAGGAACAGCATCGGCAGTTTGATTCCGATCAACAGCAGCGTCAGGCCCAGCACTGCCAGAGGCGAGCTGAGTAGCAGTCCGACATTGGCACCCATGCCGACACTGATGAAGAACAGACCCAGCAGCAACCCTTTGAACGGTTCTATCTGTGCTTCCAGCTCATGGCGGTACTCGGAATCAGCCAGCAACAGGCCTGCAAGAAAAGCGCCCAGCGCCATGGAAACGCCTACCTGTTCCATCAGCCATGCCGTACCAATCACCACCAGCAAGGCAGTGGCGGTCGAGACTTCCTGGATCCTGGTCTTGGCAACGATACGAAACACCGGACGCAGCAAATAGCGTCCGCCGATCACCACGATGGCAATGCTGCCCAGCACGCGCAGACCGTGGTTGATACTTTCGCCGGTGTCCATCGCGTGATCGGCTCCGGCCAGGAACGGCACCATGGCAATCAGCGGGATCGCCGCAATGTCCTGAAACAGCAGGATGGCAAAGGCCATTCTGCCGTGTGGGCTGTTCAACTGCTTGCGCTCCGCAAGGCTCTGCAGGCCAAAGGCGGTGGACGACAGCGCCAGGCCGAGACCCAGAATAACCGCCGTGTTCAGCGACTGGCCGAAGGCAAACAGCGCAACCCCGCCAATGACCAGGCCCGTCAGCAACACCTGCGCCATGCCTACGCCGAACACCGATTTGCGCATGACCCACAAGCGCTTGGGCGAAAGCTCCAGGCCAATGATGAACAGCAGCAACACCACGCCCAGTTCGGAAATGTGACTGACGCTCTCCGTGTCGCCTATCAACCCCAGCACCGAAGGGCCGATGATCACACCCGCGAACAGATAACCGATCACCGCGCCCAGCTTCAGACGCTTGGCCAGCGGTACCGTCAACACGGCGGCAAGCAGAAATACTACTGCGGCCTGCAGCAGGCTGCCTTCATGGGGCATGTAAAACTCCTTGGTAATAATTGAACACACTGTTTAAGCAGGGCGTTATTAAAGCACGGGAGTTTTACACGGCAACGTTCATCGCGGCATGACAATAATCAACGCGGTTGATGGAGCGCGCGAAGGACGGATGCGCAGGAGGGTAGCAGGGCAGGCTGACGATGCCATTCGTCGCGCATCGGCGTAAACTATGCGCGCAAACAGGCAGTGCAAACTGCCCGCTCATGAGCATTCAGGAAACCGTTATGACCAACAAGCAGCGTTTGATTTACTCGATTCTGATCGCCCTCGGCGTTCTGGCGATCATGCTGGGCTTGTCGCACCTGCAAAACAGTGGTGCCATCACTGAAAAGACCTTTCAGTACATCGCCATCAGCGTGGCCGTTCTGGTCGTGATCCTCAACGGGATCATGCGTCGCAAGGTCAAGCGATAAGCGTTGAAGATGGCAGGGGGTGAAGAAGCCGATTTCATTGGGCGCGATCTTTACCCGCTTCACCAAGCCATTCCTGTGCGCGAGGATGCAGGCTGTAGGTTTTATCGTCATTAAGGTGAATCACACCTTCATCACACAGACGCTTCAGCACCTCGCGCACGCTCAGAAACGAGAGGGGCACATCAAGCCTGAGCAACTGGCTGTGCACGCCTCGCACTCCTAATGGCTGGCCTTCTTCGCTTGAGACCAGAAGCGCATCAAGCACCTTGAGTCTGACCAGGCTGGTGCGCAGCCCAAAGCTTTTCAGGAGCAGCCGGATGTGCTCGTTTCCAGGCCTTTCTGTCTCCAGGGCCGGTGACTCTGCCTGCGCAGCCAGTGCTGTTTGCCGCAGCAGTGTGCGAGTCGTGACTCCTTGGCGATTGAACATCCGCAAACTCCTTTTCAGGCTTTTTTAAACACTCTCAATTACTAAGACGAACGAGCGCCGTAAAACCTCAGCTATCAATAGAAAAAAATACAAAGTCCAACGCGCGCAGGATCACCGCAACGTTGTGCGTGTTCAGGTTAGATGAAGATGAGCCGGTCGCGAGGGTGATTGATCCGGCTACCGGTGGATGCAAAATCGCATTGCGTCAGCCGGGTGCGCCAGCGCGCTCAGCCTTTCGGGGCGTCGGATATCCGGCGGTTGAGCACCGGGTTGCCGTTCTGGTTCTGCGTCACATAGACCGGCAGCACTCGGGGCAGAGAAGCCAGCAGGTTTGCCAGGTCACGCGTGTTGAAACTGCCACCCAGGCGCATGGTGCCGGTTGCGTTGTCTGCCAGCAGAATAGGCGTCTTCAGGTAACGATTGATTAGCGGCAGCGCCTGACTGAGCGGCAGATCGTTGAAGATCAGCTTGCCGTTGCGCCACGCAAGGCTCGTGTCTTTTGCCTCGGTATGACTGATCAAGGGCGCGTCGTCACCCGACTTGTAGCTGGCCTGCATGCCAGGATCAAGCGTGTGACTTGAAGAGGGATGTGCCCGATCACTGTTGACCTGAACCGAGCCTTCGACCAGCGTCACGCGTACCTGATCCTGATACATCCACACATTGAAGCGTGTGCCCGTGACCTTGATGCTGCCCTCGCCGGCGTCGACCACGAAAGGGTGCGTGCTGTCGTGGCTGACCTCGAAAAAAGCTTCGCCCTTTTTCAGCGTGACGTTGCGTCGATCCCTGTAGTTGGCGTAGGTCAGCTCGGTACCCAGATTCAGCTCGGCGCGACTGCCATCTGCCAATACGACCAGACGTGTGGCGGTATCGGCGTTGTAGGTCTCGTAGGTGTCCGGCAGCCAACCCTGATTCCAGCCGACATATCCGGCCACCGGTATCGCCAGGGCAATGACGGCTGCGGCGGTTGCGAGCGGTGCCCAGCGACGCGTGCGGCGCGGACCTGACGGGGTGTTCAGTGCAGCCCGAGGCGGCAGTTCAGGCAGCGGATTGAGCGGTTCGATCTGCCCGGTGATGTCCCACACTTCGCGCATCGCCTCATATTCCACTGCATGCAGCGGATGGGCCTTCAGCCATTGCTCGAACGCTTTTCGTTCTGCGGCCGTGCAGTCCTCGGCATGCAGGCGCATGCACCAATGCGCAGCGGCATCGGTGATCGCGTCGTGTTCTGCCTTGCTGAAAAGAGGGTCGCTCATGGGCGCTCCGGCCTATACCGTTTTTGCATTCTACCCTTTGATTTCAGGCAGAGAGAACATTTGCAGGCCATTACCCATCAACGTGCCGCGTATTTCCTTGTGAATGCAAGCTGCTCTCATTGAAATTGCCTGCGACAATCAAGTAAGTGTAATGCTCCGGGAGTGTCTTTGCAGGATCTGTGGCGCTACTCTCGAAGCCTGCCATTTTTCCGATGCCTTGCCATGCACAGGAGCCTCAGATGCGCGCCACCCCCATCAATCAGCCGACCCGGACTATTTCCTGCCAGGAAATGACAGATTTGTTGCGGCAAATCTTCCTGGCACATGGCACCTCTCCGGAGGTGGCCGACGTCCTTGCCGAGAACTGCGCAAACGCTCAGCGTGACGGCTCGCACAGTCATGGCATCTTCCGCATCCCCGGTTATGTCTCATCGCTCTCCAGCGGCTGGGTAGACGGCAAGGCAGTGCCGCTGGTCGAGGATGTCGGCGCTGCGTTTGTCCGGGTCGACGCCGCCAACGGTTTTGCCCAGCCAGCGCTGGCGGCGGCCCGATCATTGCTGATAGACAAGGCGCGCAGTGCCGGGATCGCGATTCTGGCGATACGCAACTCTCACCATTTCGCCGCGTTATGGCCGGATGTCGAACCGTTCGCCAGGCAGGGGCTGGTTGCACTCAGTATGGTCAACAGCATGACCTGCGTTGTGCCTCATGGTGCGCGTCAGCCCTTGTTCGGCACTAACCCGATTGCCTTCGCCTCACCGCGACAAGAGGGTGAACCTTTGGTATTCGACCTGGCAACCAGCGCCATTGCCCATGGTGATGTACAGATCGCAGCGCGCGAAGGGCGATTGTTGCCGGCAGGGACGGGGGTCGATCGCGACGGTCAGCCGACTGAAGACCCTCGCGCCATTCTCGATGGCGGGGCTCTGGTGCCCTTCGGCGGTCATAAGGGCTCGGCCTTATCGATGATGGTCGAGCTGCTGGCTGCGGCGTTGACGGGTGGTCATTTTTCGTTCGAGTTCGACTGGCACCAGTACCCTGGTGCGCAGACGCCCTGGACCGGCCAACTGTTGATCGTCATCGATCCGGATAAAGGCAGCGGTCAGCAGTTCGCACAGCGTAGCGAGGAGCTGGTACGGCAGCTCCGCGGGGCAGGGCAGGAGCGCTTGCCGGGGGATCGCCGTTACCTCGAGCGCGCACGGTCGATGGCGCACGGTATAGAGATCACCCAGGCTGACCTGGAGCGCTTGCAGGGTCTTGCGGGCCATTGAGGCATTTACAAATTCGCTGACCATTCGTCGCCGTCAGTCTTGTATCGGTGCCCGGTTCTAAATACTGTATGCATGAACAGTAAAGAGCCAATGAGGTCTGTCATGTCCCTTGAATCAATGCAAAAGTCAGTGCAGAGCCCGGTTGCCCAGCAGCATCGTACTCTCTCCACGGTCAATGAAATGCAACGTGAGGATTTTCTCAGACTGGCGGCGGGTCTGCGTCAGTTCAATGCCTACGAGCCGGAGGTATCGATATCCATCGTGGCAGCCCGCGCGGGTGGCGAATACCGGCAGGCCGGCGCGATGGAATAGTGAGAGTCGTTATCGGGCAGGGCACGTCTCGGGTTGCTTATGAGTATACGTAACGTATATGCTTCATATATTCAATGTGAGGTGAACCATGGGCCTGGTAAAAATTTCCGAAAACATGCACGCCAACCTGCGTTCTGCCAGCGTTGCACTCAGTCGCTCCATCAATGCGCAGGCTGAGCACTGGATGCGGATCGGTATGCTCGCCGAGTTGCACCCGGCACTGGATTACAGCGAGATCTGCCAGATGCTGATCCGTGTCGAAAATGCCGGTGAAACTGTGCTAACCGCGTCGAATTTCAACGTCTCGGAGCTATCTGTCTCAAGCGTTTCCAAGGCGGCCTTATGAGTAGCGCAACCGGTATCAAGACCGAACAGGATCTCGTGCAGTTGCGCATAGCTGGCCGGCTCGCTGCCGACGTACTTGCGATGATCACGCCTTACGTCAAGGCGGGCGTCAGCACCGAAGCGCTCGACGATATCTGCAACGAATACATCGTCAAAGAGCTGAAAGTGATTCCTGCCAATGTGGGGTATCACGGTTTTACCAAGACCACCTGCATCTCTCCCAATGCGGTCGTCTGTCATGGCATACCCTCTGCCACCGATATTCTGAAAGAGGGTGATATCGTCAATATCGATGTCGCGGTCATCAAGGATGGCTGGTACGGCGACACCAGCCGTATGTATTTGGTCGGAGAAGTCAGCCCTCTGGCCCGGCGACTTGTCGAGACCACCTATGAGGCAACCCGCGCCGGCATCCACGCCGTGCGCCCGGGTGCGACGCTGGGTGATATCGGTTATGCCATTCAGAGCGTCGCTCATCGTGAAGGCTTCAGTGTGGTGCGTGAATATTGCGGACACGGTATCGGCCGCAAATACCATGAAGAGCCTCAGGTTCTGCACTACGGCACGCAGGGCAAAGGTCTCAGGCTGAAGCCGGGCATGGTGTTCACCATCGAGCCGATGATCAATGCGGGGAGGGCCGGTACTCGTACCCTGCCAGACGGCTGGACTGTCCTGACCAGCGACCTTTCATTGTCTGCACAATGGGAGCATATGGTCGCAGTCACCTCGACAGGTTTCGAGCTGTTGACGCCCTGGCCTGATGGGACGGGTGATTATCCCGCCATCTAGCTATAGATGATCTGGTGATGTGTGTGCATGAAAAATGGCCTCTTCGGAAAGTCATTTTTCATGAAAGGCGATGGTTCAGTCCTGGAGCGAAGACCTTTTCCAGTGCACTTTCGTCACGCCAAAGCGTTCGGCTTTCAATGTCGCCATCGCTATCGGGCCAGCAGACACATTGCCACTCACCGTCCCGACACCCGCATGCAGCGTCGCACAGTGCAGTGCGTCGCTTTGGCAGAGTTGCCGGGTCTTGTGCAGGAAGCATCGAAGTTCGCCATTGAACTGATAGTGAATTTCAAATTCCGTTTGGTGATTCATCTTCCCTGCCCGCGTGCATGACGTTATGCCATGAAGAGTGTGATTATTCTTACTGTGTATGCACCGGGATATCACCCGATCACGCCAGTGTTTTCAGAGCGTAGAACGAAAATAGCGTCGGTTCGAGGCTAGGTTAACAGTTGTCCGATGAGTGGTTTTCACTTCATTCGAACGCGTGAATGGATGATCGGACGATCATCCAAACGAAGTTATTTCTGTCCTGAAATAAGCCTCACTTACACGACTTGAGGTCAACAGGGCCTACGAAATCGTTACCGCGGCCCATGACGCAGGCGACTTGCTGATTACGCTGGCGCTC
Source organism: Pseudomonas caricapapayae (assembly GCF_001400735.1). Taxonomy (GTDB): domain Bacteria; phylum Pseudomonadota; class Gammaproteobacteria; order Pseudomonadales; family Pseudomonadaceae; genus Aquipseudomonas; species Aquipseudomonas caricapapayae. The sequence goes on from NZ_LJPW01000058.1 coordinate 17,937, forward strand.
CCATGTCTGGGGAGGATAGGTTTTGTCCCAGGCCTGATAAAGCTGTTGATCCTGGCGCGAAAGACGCAAGTTGTATTGCTTGCTCATGTAGAAGTAGGTGCGTGCGATCATGCCGCGTATCGACGGGCGAGGCATGACCTTTTTGGCTTTGAAGTCTACCTGCGTCAGGCACGAACCATATTGGCCCTTTTGCTCGGGTATCCAGCCAAAACTGAAGTTGCTGCGGTCGCCATTGACCTCTCCGATGCTGGGCACCAGATTGTGCAGGTCGGCCTCGGCACGTTTATAAACGGCGTCCGTCTTTGTGCAGTTTTTGCGTCCACCGTGCTGCCAGCATTGGCGTAGGTGGCCGATCTGCCAGGCCGGAACGATATGCTCCCATTCGATGCGGCTGGCGCGCTTGGCACTCTTGCGCGGGACATAGCCGCAGCCAGCGAGGTCGACCCGGTTGCCGGTGTATTTGCAGCCGCAGTAAAATTCGGTCGACTGTGGCGCATACAAACCCCATGCGACTCTCTTGGCTTCGCTGAAGGTACGCGGGGCTTCGGCCTGGGCGGTGAATGAAGCGGTGATGAGCAGGGTAGTGCAAAGCAGTGCAGAAAATCGAAACGTCATGCCGTCAGTCTTCCTTCGGCAACGTCCAGAATATTTGCACGCCACCATCGTCGCGCCAGGCGAGGGTGACATTATCGTTCTCGGCTATTTCTTCAAGGAGCTGTGCCCAGTCGTCCTCTGACTCGTCCGGTTGACGAAAAAGCAGGGCGGCTCTGGACTTCTGTGCGGTAGGCGAGTTGATGATCTTCTGTACCCGCATGCCCATGCGCTCGTAAGGGCCGGGAATGGAAGCAGTCGCTGCGGTTTGTTTGGCCACGGAAAGGGTTCCTGATTTTAGCTGTACGGGCATACAGTATTTCACTGTCGGATCTTTCGCAACATCTATGTAAGATAAAGCGCTTCAAGTGGCACATTATTTTCTTGAAAACCAACCTTCCCGGAGTTGCATATGAACATCAAGCCACTGGCATTCCCGTTACTGGTCGCAGCCGCGGTACTGTTGTCAGGCTGCTCTACCCCCTCGGTCGTTACTCTGCAGAATGGTACGCAGTACGTTACCAAAGACATGCCCAGGACCAAGACGCGTGATGGTTTCTACGAGTTCGAGGATATCTCTGGCAAGACGGTCCGGATCAAGGCTGACGAAGTGGCCACCGTCAGGCCGGAGGAGTGAAATCCGACTGGCCGTATGATGCCTGTTCCCTGCACGCAGGTAACAGGCACTACGCGTAGATTTTCATTTTCGACGGATTGACAAAGCCTGTAGCTTTTTCCATAGTTCGCTCCTCGCAAACGTTTGCGCGTCGATGCTTTGTATCGACCCTGCGTCGTTCGCCCGAACAATAATCACAAGATCGGATATGAACTCATGAAGCTGCCATTTGCTGGACGCCTTCTCGCTGTCGCCATGTTTGCTGCCGTTACGGCAGTCATGCCCCTCTCTGCTGCCTACGCCCAGACGCCTGAAAAACCCAAGGTCGCACTGGTCATGAAGTCGCTGTCCAACGAGTTTTTCCTGACCATGGAAGACGGTGCCAAGACTTATCAAAAAGAGCATGCCAACGAATTTGACCTGATCTCCAACGGGATCAAGGACGAGTCCGACACTTCCGCCCAGATTCGTATCGTCGAGCAGATGATCGTCTCCAGAGTCGACGCTCTGGTGATCGCGCCAGCGGATTCCAAGGCCCTGGTGCCGGTGCTCAAGAAAGCTGCAGACGCAGGTATCAAGGTCGTCAACATCGACAACCAGCTCGATCCTGATGTGCTTAAAAGCAAAAACCTGCTGATCCCGTTCGTGGGGCCGGACAATCGCAAGGGGGCCGAGCTGGTAGGCGACTATCTGGCCAAACAGCTAAAGGCCGGTGACGAAGTCGGCATCATCGAAGGCGTGCCGACCACTACCAACGCTCAGCAACGTACCGCCGGTTTCAAGGACGCCATGGACAAGGCGCAGATGAAGGTTGTGTCCGTGCAGTCCGGCAACTGGGAAATCGACAAGGGCAACGCCGTCGCTTCGGCGATGCTCAATGAATACCCGAACCTGAAAGCCTTGCTGGCCGGTAACGACAGCATGGCGCTGGGAGCGGTTTCCGCAGTGCGTGCAGCAGGCAAGGCTGGCAAGGTCATGGTGGTGGGTTACGACAACATCAACGCGATCAAGCCGATGCTCAAGGACGGCCGCGTTCTCGCCACGGCCGATCAGTATGCGGCCAGGCAAGCGGTGTTCGGCATTGAAGCCGCGCTCAAGGAAGTCAAAGGCGAGAAGGTCGACACCAACGACAAGGGCGTGATCGAAACACCGGTAGAGCTCGTTACCAAACCTTGAACCACGCCGTGTAAAGGTGCCCGTCCGCAGAGGGCGGGCACTGGGAGAAATGTATGTCAGCGTCTGCTCAGACAGCTGTTCTTTCGGTCAGTGGCATCGGTAAAACCTACGCTCAACCCGTGCTTGGCGACGTCGATCTGACGTTGATGCGCGGTGAAGTGCTGGCCCTGACCGGGGAAAACGGTGCTGGTAAAAGCACCTTGTCGAAAATAATTGGCGGGCTGGTGACGCCTACTACCGGGCGCATGGAGTTTCAGGGTCGGCCATATGAGCCTGCGAGTCGCACCCAGGCCGAAAAACTCGGTATCCGCATGGTCATGCAGGAGCTGAACCTGTTACCGACCCTGACCGTTGCCGAAAACCTGTTTCTTGACGACCTGCCGCGGCGCGCTGGCTGGATCGACCGTAAACGCCTGCGTGAAAACGCAATCAAGGCAATGGCTCAAGTAGGTCTGGACGCCATCGATCCTGACACGCTGGTCGGTGAGTTGGGCATCGGTCATCAGCAGATGGTCGAGATCGCTCGCAATCTGGTCGGCGACTGCCATGTGCTGATCCTCGACGAGCCGACAGCCATGCTCACCTCCCGCGAGGTGGAAATGCTCTTTGAGCAGATCACTCGATTGCAGGCCCGTGGCGTTTCGATCATCTACATATCCCACCGGCTTGAAGAGCTTGCCAGAGTCTCTCAGCGCATCGCTGTGCTGCGCGATGGCAAACTGGTGTGCGTCGAGCCGATTGCTCGTTACAACAGCGAGCAACTGGTGACCTTGATGGTCGGCCGTGAACTTGGCGAACACATGGACATGGGGGCCCGGCAGATTGGTGACGTGGCGCTTTCAGTCAAGGGGCTCAGTCGTGCCGGCAAGGTTCAGGATGTTTCGTTTGATGTGCGACGTGGCGAAATTTTCGGTATTTCCGGGCTGATCGGTGCCGGGCGCACCGAGTTGCTGCGCCTGATCTACGGCGCAGACGTTGCCGACAGTGGTGCTATTGAAGTGGGGAGGCCGCTGCAACCTGTCAGCATCCGCTCGCCGGCGGACGCTGTGGAGCATGGCATTGCTCTGATCACGGAGGACCGCAAGGGCGAGGGCCTGCTGATGTCGCAATCAATCAGCGCCAACATCGCGCTGGGCAACATGCATTCGATCTCCAAAGCAGGCGTGGTCAATACCGACGACGAACACAAGCTGGCGCAGCGGCAGGTCGCTGCCATGCGTATTCGCAGTTCCAGTCCCGGTCAATTGGTCTCCGAGCTGTCAGGCGGCAACCAGCAGAAGGTTGTGATCGGTCGCTGGCTGGAGCGTGATTGCCCGGTGATGCTGTTCGACGAACCGACGCGAGGCATCGACGTCGGTGCCAAATTCGATATCTACACGCTGCTGGCCGAATTGACCCGTCAGGGCAGGGCCCTGGTAGTGGTGTCCAGTGATCTTCGCGAACTGATGTTGATCTGCGACCGGATCGGCGTGCTGTCTGCCGGTCGGCTGATCGATACGTTTGAGCGTGACAGCTGGACCCAGGACCAATTGCTTGCCGCTGCCTTCGCCGGTTATCAGAAACGTGATGCGCTGCTCAATGACGCCGCGCCCAGGAACGACTCATGAAAAATACTCCTTCTCCGACACTGACAGTGCCGGTCCGTCGCGGCGGCAATTACTTCGGTCTTGGTACTTACCTCGGGCTGGCGGGTGCGTTGCTGGTGATGATCGTGCTGTTTTCATTGCTCAGCGACCATTTCCTGTCCTATCAGACATTCAGCATGCTGGCCAACCAGATCCCGGACCTGATGGTCTTGTCGGTCGGTATGACGCTGATTCTCATCATTGGCGGTATCGATCTGTCAGTCGGGTCTGTGCTGGCGCTGGCTGCTTCGGCCGTGAGTGTGGCAATTCTGGGATGGGGCTGGAGCGTGTTTCCGGCTGCGTTGCTGGGCATCGCCTGTGCGACGCTGGCGGGCACCATTACCGGCTCCATCACCGTGTCTTGGCGCATTCCTTCGTTCATCGTGTCGCTAGGTGTGCTGGAGATGGCTCGTGGCGCGGCCTACCAGATGACTAATTCGCGCACGGCTTACATCGGTGATTCGTTCGCATGGCTGTCCGACCCGATCGCGTTCGGCATTGCGCCGTCTTTTATCATTGCGTTGCTGGTCATATTCGTCGCCCAGGCAGTGCTGACCCGCACCGTTTTCGGTCGCTACCTGATCGGCATCGGCACCAATGAAGAGGCCGTACGTCTGGCGGGTATCAATCCCAAACCCTACAAGATTCTGGTGTTTTCACTGATGGGGCTGTTGGCCGGCGTGGCGGCGCTGTTTCAGATTTCCCGACTGGAGGCTGCCGACCCGAATGCCGGTGCCGGGCTGGAGCTGCAAGTCATTGCCGCAGTCGTCATCGGTGGCACCAGCCTGATGGGCGGGCGCGGTTCGATCATCAGCACCTTTTTCGGGGTGTTGATCATCTCGGTGCTCGCGGCAGGCCTGGCGCAGATCGGCGCGACCGAGCCGACCAAGCGCATCATCACCGGTGCCGTTATCGTCATTGCTGTGATACTGGACACCTATCGCAGCCATCGGGCACGGCGCCAGGGCTGATATGGCGACCATCAAGGATGTGGCCGCGCTGGCGGGGATCTCATACACCACGGTCTCCCACGTGCTGAACAAGACCCGGCCGGTGAGCGAGCCGGTCAGGCTCAAGGTCGAAGCCGCCATTGCCCAGCTCGATTACGTGCCCAGCGCAGTGGCGCGCTCGCTGAAAGCCAAGACTACGTCGACCATCGGCCTGTTGATTCCCAATGGCATGAACCCCTATTTCGCCGAGCTGGCGAGGGGCATCGAAGACTACTGCGAGCGCAACGGTTTTTGCGTGATCCTCTGCAACTCCGACGATAACCCGGACAAACAGCGCAGCTACCTGCGTGTCTTGCTTGAAAAGCGCGTCGACGGGCTGATTGTTTCGTCTGTGGCAGGTGATGCCAGCGTTGCCTGTGGCCTGACCGAGGTGCGTACGCCGCTGGTAATCGTTGACCGCGAGTTGCAGGGCCTTGAAGCCGATATGGTACGCATCGATCATGAGCAAGGCGCCTGGCTGGCAACCCGACATTTGCTCGACCTAGGGCATCGCCACATCGCCTGCATTGGCGGGCCACGCGAGAGCATGGTTGCCGAAATGCGCCTGGCCGGTTACCGGCGCGCCATGCAGCAGGCTTCGATAGAGGTCGCTGCCGGTTGGGCGGTGCACAGCGAATTTACCAGTTCAGCTGGCCACGAGGCTGCGGGGCTGCTGCTTGCCGGGCATGCACCGACAGCGATCTTTGCCGGCAACGATGTCATTGCCATCGGTGTGCTGCGCGCTGCAGCCGAGCGCTCGATTCGCGTACCACAGGATCTCTCGGTGATCGGTTTTGATGATATCCAGATGAGCCGCTATGTGTATCCGGCCCTTACCACTGTGGGGCAATCGATCATGCAATTGGGCGAAACCGCCGCTGAAATGCTGTTAGGCAGAATCGCCGCACCTCATGCACTTCCTGTCGAAAAAAGACTCGTGACGCCCTGCGTCGTGGTGCGCGAGTCCACGGCAGCGCCGAACACTTTGTCCAACGAATGACGCGCACGCACAGCAACGGATTAATGAGCCATGCAAGCAAAAGTAGTGATAGTGGGCAGTCTGAACATGGACCTGGTCATCCGCGCCCAGCGTCTGCCGCGCCCGGGAGAAACGTTGAGCGGGGAAACATTCGACACGGTGCCTGGCGGTAAAGGGGCCAATCAGGCGGTTGCCGCAGCGCGTCTGGGCGCCCGCGTGGCAATGATCGGCTGTGTGGGTGCCGATGCCTACGGGGAGCAATTGCGCGCAGCGCTGCTGGCCGAGGGTATCGACTGCCAGGCCGTGACGGTCGTAGAGGGAGTGCCTACCGGGATTGCCTCGATTGTGGTCGACGCCAGCAGTCAGAATGCCATTGTTATTGTTGCGGGCGGCAATGGCTGCCTCAGCCCGACGCTGATCGAGCGCTTTGATGCGCTGCTGGCGGATTCAGACATCGTCATCTGTCAGCTTGAAGTGCCGACCGACACAGTCTTTCACACCCTGGCCCGTGCTCGTGCGCTGGGCAAGACCGTCATCCTCAATCCTGCTCCGGCCGGCGAGCCCTTGCCGGCAAACTGGTATGGCCTGATTGATTACCTGATCCCCAATGAAAGCGAAGCGCAGACCCTGACCGGCGTGACCGTCGACTCCTCGGTTGCGGCTGAAAAGGCGGCAGCCGCGATGCTGGCGGCCGGGGCGCGCAACGTGATCATTACCCTTGGCGAGCGCGGAACCCTGTTCGCCAGTGCTGCTGGCGTGGAGCACATTCCTGCGCGTCGCGTACAAGCCGTGGACACCACCGCCGCAGGTGATACCTTTGTCGGCGGTTTTGCCGCAGCGCTGGCTGGCGGTCAAAGTGAATTGCAGGCAATTCGTTTCGGCCAGGCTGCCGCTGCCATCTCCGTCACCCGGGCAGGTGCGCAGCCGTCCATCCCTGCATTCGAGGAAGTACAGGAATTCAATTCGCTATGAAAAAGACGCCGTTACTCAATATTGCCTTGTCCCGCGTGATTGCTTCGCTGGGCCACGGCGACATCCTGATGATCGTCGACGCGGGAATGCCAGTGCCGGCAGGCGTCGAACTGATCGACCTGGCACTCACCCGTGGCGTGCCGGATTTCATCAGTGTGCTGGATGTCGTGCTGAGTGAAATGCAGGTTGAAAGTCATGTGCTCGCCAGCGAAATGGCCGAGATCAAGCCGCCTGCATTGCAGGTTATCGAAAGTCTGAACCTCGATGATCAATTGGGTCAGCAGCGCTGGATAAGCCATGAAGACCTGAAAGTCCTGAGCCGCAAGGCCAAGGCAATCATCCGTACCGGAGAATGTCAGCCGTACAGTAATGTGGCGCTGGTGTCCGGAGTTGTGTTCTAGCTATTCAAGAAAGGGAGTTTCATATGACGTTGATGCAGTTTTCCAGGCAGTTCATTCGTGGAGCCTTGCTCTTGTCCATACTGAGTACCGCGGCCGTTCAGGCGGCAGAAAAGCGTGATCTGATCATCGATACCGACCCGGGCGCGGACGACGTCGTTGCGCTGTTGCTTGCGCTGGCGTCACCCGAAGAACTGAACGTGATGGCTATCACGACTGTGGCCGGCAATGTCCGTCTGGACAAGACATCGCGTAACGCCAGGCTGGCACGCGAATGGGCCGGGCGCGAGGAAGTGCCGGTGTATGCGGGAGCGCCCAAGCCTTTGGTGCGTACGCCAATCTACGCCGAGAATGTTCACGGTCAGGAAGGCCTGCCGGGCGTGCCCGTGCATGAGCCGGCCAAGGGGCTGGCCGAAGGCAACGCTGTCGATTACCTGATTCGTACCTTGAGCAAGGCTAAGCCGCACAGCATCACCATCGCCATGCTGGGTCCGCAGACCAATCTTGCGCTGGCTTTGGTGCAGGCACCGGAAATCACTCAGGGCATCAAGGAAGTCGTGGTCATGGGCGGTGCTCATTTCAACGGCGGCAACATCACGCCGGTTGCCGAGTTCAATCTGTTCGCCGACCCGCATGCCGCGCAGATCGTCCTGGCCAGCGGTGTAAAACTCACGTACATACCGTTGGACGTGACCCATAAGATACTGACCAGCGAACAGCGTCTCAAACAGATCGCTGCATTGGGCAATAATGCTGGCAAACTGGTCGACGGAATTCTCAACGAATACGTCAAGCTTGATATGGAGCATTACGGTCTGCCTGGTGGGCCGGTGCACGATGCCAGTGTCATGGCCTGGTTGCTTAAACCCGAGTTGTTTTCCGGGCGGCAGATCAACGTTGCGGTCGATACCCGTGAGGGCATTGGTTTCGGTCAGACGGTGGCTGACTGGTACGGCACGCTCAAGCAGCCACAAAACGTATTCTGGGTCGAGAATGGCGATGCTCAGGGTTTCTTCGATCTGCTGACCGAGCGTCTGGCGCGACTGAAGTAACCCGTCATGCCTGCACGACAGGGCATTTCAGACGGGTAGCCCTGCCGCAGAATAACGACTCAGCACCTGACTGATGAAGGCTCGGGCACCCTCGGTGCCCAGTTCCTTGATCAGCAGGTCGACTGCGATGATCATCAGCTCTTCCGGGTTTCCAGGGCTATGCGAGCAGTGGCCCTGAGGCCACCTGGCCTTGATGTCCGCGTCCAGGGTTATGGCTGTCATGTCTGTCTGATCTCCAGTGAAGGGTCACGCACCACGCTGTTCGCTTCCCGGCGCTTGCGTCTCTGGCAGTAAACCATTCCGCGCGCATTTTGACACTTCTACTTACATCTCATCTTGATAGCCCATTCGATGAATGCCATCGGTAAACGTTTTGTGACGATTTCGTCGCACGCCTTGTGTGAAGCCGAGGCAGATCAACAGGTTACAGCTACCATCTATGCCCGGACGTGCAACCAACGCGCCTGAATGCGGTCGGACAGGTCTGGAAATGTTTATAGGCAGAGGAGGGTGTATGCCCCGGAAATTCGCAACATTGGGTTTTGTGGTCGTGGCGTCGTTGGTGGCCGGATGCAGTAGCACAGCCTCTGATTCGAGCGCTGAAGCGTCCGTAAAGGCGGATGCGCCGGCCAGCAATGCCATACCGGGCCGCTGTGATGCAGGGCTTGCCCAGTTCGCAATCGGCAAGCCAGCCTCAATAGACCTTCTTTCTCAAGTGCGCGCCCGTTCCGGCTCTCAGGATGCACGCATTCTTGGCCCTGACGACATGGTCACGCTGGAATATCGATCCGAGCGGGTAAATGTCAACACCGACGCTTCGGGGAAGGTTACGCGTATCAATTGCGGCTGAATCGCTACGTTTAGTCTGCGCATAAAAAACCCCGTCAGTGACGGGGTTTTTTTGTTTCAGGTGAATCAGTCAACCCGAACTTGCTCTGCTTGCATGCCTTTCTGGCCTTTAGCAGCAACAAAAGAAACGGTCTGACCTTCTTTCAGGCTTTTGAAACCGTCGCTTTCGATCGCTTTGAAGTGTACGAACAGGTCGTCACCGCCACCTTGTGGAGTGATAAAGCCGAAGCCTTTTTCATCGTTGAACCATTTTACGGTGCCGGTTTGGCGATTAGACATGGTGTATCTCCAGAAACATAATTTTCAATAACGTGCTGCTCAGGCCAACTGGGCACACCGGGCTATCATAGTCGAAATGCGCAAAAAAACAGCTACTAAGGTGGGTGCATTGAGTAAAGGTCCCGTATATGCAGCGCGTCATACTCTGGAAACGGCTGTCCGACGCCTTGGACACAGCGCTGGCCGGTGGCTGGCGTTCGCTCCGAAACCCATGATTTCAATGGCTTTCAGGCCAGTCGGGGTCGAGCCTTGCAGGTGTCTGATGGGCTCGTTCTACCCCGACTGAAAAAAATGATTATTTTGTTCCGGTGCAGTTTTCTCTGACCAGTTTCTCTACTTTCGCCGTCAGGGCGGCAGGAGGGGTAGCGTTGGTATCACTGAGCGACGCTATCTCTTTATCGGTGAAATGAGCCTCTACCTGTTTTGCACCGCATTCACAATGAGCTGCGACAGCCGCTTTGTCATTCACGCCCTGTTGTGTAGCCGCAGCAACGCATTCCTTGGTAAAGGTGTTGCGTGTGGCGCTGTCCATCGCGGCGTGAGCGCCCAGAGGGATCAAAGCGGCGCCGCAGACGAGGAGGCTGGTCAGATTTGAAAGCTTCATGGTGTTCTCCTTATTGCTGGAAAAACGAACGGGGGTCTCGATGGGTTCTGACGCTCATCACGCCTGCCAGTTCAGGTGGCGTGCTATTTCTGCTTCATTTCCCCTGATGTGCGTCCTGACCGGCCTGGCTGTGGTAGGATGCGCGTCCTGTTATTTTCAAGCGCCCCTTGGTCAATGGCTTTAAGGTGCCGCGCAGGCAGGTTTTTTCGTACATTCCAGTCATCTGGTCCGGTTCAAGGTTGGCCCCAAGGCTCCTGCCACTGTGAGGCAGGCATACCACCGGATCACGTACTGGCTCATCCCAACCCACGTGACCTTTGGTAGGGGTCACCACTAGGAGAGGAGGCGCCATGCCAACTATTACTCTTCCCGACGGTAGTCAACGTTCATTCGATCATGCGGTTTCCGTAGCCGATGTCGCGCTTTCAATCGGTGCCGGACTGGCCAAGGCCACCGTGGCCGGCAAGGTCGACGGCAAGCTTGTCGACGCCTGTGACCTGATCGAGAACGATGCCAGCCTGCAGATCATCACCCCCAAGGATCAGGAAGGACTGGAAATCATCCGTCACTCTTGCGCTCACCTGGTAGGGCATGCGGTCAAGCAGTTGTATCCGACTGCAAAAATGGTCATCGGCCCGGTGATCGACGACGGCTTCTATTACGATATTGCCTACGAGCGCCCGTTCACGCCTGACGATATGGCGGCGATCGAGCAGCGCATGCAGCAGTTGATCGAAAAAGATTACGACGTCATCAAGAAAGTCACCCCGCGCGCTGAAGTGATCGAGGTATTCACCGCCCGTCACGAAGATTACAAGCTGCGTCTGGTCGAAGACATGCCGAACGAGCAGGCTATGGGCCTGTATTACCATGAAGAATACGTCGACATGTGCCGCGGTCCGCACGTGCCGAATACCCGCTTCCTGAAGTCATTCAAGCTGACCAAGCTGTCGGGTGCCTACTGGCGCGGCGATGCCAAGAACGAGCAATTGCAGCGCGTCTACGGCACTGCCTGGGCAGACAAGAAACAACTGGCAGCCTACATCCAGCGCATCGAAGAAGCCGAAAAGCGTGATCACCGCAAGATTGGCAAGCGCCTCGGTCTGTTCCATACCCAGGAAGAAGCGCCGGGTATGGTGTTCTGGCATCCGCAGGGCTGGACTCTGTATCAGGTGCTTGAGCAGTACATGCGCAAAGTGCAGCGTGAGAACGGCTACCTCGAGATCAAGACCCCGCAAGTTGTCGATCGCTCGCTCTGGGAAAAATCCGGGCACTGGGCCAACTACGCCGACAACATGTTCACCACCGAGTCTGAAAGCCGCGACTACGCGATCAAGCCGATGAACTGCCCTTGCCACGTGCAGGTGTTCAATCAGGGCCTGAAGAGCTACCGCGAGCTGCCGATGCGTCTGGCCGAGTTCGGTGCCTGTCACCGTAACGAGCCGTCGGGTGCCTTGCACGGCATCATGCGTGTACGTGGCTTCACCCAGGACGATGCGCACATCTTCTGTACCGAAGACCAGATGCAGGCCGAGTCCGCCGCATTCATAAAGCTGACGCTGGATGTCTACGCCGATTTCGGTTTCAAGGACATTGAACTCAAATTGTCCACTCGCCCTGAAAAACGTGTAGGCTCCGACGAGCTTTGGGATCGTGCCGAATCGGCGCTGGCTTCCGCGCTCGACAGCGCAGGTCTGCCTTACGACCTGCAGCCGGGCGAGGGCGCGTTCTACGGTCCGAAAATCGAGTTCTCCCTCAAGGATTGTCTCGGTCGGGTATGGCAATGCGGCACCTTGCAGCTCGACTTCAACTTGCCGATTCGCTTGAGCGCCGAATACGTTTCGGAAGACAACAGTCGCAAGAATCCGGTCATGCTGCACCGTGCGATTCTGGGCTCCTTCGAGCGTTTCATCGGAATCCTGATCGAGCATTACGAAGGCGCGTTCCCGGCCTGGCTGGCACCTACCCAGGCAGTGATCATGAATATCACTGACAAACAGGCCGATTTTGCCCTTGAAGTGGAAAAAACTCTGGCTGAAAGCGGGTTTCGTGCCAAGTCCGACTTGAGAAATGAAAAGATCGGCTTTAAAATCCGCGAGCATACTTTGCTCAAGGTTCCTTATCTCCTCGTGATTGGAGATCGGGAGGTTGAAATGCAAACTGTCGCTGTGCGTACACGTGAAGGCGCTGACCTTGGCTCGATGCCGGTCGCCCAATTCGCTGAATTCCTCGCACAAGCGGTTTCCCGGCGTGGTCGCCAAGATACGGAGTAATTATTATTAAGCGTGAAATGAGACAAGATAAACGAGCTGCACCCAAGGCCCCGATCAATGAAAATATCTCGGCCCGCGAGGTTCGTTTAATTGGCGCTGACGGCGAGCAGATTGGCATCGTCTCGATTGATGAAGCGCTTCGTATTGCCGAAGAGGCTAAGCTGGATCTGGTAGAGATTTCTGCCGACGCAGTCCCTCCGGTCTGCCGTGTGATGGATTACGGCAAATCGATCTTCGAGAAGAAGAAGCAGGTGGCTGCAGCGAAGAAGAACCAGAAGCAGATCCAAGTTAAAGAAATCAAGTTTCGTCCAGGGACGGAGGAAGGGGATTACCAGGTAAAACTACGCAACCTGGTACGTTTCCTGAGTGACGGGGACAGGGCCAAGGTATCGTTGAGATTCCGCGGTCGTGAGATGGCCCACCAGGAGCTGGGTATGGAGCTGTTGAAGCGGGTTGAAGGTGACCTGCTCGAATACGGTTCCGTCGAACAGCATCCTAAGATGGAAGGACGCCAGCTGATCATGGTCATCGCCCCGAAAAAGAAGAAATAACCACCAGGGCACGGCAGGCCTTGCGGTTATATTTATCAACTGAATGCGGAGTATCCGAACATGCCAAAGATGAAGACTAAAAGTGGTGCAGCTAAGCGGTTTTTGAAAACCGCCAACGGCATCAAGCATAAACACGCTTTCAAGAGCCACATCCTGACCAAAATGTCGACAAAGCGTAAGCGTCAACTGCGCGGTAGCAGCTTGCTGCATCCGTCTGACGTGGCAAAAGTCGAGCGCATGCTGCGCCTTCGTTAATTTTGATCAAGATATAGAGGAAGTAACTCATGGCTCGTGTAAAGCGTGGCGTCATTGCCCGTAAGCGTCACAAAAAAATTCTGAAACTTGCAAAAGGCTACTACGGCGCGCGTTCACGCGTATTCCGTGTTGCCAAGCAAGCGGTAATCAAGGCAGGCCAATACGCCTACCGTGACCGTCGTCAGAAAAAACGTCAGTTCCGCGCTCTGTGGATCGCTCGTATCAACGCTGGTGCTCGTGTTAACGGTCTGTCCTACAGCCGTTTCATTGCCGGCCTGAAAAAAGCGTCCATCGAGATCGACCGTAAGGTTCTGGCTGATCTGGCAGTGAACGAAAAAGCGGCGTTTGCTGCGATTGTCGAGAAAGCTAAAGCCACCTTGGCCTAAGTCCCCGACAATCACTTGCCCCGGTTCGCCGGGGTCGGTGTTAAACGTCATAAATAGGGGAAGAGCCTTCAGCTCTTCCCCTATTTTGTATCTGGAGTCTGTACATGGAAAACCTGGACGCGCTGGTCTCTCAAGCTCTTGAGGCTGTGCAAAGCGCCGAAGATATCAATGCCCTGGAGCAAATCCGGGTTCACTACCTTGGCAAGAAAGGCGAGTTGAGTCAGGTGATGAAGACCCTGGGGAGCCTGCCGGCTGAAGAGCGCCCGCAGGTCGGCGCGCTGATCAACGTGGCCAAGGAGCGTGTCACAGAGGTTCTCAATGCACGCAAGGCATCGTTCGAGCAGGCAGAGCTGACTGCCAGACTCGCCGCCGAGTGCATCGATGTGACCCTGCCGGGTCGCGGTCAGACCTCAGGTGGTCTGCACCCGATTACCCGGACTCTGGAACGCATCGAACAATTTTTCACGCACATTGGCTACGGCATTGCCGAAGGCCCTGAAGTTGAAGACGATTACCATAACTTCGAGGCGCTCAACATCCCAGGCCACCACCCGGCCCGGTCGATGCATGACACCTTCTATTTCAATGCGAACATGCTGTTGCGCACTCATACCTCACCGGTACAGGTCCGCACCATGGAATCGCAGCAGCCGCCGATCCGCATCGTCTGCCCTGGGCGTGTGTACCGCAGCGACTCCGATATCACCCACTCGCCGATGTTCCACCAGATCGAAGGTCTGCTGGTCGATCGCGACATCAATTTTGCCGATCTGAAAGGCACCATCGAAGAGTTCCTGCGGGTGTTCTTCGAAAAAGAGCTGGCTGTGCGCTTCCGTCCTTCGTATTTCCCGTTCACCGAGCCATCGGCCGAAGTGGATATGGAATGCGTGATGTGCAGTGGCAAGGGCTGCCGCGTCTGCAAACAGACTGGCTGGCTTGAAGTCATGGGGTGCGGCATGGTCCACCCGAACGTGCTGCGCATGTCCGGTATCGATCCTGAAGACTTTCAGGGCTTCGCGTTTGGCATGGGCGTAGAGCGCTTGGCCATGCTGCGTTACGGCGTCAATGATTTGCGCCTGTTCTTCGACAACGATTTGCGGTTCCTCGCGCAATTTCGCTAAGTCGTAACGAACTTTCAGGAGAGCAGGATGAAATTCAGTGAACAATGGCTGCGTGGCTGGGTAAGCCCGCAGGTTTCCCGCGACGAGCTGGTTGCTCGTCTGTCGATGGCCGGTCTTGAGGTTGACAGCGTGACGCTGGCCGCCGGCGTTTTCAGCGGCGTGGTGGTCGGTGAGGTGCTGAGCACCGAACAGCATCCAGATGCCGACAAGCTGCGCGTGTGTCAGGTCAGTAATGGCAGCGAAACTTTTCAGGTCGTCTGCGGCGCGCCAAACGTACGCCCGGGCCTGAAGATCCCGTTCGCCATGATCGGTGCCGAGCTGCCGGGCGACTTCAAGATCAAGAAGGCCAAGCTGCGCGGCGTCGAGTCCAACGGCATGCTGTGTTCCGCTGCCGAGTTGCAGGCGGGTGAGGGCAATGATGGCTTGATGGAACTGGCCGCCGATGCGCCAGTCGGTCAGGACATCCGTGTCTATCTGAATCTGGATGACGCCAGTATCGAGGTCGACCTGACCCCGAACCGTGGCGATTGCCTGTCGGTGGCTGGTCTGGCACGTGAAGTCGGTGCGCTGTATGCCGCTGAAGTTACCCGCCCGCAAGTAGCTGCGGTCAGCGCGGTACACGATGAAGTGCGTCCGGTTGAAGTTCTGGCTCCGGCAGCCTGCCCGCGTTACCTGGGGCGTGTGATCCGCAACGTTGACCTGTCACGTCCGACTCCGCTGTGGATGGTCGAGCGTCTGCGCCGCTCCGACGTGCGCAGTATCGACGCTGCTGTCGACATCACCAACTACGTGATGCTGGAACTGGGGCAGCCTCTGCACGCGTTCGATCTGGCTGAAATCAACGGCGGGATTCGCGTGCGCATGGCCGAGGAGGGCGAGAAGCTCGTTCTGCTCGACGGCCAGGAAGTCAGCCTGCGTGCCGACACGCTTGTCATCGCCGATCACCAGCGAGCGCTGGCAATCGCCGGTGTCATGGGTGGCGAGCACAGCGGCGTAACCGCCGGTACTCGCGACATTTTCCTGGAAAGCGCATTTTTCGACACCATTTCGGTGGCTGGCAAGGCGCGTTCATATGGTTTGCATACCGACGCTTCGCACCGATTCGAGCGAGGTGTCGACTGGCAACTGGCCCGTGAAGCGATGGAGCGGGCGACAGGTCTGCTGCTGGAAATTACTGGCGGTGACGCGGGCCCTGTGATCGAAGTGGTCAGCGAGCAGCATCTGCCTTCTATCGCTCCGGTTACGCTGCGCGCCAGCCGCGTCGAGCAGATGCTCGGCCTGGTTATCGAAAACGCCGAAATCGAGCGTCTGCTCACCGGGCTTGGCCTCGCCGTCACTGCCGAGGCTGACGGGCAATGGCGTGTTGAAGTGCCAAGTCATCGCTTTGATATCAGCCTTGAAGTCGATCTGATCGAAGAGCTGGCGCGTCTTTACGGCTACAACCGTCTACCGGTTCGTTACCCGCAGGCCCGTCTGGCCCCTCAGGCCAAGGCTGAAGCCAAAGGCGATCTGCCTGAGCTGCGTCGTCTGCTGGTTGCCCGCGGCTATCAGGAAGCGATCACTTACAGCTTCATTGATCCGAAATGGTTCGAACTGTTCACGCCGGGCGCCAAACCATTGTTGCTGGCCAATCCTATCTCCAACGACATGGCCGCAATGCGTGCCTCGCTGTGGCCCGGTCTGGTCAAGGCCTTGCAGCACAACCTCAACCGTCAGCAGGATCGAGTGCGTCTGTTCGAGAGCGGTTTGCGCTTTGTCGGTCAGCTCGACGGCTTGAAGCAAGAGCCGATGCTGGCGGGTGTTGTTTGTGGCAGCCGGCTGCCGGAAGGCTGGGCGCAGGGGCGCGACGCGGTCGACTTCTTCGACGTCAAGGCTGATGTCGAAGCGGTTCTGGGTTTTGCCGGTGCGCTGGGTGAGTTCACTTTCACGCCGGGTCAGCATTCTGCCTTGCACCCGGGGCAGACTGCCCGTATCGAACGTGATGGCCGTGAAGTCGGTTTCCTCGGTGCCATCCACCCTGAACTGTCGAAGGCGTTAGGCCTGGACCGTCCGGTGTTTGTTTTCGAGCTGGTGCTGGCGGAAGTGTCGACCGGTCGTCTGCCGAAATTCCACGAGCTGTCGCGCTTCCCGGAAGTACGTCGCGACCTGGCATTGCTGGCTGATCGGGCGGTTTCGGCCAGTGCGGTTCTGGACGTTATTCGTGAAAATGCAGGCGAGTGGCTCACAGACCTCAGGTTATTTGATGTTTACCAGGGTAAAGGCATTGATCCACATAGAAAAAGCCTTGCAGTCGGCTTGACCTGGCAGCATCCATCGCGCACTCTTAATGACGATGAGGTAAACGCAACGACACTTGCTATCCTCACCTCGCTTGAGGAGAGGTTAAACGCCACGTTAAGGAAGTAGCGTATGGGGGCTCTGACGAAAGCTGAGATGGCCGAACGTCTGTACGAAGAGCTGGGCCTGAATAAACGGGAAGCCAAGGAACTGGTCGAACTGTTTTTTGAAGAAATCAGGCACGCTCTGGAAGATAACGAGCAGGTGAAGTTGTCAGGTTTCGGCAACTTCGACCTTCGAGACAAGCGCCAGCGGCCTGGGAGAAATCCCAAGACCGGTGAAGAGATTCCGATTACGGCGCGCCGTGTGGTCACCTTTCGTCCAGGGCAGAAGCTGAAGGCCCGAGTTGAGGCATATGCTGGAACCAAGTCATAACGACGAGCTACCGCCGATCCCCGGCAAACGCTACTTCACCATCGGTGAGGTCAGCGAGCTCTGCGCGGTAAAACCGCACGTTTTGCGTTATTGGGAGCAGGAGTTTCCTCAGCTCAACCCCGTCAAGCGACGCGGAAACCGTCGGTATTATCAGCGCCAGGATGTGCTGATGATCCGCCAGATCCGCGGCTTGCTCTACGATCAGGGCTTCACCATCGGTGGTGCCCGTCTTCGTCTTACCAGCGGCGAACCGAAGGATGATACCCAGCAGTACAAGCAGATGATTAGGGAGATGATTGCCGAGCTGGAAGACGTACTGGCGATGCTCAAGGCGTAATTGATCAGCCAGGATACTTCCAAAATTCAAATGCTTAGGGTATATTCCTCAACGTTTTCGCAGGTTGCAAAAAAAGATACACGCCTAGTCGGGGCGTAGCGCAGTCCGGTAGCGCACTAGCATGGGGTGCTAGGGGTCGAGTGTTCGAATCACTCCGTCCCGACCATATAATTCAATGACTTAGCCGCCTTTTGGTGGCTTTTTCATTTCTACGCCAGTGACATTTCGAGTGACCTTGGGTTTTGAACCTACACTTGCCTCCTCTTCAAAATCGTCAGCGCTGGTGCGCGCGAGTCGGTTACTGATACCTTGTTTGCCGCTGCAATAAGCTGATCAAGCTCCGCTGCCGAATAGTGGCTGGTGATGCTTCCGTTCTTGTGCCCGAGCAAAGCTTTGCGGTCTTCCTCGGTCACACCGGCGGCACGCAGCCTCCTTCCAAATGAATGCTTGAGGTCGTGGATGCGGATTCTCGCGAAACCGTCATGCGCTGGCCTCAAGTACTTCTCCTGCCACTTCTTCGCCGCCCTGATCCGAGCCTTCTTCCAGGCCGAATCATTCATGCGATGAACCGTCGTTTCATTACCTTCACCATCCGGCTTGCCGAACGGAAACACGAACAGCTTGTGCTTACCACGCTGCTGCTCAATAACCGATTTCGCAACGTCGTTCAGTACTACCAAGCGCTCATCCCGGTTTTTCACGCCGGCCTTCGCGCTTCGCCCACCAAAGCCAGCCGGGATCAGGAACACGCTCGTTCCCAGCTCCGGCACCGCAATCTCCCAATCCCATTGCAGCTTACAAACCTCCTGCTCGCGGCAGCCGGTGTTCACTTTGAACATCGCCATTGTCTGCAGGTGTGATGGCAGCTCAGCAAAAAGGATCGACTGCTCCTCCCACGAAAGCGGGTATGGCTTGCGGCAGTTCGTCTTCTCGTCCAGCAGCGAAATCATCGGAACAACGTCCAGCCACGGACGCCGCTCCTCGTCCCGCCATTTCCTTGCGCACAAATTCAGAACCCTGATAACGCGTTGCAGCGCGATGTTCACGGTTCTATTCGTGACCGGCTTGCCACTCTCCGGCTCAAGCTTCGATCTGATGTAGGGTGCCAGCGCATCATCATCAACATGAGTGATCGGCAGGTGCCCAATAAACGGATCGAGCTGCGCCATGTAAGTGGCTGATATGTGGATTGATGGCTGATTCCTGACTTCCATCAGGAAGCGAATTGACGCTTCCCTCCACGTCCGAACCTGTCGGACACCGTACACCTTTCGCTGCCTCAGTTTTTCCAGCATGTGGATCAGGTATTGCTCGGCTTCCGCCCGGTCACAAGTGCCAGTACTTTCTTGAATTCGTTCTCCTCGGTATTTTTTGTCGATTTTCCAGATGCCGTTAGGCATTTTCTGGAGGCCGGTGATTGCTTTTTGGGCCATGCCGTTGCTCCTGTTGCCCCGGCATGACGCTCGCTGCGAGGCTGATTGTTGTCCTGATTGACTGCCTTTTCAATCGCCTTGCTCTCGACGTAGGCATCCGCCCACGCATCCAGCTCCAGCCGATCAAAGCCGACGCCTTGTTTTCCAATGGGAAATTCCCGAACGTTTGGGCGCACGGTCTTGTTAAATTCGTCACGACACATGCCCAGATAGCCGTAGGCATCACCTGCCCGGATGAACCGGGGCAGGATTGGCGCTACCTGGGCGGCAGATTTGTTTGCCATAGAGGTACTGCTCCGGGCCGCGCAGGGCGGCTGAAGGGGTTATTCCCAGTCGTGACTGAGCAAAGGGTTGATCGGCGGGTTGCACTGAAGCGTTGCCAGGTCCAGCAGCGTGAAATGGCCGTCCATCCAGCCTGCTGTATCGATGTGGTAAACGTTTCCGAAGATGGCTGGCTGGCGAAGCGGGGTATGGCCGACGACCAGCGCCTTGATGCCTGACACGCCAGAGGCGTCAGCATCTTGAATCCGGTTGCGCGACCACATGCAGTTGTTGTGCACCTGCTTCAAGCGCTTGCGCGTCAACGGGCTTTCCAGCTCCGCGCGCAGCTCATCCCATGACGGGAAGGGGCAATCAGCGTGGACGATTCCGACCAGGCCGCCTGCTGTCTCCACCTCAATCGCGATTGGCAGCTCGTCGAACATGACCTGATAGTTCTTCTGCTCGTCCAGCGGCAAGCCAACGAACCAGGTGCCGCCGTTGTACATCCAGTTGCCGATGTCACAGGTATCGAACCGGCAGACGTAATCGTCATGGTTGCCGCGCACCGGGTGAAACCACGGCTTGTTCAGCCACTTGATCACGTCTTCGCACTCTGGGCCGCGGTCAACCAGATCGCCGACGCTGAATAGCCGATCTACGGCGGGGTTGAAGCCTGCAGCATTCAGTGCGGCCTGCAACCGGGTGAAGTGCCCGTGTATGTCGCCAACCGCGAAATCCCGGCCAGCCGTGTTCTCGGCGAAGCGCTTGATGCGCACCACCTCTATTGTTTCGAGCATGCGGATTCCTCGCCCGCCGAACACCGGCAGGCTCTGTAGGGAAGGGGGTTAGCGCTTGGCGCTGCCTTTGATATCGCCAGACATCGTCTTGACGCTGCCGCCAATCGAGCCGCAGTTCACATCGCCGGACATGGTTCCGACGTCGCCGGTGACATCTCCGCATTCAACGTCGCCGCTCATTGTCTTCACTCGACCTGCAGAGCCTGAAATCTCGACCTTGCCCGATGCTGTCTCCACTGATTCTGCGTTGCCGTTTACCGTGACGAAGACAGGTCCAACCAGATTGCCGCTTTGCTCGACACCATCCACGACAACCTTGTCGCCCACGATGCTTACGCTACTGCCTGTAAACGTTCGCCCGTCGATAGTGACGCTTGATCCGCCTGTTCTGATTTTCATGCACATAGCTCCGCCCGCCGATCACCGGCAGGCTCTGTAGGAAAGGGGGTTATGGGTACTGGCAGGAGATTCGTTCGGCGATGCCTTCCAATTGCTCGGCCATGTACCACATGTCGTTGTTGTCGCGGCGGGAGACGACAGCGGAGCGCTGGACGTTGCGGCCGATGAGGATGCGCGCCGCGATCCGGATCATCCCAGCCTCAAGCCTCCTGCGCAGCCAGCCTTTGCGCGGAATCACTGCGCCAGCTCCAATGGTGCGCTAGCTTTGGCTGCGACCTCGGCGACGGCCAGCGCATAAGCTTCAGGGTGTTGTTTGTCAAAAGCTGGCATGTGCTCTGTTTCAAGCCACTGCCCGCGCGAGGGTCCCCGGGCCAGCCATGCAGGCTTACTTCCGGGTGCCTGCGTCCAGACCGTCACGCCAATGCCGAATGATGAAATTTGCTTTGCAGTGATAAAGCCTTGAAGCCGCATCTGCGCAATTACCCGCAGGGCCGACTCTTTCCATGGGGTAAGTCGGATGGGCGAGGGGACACCGGCGGGCAGGGTTTCTACAACTGATGGCACCTTGCAGCGCTGTTCAGGCCACCAGTCGAACATCCGGTTGTAATAGCCCCAGCTCGGGAGTTTCTTCTCTGGCCAGAACAGCTCCGAGTCAATGCTGAAGCCGTGGGAGCAACCTTTCACCCTGGAGTACTTGCTTGCGACCAATACCCGGATGCCCAAGTGCTCCAGCATTTTTTTGATTCCCGCGCTGGCGTCGGTGATCTTGCTGACAATGACGAGGCGGTGGTCGGGACCGGGACGTCCGTAGAACTCGTCCCCAAGCGAGGGCAGAATCTGGTCAGCTACTTTGGCATTCAGAGCCAGCTTCGCTTCGACGCCTATTTGGCGGCCGTCCTCGTGGACAACAAGCACATCAAACCCTGCCGCCTCGGGATGGCAGGTCCATCCCGGCAGGCTATTGAACTCCATCATGAAGACCGCGCACAGCTGGGCCTCACTGGTTATGGCTTCAAGTTCCATTGGCATAGCTCCGCCATACCGCACACGCGGCTGACATTGAATTGATTGAGAGGGGGTGGTTACTGCGGGGTGTTCGGGCGCACCGGGCAAAAGTGAGGTCCTGTCAAACCCTTGGAGAAGCGCTTTATGAGTTCAAGTATCGGCCTTTCGGCGGTGATACTCGGTTGTTTCGGCACTGCCTGGGCCGCTGTACGCCAGCAGGTTGGTCTGCCAGTCATGACTTTTCGCCTGTGTAGTCACGCCAAGCGACCTTCACGCCGTTGACCAGAAAGCCCCAGTCGCCTTTCCAGCGGCTGGTGATGAAGAGGGTGTAGACGCCGCCGGGCGACACTTCGTCGATGCGGTGGTATTCGCCGTGCTTGAGCTGGGCTGTGTCGCCCGGCCGGCGGTCGATGTACTCAGTTGCTTGGGCGCTGGCTGGTACGTTCAAGCCGCTCAGCACAGGATCATCGTGCTCAAGCAGGCGCTGTTCGGTGTACCAGCCGCGCAGAATTACAGTGCGCGCATCCCACGGATGGTCGTGCAGGTCGCGGTCGGCGTCGGGGCGCATGATGTGGTGTACCCGGATCGACCAAGGGCACCAGCGGATGCGCCCGAGGTGCGTTTCCCGGTCATATGGGTTGAACAGCCACCAGCGGCCCATGTACACCTCTTGGCCATCAGCTGACCGGATGTGCAGGTATGGGGTGCGCTGGGCGCGGGTGATGAGCCAGGCAGCGATTGCCGGGCGCGCGAGTACCTTGGCGAGCAGTCGCCAGAAGAGATTGAGCATGGTTCATCCTCGCCGGGGTGGCGTGAGTCGTTGAAATTTGGGGTCAGTCGCCGCAGAAGCAGGCTATGGCTTCGTCGTGGTCGGCGAACATATCGAACTGGGTGTCCGAGTAATCGAGCATCTGCTGATAGCTCGGTCGGTCGAAACGGAACAGCGCGCCGTCAGTTGTGGCGGCGCTGCTCTGGGTGGCGGTGCGTTCCATCCGAGCCCACCAGTCGGCCTTGCTCCGGTCGCTGGCAATGATCGAGTAGACCTGCTTTGCACCTTTGAGAAAACACAGGTCGCAGTTGCCTTCCAGGGTGCGGCCATTGATCGTCGGTAGTTCCAGATCAAACGGCTGAGCCTTCCAGAACTCTCCGATCTGCTGCACGCCGACACCGGCATCTGCGAGCGGCATCACCATCGTCGCGTGCTTGCTCTCTGTCGTGGTCTTGCGGTGCCGGATCTTCGCCACGCGCCGTGGCTCGTCTGCCCTGATCCCGGTCATCATGTCGACCGGGGTTTCCTCTGTGGAGCATCCAACCATCCGCAGATATTTGTGGATAACCCTGATTTTGAGGTCAATAGTGCAGAACCGTGTGACCGGGTTGGGCAGATAGC
This sequence comes from Pseudomonas caricapapayae, assembly GCF_001400735.1. Lineage (GTDB taxonomy): Bacteria > Pseudomonadota > Gammaproteobacteria > Pseudomonadales > Pseudomonadaceae > Aquipseudomonas > Aquipseudomonas caricapapayae. The sequence goes on from NZ_LJPW01000058.1 coordinate 40,987, forward strand.
TGCGCTTGCGGATCAGCGCTTCGAACGGCTCGCCGTCCCTGCTGGCGGTTTCGTAGGTGACGATGGCGAAGCCTCGATCATCATCGCGGTACTCCAGCCAGACAATGGGCACCTGCCAGCGCTGCGCGCATTCGTTCACAAAGTCGAGGGTGGCGGGGTGTTCCTTGCCGGTGTTGGCGAACGCGACGATCAGATCGTCCAGATCATCGTTGGCGTCCAGCACCTGGCGCAGCATGTAGGCGCTGGTCCGGCCACCGGAAAAGCTGACAACCGTCGTCCCGGACATTTTGTAGGGGGACATGGGAATTCCTCGCCGGGGTGGCGTGAGCCGTTGAAGTGGGGTATTAGTCTGTAAAGGACAATATTCTTAGTCAGGAGAGTTCGAAATGCGTTGCTATCACTTTCTCAACAAAAAATACGGACTCGAAGCTCTCGAAAAAAACAGGTTGAAAGTTTCCACTTTTGACTCGGTAAATGATCCCTTTGAGCTGTTCTGTCACTCTCTAGATAATCGTGAACTTCGTAAACGCATGGGGTCATTCAAAAAGTCTACCGCTGCCGAAGCTGGCATGATCTGTTTTAGTCGAGCAATGAGCAGCCCGGTTCAGTGGGCACACTACGCAGATAGGCACAATGGAATATGCTTGGGATTTGATATTCCCGACAAGTTCGTTACAGCTGTAAACTATGTCTCCGAGCGTCTTGACTTCAGACCAGATCGTCCTTGGGACTCAGAGAAAGTAGACCAGAGGGTCGAGGAGGCATTTCTCACGAAATTTGACCACTGGAGATACGAAGAAGAAGTCCGTTTGTTCGGCTCGCTAGGAAAACCTGATCCAGAGTCAGGTCTTTATTTTGAGTCATTTAGCGACGACATCTGCCTTGCTGAAGTCGTGGTTGGTTTTGCTTCAGATATCAGTCGCAAGGAAATACAAGATATTTTGGGCCACAACTTATCTAAGATCGAGTGCTATAAAGTAAGACCGGCATTCAAATCTTTCGCAATGGTTAGAAACCGTGATGGAAAATGGTGACAATCAGCTATCCCGCCCCGTGTACCGAGTCCCGAAACACGTCCATCTGAGCAGCGCCATCCAGCCAAGCTGCGTCTATCCGGGCGCGGGCGAGTGCCGCATATTCTGGGTTCAACTCGCAGATGATCGACCGGCGACCTTCCTGCATCGAAACCAGTGACGTGGTACCGGCACCGCCGAATGGGTCCAGGACCACACCGCCGCGCGGCGCGCCTGCAATAATGCATGGCCTGATCAGTTCGGGCGGAAACGTCGCGAAGTGGGCTTCCTTGAATGCGTGGGTCGCCACGGTCCAGACGCTGCGCTTGTTGCGCGTCGCTGTGTCGTGGGTACTTTCATCCCGGTCAGGCCGGTGCGTGCCTTTTAACTGGCCGGGAATGGCTTGCTCGCGCTTCGAGTCCTCACGCTTGAAACTGTCCCGCCGCTTCCGTTCAGCACCATCCTTGTGGAAGGCGCCGTGGCCAACTTCGCCTGTGGACGTGTCCCAGCCGGTAGGTACGGTCACCCGCGGGCGGTTCCGCGAGGCTTTGTCTGTGCCGTGGCCCCAGCCGACGCCGTTATTCGGTACCGTTTTGCCAGAGGTGGTGCGCTTTCCGCCTTCAGCGTTGTCAAAGGTCGAGCCATTCACGTAGGCCCCGCCGCGGTACCCTTTGGCGTTTCCCTTACCGGTCAGATTGGCGGGCTCTCTGATTGCGTCGCTGTCGTAGTGGTACCGCCGCGACTTGCTGAGCAGGAAAAGGTATTCGTGAGCTTTCGTGCAGCGGTCGCGCGTCGACTCCGGCATGGGGTTTGGCTTGTGCCAGATGATGTCCTGCCTCAGATACCAGCCGTCGTCCTGCAGCGCGAAGGCCAGACGCCAGGGCATGCCCATCAGGTCTTTCGGCTTGTACTCGGCATGTGTTGTCGCTTTCGATTTGCGCTGGCTCGCCATCACCTGGCGCTGGCTGATCGTCGAAACACCGACTCCCATGTCGTCCCGGCCGTGCGCGCCCCAGCTGCCGGCGTAGCTGTCGCCCATGTTTACCCAAATCGTGCCGTCAGCGCGGAGCACTCGGCGCACTTCGCGGAACACGTCGAC
>NZ_LJPW01000018.1 GCF_001400735.1 Pseudomonas caricapapayae
GACGTCTTTATGGTTGTGAGTGCGGAGACCTTTCCATTGAGACCTGAAACAGCAGTGCTGGCTGTCTGGGCCTGAGCTGACGCCCCGTTTGCGGTGGATTGAACTGTATCCACACGCTTTCCAAGAGCTGTATAACCATCTGATCGAGCGGTCGATTCCGATTGAATGGCAGCCTGAACCGTTGACTGGTTCGTGGTAACCGTCGCCGTCAGGTTCATGATCTGCTGAGCAGTAGCCTCCCTGTCCGTCGCTTGCGCAGTTTCTACAATGCTGATTTTCGACTCGTTGGTACCAACTCTCGCTTGGAGTGACGTCGTGCGCTGGGCCTGTGCAAAATCCTCTTCCGCCCTGACCTTCATTTCTGTTGCAGCGCTAGCCGCGCTGTCCCAGCTTCGAATCGCGTCGAGCAGATCGCCCTCGCCGCTGTCGGAACGATACTGAGCCTGAACCGCTTGGAGCTGGGCTGCTGTCGCGGCAGTCTTGCCGTTCACCGTCTCGATGTTGGCTGTATTCTTGGAGACCTGATCAGCCTGGGCGTTGGCTAACCGAATCGACTGCCCCGTGTTGACCCAGTACGCTGGGTTCGGTGGACCATTGGAACCGTTGGCAGCCGCTGGCACCGCCGCAATCGCCGTCCAGAGGTTGTCGCCCACGCGCACAGTGTTGTCGCGCACGTAGGCGTCAGTCGGCACGTAGACCAGCGCATCAGTGATTTCGCCAATCTCAGCCTTCAGCTCGCCCAGGCGCTCATTAACAGAGCCGGGGCCGTCGCCAGAGATCAGTTCGATTTCCTCCAGCAACTCCTGCCCGAGCTCTGTCTTCGTGACCTTCCCGGCAAAAGCAGCCAGATAAGCCGACACATCGTTCGACGTCGATGCCGGAACATAGAGGAAGGCGCTCTTCCCGTATGCGTTGGTCGAGCGGATGAAGTAGTAATAGTTCGTGTAGAAGGCCAAGTCGTTATGAGTGAAAGACAGCCCCTGCCCCAGATACTGCGCCGTGCCAGATGTGGCATTGGGGTTGGTACTGAAAAAATACTCGTATGTGCCGCCGTTCAGCCCGTGATTGGGGTTCTGCGGAATCAGCACGATACTGTCGATCGAGGACTGCACCACGCACGACTCAGGGATAGGAGGCCCCTGGATGCTTACCGATATCGAGGCCTCTCCGGAACGAGCCATAGGCCCAAGAGCAGCCACACTCATTGTGTATGTGCCTGACGCCAATCCGTTGATGGCAAGCGTGTTGGCTGTCGCGGGCACCGAGCGTGACTGCGCGACACCGCCGCCCTGGCGAACCGTTACCACGTACGAGGTGACGATGCCCTGCGGCGGAACCCACGACAGAACGCCCTGCACCACCTCAGCAGCATCGCCAGCCGACCATGCAAGACCGGTGGGCGAACCAAGCCCGCCGCTTGGCAGGTTGATGAAGCCCAGCGGGTTGTAAGGCTGGCCCACGGCGTCATCAAAGATTGCCGCCTCGTATTGCTTGACCTGAACAGTGCAGCCTTCGTTGTCGCCCATCGACCAGTCAGAGACGATGAACTCGCCAAGGATGTTCAGTGATGGCAGGTTCACGCGAACGACGCGACCTGGCCGGCAGTTGTAGCCTGAGAAGTTCATCGGCAGGGTGATTGCCCCGCCAGCCCGGCGCTGGCGCAGGGAGATGTTCGCCAAGCGCTGCGGCTGATACGCGTCGGTCACATACGAGAACGTCATCGTCTCAGCAGCTTCGCCGCCGTCTTCAAGAATCCATTCGGAAACGCTGACCTCGGGGTAATCCGTCTCGGTCCAGGACTGTTCAGGATCGATGAACGTGCCGCGCACGGTGTTGATGGCGGAATCGTTCGTCGACTCAGTGCTGCCGGACACGGTGCCGATGATCATGTCTTCGGTGATCTCAAAGTCATACGGGCCGTAATAGGCGCCCGCCTGGAGCATCCAGCGGCCGCCGACGCGGATCAGCTTGCCGGCGCATGACGCTTCCAGTTTCTGCAGCACACCCGGACGCTGCTCGTCAGCACCAATCACGCAGGAGGTTCGGTAGCGCTGGCTGACTGAGCCGTCGGCATTGGTCAGGGCTTCGTCGCAGACGTTGGCCGCACTCGCGAAGGTCTCAAAAATTATCTCGTCGTCCGGAACGTTGCAGCGGTTACGCAGGAACCAGAGAATGTGCAGCGCGGTGTTCGCGGTGTAGATGTTGTTACCGGTACGCGGGTCGTAAATGTCATTCCGGCCACGGATCACAAAGCGGGTGTCAGGGATGCCAGACGGGAACTTCTCGGCGTTGTACTTCAGGGTAATTCGCACGTACGACAGGCCGCGCCCGATCTGGCTGTCCTTCCAGTCCTGGCAGTTGGCCTTGAGGAATGCGTTCACCTCTGTCGGGTTGACGATCAGCTCATAGCTGGCGAACTCGCCGAACGAGCCAATCTCTTCCTCGCCGAGGTAGATGTTCTCTAACCCGTCGATAGCGCCCTCACACAGCACGTACACAAGGTGAATTTGCTCCCCCTCTGTGAGGGTGCCGGACTGCTCCTGCGCCCAGACCAGCACACCACCAGTGGACACACGGCCGAGGATGAATCGGATAGGCGCTTTCGACGACCTCACGGTCTGGGCGGACGGCTCGTTATCACGCAACGGTGATTTGGTGTTGAGCTTCTCCTGCTGTGATGCCGCGTAGAAGGCAAGGCCAGCGCCGATAGCAGCGCCCACCGGGCCGCCTTGCACGAAGCCAATCACAGCGCCGACGGCGACCTGAGCAATTTTCTTTACGCCACTTGGCATTACTCAACCCTCCACGCCGCGATCGGCTCACACACAACTCGAGCAACGCCGTCATCGGTCGTTGCCCAGTAATCACCCGCCCAGAACACAGCCATGCTGCGACCTGCCGGTGCTTCGTACATCACGACATCGCCGCGCTGGATGAACGGAACGGCAACCCTTGCAAAGCAGGCATCCCATGCAGCTGCGAGGCTGCCGTGACGCTTTTTCAGCGCACGCTTGGCACCCGCCTCGGTCTTGTAGGAGCCTCGGTATTGCTCTGCTGGGTCGACACCGCACACGGCGCTCGAGCAGTCGGCGGCGAACAGGCAACAGTCGAATTCGCCCCATGAAAAAGGCCGCCCTTGGGCAGCCTTGATCACGTCGTTCAGACGCGTAGTCCAGTCTCGATGGCGCATATCTAACTTCCGTAGTTGAAGGTCGGCGCATCCTTGGCAGACCCCCAGTAGATGGGCCATTCGGACATTTGCGCGATTGCGTAGAAGAAGCGGTCGCCCTGGTGCCGGGCGCGGTGGTTTTCGTCCGTCCAGCGCTCGGTGCCGGTGCGGCTCCACTCGGCCATGCGGTCGATGACCGGAACGGTGATGGTGTTGCCTTCCTGGCCATTGCCCGCGAACGAGAATTTGGCGGCGTCCATCCGCCCGGAAAACAGGATGTCGGCGGCGTAGTTACCAGCCTCGTCGAACACCACGAAAATGACCTTAGCCATTCGGCCCCGACAACCACGCACGTTGGTTTCGGAAAGGATGTAGGAGTCCAGCCCGCTCAGCGTCAGATCCACCGACATGGGCGAACCTGAGTTGTCACTCTCTTTCGACTGGCTGACCTGGCCGAAATTGCCCACTCCTTCGTAGGTGATACCGTCGACGACCAGCTCACCGGTTCCGGTGTGGGCGAAAACCATGCCGTCTTCGAAGTCCAACTGCACGGCGTACACCGGCATGAATTTGCCAGTGGCGATGATATCCACCACCTTCTGGCTGAAAGGGAAAGCTGAGGGCATCAGAATGCCTCCCTGAATTGCAAGGTGCTGTTTGATACCAGCGGGTCCTGAACCACCTGATGGGTATCGTCTAAACGGCGCATCTCCGAGTAGGGGTTGCGGTACTCCACATGCGCGCCTACCGTGAGGGTCTTTCGAATTCGCTTGTTGAGCGAAACCTGCACTTTCCCATCTGCTGCCGACTTGGCGTCTTGCACCACCTCGAACATCTCACCGCCGACAGTGATGTAGTCACCCATTGAAAACACCTTGGCGCTGGGTATCACGCCGCCAATGGTCATAAAAGTGGCTTGCGAAAAGCCTGACACCACTACCGCAGCACCGATGTCGTCCTGCCGAGTTCGAGTGAATGCAGGAATGTTCACCGTTCCGTACATACCCTGCAGCCGCCCAATTAACGAGGTGAGCTCCCGCTCATCCTCATCGAACAACACGCCGAAGGTCATCGTGCAAAGCCAGTACGCGCCGGGGTAGCCAAGAATTTGTTGCGAGTTCGACAGAATGGAAGTGAATGCGCGGTTGTTGTAAGTGACACCCCATGTTGTTTGCGACGGCTCAAGCGATTCAGGCCAATCAAGCGCCATGACGCCTCCTTATGCTGGTACTCAGCGGTTGATCAGTTGCCGGGCGGGCCCGTTGGTTTTGAAATCGTTAAGCACCATTTGATATGCCGCCTGTGCGCCCTCCTGCGCAGCGCGCCTGACCTCGGCCCTCGATACTGCGTCAGCGTTGCCCTGGAAGGTGAAGTGTTGGGTAACACTGCCCAGCGCGGTCGACGTTGTAGCCGTACTACCGCCACCTGCGTTACCGCCTACCATGCGGACGCCCAGCGAACCGTCGGCAGCGCGCGTTAGAGGCATGATCGCCTCCGGCCCTGCCTCGCCCGCCATACCAGTCTTACCGCCCGCCATACCGAAAAGCGTCGGGGTGTTGACGATGGAATTGGTGAAGGCAGCGCCCTTGGCGAACTTTTGTACGCCTCGATCCCAGACACCGCCATCAGCCTGAAACACCGAAGCGATACCCGATCCCAAGCCACTGCTGGCAAAAGATGACACGGCACCGACCAACGCCTTACGCACCTGGATGCGGATCAAGTCATCAACGATGGAATCAGCCAGGCTTTTGAACGACAGCTTCCCGGTTTTGACAAACTCGGTCAGAACATCCTCGGCCCCGTCGAAAGCGTCAGAAATGAGCGACTGGGTCTGTCCGGCGATATTGGCAACGTCGTCCCGGTAGTTCTGCCACGCAGCGCTCGCACCCTTCGACCAGTCGCCTTGCGCCTGATCCACCTTTTTCCAGCCGTCCTGCATGACTTGCGCTTGCCTGGCACCGTATTGCTCAGTAAGCGCGATCTGCGTTTCCAGTGCCTGGCGTTGCTTGTCCGTGGTGGCGGTTGCCAGCTCGGTGCGCAAAGCCAGTACCTTGTTGTTGGTGTCCTGCTCCAGCGATAGGCGGGCCTGCGCGCGCTCCGCGTCCTTGCTACCCATGCCGACCGCTGCTGCAGTCTGTTCATAAGACGCGGTAGCAATAGCGAGCTGGCGCTGCAGGTCGGCCTCGTACTTCATGGCTTCAGCCATTCCGCCGGCGGACGCTACGGTCTGGTCATACTGCTGTTTCAGCCATTGCAGGCCTTGGCCGTACTCTTCCGTGGAAATCTTCCCGGCCTTGTAAAGCAGCCGCAGTTCCTCGGTTTTTTTCATCTGCTCATCCGCCGCCGCGCTGACCGGATCGAAGCTTTCCTTGAGCTTGGCGTAGGCATCAGCAGCGGTCTTGAGCTGCTGCTCGAGCTTGTTATGGGCTTCCTTACTTTTTTGCGCTGCCTCGGTCGCAGACTTGTCCGCGTCCTTCTGGGTGTCGTAGGCCTTGGCGGTATCGCGAATCTGTTTGGCGAGCGCGCTCTGCGGATCAATCTTGTTTTCGGTTATGAACCGGTCAGCTTCCTCGAGTTTAGTCTTGTCCTTGAGCGAGTGAATTTGCTTTTCGATCGTTTGCTGATAGTTCTTGCCGGCGTTCTCGGCCGCGATATCGGTTTCGCTTTTTTCCTTGGTGGCCTCGGCGGTACCCGCGATGTCCTTGGCCAAGGCAGCCTGAGTCTGGGTCAACTTCGCAGCAGCCTGCTCGGCAGTGCTGTATGCGCCAGCGGTTTCACGAATGGATCTAAGGCCGTTTTCTGGAATAGGGAACCGCTTCGCCAGATCATCCACAACCGTAGATAGCTGCTGGCCCGAAGCTCGAGCGGCGTCGAACTCGGCTTCGACGCGCATACCTACAGTTGAGCCGAGACCCTGCCGCACTGTCTTCTTAAATTCCTTATAAGCGTCATCCGCCGCCGCGACCGCTCCCTCTTGCTCTTTGGAAATCTTAACGAGCTCCGCGCCCTGCTGGTCTCGCGTGAGTTTTTGAAACTCTTCACGGATTTCCTTGAGTGGTCGCTTCAATGCGTCCAGGCTGCTGGTCACCGCAACGGTGTTATCCCGCATGGCCAAGAACGCCACGCCGACACCGATAGCCAGCGCTGCTACCCCAGCGGGACCACCCAGCATTGCAAGCAGGGACGAGCTAGCCCGTGCCAGCACATTCTTGGCTGCTGCGGCCTGGGCCTGGGCCGCTGCGTTGGCGGTTGTGGCGGCAGTGTCGCGCGCCATCGCTGAGGAAGATGCCGCAGTAGCGATTGTCAGGCGCTGGGTAGCTGCAGCGGCCGCCGTCTTGGCAGCCGCCAACTCGGCGTCCATTGCTGCCAGGGCCGCGGTGTATCGAGCCTCCTCCGCCGTGCCCACGGCCAAGCGGGCCTGATAGGCGAGCGCCTGGCGTGCGGCCTGCACCTGGGCGAGCCGCGCGATTGTTTCCGCTTCCACCGCCTGAGCAGCAGAGTACGCCGCAACTGATTCGCGCAGCTTGGCCGCAGCTGACGCTGCTGACGCCGCCGTTTCCTCGGCCTTGGCAATAGCAGAAGCCTTGGTGGTGGCAATGTTGGTGAGCGTCGCTTTTGTAGCTGCCACAGACGATGCCACAGCATCGATGGCGAACTTAGCGAACGCCGCCGCCATCTTGCCGCCTAGCGCTGCAACCAGTACATCCACGTTCTCGGCCAGAAAACTGATCGTCTCGCCCAGGCGCTGAGCGCCGCCGTTGTCGCGCAGCTCCTGAAGCCCCTTGGTGACGCTCTCGATGCCTGGCAGCAGTCCAATGGTGATCTGGTTCGCAGCCCCGGAGAATGAGGCCTTCAGCCCGGAAATGGCCTGCCCCGCAGCAACCAAGCGGTCAATGTTGAATCCGGAAATGACAGTGCCAGCGCGATCAGCTTGATCACCCCACTCTTTGAAACCTTTGCCGTTATTGCGCAGCAGTGGAATCAATGCCGTGGTTTCGTCAGCCATCGCCTCCATGTAGGTCGTGAGTTGCTGTTGATTCAGTCCGGCCTTTTCGAGCGAGGTATAGTAAAGCTGTAAGGCTTGCGGCCCGGACAGATTGGCGAACTGGCCAGCGGTGACCCCGATCTTGGGCGCGATCTCTTTAAAAAAGTCGGCCATCTCGCCGCCACCGCGCTGGATAAACTCACCGACGCGGTCATTGGTGTCCTTCAGGATGTCGCCGAGCTTGTCCTGCTCAACGCCGACAGTTCTTGCGCCATAGGCCATGCGCTGGAAGTCTTCGACCGTGGCGTTCGATAGCGCAGAAAGGTTCTTGACCTCGTTCGCGTAATCAATCGTGCTGGTGGTCAGCGCCACCAACCCTGCGATAGAGCCCGCTGCAGCCAGGTTTCCAGCGCCAATCTGGTCGAACACCGATGTGACCGCACGGCCCACCGTCTGGGCGCTGGCGTTCACTCGGTCGAAAGCGTTATCGATCTGTCCCAGGCTCTGATCGATGTTATGAGCAGTGCTGGACACCGCCCCTTCCGAGCGAGTCAGCTCCTGTCGCAGCTGCGCCGTTGTCGCTTCGATGCGGACCAGCATGCCTTGGACGTCGGTATCGGCCACGAGTAGTACTCCGGGAAAACGTTATGTGCTGCCCTTGCCGGTAAGCGCCATCCGCAGCTTCTGCGCGACGGTCGTCGGTTTGGGTTTGGATTGAGGGTGGGAGTGGTTGCTGCTGGGGAATGGACTGGTAATGCGCGCCCACTCGATCTTCGCGTCCATGGCGAGGAACAGTTCGGGCAGCGAGGTATGCCACGCCACTTGCGGTGACCAACCGAGCCAGCCGGTGGCCACCGCGTAAAGCCGATCGACGTAGCTCCCCGCCTCTACGGCGCTGACACCGTCGGCTGCTCCTTTCCCGGCTCACCACCGCGCGGGTTGTACAGGGCTGCCAGGTAATCGTTGAGCTGCGGAATCATCGCTGCTACGCCCTCCTGCCATACCGCCTCGGCCAGCCCCTCCACCTGCTTTTCAGTCAGGTTGGCACCAGCAGCGATGATCAGCGCTGCGCCGTCCACGCTGACCTGATGCAGCGCGCTGGCTGCACCTCGGAGCCCGCCGAAGCGGGTCTCGATAGCACGGACGGCGGCGAGGGTTGGCCGTAGTTGATAGGTAGCCCCGCCAATGACAAGGTCGATGTTGCCGTGCAATGTCTTGCTCATGGTTCACCCGATCAGGCGGCAGGGCCGGCAGCAATTTCGAGGACATCGGAGTTGATGCCCATGGTGATGTTGCGGCGCACGACGTTGTCCGCGGCACCAGGCGCAACGGTGTTGTTCATCACCTTCACACGGAAGTAGAAGGTGGTCGGCAGCACGGCAGGCGTTGCTGTCGCGTCACCGTCGTTCAGCGTGACCTTGATGTTGTAATCGCCCTTGGAACGGTCCTTGTGGGCAACCTTGACGGCTTTCTGTCCCGCGTCGCCGTTGTCCAGGCCGACAGTCAGCGTCATGTCGCCAGCGTCAGCAGTGCCCTTGTATTTGCGCACGCGGCCATCCTTCAGCGACGTGAAGGTCACCGAACTGAAGGTATCGCCGAACTCGCCCAGGTCTTCGATTTCACCGACGTCGACGTACACGTCTTTTTTGTAGTCGGCTTCGGTGTCAGCGCCGGTCTTGGTGCCGAGGCCAAGTCGGCACCCTGCGGCGGTGTTCAGATTGTCGGCCATGGAAAATCCTCCAAAAGGCACATTGGATAAAGCCGCGAGGCGGCAGATGTTGAATCAGTGGGTGGTGATGACGCGGACGGTGATAGCGCCCATGTACGTGACGCCGTCGGCATCACGCTGTGAGTCGGCACGTTCGACACGAACAGACACTGCCCTACCAACTTCCAGTGGCAGGGGTCGCTCATCAAGCGCGGCAGTGACTTCAGCGTTGATCCGCTTGACCTCGGCCTGTCCATGAGCATCCGACCAGACGGTAAGGTAGAGCAGGCGCTGCTGACGCTTGCGCCCGGCGATAGGGCTGATGTTGGTCGAGATTTCGCGGTCGATGGAGACATACGGCATAGGCGTGTCAAGCGGTGCACCATCGTAGATGGGGCAGGACACCTCGGCCTGTAGCCTCTCGAAAAGTGCTACCTGCAGGGCAACGGACGGATCAGCCATCATTTGCTCCCTGACTGGCCTTCTTCAGCGTTCGATTCACAGCGGTGCGAATGTCCGCCAGCACCACCTCCCGGTTCACGTCCAGCGATGGCCGCAACCAGGGATGAGCTGGCAGCGCCGGAATGCTAGGGTACTTGCCGAAGAAATGGGCACCGTCCGACTTGTTCTCAACAGAGCGGCTACGGTTTCCCGATCGCTTTGTCCCGTCATACCCCTTGGTGCCGTATTCCAGAAAACGCAGGTAAAAAAATCGGCGATTGTCCTTCTTGCCACGAATGCCGATCTCTGCATCCAGACCACTCTTGGAGACAAACGCCTTCAGGGCACCAGCCGCTTCGCCCGTGTCCCGAGGGATAGTTGACTTCATGGTGGCCAGAATCTTGTTGGCAGCTTCCTGCATAGCCGGGCGCAGCTCGTTATCCATGGTCTTATGAATGTTGCGCAGCGTCCGGCGTAGCTTGAAGTCACCGGACATACGGGACCGGCGAGCCATGAGCTACTCCTTTGCCTTGTCGGCTTTCGGCACCGGAGCGTCCTTGACCTCTTCGACCAGGCCGCGCTCAATCAGAGACTTTGCCCTGGCAGCGTCGACGCTGAATTCATCGCCTTCAGCCTGGTCGCCTACGGCACCGGAGAAGTTAGCAATCGCTTTTACTTTCATGGGATTTCCTCAAGGGTTGGGTACGTTGGTGCAGAGCAGACGAAGCATTGAAAGCTCATTGTCTGGCAGTGCAGCCACGATCAGATAGGTGACGCCCTTGTTCACCAGACGGCAGCCCGCAACCAGATCCGGCCGAGGCCTTACCCGGACTTCCGCGGTAACCACCGCTGCAAGCTTTTCAGCAACGGCCTCGATGCGGCCGGTAGGCAGAGTGAACTCAGCCCAAAGCTGGCCCGACTCTATCCAGGCGTCGTCAAAACCACCGGTTCGATTCTTGACCCGCACAGGCTTGTAGAGCGTAGGACGGTGTCGCAGTGGGCCAGCTCTCATCAGAAACGCTTCCTGTACCAAAGCAGGCGGTCAACGGCCAATGGAACCTCAGCGGTGATGGTGCCGATCACGACAGCCTCACGGTTTGCGTACCAATGGCCCACCAGCAGAAGTACTGCCTGACGGATGTCCTTGGTGAGGGTCATTTGTTCAGGCAGCACAGGGTCGACTTCCACCAGCACCCGGTCACAATGCTGTTCGACATGCGCCAGCGCCGCGTCGATGTACCCCTGAATCAGAACGTCCTCTTCGATGTGGTCAACACGCAGGTGCGTTTTCACCAGGGATAGCTCGATCATTTACTTGTTCTCTTCGGGCTTGGCCTGCTTGTTGGTCTTGGGCGCGGTTTTGCCGTCAACCTCTTCTGCCAGGCCCTTGCCGATCAGTATGTGGGCATATTCGTCGTCAGCCTCATCGAACACCATGCCTGCGCGTACACGATCGCTCTCTGCGCCCAGCTTGGCCGCATTGCCTTCAAACCCCCACAGGGTGCGAATTTTCATAACGTACCTCGAAAAAAAGGGGCCTTGAGGCCCCGAGCGGATGGGTTCGATCACTTGACTGCAAAGCGGCCCTTCACGAACGCGTAAGGGCGGCGAACGGCCAGGCCAAGACGCTCTTCTACCAGCACGACACGCTGGTTCTTCACGAAGTCGTCATTGATCCAACCTACCTTCACGGTGTACGCCATGCGGTCGTACAGGCGCGCGCCTTGGGCGAATGAGCCGACGAGGAATTCACCACCGGTAGCGGCAGTACCGTCGGCAGCCGGGGTGCCCTCGTCCATGCTGTCGGACACCACCACTGGGCGGCCCCACAGGATAGGAGTGACAAGCCCCTGCAGGTTGGCGAACAGGTAGCGGTTGTCGGCATCCTTCAACAGCTCGATGTTCATCCAGTCAAGGTCAGTCATGACCACGGCATCAGCAGCACGCTGAGACTGCTTGCGCACCTGATAGATGGAACGGCGCACGGTGTCGATCGCAGTGTCACCGGTTTGGCTGAGCTTCGCATTGAAGGCGCTGGCCTGGGTCATGATGCCGTTCAGGTTATTGCCAGCGCCGTCACCCTTGAGGATCTGCCCCTCTTCCTTGAGCTTCAAGTCGTAGCGCAGCAGCTCCTGAATGTAGCTGTACAGCTGCGGGATATCGTCCAGAGCCTCGTCGGTTACCGGCATCCATACAGCGATCTTGCGGACGTTGTCGGTCTTCTGTTCGAAAGTGACATCGCTGGAAGGCTTGGCCGCGCCTTCCGCCACCATGCCAGCGCCACGGGTATGCAGTTTCTCAAGGAAATAGCTGTAGCTCTGACCGGTCACGGGCGTGGTCGGGATCAGGTCGCGAATCACCAGCTCCTGGCGCGGACGATCCTGAATAACAGGGTCCCACTGCGTCGGCACCAGGCCAGCGCTGGTCAGCTTGGTCTCGGACATGGAAGCCATATCCGACTTGGTGACCTCGATTTCCGCCTGATTCTGGTTCTTCTGCTGCAGCGACTTGTAGGCGTCGTTGCCCTTGACGAGGTCGATGAAGCTTTTCTTCTCACCGCCCTGGCTGCGCAGCTGGATGCCCTTTTCCTCGAGCTTCTGCACTTGCTCGATGACGCGCTCCAGTTCGCCTTTCTGGTTTTCGATCTTGGACTTCATTTCCAGCGTCACGGTGTTGCCTTTCTGCAACTCTTCAGTGACGTGGTCGTATTTTTGCTGCAGGCCCTGGAAGCCGTCTTTAAGTTGCTTGTCCAGGGAATCGCGCAGCTCTTTCACTTCGCTCATTGCGAATCTCCAAAATGATGGGTGAACAGTGTTGAAAGTTGTTTCAGCTCATCCACGATCACCGTGGCCGCTGTGTCACCCTCACGGTGCACGGCGGAATAGCCGAGCGAAGCGACGGCTGCCGCTTCCTTTTGCGAAAGGCCCATGCGATCGCGCAGGGCCTTCTCAAAAAGTCTGATGTCCGACTTCACGTCGGTAATGGTCGCCTCGGGGTTCATGCCGAATGGCACCAACGAGGCCTCCCAGAGTTCCGCCTGCTTGATAATGCGAATGCTCCGACCCTCACGCTCTTCATACGCAGCCAGGATCGTGTTGAAGCCGATGGACATACTGTCCAGCGTGCCCTCCTTCATCAGCTCGTAAGCGTCGCGCGCGTAGCTCACACCCAGGTTCACCTTGCCTTTGAGGTACAGGCCGTGCGCATCCTGGGTAAAGTCGGCCGAGCCCACCAACCGCGTTAGGTCGTGGAAAAGCGCCAGCTTCAGGCGCCCGGCACGGGTCGTCTTTACCTTCGTAAATGCGCCCGGCAGGATTACGTCATCGCCCAGGTCTACGTTATTGAACACCGCGGCATAGCCTTCGAAGTTGCCAGCGTCATCGACGGCCTTGACCTCGAAGGGCACTTCAATTTTTGTCAGCATTGCCCTGCGTCTCCCACCGAGTGACCCGGTTATATTCATCCCCCGCCAGTGGCGGCAGGTTTTCCTTTTCACGGACTTCGTTAATGGTCATCCAGCCCGAACCGCCGGAGCCGCCTAGGGCGCTTCCGAAGTACGTCGCACGGGCGGCGCTATCAGCGCGCAGCAGTCCCTCGACGACAAACTCGACGAATCGATCTGTATCGCCGTAAAGCTTGTCGTTGAACTCGTCTTCGATGGCATCCAAGTAAGGCTTCAAGCCAAACGTCACGAACCCACTGGTTTGCTGTTCCAGATTGGAGCCCATGATCGAGGTCTTGCTGGCACGGTTGGCCAGATAAAGCGGAACGCCCCAGATGCCCGCCAAGGCTTCTTCTTGGAACTGCTGGGATTCGATGAACTGGCTGTCTTTCTGGGTCAGGCCAGCAGGCACGATTTTCGGGCCGCCCTGCAGGATGGCCATCTTGCCCAGATCCTCGGTGTCGGCCTTGCGAACGTCGGGAAACTTGTTCATCACCTGAGCCTGCTGCTCAGCAGTCAGGAACCCGTCGTAGATGACGTAACCACCCGTGAATCCACCCTTGCGCATGAAGCGGGCGGACCAGTCGTGCGCGGCCTTTGCCAGGCCAATGGTTTCGGCCTGATGCTCGACCGGCGACATTCCGTTGATCCCGTCACTGCTGAACAACTTGAAGTGCAGCATGTTCTCGGGTGAAACCGGGGCGCGCTTGCCATCGAGCGACACGTAATAAATTAAGCGAGATTCGAGCGTGTCGACGGTCACATCATCCGGAGAGACCAGCGTGAAACCGATGGGATCGCCACCGCTGGATCGCTCGATGATGGCAAAAGCGTTGCCGCGCAACGCCATGTTCACCACAACCGCCTTCAAGAAGTTGAGGCGAGTCATGAAAGGGTTCGGCTTACGCATGATGCGACTGGCTCGGTCCTTGTGCGCCACCAGTTGCCGCTTGCCATCCTTGTCGTCGTAGAGCTTGAGCGGCAGCCCTGAAACGGTTTCACTCAGGATTTTCACGCAAGCCCAAACGATGCTGATGTTCATCGCCTTCGTCGGCGTGATGCGCACGCCGGCTTTGGTCGCCTTGCCACCGACGGTCATGTCGACTTCGACATAGTCGCCGGTTTTCGGATCCTCATAGCCGAACATCCGCCAGGAAAGCGGGTTGTACCAATGAGACGCCATAGTCAGCCTACAAGTCCGAAGAAACCGTTGTTTAAGTAGTCATCCATCCCGCCTTTGCTTTCGGGGTTGAGTGACATAAGGGATACCGCGTTGAAGGTGGCCATCAGCGGGTCGATCTTGGCCGAGCCTGAAGCCTGCTTGGTGATGAGGATCGAGTTACCACGCGGCTCGACCCTGGCATTGCCGCAGCACCAGGCCATCATGGGTTGGCCGCCGTGGATCAGGCCGCCCTCGGCCAGCTTGCGCTCCGTTGTCTTGATCGCGCCGCCCAGCTTCCAGCCCTGCGAGATGCCAATGATCTTGTCCTGCGGCACGCCAGCGGCGACCAGCGCATCAAGCACACCACCAATGCCCGCCGGGTCGACGCCGACCTGATCCAGCAGGCCGGCCTTCTCGACGCGGGACGCCAGGTCCGCGACTTCCTCAAGGTCATCGCCGATGACTTGAACCATAGTTAGATGGCACTCTTTGGCGAAGTCATGAAGCCGTGGCGCCTCGCCCTTGCGGCGCTCGAGCACCGAGGGGTGAGCCCAGGCGTGCGTCCACAACAGCCACTGGCGCGTGTGCTTGTCACGCCCGATTGCTGCAAACCCAAGTAAGTCGTCCAGCCCGCCACCGTCGATGCCGATATCGATCACTTCGCAGCGCTCGATCAGATCATCCAGCGTCAGGCCGGGCAGCTTGGCCTGCACCTCCCAGAACTCAGCACCGGCCCACCGATCCGAGCGCAGCGCCAGACCAATCTCGACATTTAGGTGCTTGGCCAGAAAGCCACGGAATGATTCTTCGCCGTCGATCTGCGCCTGGGTGAAGCCGCGTTCAATGAACGGCTCGTCTACCGACAGGCCCAGATTCGGGTTGGTGATGTACGCGTTTTTAACGTCGCGGTGCGCGCCCGCGTCGATCATGTGTTTCGGAAATTCGTAGAGCACCGGCAAGAAAGACTTGTCGACAATCCCGCCGTCGCGCACCTGACGGGCATAGAGCAGCTTCTGCCGGAAGACGCCGGCAGGCGGCTCATCGGACTGGGTCGTTGCCCAGATAATGAAACCCTCTGGTCTTGATGCCAGACCGCCGGTGGCCTCGCGTAGCATTGCCTCGGCATTGGCTCGCTTGCCGAATACCCACAGCTCGTCGATAAATACGCCGATGGCTTTCTTGCCCGAGACAGTTTCGCTGTCGGCCGCCACAACCTTCAGCGTGGCACCTGTCTCGTAATGAGTAACCGTACGCAGGTGATCCTGCACCTTGAACAAGTCCTTGAGCTCATCGTCGGCTTTAACCATGTCCCGGATCGGGATGTAGGAGTTGTCGGCAATTTCCTTGGTCGGTGCCAAGATGATGAACTCGCCCGAGGTGCGCCAGTTCAGCACAAGCGCCGTAAGCATGATGCCGGCCGCAATGGTCGACTTGCCGTTCTTCTTGCTGATCAGCAGCATGAATTCGCTGATCATCCGACGACCGCTGTACGGGTCGTATGCGCCGAATATCGCGGCGACGAATTCATTCACCCAAGGCCGGACTGTTTCGCACATCAAAGGGCTGCCGGTAGCATCCACCATGCGCAGGCCGCCGAAGACCTCTAAAGCTTCGGCCGCTTGATCATGAAATAGTGGTTCGAACGGGATCAGGCTCTGGCGGGCAACAATGCGTTGCTCCCAATCTGTACAGGCGGTTGACCATTCCATTATTTCACCACCGACAGCGGGCCTTTACGCACGCCGAACTTGCCCTGGGCGGCACCTGCGGCCTTGTCCTTGGCCGCCTCCTTCTTGCCGCTCTCCCCTTTGCGCGGATGAACGAAAGGCATCAGCGCCTTTGCAGCATCAACTCGCAGTTTCGGCTCCTGCCCAAAGTCGTTCATGACGGCCAGAAGGAAATCTTTCGGGTCACGGTGGGACAACGCAAGACGCAAATCGAAAGGCTCCGCCTCGCCCTCCGGCCCAGCCTGAGAAGGCACGGACTCGCCCTCCGGAGCTTTAACACCTTTAACAGTTTTAAAATTCGCCTCGGCAGGGTGCAGAGCGTTCAGTTTATGCAGCTCGGCGATCACATCGGGATCTTTTGCGAGACGCGAACCCGCCGCAGAGGCAGTCTTTTCGGGGCATCCGGCGGCTATGGCTGCGTCTTTATTGGACGCACCTTCCCTCACCGCCTTCACGAAAGCGCGTTTTTTGGGTGTTAAAGCCATTAACAAAAAATCCTGAGCGGGAAAAAATCTGTACGTGCGGTCGAGGGCGGTCTAGTAACCGAAAAACCCCATATTTTTGACCCCCCCCTCCAAAACGTCCGATTTCGCACCAAAACCGTGCAAATTACGCCAAGACCGGTCAAAACGACCGAGTTTTCGCCTCTTCGCGCTGTTTCACGCTGTCGTGACAGGTCTTGCAGAGGGATTGCCAGTTGGATCGCGCCCAGAACAGAGTCTGATCACCGTTGTGGGCGATGATGTGGTCGACGACCGACGCAGCGACGACTAGCCCTGCTCGGTCGCAGTAGACGCACAGCGGGTTGGCGCCCAGATGGACCAAGCGCGCTTTCTGCCATGCGTAGTTGTAACCTCGCTGGTTCGCCGTGGTCTTGCCCGCTCGCCAGGTAGCAGGAGGCGCGGTGTTTACCCTGTCGCCTTGAGTCGCGACGCGGTTGCCGAGCGTCTTGAGCCGTGCCATGGGTTACTTGCTCTGGCTGCGTTTGATCTGTGCGTCGACCTGATCGGCGCACGTGTCCAGCAGGTTGACGGCTCGGTCCTTCAAGGCCCAGAGGTCACCGTTCAGTGCCAAGTCTTCGTCGCTATCGCTGATCCGTTCGCACGGCACCATTACCGGTGCTTCCAGGCTTACCGCTGATGTCTTTACCACCACTGGTCGCGGGCTTGCCGCGCAGGCCGTCAGGCAAAGGCTGATCAGCCCACTTACGAACAGCCGGGCTCTTACGCTTGAGGTCTTCAAAGTCTTTCCTCGCTTGTCGGGCCTTGTCTTCGCTGGCCTTGAGGCGCTGCTGCAGATCGGCCGTGTAATTGGCATTGCGCTTGGCCTCGGCCTGGAGCGTGGTGATTGTCTTCTGGCTTTCGGTGTTGGCGTCGGTGGCATCCTTGGCAGTCTTCATCTGCAGCGTCACCTGCCCTTCTAGCGCGAGGACGCGGTACTGCTGGATACCAACGAGCAGCAGGGCAACAAGGCCAATGATGATTGCAGCGGCGATAGCCTTCATGTGATGTCCACCTTGCGGCCAATGAACCGGGTCACCAGTTCGCGTATGGCGGTAACGCCGAGGAAGCCGATGGTGCCACCGGCAGCGACTGACAGACTGGGCGGCCAGGCCATCCACTCGATCAGGCTTGAGGCCACCAGGCTCAATGCACCGCAGATCAACGCTTCAAAGAAGATCCGGCGTTTGCTGGTTTCTTTCGCGTCATAAAGGATGCGCAGTAGAGAGACGATGATGGCCATGATCGCGCCCTGCCATAGTGGATTCGAAAGGGCCATCCAGAGCTTGGCCCAGGTGTCTGGCTTGTCGGGCATAGTGCGCATCCGGTCTTGGCCCTTTCGGGATATATAAACGAAAAAGGCCCGCCGATATGGCGAGCCTTTGAAATGGTTCAGAAAGCAAAAACCCAGCACTTGGCTGGGCTTAATCATCAGGGGTGCCGCGCTGGAACAGCTGAACACCGTGCCATGAAAACAGAGCTATTCCATATGGACAACTCTTTTTTACGCTGCCGACCGAACTCCATCCAAATAGCAATCCACCCAGGCAGCACCAGCCTTTATCAACTCGCGCGCCTTGCCCTCGCTCATTGCGAAGTGGCGACCCACCCGGATCGCCGGCCACTTGGCACCGTAATAGAACCAGACCATATCGCCCATCTGCTGATGACGAGCGCAAAGACCAGCAACGGCGGCGTCCACAAGACAAGCCAGCTCGTCCGTGATCACATACGACTTACCGGGCATCGGCATGGCATCCCGCATCAGGGCGAGCGTGGGCGAGGCGTAGCTGGGCACGCCCATACCATCCATCCGCCAATAACCCCATTGCTCGAGCATGTTTTCAGTTTCACCCAGCGGGCGGTGCAGCGTGTTGCGAGTCATCATGGTCAATCCCCTGTGTAATTCGTTCCACCGGCACCGCGGCGGTTGTTCTGTTCGTAGTGGGCTGCCAGCGCGGGTATCTGCACTGGACGCTTGAATTGTTCGATACGTCGGTTAGCGGCCTGCAGGCGAATACTCAACTGAGTCACCAGCACTTCAAGCGGGAGTGCCTCACCTGTCTCGGCGGCGACCCAGCCCGATGCGTTGCACTGCACGCAGGCCAGGTCATGGAAAACGCCCTTGATCACTGCGCGGCCTCGGCAGGCGGGGCACAGGGCCAGGTCAAGTTGAGTGGCGCGGAACGCAGGGCCGTGACTCTTCTTCATCCTTCACCAACCAGCCAGTCGGCAGCGAGGTCGATATTGAACGTGACTTTGTCGCTGTCGATATCGAAACGGTGACCGCCATCCATTACGACCGTCAGCCGGGTGAAGTCGTCGAAGTTCTGCTTCATCACCATAAAGACTTTTGAGCGGTCGAACTCGCGACGGAAGGCCGACGGCGAGGGCATTCCTGTATCGGTTTTCTGAAGCGCATAGGCAAAAGCCAAGGCGCTGTCGTGCGAAATCAGCATTTTTAAACCTCGCCTATGGTGGTGTTGGCATCTGCTCTGCAAGCCACGTCATCCGTGGGCTGTAGGCAATTATCAGAATCTTCGAATCTAAAGCCGGTCAATGTGTGAATGCGGCCGAAGCCCTTTCCGTCTAGATGGGCGTTCCACTTCTCCAATGCATCCCGCTTGCGCGCCATCACGCCCGACTGAACGTAAACCTTCACGTTGTGGCCCATGGCGTGGTTGATCAGCAGCTCACCGATCAGGTGGTCGATACCGATGTCTGCCCAGCAGGTGCGAGCCAGTTTGCGCAGATCGTGGCTGGTCCAATCGCCCTTCCCTATCCGAGCAAATACCGCACTGGCGCGGCCCTCGCTGAGTCCTTCACCTGCGCGACCCGGGAACAGGAACTGTCCGTCATACCCGGCAGCCTGTTGCCTGTCGCGATACCAGATCAGCAACTGCCGCACCTGATCTGTGAGAGGCAGATGATGCTCGACGCCTGTCTTGGTGTTCTCGCCTGGAATGAACCACTCGCGCTCTGCCAGGCTGATGTGCGACCAGCGCGCTTGCCGCGTCTCGCCAATGCGGGTGCCGTGGCAGAGCATCATCACGGCCAACATGCCGTCGAGCGGATTGCACTCTATGACCTCGGCCAAATGGTGGAGCAGGTCCTGCAACTGAGTGCCGCGCAGCCTGGACGCCTTGATGCCGACCTTGGCTTTTGAGAAGTCTTTGAACTTGATGTCTTGCATCGGGTTGGCCGATATCAGCCGCAGTTTGAATGCCTGCCGGAACGCCAAGGCGAGTAGCTGGAAGGTGGATCGAACGTAGTCAATTTTAACGGTTCGCTGCATTGGCCAAATCAATTGGCGGTCCAGCGTGGCTTTGTCGATGCTTGCCAGCGCAATATCGCCCAAGCATGGCATGAGGTGACACCTGAGCATCGACGCACTGGTGTCCTGGCGTTTCTTCGACAGGCTTCGGTCGAGCGAATACCGCTCGGCGAACCAGCCCAGCAGCTCGCCTGTCGTTGCCCATTTGGATAGCGTGGAGTTGTCACCGGCATCAATGCGAAGGCGAATGCCAGGAAGAGCCGCAACGACCTGTTTCGCTGACAGATCGGGAAAGCGGCCGACTAGGTTCCATTTGCCCTTGCTGACCAAGTACCACGACGCCCGCGCCCGGTCCCGGGTGAAGCGCAGGTACAGGCCACGATTCTCCACGTCGCGCAGGTCACGCTCGGAGCCGGCGGCCTGGCGCTTGATTTCAGCGTCGGTGATGCGCACGGCGGCCGTCATGCTGGCTGCGCCTCCCTGGCTTTTTGCTGCTCTGGAGCGAATTCGCCGCGCAGAGGCATCAGCTCATTTTCGCCGTAGGCAGTGCGCGCTCCCGAACTGTTTTGGATCACGTACCAGCCAGGCGTAGGGGCTTTGAATGCATAGCCTTTGCCGCGAATCAGAGTTCCTTTTTCTATGCGCTCAGTAAGCTCTACCAAGCTTCCTGCAGGAATATCTACGTCAAAAACCTTGGTCAGCGCCAAGTCGCCCGGTTTGAATTGATTGCTCATCAGTAGCGCTCCATTCTCTTGCGGCGGGTTTCTTTGTCCTTCTCCAGTTGCAGGCCTTCCAAATGGCTGATCAAGGAATCCAGGCGACGCATCGTGTGAACTGACGGCCTGAAGTGTTGGCCACTGCCCCATTCATGTCCGAAGGCGTAGTACCGGTTCGCAATCCAAACCTCTGCCTCGCCAAATCTGGCTGTGCAGCCTTCGATCGAAACCGTTTGCCAGTGCTTGTCGATAAGGCGATTCAATGCCGCATCCCACTCTGGGCAGTACTTGTACTGTTGGATCAAGCCGAACCAAGTGCTCATAGCCCAACGAATGTAGAAATTTCTCATGCGGCCACCACGGTCTGAGGAAGTCGGAGGTATGCGCGGATTTGCTCCATCGCGTCGAAGTGACCACGGCAGACGATCGCAAGATAGCCTTGCTCGCCCAGCTGACGTATCCACTCGTACTGGCTGCCCGAGACAGCAGCGTCATGCGGCGGCGTGGCTTTGAACTCGATGTACAGACCGAAGTACCCACCACGAGCCATGGGCAGCACCAGATCGGGCACACCGGCGCGCACGCCCTGCTCTTTCAGCTTTATCGCCACCAGCTTGTGCCGGTGGCCACCGTTGGGAACGTGATAGATCAGCGCAGCCACCAGAGGCATACGCAGCGTGAGCTCGCGCAGCAGCGCTGCCTGTTCCTGGCCTTCGCGGTCGACGGACTTGGCGCGGGTGCGCTTCGGTTTGAACAACGTCATTTCGGCGGGCTTCACGGTGACACCTTCCCTTCACGAATCAGCGCGTCTTGGGTGCGCATGACGCCCTCGGCGTGGAACAGGCGGACTTCTTCACGGCTCAGCACCGCCGGAGCGCGCAGGCGGCCATCGGCGATATCGTGGCAGTAAGCACACGCCCAAGCGGCCTGCAGGTCGTTTGGCTTGATGCCAATGCCGCAAGTACCTGCGAGCCGGTAATGAGCAAGGACCGTGGTCGAGGATTCGCTCGAGCAGCCTGGGTAACGGATCTGGCATTCGCGGTCACGCGCCGCCTTCGTGAGCTTGGTTTGCCGTGTCATCAGAAGTCCTCCTTGCCGCGATGCGATTCCCACTCGAAAGGCAGCACGATCACACCGCCTTCGCGCAGTCGATCAACGCAGCGCTCACCCATTGCCACCGGCAGTGCCTTTCCGTCGAGGTTCGAAATGATCACGGTCGGGCGCATCTGCTCGTAACGGCCATTGATGATCGCGAAAAGCGTGGTCAGCTCGAAATCGCTCGGAGCTTCTTTGCTCACGCCTATTTCATCGAGAACCAGCAACGACGGGCTGACGAGCGCCGCAATGATCTGCCCTTCGGTACGCTCGGCACCCTGCCGATAGGTCGATCTGATGTCATGCAGGATCGTGCCAATCGTTCGGTAGACGGCCGTGGCGTCAGTCTTGCGCATCAGCTCGTTCGCAATCGCAGTACCCAAGTGGGTCTTGCCGGTGCCAGGCTTGCCAAGCATCAGCAGGCAGCGGCCCGTGGCGGATATTTCCGGGAACCTGTCCACGTACTTTCGACATACCCGCAGCGCCTCTTTCTGGCCTGTGGTATCGGCGATGTAACCGGTCAGGGTCTTCGTCGCGAATCGCTTCGGAATCAGCGCTGCGCCGAACTTGAGGGATAGCTCGTATCGCTCTTTGATCCTTGCCCGCTCTGCGTCCTCTTCCTTCGCGATGCGCATGCAGTCCGGGCATCCCGTTTTGAACACCCTTCCGAAAATCACGTTTACGGTCTGAGGAAATTGCCCGTGGTCATCGCACATGCCGGTCGTCTGTTGCGGCGGTGGCGTGGCGCTGGGCATCGAAACAATGTTTTCAGATCGCATAGCTGCCATCCTCTCGGGTGATCAAACCCGCCGTGTAGTCGCGATCGGCAAAGCCGTGATGCCGTGAGTTGGGGAACTGATGCACGTTGGTTGCAGGCTGCACCTCATCCTCCCAGCGCTTGCCGTTGAGCCAGGTGGCTGGGTGCGGAACGAACTGTCCGCCGTCCTTCGTCCAGGCCGGGGAAACACACTGCTTGGCCAGGCCTTCGGCGATCAGGGTGAATAGGTCAGGTGTGACTTTGAGTTTCCGCCATACCTTCTCGGCCGCCGCCTTGCCCTTCTTGTTCGGGTACAGCTTCCAGAACTTCGGGAACAGCTCCCCAGTCGTCGGCGACGATGCCGGAGGCGTCGGTGTGTTGAGGGAATCAGGAATCAGAGAATCAGGAATCAGAGAATCAGCCGGAGCGCTTCCGAGAATGGCAGTAGCAGTACCGCCAAAATCGGTAGTGATACAACCATCTGATACAGAAGGGATAACTGACTCCGGTTCATTACGATGCGGGTTCTGATGTTTGTCGAAATTCTCGACTTGGATGTAGCGCTTGCCGGATACCGTATAGCGGACAATGAAGCCCTCGGCCGCCAGCCAGCCAAGCATGCCGTCGACATCAAGGCCGTCACGGTATGGAAAGAGCTCGCCTTTGATCCGAAGAGGACGATCCTCGAGGCG
Organism: Pseudomonas caricapapayae; assembly: GCF_001400735.1. Taxonomy (GTDB): domain Bacteria; phylum Pseudomonadota; class Gammaproteobacteria; order Pseudomonadales; family Pseudomonadaceae; genus Aquipseudomonas; species Aquipseudomonas caricapapayae. Next base: position 22,672 of record NZ_LJPW01000018.1, read on the forward strand.
GCCAGCTTTATCAGCGAGAAGCCACAGACCTTCGAACAGCAAGGTCAGCATGGGATCAGCCACGCCAAGCACTTCGTTCTTGAACAGCGCTGGTTTGATGTTGCGTGCGCGGGCCATATCACAGCCCTCCGTTTGTGGGCGTTGAGAAATGACGCGTCAGATAATGTGTAAACGATGAAGCTGACGAGCCTTCGCAGGTATTGCTCGTCGCTGAATTGGTGGGCATAATTGACCTCGTAATGTTGTGAAGAAGCCGGTCTAGCCACCGGCTTTTTTTTGCCTGAAATTCAGGCCCTGTAGGTGTCCGGTGCATCCGTGGTAGCTTTCTGTTTCCACACAACAAGGTCACGGAGACCGGACATGACTGAAACAACTCTCGATCCGAAACATTCCCCTACAGAAGCAGCGCACCAATTGGCTGTCGAGCTCGTACGCAGCTCAGGGGAAGCGCTGTTCAAGGACAGATCTGTAGGCCGTGAAAGTGGCCAAAAGGCGGGAGATTTCGTGATTGCCTTCGAAGAGAAGATCACGGCGTATTACCGCTCTCTGAAATAACCTTCAAACCTGCGACCAGTGCCGCTGCAATGCTGGTCGCATCCGCTACGATTCCATCGCAATGTCCGCGACCCCTGACCAATTCCACCAAGGCGTCACACAGGGCCTGCTCGGCAATTTGTGGCGACGTTGCTTTTTGAAGAGCGCAATCTGCCAAAGCGCGCGTAATGCATTCCAGCTTTTCGTTAGCAGTGCCATCGGCTGGCCAGGCATTCTTGATGGCTTGCTCGTGATAAGCCTCTCGGCTCGGCTTGTCAGATTTAAGCGGCGTGGTAAGTGCATGCTTGCTTGCAAAGGAAGCATTGATCCTTAATTGCCCATCTTTGGTCAGCGTCCATACAGCACGCCCTTCATCGTCAACGCCTACGATCTCGCTCATCACTCTGCTCCGGGCCTTTTCGGGGCCATGTTTTGAATTTTGTACTGGATGAATCAACAGCCCATCCGCTGTACTACCTGCCCTTCCCGCCTGAGCGGATACTTGCCGTCACTCCGCTACTTTCCGCAGTTGATTAACGGATTTAAGCGGCAGTTGTTCGTGAGGCGCTTGCTGGATCGTCTTCGCGCCTGGCTACCAGGGCTCCGCTCGATTCCTTCTCCAGTACGCATTGCATTGGGTAAGAGAACCCGCCCGCAGTACGGCACTGAGAAACCCGGCTGCTGGTCACGGCAAGGGCATCGCCGATTGCGCGTCCGGTGCCGAAATATTTCAGCGCTTCGTCATAGGTCATGGTGATTCTCCAGTGTCTTCACTTAAGTTTAGAGATCTTAACAGGCCAAGGCAAGTTATCTAAACACCGAAGGGTTTAGAATCCTAAATATGGAATTTAAAGATCGCCTTCGGGCTCGCATGACCGACCTAAAGCTGAGCGCTACAGAGCTGAGCTCGAGGATTGGTGTGTCAAAAGCAACCATCACGTTTTGGCGCAACGGCACCAACGGCGCGACCGGATCTAATCTCATGGAGCTTGCCAAGGCTTTGCAGTGCTCGCCTCAGTGGCTGGAGACCGGCAAAGGCGATATGCAGGACTCACCCATGCGCGGTACTGAGCCATCGAACGTTGGCGAGATTGACCGCCCAACAGGCATATATCGCTACCCTGTAGTCAGCTCGGTAGCCGCCGGCACGTGGAGTGAGGCTGTCGAAACCGGATTAGTGGACCGTTATGAGATCAGTGACTACAAGGCCAAAGGTCGTGCCTTCTGGCTTGAAGTAGCTGGCGACTCAATGACGGCGCCCACCGGCATGAGTGTTCCCGAGGGAATGCTGATATTGGTTGATCCAGGCATTGAGGCAAGGCCTGGGAAACTAGTCGTTGCCAAGCTCCCCAGTAGCAATGAAGCAACCTTCAAAAAGCTGATAGACGATGCGGGTCAGTTTTATCTGAAGCCCCTGAACCCTGGGTATTCCATGATCAAGTGCTCGGACGACTGCATAATTATTGGTGTTGCCGTGCGTATGACCGGGACGCTCTATTAAAGGATCACCACTCGCAAGGATGTAACGAATGTCGAAAGCATTAACCGTAGTCGGACTGATTTTCACAGCCCTACTGACAGGGTGCGCCGCTACTGTCGAGCGCGGCGGCCTTGGCACGATGAGCGTCAGTCATGCCGCAAAGCAAAATATCGCCGTGGAGTTCGACGGCAGTGACAAGGTACTGGCTCACAAAGACTGGCCATTGCTTCAGTCCACCTGGTCGCAGTCGCTGAAGACCGAGGCGGCTGCGGAAGGCTACGACCTTCTGGTCGTCAAACAAGATCCGGCGCCCCGCCCAGGCGTTCTGTTGAAAGTGGATGTTTCTACCTTTCGCTACATCACCTCCGGCGCCCGTTACACAGTTGGCTCAATGACAGGCAATGCTTGGGTGAACTCTAAGGTCGAGTTCATCGATATGGAGAGCGGCCGGCGGATGGGCTTGAGATCCTACGATACTAAGTCCACTGCTTGGGAAGGTGTCTTTTCGGCGATGACAGAGAAGCAGCTGGAAGCGATCTCCAAGCGAATCATTGCAGACATCAAGGCAGCGAAATAGCGCCCCACTACAGCTTCAGATAAGCCCGCCAAGCGCGGGTTTTTTTGTGCTCGACGTTTGCCCACGGGCAAAATATTTAGTTATCTAAAAATACAGGTTGACTAATTTTGTTTAGTTTTCTAAATTACATCCATCGAAACGCAACGACGCCCCAGAAGGCGTCTCTCGGATCGACCGCTCTTTAGATACACAGCAGCAACCTTGCCGGATCGACACCGGCGGCAATGAACCAGGGTAGCGAGCCGAACACCTTCAAGTTCGGTACAGGGGCGCCTCACCCCGTGGCCAGCAGCGTAGATGGCCCTAGATTAAAGAGTGCTGACGGGTGGGATGCCATTGCATGGACTACATCGCGGTCAGTGAAACAGAGCAACTGCCGAGGATTTCTAGGTAGTTGAATTCGAGCCGTAGGCCGACGCCAGTAGCGGGTCGCGGCGGAAAGCATCACTGAAGCACCTGGCTTGCCGGGTGCTTTGGGATGACAACCAGAAGGGGAAATACATGGCCAGAAGCACTCGCACTGACTATGCAAAAGTGAAGATTTGGATGCCGGGCATGACCTCGGAAGTTGAAGGTTCAATCGCGGGTATCGCAATTGAAGTTTTTGCAGCCATTGATGGGCGCGAAAAGCGCGAGCAGGTCCTGAAGATGATGCAAGAGCGTCACGAAAGCGTTTCAAAACACGAGGAAGCGCGACAGACCGCGTGATCAATCCTCCTGCGCATTCGCTGAGTGCGCAGCGGGATGACAACCACCGAGTAAAACGTAATGGACACCACCATCGTATGTGGGGCATGGAGAGGCCACCTCGGCCGTGGTCTTGCGCCGCGAGAGTTGCAGTATTTGTTGTCAGCCGCCCAGGGCTGCACAGCCAAGGAAATCGCCCGCACGTTCGGCATCGCGCCGGGCACGGTCGTTAAGCGCCTGTCGGTCGCCATGTTCAAGCTCGGCGTGAATCGCCAGACAGCGATGATCGCCGAGGCCATGCGCCGACAGATCATTTCCCCGCTTTGCCTGTTGTTCATGTCGGTGATCGTTCTGCACGCAGTGCTGGGCGATGAATCGATGAGGCGCGAGCGCAGAGCCCCAGAGTCACGCCGGGGCGGGTACGAACAGAAGATCAGCCGTAAGGGCTCGGACAAGTTCCGGCCGGTAGCGGCGATCTGCTGAGCAACAATTTACCTGCCCGGTCCTTGCGACTGGCCAGCACGAGAAACCTACTGGAGAAACCAAAATGACAGAGGCCCAGTTAGCCGCATTCAACGAACTGGCAGCAGCAGCGAAACAAGAGGACGAAGCACAGCGGGCATACGAGGAAGCAAACTCCGCGCTTGAGCTGGCGAGCGCTGTCCTTGTCGGGGCTCGCAGTGAGAGATACAGAGCTCACGAAAAAGTTTTGCAGTCGGCTCGACTCCCGAATCAGAGCCCGGCTCGGGATTGAAACCGGGCTCAGCTCATTGGCTTTTGCCACAACCAGCACCACGTCAGCCTGACGAAAACTGCCCGAACCCTGTCATAGCGCCAGGCTGCATCGGAGTGTGATCTGCATGAAAACGCTGTGGCTGAGTGCACAAATAGCCGGTGTGGCGCCGGTAGCCGCAAACAGAAGCCAGCAGTAGTCACAGATCACACCCCGATGCGGATGAGTACACACCGCGAAAGCGGCCCCCTGCATCAACACGCAGATGAATGCGCAGGCTGATGCGCAGTTAGCGTCAACGAGTGGCGGATCTGAACATGGGTAACCATCCCCTAACTCGCGCAAATCGCTAAACACTCGTTATGCCGGGATCAGCACCGGCCATCTGCATCACCCTCCCCCAAATCAAACGACCGCATCGGCAGGTGCCAGGCCAGTCTCACGGCTGGGTTTGGTCGCCCGCGCCTGGCATCTGGCCAATGCGGTCAGGGAGCCTCATATGCATCAGACAATCAGCCAGCGTCGTGCAATCCTCGAAGGCCTGCGCCAGCGCTGCACCCTCTCCACTGCCGAGTTTTACGACAAGGTCGGCCGCAAGAATCCGGCAGCCCTGCCGCGCTTCACGGTCGTGCCGAACGGCAATAACGAGTTCGGCATCGTCGAGCGCTCGACAGGTAATGTATGCGGCGTGCATCGCGGCCACAGCGCCGCTTGCAAGGCCGCTGATCAACTGGAAGCCCAGCCTGTACGTCAGCGGTCGTTCGCCACTCACATGCTGCGCTGGACTGCTGCCATCGCTACCGGCCTGGCGCTCTTCGCGCTCTACGGTGCCAGCTGATGATCAGTCCAGAGCTGAGCACGATTCAGCGCAACAAAGAGCGGTCCGCCATCCTCGAGGCTGAGGTGGCTGAGTTCCTGAAAAGCGGCGGCGTGATCGGAACGTTAAAGGGCTTCCCGGTCAGGCCGCAGCCAAAGCCTTATGGCCGCATGAGCGCGCTAAGCGTTCAGCAGCCAGCACCCCGTCGGCGGACTAAAGAAGCAATGCGGGCAGCAGCGCCCCGCGACGCGATCCAAGACCGCTGCAACGCCATCGCCGAACAAGTGGAAGTCGTCCGCAAGCTTGCCGAGACGATGACGATCACCGATGTCATGCGCGAAACGGACCTGAGCATCTACAGGCTTCGGAAAATGGCCCGCGTGCACGGCTTCGAATACAAAGCGTT
>NZ_LJPW01000133.1 GCF_001400735.1 Pseudomonas caricapapayae
GTTGCGGCATTCATCTGTAACCGGAAGGGCGTTAGCACGCGGATTCATAGCGATTCTCCGGGGCGAGGGAAGTGGGTGATGCATTGCGCAAAAGGGTGCCGGACGCAGCCAGTGGTAGAGTTTGGTTTCCAAAGACAAACCCAAACCACCGGAGGTCCGGCATGAAACCTAGAGAAGTGCTTTCGTACGATGCGCTTGCAGAAGAAATTTGGAAGTCCTCGCAGGCGCTGCTTGGGATCAACCCGTTTGCAAAGCGACAGTGGTACGAACAGACCTTCTGTCTTTCTGCGTTGGGTGATTCACTGGCTACCGCAAGAAAATGGGATTTGTCTGGCTTGGAGGCGATTGAATATGCACTCATTCTTCGGCACTCCTGGTTTCCTGATCAGGTCCGACAAATGACTCCTCGCGATAAGTGGCTATCACTGCATGAGGAACTGGCAGGACTGGAGATGGCTTATGGTGCGAAGCAAGCGTGGAGGGATCGGGAAGCAACAGAGCTAGACGCCAACGATTCGCCTGAGGACGTGTGGCGTGTGTATCCGCGGGGATACCCAGTGCCATGAAGGGGTGATCTTCAACCTCATGGTCAAACCAGGGAAATGCATCCAGAAGAGCGTTGTCAGGCAGCTTGCCTTTGGCGAGCTGCAACAATGGACGCCAACGCGCTCGACCGCCGAATTTCGAGTCATACCTCAGAACGTAGCGTTGCGGGCGGGATACCAATTCGAGTCGCACCAGAAGGTCAGCCAAATCGCTTGGAATTTGCCGACGTGGTAGATGGTTCAATGCAATGCTGATAAGCGCGCTCAGGGCGGCTGCATCTATCAGCACGATGTCACCAACCAGCCAGGCGGACGGATGAGGCTTTTCTGTCAGGCATTGACTTATTGCTTCGTGCAGATAAGGGGCAAGAGACTCTTTTGTCAGTTCAATGAAGGAAGTCATGCCCTAGCTCCTTGCCAGGTACTGGCCGAGAGGTTTTCAAAACGAGTGTGTTGGGGGATGAAGGCCGTTCGGACGGTGCCGAGCGCGCCGTTTCGATGCTTGCTGAGAATGAGCTCGGCGATCCCTTTTTGCTCGCTGTCGGGGTTGTAAACCTCGTCCCGATATACGAACAGAATCAGGTCAGCGTCTTGCTCTAGGGCCCCAGAGTCACGAAGGTCTGCGTTGATAGGCCGCTTGTTCGGACGCCGCTCCAGTTCTCGATTGAGTTGAGATAGCGCCACGACAGGGCAGTCGAACTCTTTGGCCAAAGCCTTGAGTGACCGAGATATCTCACTGATTTCATTGGCCCTATTTTCTTTGCCTGGGCATTTCATCATTTGCAGATAATCGATCAATATCAGAACTGGCTTTCCAAAGCGGCGCGCGCCTCTGCGCGCCCTTGCACGGATTGATGAAGGCGTCAGGTCCGCTTGGTCATCAATTACAAGACGATCGCCATACGAGTTGATCTTTGCCACTGCCATCGAGAGCTTAGGCCAGTCCTCATCCTCCAACTGCCCACGGATCAACTTCTCCAGATTCAGGTGCCCCAGGATCGAGATGAGCCTGTAAATAATCGCCTCGGCCGGCATCTCCAGGCTGTAGATCTGAACGGTGGACTCGGGATCTTTTTGAAGCGCAGCGTCGACCAAATTGAGGGCTAGGCTGGTTTTACCCATGGAGGGCCTAGCTGCAAGGATCACCAGATCCGCTGGCTGTAAACCTCCCGTCAACTCGTCCAGGTCGGCAAGCCCAGTGGGTAAACCAACAACCGACTCGCCCGCGTTGAATCGAAGGTCGATCTTGTCGACTACCCGTAAAAGCATTCGGTTTACGTCGACAAAGTCGGAAGTCTGCCGTCCTTGCCCCAAGGCAAAAAGCTGTTGCTCGATGACGTCCTGTACCTCAGACGCATTCGCTTGAGGATCCGAAGCTTCCCGCGCGCATCCATAACCGTGCGAAATGAGTCGACGCAGATGAGCTCGGTTGCTCACTGTGTCGGCATACGCCTTGATGTTGGCTACAGAAGGGGTGTTTTTGGCGAGTTCACTGAGGTAAGCCAAGCCCCCAGCCGCTTCTATTGCCGCAATGGAGTCGGAAACCGTGACCACGTCAAATGGCTTGTTCGATTCAGCCAGCCCAGCAATGCTCTTGAATATCAGACGGTGCTCGGCTCGGAAAAAGTCATCAGCTTTGATACGATCTGCGATCAGATCCCAAGACTCGTTATCAAGCATCAGCCCGCCCAGCACGGCTTGTTCTGCTTCGACAGAGTGAGGAGGGGACATGTGAGAAATATCCATCATGCCCTCCCGATTCTTGTCTGGGACGGGGAGTGCTGATCGACGCCTCTGTGCAGCGCGGCTGTCGATCCTTGCCTCCATCCCTGATGCTGGGATTTGAGGTCGTGGCCTTTTACAGAGGTTGGCTCGATTTCTTTTTCGATCAGGGTCGGGTGATGCAACCCGATGTAGGCACTGATCGCTTGTTGGGTTTGTTCGTCCTGGCGACCGGCGAATTTGTAAACGTTGTGAGCGACTGCATCGATCCAGGCTTCGGCAAAAATCCGGCCACGTCGTCTTTTAGTCGTTGGATTGCAGCGCTTGAGTAGCGACACATGCTGACGCCGTGCCGTCACCAGTTGCAGATGAAGCGCTGAATAGGCATAGCTGGCCAGATCCGGCGATACACCCAAGCCGATGAACTTGAAGTGCCAGCCTCCAGGCCGAGCTTGGTACGCAATGCAATCGCAGTCGAAAGCGCTCGCGCATGTGTTTGCCAGGCTATGCAGCCAACTGGCGGGCGCTCGCTTCGTACCGGCCGAGACTGAGGCCTCGCAGGCAAGATGAGCCTCCACCTCAAGCTCTTCGAGCTGGTACTGCTCCATGAGCTTGCGGCCTTGCCGCAGAGCTGTCTCAGCCTCATTAGGAGATGCTCCCGCAGACCGGGCCAATGCGAAGCATTTGATGACTTTGTCGATTATCCGTTGGCGATCGATACTCATGGCTGCACCTCATATGCCAGAGCCTCTTTCCAAAGTCTGAGCGTTTCTTGCTCTTCAGCTGTGAGCTCGGCTTTAGCGTGCTCCTCACGGACTTTCGACTGCAGAGCGGCTAGCCGATCCTCGACCTCAGATCCATCGTCGTAAGAGATGTCATTAGTCAGGGCCTCAATGAGCTGGGGACGAAGTGAGGCTAGGCAACTGACTCGATAAGCGGTCAGGCTGGTCCAACCTATCAGTTTGCTAAACGGCGTCAGTAGATCGCGTCTGACTCTGCTATTGAGCTCGACTGTGGTGTAGAAGCTGTCGTATGCGCCAATACGATTGAATAACAGCACTGTTTTGAGAAGATCAAGTTTCTGGTCCAAGCTTTCAATGGGCAGAGGATATGCAGCAGCAATCAGTTGTTTCGCTCTTGCGTTCCGCGCATCCTGCCGACGTTTGGCCGCTTTCTCCTCGCGGACACGTTTTTCTTTGGCATGCTCGACATGAGAGTTCACTGATTCAAGAAGCTGCGCGGCCTGTGTGAGCAGTTCACGCTGTTCCATACTCAAGTAATCACCGAGTCGGCTAATCAGGCCTCCACCCATTTTATGGCCAGCGCCTAAATTACGCAGCTCACGTGACGTGCTCGTAAGCTTGGTCTGAGCTGCGCGCAATAGTGATGAGTTGTACTGCTCGTTGAGCTTGCGCATCAATTCCTGAGTAATGCCGGATGCGTCGGTGAGATGTGGCGTCCCCATTTCAGCGATCCTCTTTGACGATTTTCGCTACAGCCGGCTCTGTCATGGCTTCAAAGAGGTCTTTCCATTGTGGGAAAGCCTCTACCGCCAGTTCACGGATGATCTGAAGCGCACTCGGAGCTCGACGGTTGGACGGTTGTTTGTATTCGATCCGGTGCGCAGACATACCCGACGTCGATGCCTGCCGGAAAACTACAGAAGCAGGGACGGTGCTTTGAAGTACCTCGATCTCTTGGCTATCAGCGAAGGTCACTCTGATTGCGTCATGGATCTGGCGAGCGTCAACGGTCTGGTCGAGGCAGTTGACTACAACCTTGATTTGAGGGACGTGCAGGCCAAGCCTCGAGTAAGGACGCAGTCCGTCAAGCATTTGCAACGTCCCACGGTTAAACTCGCGGGCGCTGAGCATGTTCGGTGGCAACGGGGATACAGCAAGATCTGACGCTAAAACCACCATCTCCAACATGACACTTCGCGCGCCCTGGGTGTCAATGAGAATCAGGTCGAATTGACCCTCGAAAGCTTTCAGCAGAGAAGCCAATCGCAGACGACCATCCGCAGCCTGAAGCAGGAGGCTAATCAACTGATTGTTCGGGTCGTTCGACAAGATCAAGGACAGGTTCGGGATGCTTGTCCTCGATATGATTCGCTCTGGATCAGTCAGGTTATGTGCGATGAGGTCGAATATGCCGCCGCTGACTTCCTGTGCCATTGGGTAATAGGAGGACAGTGAAGGCTGTACAGGGTCCATGTCTATGAGCAGGACCTTGAGGCCGGCATCGGCGCAGAAGCCGCCCAGGTTGGCAGCCAGGGTGGTTTTACCGACACCACCTTTGGTGGACAAAAGCGAAGTAATGAACATGGTATAAAGCCTCTAATGGGGACATTAGAGGCTGCGTGGTCTTTCAAAACCGGGTCCAGCGTACTCGTGCTCAAGGTGCAGCAGAACCAATTGTCTTTTAACCAATTGGTCGTAGGTTCGAATCCCACACGACCCACCATTTCAAAAATCTGGAAGGCCCATGAAAATGAGGATTTCCGGATTTTTTTTGCTTTGCGGATTGTGGTGCGTGGATTGCTGCTTTGGGCTTTCTGCGTTTGGTTGGGGCTGCGATCTGTAGAGCAAGCGACGAATCGTTCGAAGCTGAGGGCAGGCGTCACCTTTCGAGTGAGATACGCCCCCAGACGAGCAGCCGTCTGCGGAGGGCTTCAATTCCCCCGCAGCCTCTGCTGAAAATAATATCCGTTAAAACGGAGCCCCAGGCACCACGGATTTCATCGGCACAAACGCTGCCGTGCAATCGACCGGCGTGCCGTCTCCAGGACTGCCGGACACCGTGACGTCATCCTTTATCGAAGGCACCAGCTTATTGGCGAAACTCACCGGCCCCGGTCCCAAAGTGAAGTGGGTCGCGGTAAGCCCGGTGAAGCTGGGCTGGGCTCCATCGAAAACAACGTTATCCAGCGTAATGGAAATCGCCCGTTTCTGGCCGTTGTCGCTGTAGCCGACAAAGGTCGTCTTGCCACCACCGAATCGTGGGCTACCCAGATAATGAAACCCCTTCACGGTAATGCCGCTGAAGTCGGGGTACGAGGTTCCACTGCCGCTGCCGTAGGTGGTGTCGAACACCATCGGGAATTTGACGTTGCGCATGCACACGTTTTCGTAACGAATACCTTCTACCGTTCCACCGCTTTTGGCGTTCGACTTTATTCTCAGTCCAATGCCGTCCTGGCTGTCTGCGCCATCCGCTGCCAAATCCACAACGTTGACATTGTGCACGCCTCCACTGGTCTCACTGCCGATGGAAAGGCCGTGCCCGTAGTAGAAATGATTGTGTGCGAACATCAGGTCTCGACTGCCAGTGGTTCTGCTGGACTTTATGCCAACGTTGTCATCGCCGGTGCTGATATAGGAGTAGGCTAGGAGTACCTTGTTCGATTGGCCTGGGTCGAAGCCGTCCGTGTTCTTTACGGTTTCCGGAGTAAAGCAGGTGCCCGGGGTCTTCTGGTCGGGAGTCGAACCGGCCGGGCAATGGTAGCCCTCTACGCTGTAGACCCGACTGGGGGTCAGAATCCTGATCCCCCACACAGTCACCCCCGTCACGCCATCAGTCACGATGTTGAAGTCTGGCGCGTTTTGCAGCGTCAGCCCTTGGATGACGAAGTTCGTTCCGCCGCTGACTTGTATGAGGCGTGGCTTTTGCTGATAAACGTTGGACAGGGTCTTCTGGTAAACAAGGTCCCACCAACTGCGCAGATTGGCGTTTGCCCCGGCGGTAAGCACGCTTCCGCCGCGACCATCGATGACGCCTTTTCCGATAACACCGCTGGAGTGGGTGTTTTTGGCGGAGATCAGTGAGCTGCAGGCATCCTGATTGGCAACCGTAGTCACGCCACACGTGCCTTTGCCGTTGTCGTAGTCCTTGGGGTTGCGTGAGGCGAAGAGCGTAACGCCCTCGTCAATCCAGAGTGTCACGCCGGATTTCAATTGCAGAGGGCCGCTGAGGAATGCCGAGGCACCGCCCGCACCCTTGATCAGTTGTACCGCTTGTCCGGCTGCGCATCCATTGATTGCGCTCTGGATCTTGTCCTGATCAGGCCTGGAGTCGAGCGCTGCACCGTCGATGCTGTCCAGCGAGCCGTCTTTGGGGGAGAGTGTTGCTTGAATCTGCTTGCAGACTGGCGGGCTGGGTGGCTCGTTGATGGTGCCCCAGGGCGTTACCACGGCGGCGTCACTGGCCGCCTGTGCGGGCATGACAGAGGTGATCGAAATGCTCGCGCAAGTGGCTATCCAGAAGGTCTGCCGAAAAGTTTTTCGGGCGAAGTGCAGGGGGGCTGGCATTTGTGAGACCTGTCAAATTGGATGTTCAAATTGAGTCAGCCAAGATAATTTAAGAATGTGTCAATTAGAAAATCATTACATATTATATCTTTTTCATGTTACGGAATAAGTGCTTGTCCGATGGGCTTGAAGAACCGTTCTCATTGCCACAGGTGAGGCCAGAAACTTCTGGCAAATCAGGTTTTTGCCGTTAGAATCGGCGCGCCTTCAGGCGCCGGGCCGATAGTTGCTGAACATCGGTCACCTGCTTGACTGCACACAGCGCGGCCTTTGTCGGGCGATGTATGCGCAACGCTGGAGTGACCTTCGTCGATCAGGGGTTCCGGCTTTTTTATTGCCTGTATTTCGGGTGTAAACTCGCCTTTCGCGCTCTAGCGCCTTCAGGTCCCGTGAACATGACACAGATTTCCGAACGCTTTCTGGTGCAGGCTCATCTCGATGCGAAGCAGCCCAGGACATTGAACCCTGAAGAACAGGCGCGCTACCGTGCCGAGATTGCTGCCGAGCTTAAAAAGCAGGACGCCGTGCTGGTCGCTCACTATTATTGCGACCCGGTCATTCAGGCCCTGGCCGAGGAAACCGGCGGTTGTGTGGCCGACTCTCTGGAAATGGCGCGTTTCAGCAATAACCACGCGGCCAGCACTGTGCTGGTAGCGGGTGTACGTTTCATGGGCGAAACCGCGAAGATTCTCAACCCGGAAAAACGCGTGTTCATGCCGACGCTGGAAGCCACCTGTTCGCTGGACATAGGGTGCCCGGTCGATGAGTTTTCCGCGTTCTGCGACCAACACCCGGAGCGTACCGTCGTGGTGTATGCCAACACTTCGGCAGCCGTCAAAGCCCGTGCTGACTGGGTAGTGACTTCTGGCTGTGCGCTGGAAATCGTCGAAAGCCTGATGGATAACGGAGAGAAAATCATCTGGGCGCCAGACAAGCACCTCGGGCGCTATATCCAGCGCGAAACCGGTGCCGACATGCTGTTATGGGACGGTGCGTGCATTGTCCATGAAGAGTTCAAATCCAAGCAGCTTGAAGACATGAAAGCCTTGTATCCCGAGGCAGCGATACTGGTTCACCCCGAGTCGCCGGAAGCGGTGATAGAGCTGGCTGATGTGGTCGGCTCCACCAGTCAGATGATTGCCGCGGCGCAGCGCTTGCCCAACAAGACGTTTATCGTGGCCACTGATCGGGGCATTTTTTACAAGATGCAGCAGTTGTGCCCGGACAAGGTCTTCATTGAGGCACCCACGGCCGGTAACGGCGCTGCGTGCCGAAGCTGTGCACATTGTCCGTGGATGGCAATGAACACGCTTGAGCGCACCTTGCAGTGCCTGCGCGAGGGTAGTAACGAGATATTCGTCGATCCGGCGCTGATCCCCAACGCTGTGCGCCCGTTGCAACGCATGCTGGACTTCACTCAGGCAGCGCGCCTGCGTCAGGCAGGCAACGCCTGACGGATGTGAAGAAAAGCCCGGCGCAAGCGCCGGGCTTTTCGATTCCGATGATCAGTTCATCATGTCCTTGACCATTCGCTCTTGCTCGATCAGGTCCTTTTGCCGTGCATCGATGCGAGACGCCAGCTGGAAGTTATTGGCAGCACGCCGTTTGGCGAAGTCCAGTTGCTGAATCGCCTGACGGAAATCGCCGACCAGAGCGAAATATTCCGCACGCGCCTGATGCAAGCCGATGGTGTTGCCATTCAAGCCACGGGTTTCTGCCACGACATACCAGATGTCCGGATCATCCGGGCGGGTCTTGAGTAGCGCTTCAAGGCTTTTTTCAGCCTCGGCCGTGCGGTTTTGCTTGAGCAGCACGTCGATACGCACGTCATTGAGCGGATAGTTGCCGGGGTACAGTGTCAGCATGCGATCGACACGCTGCTGGGCATCCGCCAGTCGGTTGTTGGTGATGTCCAGGTCGATCTGCGTGAGGTTGTAGGTGATGTCGTTCGGCGCTTTTTCGAGTAGCGGCTTGAGGGTTTCCCTGGCCTCGTTCAACTGTCCGCCCTTGATCTGTACGATGGCCAGGCCATAGCGGGCCGAATCCGAGTTCGGGTTTTCGACCAGCTGCGCACGAAAACGCTTGGCGGCGATGCCAGGTGTTTCTTCATAGATCAGCGCAACGCGAGCGCGCATCAGTTGATACAGCAAGCTGTCTTCCTTGCCACCGGGCTTGGCTTGCTCGGCACGGTTGCGTGTGTCGGCGATACGCGATTCGCTGACCGGGTGAGTCAGCAGAAACTCGGGTGGCCTGGCATCGAACCGGTACTGACGCATCAGGCGCTCGAACATGGTCGGCATGTTGCGCGGGTCATAACCTGCCTTCTCCAGATTGAGAATGCCGATGCGGTCGGCCTCCTGCTCGTTCTGACGCGAAAAGCGGCGTTGCTCCTGGATCGCGGCAGCCTGTGAGCCGGCGATGGTCGCGATACCGGCATCACCCGCGCCTGCGGCTGCCATGACAATGCCCGCCAGCATCGCCGCCATCACCGGCACCTGCATGCGTTGCTGCGCCTCCATGCCTCTGGCGAAATGGCGCTGCGACAAGTGAGCGAGCTCGTGGGCCAGCACCGATGCGTATTCGCCCTCGGTCTGGGCATTGAGGAACAGCCCGCCGTTGACACCGATAATCCCGCCGGGCGCGGCAAAGGCGTTGAGCTGCGGGCTGTTGATCAATATAAATTCGAGGCGTCGGTCCTGAACCTGGCTGGTCTCGGCCAGGCGATATACCGAGGTCTCGACGTAGTCCTTGAGTTGCGGGTCTGACAGTTGCGCCACCTGGCCGCGCAGCAATCCCAGCCATGCGCGACCCAGGCGGTGTTCCTGTTCAGGGGAGACAATCGAGGAGCTGGCATCACCCAGCGAGGGCAAATCATCAGCTATGCCGTGTGTCGCGAACAGGCAAGCCAGGGTGAGCAGTGTAGGACGCAAAAAATTCATGCACGAGGCTCTGGTCAGAAGAACCTGTACTGTAGCTGGCCGAATGGCGTGCTGACCAGAGTGAGGTATCCTTGCCGCCTTGTCCGCCATGCCTTTTCGGACCTGCTTTGTAATTCGATGTGTCCGCCTGGAGAGAAACGATGTCTGACGCTGTAACGCGCCCCGAGGCCTGTGACGCCGAACTGGATGCCAGCGGTCTCAACTGTCCGCTGCCGTTGCTGAAAGCCAAGATGGAGCTCAACCGCCTGGCCAGTGGTGCGGTACTGAAAGTAATCGCCACCGACGCCGGATCGCAGCGGGATTTTCGAACTTTTGCCAGACTTGCCGGGCATGAGTTGCTACATGAAGAGGTCGATGCCGGCATTTATCGTTACTGGCTACGCAAGGCTTGAACCACTGCCGCCGTTTTTTTCCGAAAAGGATGTTTGATGTTCAATGTGCTTCGCAATTGGGTGCAACGCTATTTCTCTGACGAGGAGGCGGTGGTACTGGCGGTTTTGTTGTTTCTGGCGTTCACCCTCGTCCTGACCCTGGGCGGCATGCTGGCTCCGGTCATCGCCGGGCTGGTTCTGGCGTTTCTGATGCACGGGCTGGTCAGTGTTCTTGAGCGTATGCGCATGCCGGAAATGGCCGCAGTCGGTCTGGTGTTCATGTTGTTCATCGGCGTGTTGCTGTTATTCCTGCTGGTTCTGGTGCCGCTGCTCTGGCATCAGTTGATTACGCTGTTCAACGAGGCACCGGGCATGCTCGCCAAATGGCAATCGGTACTGCTGTTGCTGCCCGAGCGCTATCCACACCTGGTCTCCGACGAGCAAGTGTTGCTGGCGATCGAAGTCGCCCGTGGTGAAGTGGGCAAGATCGGCCAGTTGGCGCTGACGTTCTCGATCTCCAGCCTGCCGTTGCTGGTCAATCTGATGATCTATCTGGTGCTGGTGCCGATTCTGGTGTTCTTCTTCCTCAAGGACCGGCACATGATCGGCCGTTGGGCGCGCGGCTATCTGCCTCGTGAGCGTGCGTTGATCAACCGGGTGGCGAATGAGATGAAGCGCCAGATTGCCAATTACATTCGCGGCAAGGTCATCGAGATTTTTATCTGCGGTGGCGTGACCTATATCGCATTCGCTGCGCTCGGGCTCAACTACGCCGCGCTGCTGGCAATGCTGGTGGGCATATCGGTGGTCGTGCCTTATGTCGGCGCGGTGGTGGTGACGGTGCCAGTGGCGTTGATCGGGCTGTTTCAGTGGGGCTGGGGTGATCAGTTCATCTACCTGATGATCGCCCACGGGATCATTCAGGCGCTGGATGGCAACGTTCTGGTACCGCTGCTGTTTTCCGAAGCCGTCAATCTGCACCCGGTGGCAATCATTTGCGCCGTTCTGCTGTTTGGCGGTCTGTGGGGGTTCTGGGGGATCTTCTTTGCGATTCCGCTGGCAACGCTGTTCAAGGCTGTACTCGACGCCTGGCCACGCAACGAGCCAACGGTAGCGCCTTTGCTTTAACGGGCGAGGCCGGACCGCTGCGACAGCCAGTCTGCCGCAGCGGTCACCTGCGCATCAACCCTTGTTCAGCGCTTCGGCCTGCGCCAACACTTCAGCCACATGGCCAGGCACCTTCACGCCACGCCATTCCTGACGCAGTACGCCTTCCTTGTCGATCAGAAACGTGCTGCGGTCAACGCCAAGGTATTCCTTGCCGTATAGCTTTTTGAGCTTGATGACGTCGAACAGTTGGCAAAGTGCCTCTTCCTTGTCCGAAATCAGTTCGAACGGGAAAGACTGCTTGGCCTTGAAGTTTTCATGGGTCTTCAGGCTGTCCCGGGAAACGCCCAACACAACCGTGTTGGCCGCCTGAAACTGCGCAATATGGTCTCGAAAGTCCTGGCCCTGCGTGGTGCAGCCGGGCGTGTTGTCTTTCGGATAAAAATAAATGACCACCTGCTGACCCTTGAGCGCAGACAGCTCGACAGTCTGTCCGCTGGTAGCGGGTGCCTGAAAATCGGGAACCGGTTGATCTACTGTGACGGTCATGGGAACTCCTTACATTGGGGCTTGCGGGCGCCAGGGTTCAATCAGTGCGTCCAGATTCAGTGCATCGGCGAAATCGAGAAATTGATCGCGCAGCCAGCTGATCTGAGTACCTGCCGGCAGTGTCACCGTGAAGGTGGCATTGAGCATGGTGCCACCGGTTTGCGGAGCCTGATACGTGTCACAGATCAGGTTCTCCAGCTCGACGTTATGGTCAATGAAGAACTGACACAGCTCATTGATGATGTCCGGGCGGTACGCCGAGCTGACGTAAGCCACGTACGGCAGAGCTTCCGGACGGTTCTCCAGCGTAGCGCTGCGCACGACGCTGGTCGTGAATGCATGCTTCTTGGAAAGGCTCGACAGGCCGGTTTCAAGGCGCGCCAGAGCGTCCCAGCTGCCCGACACCTGAAGAATCAGCGCACTGCACTCGCCGTGGCGGGTAAGACGCGAGGTGACGACCGAGCAGCGGTTTTCATGGCTGGCGCGGCACAGGACGTTGGTCAGCTCCATGGGGTTGGCGCCAAGGGCACTGATGACAAGGAATTGTTCGCGAACTGTGGGGGTGGACGACATGCAGCATTCCTAGACGATGAGCGGTCGGTACTTTTTCGGCCTTGCGGGGCTGTTTCGACAATCGGTGGCGCAAGATACCTTGTCGGGTCCCGGAGCGTCTTGCTTGCATGGGTTTACCATGACTGGGCTGGAGTGCACTGGGGCAGGGCTTCTGGCGACAAATTCGACCGATTGAGCGAGGTGCGCAGGTGACCAGTACCGATCAAAGGACGAAGGGTAGCGAAAACCATCGCTCAGGGGAATGCTCAGAGCGCGGTACTTCGCTTGTACAAG
Organism: Pseudomonas caricapapayae; assembly: GCF_001400735.1. GTDB lineage: Bacteria > Pseudomonadota > Gammaproteobacteria > Pseudomonadales > Pseudomonadaceae > Aquipseudomonas > Aquipseudomonas caricapapayae. The sequence continues at coordinate 12,390 of NZ_LJPW01000133.1, forward strand.
GCTGATAGCGCCAGTACCATTACGGCTCTCTTTTTCCGGCAGGAGCGGTTGCATGATTGCGGGCAGTATGGTGGCACTGGTCACACCAATGGATGCACAAGGTCGTCTGGACTGGGACAGCCTGAGCAAACTGGTTGACTTCCACTTGCAAGAGGGCACCAACGCCATTGTTGCCGTAGGCACCACCGGTGAATCGGCGACGCTGGATGTGAACGAACACATCGAAGTCATTCGCCGGGTGGTCACCCAGGTTGCAGGTCGTATCCCGGTCATCGCCGGTACGGGTGCCAATTCGACGCGTGAAGCCGTCGAACTGACCACCAATGCCAAAAACGCTGGTGCCGATGCGTGCCTGCTGGTGACGCCTTACTACAACAAGCCGACCCAGGAAGGGCTGTTCCAGCACTTCAGCCACATCGCCAATGCAGTCGACATCCCGCAAATCCTTTATAACGTGCCGGGACGTACGGCCTGCGACATGCTTCCGGAGACCGTTGCGCGCCTGTCGAAGGTGAAAAACATCATCGGCATCAAGGAAGCCACCGGCAACCTGCAACGCGCCAAGGACATCCTGGCCAGCGTCAGCAGCGATTTTCTGGTGTACTCCGGTGACGACGCCACAGCGGTCGAATTGATGCTGCTGGGCGGCAAGGGCAATATTTCCGTCACCGCCAACGTTGCACCGCGCGCCATGAGCGATCTGTGCGCAGCGGCCATGCGTGGCGATGCCGAGGCTGCACGGGCGATGCACGAAAAACTCATGCCGCTCAACAACACCCTGTTCATCGAATCCAACCCTATCCCCGTGAAGTGGGCATTGCATGAAATGGGTTTGATGCCAGACGGTATCCGTCTGCCGCTTACCTGGCTCAGCGAAGCCTGTCACGAACCGCTGCGTCAGGCCCTGCGCCAGTCCGGCGTCCTGGTTTAATTGAGGAAGTATCACGCAATGAAGCGATTGGCCGGACTTTCCGCACTTGCTCTTATCATCTCCAGCACCAGCGGTTGCGGTTGGCTCTGGGGCGAAGATGGTTACTTCCGTGATCGCGGCAGCGATTACCTCCAGGCGACCCAGACCCCACCCATGCAGGTGCCTGCCGATGTGTCCGGCGTCAAGCGTCTGGACCCGCTGCTGCCTATCCCGCGCAATGTGGCCGACAGCACCCAGAAAGAAGGCGAATACACCGTTCCTCGTCCTCTGCCGTTGGGCACGACGTCCGAGTCCAGCGATTTCAGCCTGCAGAAAAGTGGCGATGCGCGCTGGATTCTGGCTCAGCGTCAGCCAGCCGAAGTCTGGCCGGTGGCGCATCAATATTTTGAAGACAACGGTTTCCGTATTGCTGAAGAGCGCCCGCAGACTGGCGAATTCAGCTCTTCGTGGCAGCGCCTTGATGAGCTGTCCGCTTCGGTTGCCAAGCGTCTGAGCGCCGCTGGCGTGTCGGCCGACTCCGAAACCCGCGTGCGGGTTCGTATCGAGCCGGGCGTGCAGCGCAATACCAGCGAAGTCTATGTGGTCAGCGTCGAGCGTCCGGCCGGCAGCACGGCCGATGTAGCTTTCCCTACCCGCACCACCAACCTGGGGCTTGATGCCGCGCTGACCGACGATCTGCTGGCCAGCATGGGCCGCAACGCTGAAAAGGGTGGTTCGATTTCCCTGCTGGCTGCGCGTGACTATGACACCCCGAGCCGGGTAGCCCTCAGTGAAGATGGCAGTGGCAACCCGGTATTGAACCTCGGTGCCGATCTGGACCGTGCATGGTCGAGTGTCGGCCGTGCGCTGGATCAGGGTGACTGGCGCGTCGAGGACATCAACCGCAGCCTGGGTCTGTACTACATCAACCTGGCCGAGAAGGCCAAAACGCCTGAAAACGAACCTGGCTTCTTCGGTCGCATGTTCGGCAGCAAGTCGAGCAAGGAAGAGATCGATGCCCGTGCCGAGCGCTATCAGGTCCGCCTGAGCAAGGTCGGTGACAACGTTCAAGTGACCGTCGAGAAGAACATCAACACTGTAGCGCCTGCGGATATCGCGCGTCGGGTGTTGAGCGTTATTCAAGACAACCTGGGTTAAGTGCGTTTCGCGGTTCTCGGCAGCGGCAGTCGTGGCAACGGCACGCTGGTCGCAAGTAACGAAACGTACGTACTGGTCGATTGCGGTTTCTCCCTGCGGGAAACCGAGCGACGCCTGGCACGTCTGGGCGTCTCGGCAAGCCAGCTCAGCGCTATTCTGGTCACCCACGAACACGCTGACCATGTGCATGGCGTAGGGTTGCTGTCGCGGCGCTACAATGTACCGGTCTACCTCAGCAGCGGTACGCTGCGCGGGATGCGCAAACCGGTTGAAGTTGCCGGGTTGCTGGCAGGCGGGGAGCGCTTGCAGGTCGGCGCGCTGGATATCGATGTGGTGTCGGTCGCTCATGACGCACTCGAACCGACGCAGTTCGTCTTCAATGACGGCAAGCGCCGCTTCGGCCTGCTGACCGACCTTGGGTCTTACTGCGCCAACGTATTGCAGCGTTATCAAGGCCTGGATGCCTTGATGATCGAGGCCAATCACTGTCGCGACATGCTTGCTCGAGGCCAGTATCCGGTCTTTCTCAAGCAGCGCGTTGGCTGTGAAACCGGTCATTTGAACAATCATCAGGCCGCCAGCCTGGTGAGCGAGCTGGGATGGCAGGACCTTCAGCACCTGGTGCTGGCGCATCTCAGCAGCAAGAACAACCTGCCGCATCTGGCCCGGCAATGTTTTGTCGACACCCTTGGGTGCGACCCGGACTGGCTGCAACTGGCCGATCAAGATTCAGGGCTCGACTGGCGACATATCGCCTAGCCCAACTACTTAGCAAGCGGAGCCCATCATGGAAAAACGTGAAGAACTCTACCGCGGCAAAGCCAAGTCGGTTTACAAGACCGACGACGCTGACCGCTTGATCCTGCTGTTCCGCAACGACACGTCGGCGTTCGACGGCAAGCGCATCGAACAGCTGGACCGTAAAGGCATGGTGAACAACAAGTTCAACGCCTTCATCATGCAAAAGCTCGAAGAAGCGGGCATTCCAACCCAATTCGACAAGCTACTGGGCGACAACGAGTGCCTGGTCAAGAAACTGGACATGATCCCGGTCGAGTGCGTCGTGCGTAACTACGCTGCCGGCAGCCTGGTCAAACGTCTGGGCATCGAAGAGGGCACCAGGCTCAATCCGTACACCTTCGAGCTGTTCCTCAAGGATGACGCCAAAGGCGACCCGTTCATCAACGAATCCCACGTTGTGGCGTTCGGCTGGGGCACTGCCGAGCAACTGGTTCGCATGAAAGAGCTGTCGATCAAGGTCAACGACGTGCTGACCAAACTGTTCGACGACGCCGGCCTGCTGCTGGTCGACTTTAAACTCGAGTTCGGCGTGTTCCACGGCGAAATTGTCCTGGGTGACGAATTCAGCCCGGACGGCTGCCGCCTCTGGGACAAGGACACCCGCAAGAAAATGGACAAGGACCGCTTCCGCCAGGGTCTGGGCGACGTCATCGAAGCGTACGAAGAAGTCGCAAACCGTCTGGGCGTACCGCTGTAACCCGAAAAAACACGCAAGCGCTTGATAGCACGAAAAAAATCAGCAGAAGGGCTTCGCCTTCTGCGCCGATACTGTTATGATGCGCGCCGTTGGAGAGATGCCAGAGTGGCCGAATGGGACGGATTCGAAATCCGTTGTACCTTCACCGGTACCTAGGGTTCGAATCCCTATCTCTCCGCCATACATAAGGCCCCGAGCGTTAATAGCGCTCGGGGTTTTTTCGTTTGGGGAAATTTTAGGGGAATGGGGGAGGATGTTATTCCCCCGTACCGCCGGTTATGATTCCGTTTGTGGCCTATTACGAAAAGCGTGGCGACGCCTGGCGGGCCCAAATACGACTCAAAGGATATCCGACATTATCCGCAACCTTTGACACTAAAGCAGAAGCCCAACGCTCGGCTGCTGAACTCGAAGGGGATACGTCAAGCGCGAGATTTGTGGAAGTGCGTGAGGCTGAGGTTATCCAACAATCAGCGGCTGAAAATCGGGTCTTTCAGCATCCTCAAGTCGTCCATTTCCGGCTGATGGGCAACTTGTTCAGAGAATCCCTAAATGCCGCATAACACCTTGCATTCTACTAACAGGTATCAACATCCCAGGCTCGCAGCTCGAACAGTGGGCGCGCAGAGCTCTGCTGCCGTGGAGCTGCTCGCCAGAGATGCCTCGCTAACCCCAGTCCTCATTTTTTGCCAGGTGGGGCTCGTGGCGTGGATACGTTTTTTGGGTTGTAGACTGGTTTTCGCAAATCCTGAGCGAGAATCCGACCCCTGCTTCTGTTAGGGTCTGTCTCGGCAATATTTGAGACGTTGCGTATGAACACCCACAGCTTGCTCACACACCTGCAATCCCGATTGCCTGACCTGTTGGCTGTCTACCTGTTCGGCAGCCAAGCGACCGGTCATGCCAACTCCGAAAGCGACCTGGATCTGGCCGTACTTGTGCAAGGCATTCTCGATCCTGTAGCGCTGTGGCGTTTGGCGGGGGAAATCGCAGACATCGCTGATTTGCCTGTGGACTTGATCGATCTGCGCACCGCCTCGACCGTGATGCAATATCAGATCATCACCAAAGGCCGTCGTCTCTGGTGTAAGAATGAGGCTGCGGGAATCTTCGAGGCGTTTGTGCTCAGCGAAAAGACCTCACTTGACTGCGCGAGGGCAGGTTTGCTCGAAGATATACAGAAAAAAGGAGTCGTTCATGGTCGATGATGTGCTCATTAACAAGGCCGCTTCCATTGAGCGCTGTGTGGCAAGGGTGCGAGAGGAGTTCGAAAAAGACCCTGCGACCTTTGAATTCGATTTCACTCGTCAGGATGCTGCAATTCTCAATATCCAGCGCGCCTGCGAGGCCGCTCTTGATATGGGGCAGCATCTGATAAGGCGTGAGGGGCTGGGAGTGCCACAGAGCGCGCGAGATGTCTTTGAGCTGCTTCATCGCGGAGGGTGGCTCGCTCCGTCACTGCTGCCGGTCATGAAGAATATGGTCGGCTTCAGAAATATTGCGGTTCACGAGTATCAAGCGCTGCAGTTGCCAATCACTGTGGCGATCATTACCCAACACTTGGGTGATTTTATTCTGTTCAGTTCGGCGATTTTACGCAGGGATGTGGCTACCCCGAGCGGCTGAACGACGTCAGCGCGGCGTGGACTCCACCAACCCATCCCCAAACTATTCACCCCTCCCGGTTTCCCTTTCGCCCTTTCTGATCTATACCTTGGGTTCAACGTTTTGTGAGGCGAGGAGCTATCAGATGTCGGACGTAGATCAGGTACAAAAGGCGCAACCTTCTCCCAGCCAGAGCCATGATGACGTGATTGCCCAGTTCAAGTGGCAGGGCAAGCAGATCGACTGGTTGCTGCAATGGCTGGTCAAGTTTGTCGCGAATACCAAGGTGGAGATGGGCGTGACGCTGTCTGTGGGCGGGAATCTGGTTTCCGGGCATCTGATTTCTCACGATGCGTATTTCGAGCAGCTGGCGGATGATATTTCGGCACCCTTCAGTTCGTTTGCCAATGGTACTGACGCGACCATGAAAGAAATGATTCTTTCCTTCAAGCCTGGGGAGTCGTCTGAAGATACGCCTGCTTTCCATTTCATTCACTTGAAGGATTGCCGAACCTACTCCACTGATGGCAACCCGATCTGTGAGGCAGGTGTGCTGTGGCGAGGCCGGATCTCGGCGGTCGATGGTTTTACCATCGGGCTCATCGCTGAAAAATCAAGCGCGTCCTGAGCTGTTCAGGCCCCGGCGTCCGTCGGGGCTTTTTCATCCGGTCTTTTGATGCATCCAGCGTGCGACATGCTTTCGCTGGGTGTGGAGAGCTGCGCCTGCAATAGCGTCACTTAGCCATTCTTTGCGCGACAAAATGTCGCAATGGACCCTCAGGCGAGTAATATGTTCGCCCTGACCTTAAACGCCGAATGGTTTTCGGCATGGCCTGATAGAGAACTGGCGACAAGAACAGACAACAAGAAAAGAGCCAGGCTGCCCGCCCCGGTCGACGTAAAGAATCAATGAGTAGACGAAAAAAGGCGATTAGAGAAAATGACCAAAACTTCGCGACCTTTGTACATTTCCTACGCAGGACCCTCACTGCTGGAAATGCCCCTGCTGAACAAAGGCAGTGCCTTCACCCCGCAAGAGCGGGTCGAATTCAATCTGATCGGGCTCCTGCCGCAGAACGTAGAGACGATCGAAGAGCAAGTCACCCGGGTCTACAGCCAGTACAAACAGTGCGCGAGTGATCTGGACAAGCATATTTACCTGCGCTCGATTCAAGACAACAACGAAACCCTGTTTTTCCGCCTGCTCGACTCCCACCTGGACGAGATGCTGCCGATTATCTACACCCCGACGGTGGGCCAGGCGTGCCAGGAGTTCTCCAAGATCTACCGCACGCATCGTGGCCTGTTCATTTCCTACCCTGAGCGCGACCGCATTGATGACATCCTGCGCAGTGCCACCAAGGACCGGATCAAGATCATTGTCGTGACCGACAGCGAGCGAATTCTCGGACTGGGCGATCAAGGCATCGGCGGGATGGGCATCCCTATTGGAAAGTTGTCGCTGTACACCGCCTGTGGCGGGATCAGCCCGGCGTATACGCTGCCGATTGTGCTGGATGTCGGCACCAACAACCGCGAACTGCTGGATGACCCGATGTACATGGGGTGGCGTCACGAGCGGGTATCGGGCAAGGAATACGAGGACTTTATCGCCTTGTTCATTGACGCCGTACAGCGTCGCTGGCCGGACGTGTTGTTGCAGTTCGAAGACTTCGCCCAGTCCAACGCGATGCCGCTGCTTGAAAAGTATCGGGATGAGCTGTGCTGCTTCAACGATGACATTCAGGGCACTGCTTCGGTTGCCGTGGGCACGTTGCTGGCGGCCTGCAAGGCCAAGAATGAAACCCTTGGCCAGCAGAAGGTGGTGTTTGTCGGAGCCGGTTCGGCGGGTTGCGGGATCGCCGAGCACATCATCGCAGCAATGCGTATCGAAGGCCTGAGCGAAAGTGAGGCGCGTAAACGTATCTTTATGGTTGATCGTTTCGGCTTGTTGACCGAGGGCATGGATAATCTGCTCGATTTCCAGAAGCGACTGGCGCAAAAGACTGCCGATGTGGCGGGCTGGACAGCCGGTACAGAAGCCTTTCCGCAGTTGCTCGATGTGGTTAAACAGGCCGGTGCCACCGTATTGATTGGCGTGTCCGGGCAGCGTGGTCTGTTTACCGAGCAGGTGATTCGCGAACTGCACAAGCACTGCGCCAAGCCGTTGGTGATGCCGCTGTCCAACCCGACCTCCAAGGTAGAAGCGACTCCGGAAGAAATCCTGCGCTGGACGGACGGCAATGCGCTGGTGGCCACCGGTAGCCCATTCGCGCCGGTAGAGATCAACGGTCGCACCGTGCACATAGCCCAATGCAACAACTCTTATATTTTTCCGGGCATCGGCCTTGGTGTGGTGGCCTGCAAGGCATCGCGCATTACCGACCGGATGCTGATGGCGGCGTCAAATGCACTGGCCGAGTGTTCTCCTATGGTCACAGGGAAGGGCGATGCGGTCTTGCCGCCGCTCAAGGAGATTCAGCAGGTGAGCCGTAAAATCGCGTTGGCGGTTGCCAAAGAGGCTCAGGCTGAGGGGCTGGCGCTGGAAACCTCAGAAGAGGCGCTGCTTGAAGCCATCGAGCGTAATTTCTGGCTGCCGGGCTATCGTGCCTATCGCCGTCGCTCGGTCTGATCGAGCGAGTTTGAAAGGATAACGTCTCCGCAAGCCTGCTTGCGGAGACATGTTGATGGCCGGAGAAGGCGTATTGATGGTGGGCAATGGAGTAGTGATACGAATGGATTTCTTGACAGTGAAATAAGCTTCATTCAACCCAATCCTCTCACCGTTTTCACATAAAATTGATGACGCGCTTCTTACAGTGCGCTCCATCGGGGAGTGACCTGGCTCCTGAATGCCCGATGCATATTAATTCGATAAGCAGACCACGATGCCGACACCCAGAACTGTTCGTCCAGAGGTTGTTACCGTACTTGCCAGTGCCTTTCTGTTACTGGGTTTCAATATAAATCTTTGGCAGCACCTCTTCGCGATTACCAGTCCGGATGCGAAAGGCCTGGCCATGCGCTTTGCCTTTGGGTTGATGATTTTCTGCGTATTCAATATTTTTTTGACCTTGTTGGCATTCCGTCATGTGTTTAAACCTGTGGTGATCACCTTGTTTATGATCAGCGCCGGTGTGGTGTATTTCATGACCGAGTACGGTGTCATGATTGACGCAGGCATGTTCCGGAACTTCGCCGAAACCAACGTGACGGAAGTGCAGGGTCTGCTGTCTTTGAAGCTGGCGTTGTACATTGTTCTGTTGGGCGTACTGCCTTCGCTGATCCTGTGGAAGCTGCCAATCAGTTACCGTCGCTGGCACCTGGAACTGCTCAGCAAACTGGTGGTGGGTGTGGTCTGTTGCGTGGCAATAGGCGGCGTTGCGCTGGCAAATTATCAAGGCTTGTCCTCATTGTTTCGCAACCATCACGAATTGCGCCTGATGGTGGTGCCAAGCAATTACATCGGTGCTTCGATCGGCTACCTGAGCGAGCAGGTGATGTCCGCACGGCGCCCGTTCGTGAAGATTGGCGAGGACGCCAAGCGTTCGCCTGACTGGGCTGCACACGCCCGCAAGTCGTTGACCGTGCTGGTGGTGGGCGAAAGTGCCCGGGCCGAGAACTTCGGGATCCTCGGCTATGGCCGCAACACCACGCCCAACCTGAACAAGGAGAGCGGGCTGGTGGCGTTTACCGATGTGTATTCCTGCGGCACCGAAACGGCAGTGTCGGTGCCGTGCATGTTTTCCAACATGGGGCGCAAGAATTACAACGCAACCAAGGCCCGTAATCAGGAAGGTTTACTGGATGTCCTGAACCGCGCCGGTATAGAAGTGGTGTGGCGTGATAACCAGGCGGGCTGCAAAGGAACCTGTGATCGAGTGGCCTTTCAGGATGTGAGTAATCTCAAGGACCCGTTGCTGTGCAACAATCATGAATGCCGGGACGAAATACTGTTGCAGAACCTGCAGGGTTTTATCGACAGCCTCGACAAGGATACGGTTCTGGTCCTGCACCAGATGGGCAGTCACGGCCCTGAATACTTCAAGCGTTACCCTGAAGCGTTTGAAAAGTTTACGCCGGTGTGTAAAAGCAATGCGTTGAACAATTGCAGCCGGGACAGCATTGTCAATGCGTACGACAACACACTGCTGTATACCGATCATGTGCTGTCTAGCCTTATTGATCTGTTGCGCACGAATCAAAACAAGGTGGATACGGCCATGATCTACTTGTCGGACCATGGCGAATCGCTCGGCGAGTACAACTTGTTCTTGCACGGTACACCGTATGTGTTGGCCCCTGATCAGCAAAAGCATGTACCGATGCTTATCTGGTTGTCCGATACCTATCAGAAGTCTTTTGCGGTCACGCCGGATTGCCTGGCCAGACAGCGCAACGCACCGTTGAGCCAAGACAATCTTTTTCACTCCATGCTTGGCCTTTTGAAAGTCGACACTCAGGTCTATGACCCCAGCCTGGATATGTTTGCCGGATGCCGGACTGAGTTGTCGGCAGCCGACAAACACTGAGGTGCGCAGCGTGTTCGTGACCGTTCCCTCGCCGCGGCGAGGGGCGATCATCGGCACTGCTTGTGCCAGACAACGGTCCCTCCTGAAGCTCATTTGCGTGAAGATGCGCCAGACCCGGACGACAGACGCGCGATAATCTCCCATCACGATATATACTGCGCGCCATTGTTGAAGGGAGAGCCGTGTGGCCATCGATATTCACTGGATTCGCGACGACGACAGCCTCGCCCGGCATTGCGCACAATGGCAGTCGCTGCCTTTTGTCGCACTCGACACCGAGTTCATGCGGGTCGACACTTTTTATCCGATAGCTGCGTTGCTGCAGATCGGCGACGGGCAAAGCGCCTGGTTGATTGATCCGTTACTGATCAACGACTGGCAGCCATTGTCCGCGTTGCTCGAAAACCCCGACGTCATCAAAGTGGTGCATGCGTGCAGTGAAGACCTTGAAGTCTTGCTGCGCCTGACCGGCAGCCTGCCGGTGCCGCTGTTTGATACCCAATTGGCAGCTGCTTACCTGAACCTCGGTTTTTCCATGGGGTATTCACGTCTGGTGCAGGAGGTCCTCGACATCGACCTGCCCAAGGGCGAAACCCGGTCCGACTGGCTGCAACGCCCGCTGTCGGACACGCAGATCAGCTACGCTGCCGAAGACGCTGTGCACCTGGCCGAGTTGTTCACCCTCCTGCGTCCACGTTTGTCCGATGACAAATACGCCTGGTTGCTGGACGACGGTGCTGAACTGGTTGCCAACCTGCGCCGCGAAGTTGACCCTTACGAGGTCTATCGCGATGCAAAGCTGGCCTGGAAACTGTCGCGTGCTCAGTTGGCCGTACTGCGCGAGCTGTGTGCCTGGCGTGAGCGTGAGGCGCGCGCGCGCAACCTGCCGCGCAACCGTATCGTGCGTGAGCATTCGCTGTGGCCATTGGCCAAAACCCAGCCAGACAACCTCGGTGCGCTGGCGCGGATCGAAGACATGCACCCGCGCACGGTCCGTCATGACGGCGAGTTTCTGCTTGAGTTGATCAAGACTGCAAGCGCGCTCCCTCCAGAAGAGTGGCCGCCTGCACTGCCCGAACCTTTGCCCATTGATGCAGCCGGGTCGATCAAGCGTCTGCGTGCAATCGGTCAGCAATACGCCGAACAGTTGCAGATGGCACCAGAATTGATGCTGCGCAAAAAGACCCTTGAAGCCCTGCTCAAGAGCGGCTACCCCGACGGTCCTTACCAATTGCCCGACTCGTTGCGTGGCTGGCGCCGCGAGTTGATGGGCCAGGCGCTGCTGGACAGCCTGGCTGCCCCCGGAGAAGCGTCTTGAAACGTATCTGCTCGATCTACCGCAGCCCGAAAAGAAACGAGATGTACCTTTATGTCTTAAAGAGTGACGTTCTCAAGCGCGTACCGCCTGAACTGCTGATGGCGTTTGGCAAGCCGGTTCATGCATTCGATCTGGTCCTCAGCCCCGAGCGCGCGCTGTCGCGCGAAGATATCAACGTGGTGCTGGAGAACCTCGACAGCCAGGGTTATCACTTGCAGATGCCTCCGGCCGAAGACGATTACATCGAGCATTTGCCCGAAGAGCTGCTGCGCCGCAACGATCCCGTGTAATAGCTGCTCACGTTGTAAAGCGGCCCACATCGCCGTGGGTTGCCTGTCCTGTTTTTAAGGTTTTTGAAACATGCGCGTTCTGATTGCCGAGCACGATTACCACGTTTACACCCAACTGTTGCGCAAGGCTGCGCCTGATCTGGAAGTCTTCAGCACCGGCGACTCTGCCGAGCTGTCGCGTATGGCCAGCGATTGTCCGGTCTGGCTGGGACAGCCGGACCTGATGGCCAACCTGCTGCGTCAAGGGCACAAGCCTCAGTGGTTGCAATCCACCTGGGCGGGCATCACACCACTGCTGGCCGACACGCTGTCGCGGGAATATCGGCTGACGCGTGCGGTAGGCATTTTCGGCCAGGTCATGGCCGAATTCGTTTTGACCTACATGCTCGGTCACGAGCGTGAGGTACTGGCGCGTTTGATGAGTCAGGTCGAGCGCAAGTGGGACAATCGCACCGGCCAGAGCCTGTCGGGTCGCAAGGTGTTGATCGTGGGTGCCGGTGATATCGGCCAGCGGGTTGCCGAGTTCCTTTTGCCGTTCGGTGTGCAGGTCTATGGCGTGGCCTCCAGTGCGCGTCTCCAGAAGCCGTTTATCGAGGTAACAGCGTTGTCAGACATGACGCGTCTGCTGGGCGAGATGGACTACGTCATCAACCTGCTGCCCAACACGCCAGAGACGCACGACCTGTACAACGCAAAGCTGTTCGCCAGCTTCAAGCCCACTGCGCTGTTCATCAATGTCGGGCGTGGGGTGGCGGTCGTGGACGCGGATCTGGTCGAAGCCTTGAAAGAAGGGCATCTGGCGGGTGCGGTCATCGATGTCTGCCGCCAGGAGCCGCTGCCGCAGCGCCATCCTTTCTGGACCGCGTACGGCCTGCTGTTGACCGGCCACAGTTCGGCCCCGACATCGCCGGTAGCCATGACCGAGCTTTTCGTCCATAACCTGAAAGCTTTTCAGGCGGGACAGGCGCTGCGCGGAGAGGTCGATTTTTCGCGGGGTTACTGATGTGCTTGCAAACGAGCCGACGTTTCAGGCGTCGGCTCGCAGGTTTTGCCTGGAGCAAACGGTCGGTTACAGGGAAAAATCCCCTTCAGCCGCCAGTTCTGCCAACGGCTTGCGCGGGCTTGGTACTTCGCGGCCTTGCAGGTATTCCGGCAATGTCGACTTGTCGCCCAACTTGCCAACCGCAATGGCTGCGTGCACCGCGTAGCCCTCTGGAATATTCAGTTCCTTGCGGGTCAGATCCTGATCGAAACCGGCCATGCCGTGCGTGTACCAGCCGCTCAGGCTGGCCTGCAGCGCCATATAGCCCCAGGCCGAGCCGGTGTCGAAGGTGTGCCACAGAGCGGGACTTTCTTCAGTTGCGCCGGGAGCGACGAAGGTGGTCTTGGAGATAACGATCACCAGTGCCGCAGCATGTTGCGCCCAGTTGCGATTGAACTCGTTCAACAGGCCCAGATAACGCTCCCAGTTCGGCGTATCACGACGTGCATACAGAAACCGCCAGGGCTGGGAGTTGTAGGCCGACGGCGCCCAGCGCGCAGCTTCGAAAAAGCTCAACAGGGTTTCCTGCTCGATGCTTTCGCCGCTGAAGGCGCGTGGCGACCAGCGTTCGGTGAATTGCGGGTCGATAGGATGATCGGCGATGCGAGGGTTTGTGCTCATGAAAGTCCTTTATAGCGAAGGTGGAAAACGAGCGTGGCTTGATGGGCCGTGGTCGGCAGGCATCGCTTGAACGCGCTGAAAACCCGTCAAAGCTACTGTTTTGCCCTTTCGCTGACAAGCCCTTGGCTACCGGCAGTCGCAAGTGCTTGGCCCGCACCCGTTGTGCCTCTAGACTGGCGGCCTTTTCATTGTCGATACCGTTGTCCGAACCATGGCCGCTAAAGTTGAACCCTTCTGGATTCGCAAGACCCTCGATCAGCTCGACACCGAGGAGTGGGAGTCGTTGTGCGATGGGTGCGGTTTATGCTGCCTGCAAAAGCTTGAGGACGAGGAAGACAACAGCGTCTATTACACGCGGATTGCCTGCAAGCTGCTGGACCTGAAGACCTGTCAGTGTTCCGACTATCCGAACCGTCGTGCCTCGGTGCCCGATTGTATTCAGCTGACACCGGGTCAGGCAGATGAATTCAAGTGGCTGCCGCCGACTTGCGGCTATCGTCTGGTCAGCGAGGGCAAGGATTTGCCGCTTTGGCACCATCTGGTGTGTGGTGATCGCACGGCTGTGCATCACGAACGTATCTCCCAGTCCGGCCGCATGCTCAGTGAGAACAATGTTGCCGAGGACGACTGGGAGGATTACCTGATCTTTCGCGCAGGCTGAACGCTTAGACGACCGGCTTTGGCTCGGTCAGGGCTTCTACACCTTTGACGGCTGCCTGCTTCACGGCATTTTCAGCGTCGTCTTTGAGGTTGTTCAGTTCCGCACCAGCACGTTCGATGGTCGAGCGTGCGCTGTGCAGGTCGCTACGGCCTTTTTCCACCAGACTTTTCGCCGAACAGTGACCGCTGATGCCGCGGGCCAGCGCTGCGCCGCCAATGGCCAGTTGAATCAGGCCCAGCAGACCGCCACGACGGACGCCTTTGCCCATCAGCAGCACGCCGCCAGCCAGCGAGCCGATACGCTCCCAGCCCTGGACGTTCTGATCCGGGTTGCGCTGAAGCAGTTCAGGTGTGTCGATGCGTTCGATGATCGGGGTGTCGCGCATGATGGCTCTCCATGAGGTAGTAGGTCGGTTCAGAGAAACTGACTACCCGCCTGCGACACAGGTTCAATGCTTTTCCGTCAGCGGTCGCTGGCCGGATCGATTTTCTCGCGGCCGAACTGAGGACCTGAACGAGTGTTGATGCCTTTGGCCATACGGTCATAGAGCACCACGTTGACGGTGGCCGCCAGGTTCATGCAGCCCTCGGTCGGGATGTAGACCACGTCTTCGCACCAGTCGCGGATTTCCTGATCCAGTGAGCCGTCTTCCGGACCGAAGATATACAACGCGCGGTCAGGATGGGTGTACTCAGGCAAGGCACGGGCACCGTCCACGAGTTCGACGGCAACCGGAATGCAGCCCAGTGGGAGAATGCTCTTGAGGTCTTCGATGCCGATCAGCGGAATGTCCTGATGGATTTTCTTGGTGTCGGTGATGAAGTCCCGGGCGCGTTCATAGCGTTTACCGGTATAGAACACCGACGCCACACCGTAACAGCCAGCCGCGCGCATGACGGAGCCGACGTTTTCCGGGGACTTGGGGTTGTAAAGACCGATGCAGGCGTACCGTTTGTTGGCCACGGGGAGGGTGCTCTGAAGAAAACCGGGGATTATACGGCAGCCTCAGAGCAATGCTATCGACTGTGTTCAGAACCACATGCGCACGCCGACCACCAGTCGCGCGTCCTGGGTGTCTTCGTCGTCCTCACGCGCGTAATCGGCGGTCTTGCCGTACGAGCGGTCCCAGCTCACCCCGACATAAGGGGCGAATTGCGGCGTGATCTCGTAGCGCAGCCTGAGGCCGAACTCGCTGGTCGACAGGCCCGAACCGTTGCCGCGTTGCGGGTCGTTCTTGCCATAGAAGTCAAGCTCTGCGGTGGGCTGCAGTATCAGGTTGTTGGTCAGCAGAAAGTCATAGTCGGCTTCAAGGCGGGCGGCCGTCTGTCCGGCTTCACCAATAAAGGCGGTTGCTTCGACATCAAGGTTCGAAATCGCCTGACCTTGCAGGCCAAAGGCTGCCCAGGTCTGCGGCGCGCCGGGCTTGAAGTCCTGGCGCGCGCCGGCGACAACGTCCCACCACGGGCTGATCGCGTGGCCCCACAGTGCCTGGATTTCCGCTTCCTCTGTCTTGCCGTTGGTTCGCTCGCCTTCGGAGCGCAGCAGCAGGCGGTCTACGTCGCCGCCAATCCAGCCGGACAGGTCCCAGGCCAGCGCACTGCCGTCGTTGGCGTTCTGCCATTCCAGCTTGTCGGCCAGAAAATAACTGTTGATGGCGCTGTCATGGACCTGATGGCCTGCGTGGCTGGTATACACCGCCGCCCGGTCGGCATCGGTGACGGGCGGGATAGGGGTTCGGCTCCGGGCGGGCGCAGTCTGTGTCGAGGGCGTATCCTCGCTGTCGCTGGCATCCATGTGCATCGAATGGCTGCCATGATCCATGCCTTCCATCATCTCCGCCGCCAACGCCGGGGTCCACGGTGTGACGGCCAGCCCGGCGGTCAGCAACAGCATCGACAGGCGGGGTGAATTCAACGTTCTGCTCACCATCAGAGTCCTCATTCTTCCACCCGCACTTCGCGGAACATGCCCATTTCCATGTGGTACAGCATGTGACAGTGATAAGCCCACCGACCCAGCGCATCGGCAGTAACGCGATAGCTGCGGCGTGATCCTGGTGGCATGTCGATGGTGTGTTTGCGCACCATGAACTGTCCATTTTCGTCTTCGAGGTCGCTCCACATGCCATGCAGATGAATCGGGTGGGTCATCATCGTATCGTTGACCAGCACCACCCGAACCCGTTCGCCGTACTTGAGCAGGAGGGGTTTGGCGTCCGAGAACTTCACGCCATCGAACGACCAGGCGAATTTTTCCATGTGACCGGTCAGGTGCAGTTCGAGGGTGCGGCCTGGCTCGCGGCCATCCGGGTCTTCGAAGGTGCTGCGCAGGTCAGCGTAGGTCAGTACCCTGCGCCCATTGTCCCTGAGGCCGATGCCCGGATCGTTGAGTTTTGGCGAGGTGCTCATGGCTTGCATGTCGACCAGCGGATTACCCCGTTCGCTGTCCGGGTGTGACTGCATGGCGGGTGTCTCTTTCGCCGGCATCTTGCTGTGGTCCATGCCGGGCATCGAGTCGTGGCCCATCTTGCTGTGATCCATGCCCGGCATGTCGTCCATCGACGGTGTTGCGCTGTGGTCCATGCTGCCGTGGTCCATGCCCGCCATGCCGATATCGTCCATGCTCAGCAACGGGCGTGGATCGAGCGGTGGAACGACGGCCTGCAAGCCGGGCCTGCTGGCCAGGGTGCCGCGAGCGTAACCGGTTCGGTCCATTGATTGAGCAAACAGTGTGTAGGCACCTTCGTCGGGCTCGACAATCACGTCGTAGGTTTCTGCCACCGCGATACGTAACTCATCGACCGTCACTGGCTTGACGTGCAGGCCATCGCTGGCGACCACGGTCATCTTCAGGCCCGGAATACGCACGTCGAAATACGTCATCGCCGAGCCGTTGATCAAGCGCAGTCGAATGCGCTCACCGGGTATGAACAGGCCGGTCCAGTTCATGTCCGGGGCCTGGCCGTTCATCAGGTAGGTGTAGGTTGCGCCGCTGACATCCGCCAGATCGGTCGGGTTCATCCTCATCTGCGCCCACATACTGCGATCCGCTGTGGTCTCGCTCCAGCCTTTTTCACTGACGTCGTTGATGAAGTCGCCGACGGTGCGCTTGTTATTGTTGTAGTAATCCGACTGTTTCTTCAGCTTTTTCATCAGGCGGACCGGGTCTTCGTCGGTCCAGTCGGTAAGCATGACCACGTGTTCGCGGTCGTAGGTGAACGGTTCCGGCTCTCTGGCGTCGATTATCAGCGGCCCGTATACACCTGACTGCTCCTGAAAGCCCGAATGGCTGTGATACCAGTAGGTGCCGTTCTGTCTGACCTTGAAGCGATAGACGTACATGCCATCGGGCGCGATACCGTCGAAGCTCAACCCTGGCACACCGTCCATGTTGGCGGGCAGGATGATGCCGTGCCAATGAATGGACGTAGCCTCGTCGAGGCGATTTTTTACCCGCAAGGTCACGGTATCGCCTTCGCGCCAACGTAACAGCGGGCCTGGAATGCCACCGTTGATCGTCATCGCGGTTTTGGCGTTACCGGTGATGTTGACCTGGGTTTCGCCGATAAACAGATCGAACTCGGTGCCGGACAGCCCGGCCGGCTGCCCCGGATTCGGAACCGCCCACGCCGGACTGCGCCACAGCCCCAGACCGCCGAGGAGGCCACTGGCGGCAAGCCCTTTTACAAAGGTTCGTCTTGAGGTTCGGGTGGGCATGGCGAAATATCCGGTCGGTCGATTGGCCGCAGGCTAGGGGAAATGCGGGTAGGAGTGGAGGATGTTCGTTGTCGAAGGTGCCGGGGTCACTCGTCTTTCTTCATCAACCCTGCCAGCGCGGCGAATGGATTATGGGTCGCCTTTGCGGTTTTCGGACTGCCGAGAGAGCCGTCTGCGAAGTATTGCTGGTCGGTGTAGCGCGAGTGCTCGTTATCATGGCAGTACAGGCACAGCAGCTCCCAGTTGGAGCCGTCCTGCGGGTTGTTGTCATGGTTGTGGTCGCGGTGATGCACGGTCAGTTCGCTGAGGCGTTTGCCAGCGAATTCGCGAGCGCAGCGGCCGCAGACGTGCGGGTACATACGCAGCGCCTTGTCGCGGTAACCCATTTCACGGTCGCGCTGGGCGTCGGCCAGAATGCGGTCCAGCTTGGCAGTATGGGAAGGAGGATTGGCCGTGCTCATGGTGTCACCTGTGCGTGTGCGCATTGAAAGCGGAATGTGGGCAAGTTTAGCGCCAGATGGGCAAACTCACACCTGCTGCGACAATAATTGCCCGTCGACCATGCGCAGGCGCCTGGACAGCGAAATGGCAAGAGCGCGGATGATCTTGGCAGCGATTTTCGGCGCTTCGTCGAGCATCTTGTCCAGCGAATCACGGCCCAGGTTCAATAACTGGCAATGGGTGGCTGCGATACAACTGGCCGAGCGGCGCTCGCCGTCCAGCACGGCCATCTCTCCGAACGCGCGTCCGCGACGCAGAACGGCGATTTCAACCTGCTGACCGTCAGCGGCAAGTTTCTGCACGGACACGGTGCCTTGATGAATGATGCACATGAATGTCCCGGCATCGCCTTCGGCAAAAATGGTCTCGCCTTTTTCGATGTCGGTAATGCTGAAATACCCGGCTACAGTCACGAAATCGCCGGGCAGCAGGGTGTCGAACAGGCCGCAATCCAGCAGCATGTCGCGTATGGCGTTGTTCAGGTTGGACAATGGTTCTGACATGGTTCGGTCTTTCGATCCTGATGCAAAAGGGGCCACTCCGTGCCCCTCGATCCTAGTAAGACAGGTGTTTCACACCAAGTTCATTCGGCGATCTGCAATATCTTGAAGATAAAAGCATACTCGAGCGCCACGTCACGCAACCCCTGATAGCGGCCACTCATGCCGCCATGTCCGGCGCCCAGTTCGGTCTTGAGCAGAAGCGGGTTGTCGTCGGTTTTGGTGGCGCGCAATTTCGCGACCCATTTGGCGGCTTCCCAATACTGCACACGACTGTCGTTGTAACCGGCGATGACCAGCATGGACGGATAAGCCTGAGCCGTGACATTTTCATAAGGCGCGTAGGCCTTGATGCGTTCGTAGACCTCGGGTTCCTGCGGGTTGCCCCATTCGTCGTATTCGGTAACGGTCAGCGGCAGATCCGGGTCGAGCATGGTGTTCAGCACGTCAACGAACGGCACTTCGGCAATCGCTGCCTTGAACAGTTCGGGGCGCTGGTTGAGTACCGCACCGATCAGCAGGCCACCGGCGCTGCCGCCGCTGATCACCAGATGTTCGGCGCTGGTCAGGCCCTGTGCGACAAGGTGTTCTGCGCAGGCAATGAAATCGCCGAAGGTGTTCTGCTTGTGCTCTTGCTTGCCGTTGCGATACCAGGTCTCGCCCAGCTCGCCACCGCCGCGTACATGAGCGATGGCAAAGGCCACGCCACGCTCGAGCAGGCTCAGACGCGCGTGGGAAAACCACGGATCAAGGCTTTCGCCGTAAGCGCCGTAGCCGTACAGATACAACGGCGTCGCTTTGCCGGCCAGCTCACGCTTGACCACCAGACTGATCGGCACCTGAGTACCATCGCTGGCGGTGGCCCACAAACGCTGGCTGACGTAAGCGTCGGCATCGAAGGTGCCCAGCACCGGCGTTTCCTTGAGCACCACTTGCTCGCCGCTCGCCAATGCCAGCTGACGCACCTGCGCCGGACGATTCAGCGACTGATAACGCAGGCGAATCCTGTCGCTGTCGAACTCCAGCGTGTCTTGCACGTACAGACTGTAGGCGGCATCAGGCAGTTGCACGCGATAAACCGGCAGGTCTTGCGGGCGCACCTCGATGATCGGCAGGCCGCCTTCGCGCAGGCTAAGGCTGATGCCCTTGGCGTTGAGACTGATGCCTTCGAGCATGACCTTGTCGTCGTGCGCGACCAACGTCTGCCAGTCCTCGCGTACCGGCGCGCCACTGGCTTGTGCCGCTGCGTGATACAGCGCGAAGTTGATGCCGCTCTGATTGCTGCGGATAAACCAGGTCCAGACGCCATCGAGCAGCCCGTGGTCTGGATAGTATTCATGACCTTCGGCGCGCGGTGCGAGGCAAGTGAAGTCCTGCAAGGGGTGATCGGCATCAAGCACCCAGGCTTCGCTGGTGGTTTTGCTGTTGAGCAAAATGATCAGTTGGCGTTCGGAACTGCTGCGGAAACAGTGCAGGAAGAATCGGCCGTCCGGTTCGTCGAACACCTGCTCGGCCGATGAGCTGCCCAAGGTGTGGCGATGCAGCCTTGCCGGACGATGGGTTTCGTCCAGTTCACCGAAAAACAGAGTCTGGCTGTCGTTGGCCCAGGTCATGCTGCCATCGCAGTTTTCGAACGGCAGGCTGCTGACCTGACCGGTGCTCAGTTCCTTTACATAAAGCTGGTACACCTCGTCGCCACTGGTGTCCAGGCTGTAGGCCAGGCGCTGGTGGTCGGGGCTGATGCTGAACGCACCCAGCGAGAAAAATCCGCCGTCGGCCATTGCGTTGGGGTCCAGCAACAATTCCTCACGGCGTTCATCCACCGAGTTGGAATCGTCAGCCGGGCGCGGGCAGCGATAGTGCCGGGCGTACTCGTCGCCCTGTGTGGTACGCGTGTAATAAAGGTAAGGCCCCCAAGGGGAGGGCAGGGACAGGTCGGTTTCGAGAATACGGCCTTTGATCTCCTGAAACAGGTGTTCGCGCAGCTCGGTCTGCTCCGCCAATTGCTGCTCTTGCCAGGCGTTTTCGGCCTTGAGGTAGTCGAGCACTTCATCGGTATCGCGGTTCTGCAGCCAGGCATAGGGATCGGAACCGTCGGCCTTGCGCGCAATCGGGGCGTTGGAGGTTGCATTCGAGACGGGCATGCTGGGCTCTCTGTTAAGGCATTAATCCGGAAAATATCGGTACACGCTGAACCGATTACTGAAGCGAGGCAAGCCGCGTCAGGCAAAAGCCGTTATCATAAGCGCCTCTTTACCTGCCTTACCACGGACGTCATGACCGAAAACGACTATCTGATCGCCTGGAGCGTCTACGCCTTCGCCGCGTTGGGTTGCCTGCTGGTATGGTTCCTGATGACCCGCTGGATGTGGCGGTACCTCAAGGAACCTTTGCTGGTGGCGGTCGCGGTGCTGCTGTTTACGCCGACCATGGTTGACCCTGCCAAGGATGCAATGGCGCCCGCCGTGGCGATCACTGCGCTTGACCTGATGTTCAAGGTCGGCAGCAATGTCTGGACCGCTGTCTCGGATCTGGCCATGTATGGCATGTTCGCCTTCGCCGCGTACGTGCTGTTCGTACTGATCCGCTGGCCGATCGAACGCAGCCGCAAGGCTCGCCAGCCCGTGCCGGTTGCTCAGCCTGTCGACACAGACCCCGCCGACGAACCGTTTGCCGAGGACGATCACTACGCACGTCGATCCGCTGCGCCGCTTCCTCCCGCCAGAGGCGGGCGCGTCGAACCGCGGTTGTAAATCCCGCTTCGTTGGCAAGCGCCGCCCTTTGCGGCGCATGACCTGCTGCAAAACCTCTTGAAGCGAGAATCTGAGCATGTGTGAATTACTGGGCATGAGCGCCAATGTCCCGACCGACATAGTCTTCAGCTTTACCGGGCTGATGCAGCGCGGCGGGCGCACCGGTCCGCATCGCGATGGCTGGGGCATTGCCTTCTACGAGGGCCGCGGTCTGCGCCTGTTTCAGGACCCGGCAGCCAGCAGCGAATCGGAAGTCGCACAGTTGGTACAGCGCTACCCCATCAAGAGCGAAGTCGTGATTGGCCATATCCGACAGGCCAACGTCGGTAAGGTCTGCCTGTCCAATACACATCCTTTCGTACGTGAGCTGTGGGGCCGTAACTGGTGCTTCGCACACAATGGCCAGTTAGCGAATTTTACCCCTGGTGCCACCTTTTATCGGCCAGTGGGCGATACCGACAGCGAAGCGGCGTTCTGCGATCTGCTCAATCGCGTCCGCGAAGCGTTTCCCGAGCCGGTCGAAGTCGAAGAGTTGCTGCCGTCACTGATCCATGCGTGCGCCGAGTACCGTAGCAAGGGCGTATTCAACTGCCTGCTGAGTGACGGCGACTGGTTGTTCTGCTTTTGCAGCACCAAACTGGTTCAGATCACCCGCCGTGCTCCGTTCGGTCCGGCACGGTTGAAAGACGTCGACGTGATTGTCGATTTTCAGGCTGAAACAACGCCGCACGACGTGGTCACAGTCATTGCAACCGAGCCATTGACCGAGAACGAAAACTGGCACCGCTATGAGCCGGGTCAGTGGAGCCTGTGGCGCAAGGGTGAGTGCGTGGCGCAAGGCCTGGTTGAAACCGTCACGGATATCGCCGGGCCTTGAGAAACCCGTACACTTGCCCGCTGGATAAAAAAGAAGAGGGATATCGATGCTGCGAAGTTATCTGCGATTGGTCCTGTTTACGGTGGGCCTGCTGTTCGGGGTGCAGATTCCCGGTTTCATCAGTGATTACAGCAAGCGTGTCGAAGCTCATCTGATCGAGGCGCAGCAGGCCGTCAAGGGCTACACCGCCACTGCGCAGCAGTTTTTCAAAGGCGATATCCAGGCGCTGATCCAGCACTATCGGAGCAGCGAAGACCCGGTGTTTCGCAGCGATGCGGACAACATCGATACGTTGATGAATCGCACTCATATTCTTGAGCGCCAGTGGCTCGGGCTTCAAGGGCCCTGGTATTCCAAGGCCTTTTTCGTCGCCACTGCTTCCGACCCGGATATCCGTCGCGAAACGTTCAACGGTTATACGTGGCAAGTCCTGCTGGCTCCTGAAGTCATCGCCTGGGGCATCATCAGCGCGTTGCTGCTGGCGCTGGTGATCGAAAGCTTCGTGCTGTTGCTCGGCTGGGTGATCCACGGTGGGCGACGCAAGCCGCAACTCGAGCGGGACTGGCGTTGACGGCGCAGTCTAACGGAGAACCATCATAAAGGGCGGCTCATGGGGCCGCCCTTGTTTCATTGCGCAGATAGGCAAGCACTGTTTCAGGCGCGTTCCACATCAGCACATCAATGATCGAAAGGTTGTCGACAAAGTTCATGGGGGCTGTGGAGTAGCTGAAGGACGAGGGTTCGAGAAACCTTAGTTGTATGTTTCTATCCTCCCAGTCACCAGGCTTGAAAATCTCGCGTCCGCCAGTGGTATTGATGTACTGACGGGCCTCCATCACCGTACTTATTTCAAGTGCCCATTGGCCGGCATGTTGAATAGGGGGCAGATCAAGGTTCAGTGCTGCACAGCTCTCCCAGTCAAAGCTCATGCCTAAATAGTCACAAACGATTTTCAGGCCCCGGGTGTTGAGTTCGCACAAGTGAGTGGCAGGCACGCCGAGTGTCTGGTCGACCAGGTGCAAGGTTTCCCGGAAGTACGGGGCCTTGCGTCGGTAGTGTTCGAGTTGACTCCTGATTCGCTGATGGGCACAGGCGAGGTCGATAAGGGTCACGTCCTTGATCAGTGTTCCCTCGCTGGCACATACCGGAACGTTGATATATTGCCAGTCGCCTTGACTGCCGAGCACCCGATTGCGGTTCATCCAGCTTTTGCGCTTGTATTTGACGATGTCAAAGACAAGCCCGCGCTGAACCGCAGCGATGAGCTGAAAGTAGCCGATATAGGGAAAGAAATAAGGCTGCATGATCCCGAGCGTTTCGTTCATAAGTAACCCGCGAAGTCGCGACGGCTGCTCAGGCAAAACGATGGAGTAACGGCAACACTATCTACTCAATCAGCACTTCCCCGTCTGATTGGTGGTCTGGAAGTGTCAGCGTAGTTCGGGGTTCTGGAATAGTCATGCAGGTGGTCGGCCAGTATAGGCCGGTCGACGACCGGCCTATACGTTATGTGAAACCTCTTTATTTCATTTCGCCAGATAACGCATGCCCTCTTCCAGACCGCGCAGGGTGAGCGGATACATCTGCCCCTCGATCAGATCCCGCACGATGTGTGTGGACGTGGTGTAG
The DNA here is from genome assembly GCF_001400735.1 of Pseudomonas caricapapayae. Lineage (GTDB taxonomy): Bacteria > Pseudomonadota > Gammaproteobacteria > Pseudomonadales > Pseudomonadaceae > Aquipseudomonas > Aquipseudomonas caricapapayae. Next base: position 36,001 of record NZ_LJPW01000133.1, read on the forward strand.
TCCCATGCATCTTTCGGATAAGGATTGATCCAGATGACTTTCTTGAATTTGGCCATGAAGCGCTGCATCCACACATAGCCTGCCTCTTCATTCCAGTGTTCGACGCTGCCGCCGGGCTGGGTGATTTCATACGGCGCCATCGAGGCGTCGCCGATAAAAATCACCTTGTAGTCCGCGCCGTACTTGTGCAGCAGGTCCTGAGTGGCGGTCCGCTCGGAGCCGCGGCGCAGGTTGTTCTTCCACACTGATTCGTAAACGAAGTTATGGAAGTAGAAATACTCCATGTGCTTGAACTCGGTCTTGCAGGCCGAGAACAGCTCTTCGCAGACCTTGACGTGCGAGTCCATCGAGCCGCCGATGTCGAACAGCAGCAGTAACTTGATGGTATTGCGCCGTTCCGGACGCATCTGAATGTTCAGCAGACCGGCATCGCGTGCGGTGTGATCGATGGTGCCGTCGATATCCAGTTCATCCGCAGCGCCCTGGCGGGCAAACTTGCGCAAGCGACGCAGCGCCACCTTTATATTGCGCGTGCCCAGTTCAACCTGATCGTCCAGGTTTTTATATTCACGCTGATCCCAGACCTTGACCGCCTTGCCTTTGCGCTCGCCTGCATCGCCTACACGTATGCCTTCCGGGTTGTAGCCACCCGAGCCGAACGGACTGGTGCCGCCGGTGCCGATCCATTTATTGCCACCGGCATGACGTTCCTTCTGTTCTTCCAGACGCTTCTTGAACTCTTCAATAAGCTTGTCGAGGCCGCCCAGCGACTGGATTTGCGCACGTTCCTCTTCCGTCAGCGAGCGCTCGAACTCTTTGCGCAGCCAGTCTTCGGGGATCAACGCCTGCAAATGGTCGTCGAGCTTTTCCAGGCCGTTGAAGTACGCACCAAAAGCCCGGTCGAACTTGTCGAAATGGCGCTCGTCCTTGACCAGAATCGTGCGTGCCAGAAAGTAGAACTCATCAATGTCGGCAAAGATGACCCGCTGTTCAAGCGCATTGATCAGGTCCAGCAGTTCACGCAGAGACACCGGCACCCTGGCCGCACGCATTTCGTTGAACAGGTTGAGCAGCATGGCTGTCGCCCTTTACATGACAGGTTGGATAGACACGATCAGCGATTGCCGCGGCGGCTCATGAACGCCAGACGTTCCAGCAGATGCACGTCCTGTTCGTTCTTGACCAGCGCGCCGGCCAGCGGTGGGATGGCTTTGGTGGGGTCGCGCTCGCGCAATACAGCTTCACCGATGTTGTCGGCCATCAGCAGCTTGAGCCAGTCCACCAGTTCGGACGTCGAAGGCTTCTTCTTTAGCCCCGGCACCTTGCGCACGTCAAAGAACACGTCCAGTGCTTCGCTCACCAGGTCTTTTTTGATGTCCGGGTAATGCACGTCGACGATGCGTTGCAGCGTGACCCGATCCGGAAAGGCGATGTAGTGGAAGAAGCAGCGACGCAGGAAGGCGTCCGGCAGCTCTTTCTCGTTGTTGGAGGTAATGATGATGATCGGTCGATGCCTGGCCTTGATGGTTTCATCCGTCTCGTAAACGTAGAACTCCATCTTGTCGAGTTCCTGCAACAGGTCGTTGGGGAATTCGATGTCAGCCTTGTCGATCTCGTCGATAAGCAAGATCACCCGTTCTTCCGACTCGAAGGCTTCCCAGAGCTTGCCCTTCTTGAGGTAATTGCGCACGTCATGGACCTTGTCGACGCCAAGTTGCGAGTCGCGCAGGCGGCTGACGGCATCATATTCGTAAAGCCCCTGATGCGCTTTGGTGGTGGACTTGATGTGCCAGGTAATCAGCCTTGCGCCAAAGGACTCGGCCAGTTGCTCGGCGAGCATGGTCTTGCCGGTGCCGGGCTCGCCCTTGACCAGCAGCGGACGCTCCAGCGTAATCGCCGCGTTGACCGCCAGCTTGAGATCGTCAGTGGCAACGTAGGCCGGCGTACCTTCGAACTTCATTGATCCATCCTTTTCGCATGGGCGCGCGTAACCGGGTCGGCACGCACGCCGTAATGGGGGCAAACAATGCACGACTATAGCGTGGCCGCCGGATGACTGTGAACGCAGGAGCCTTATTCATTTCTTGAATAGAGAGTCACGCTCTGTGCTCATTTACACCATGCAGAGTCGGGCGAGACCCGACCGCTGTTCGCCTGTTTCGGCCTTGCCTGACCTTAGCTCGCCGACCCTGTCGGGCATGGCCTAGGAACCCTTGCTACTCTCATAACGTGCATTGAACGCCTGAACGAACGCATTGCGCAGGATTTGCAGGAACGCCTTAAAGCCGCTGATATCCTGCTGATGGACACTGCCGCTCAGGTCGACGCGGGTGGCGAACTGGTTTTCTCGCTGGTTTTTCAGCACGGTTTCACTGGTGCCGACCAGCGCTTCCCAGATCGAACGGAACACGCCCTTGTCCTTGTTCTCCACATCCTGGTGCCAGTTGAACACGTCCACGTTGCGCAGCAGCGGCTTGATATAGCCTTTGAGTTGCCCTTTGTCGGCCTGCGCTTCAATCACGACATCGCCATCGCCTGCGTTGAAATCGAACTTGCCGTAAGCCGACGAGAAGTCATTGAGCTTCCTGAGCTGTATGCCAGTGGCACGCAGTTTGAAATCAAAGTCTTCAAAGTTGCTGAACGGATCGAATCTGGCCGTGCTTTCCAGGTCGGCGTGGCCCAGCAGGCGTGCCTTGCCCTTGAACTCGGCATCGCGGTTGCCTTCTACATCGACCACGTTGGTCAGGTTGTAGATGCTGGCATTGACCTGGTCCGCCTCGATTTTCACCTTGGGCGTGGAATTGAAGTTATTGAACGTGATACGTCCGTTGTCGATTCGCAGTTCGTTGAGGGTGATGGGCAACAGCTTGTTCATCTGCGTACGCCAGTCGGTGCCCTGACCGGTCTGCGAGGCTTGTTTGCTGCCGCCGTCGACAAAGTTGATCTGCGGGCCGGTGAACAAGGCTTTTGCCACCACGGCATGGTCATACCAGAGTGAATGCCAACTGACCGCCAGTTCGATCATCGGTGCGTCGAAGAAGGGCACCGGGACTTTGCCATCGGTCTTGACGATTTTCAGCCCCTTGATTCGATAGGCGCCTCGCCACAAAGCCAGATCCACATCGGCGATTTCGCCTCGGTAGTCACCCATGTCTGCGAGTTTGTCGTTCAGATAGTCGCGCACCAGATACGGCAGGGCGATATTGATAGCGATCAGCAGCACTACCAGAGCGGCCAGGGTCCATAGCGGCCAGCTGTAGCGACGTTTCATGACGTGAGTCTCCTGTTTCAATGAAAGGATGGACTGCGCGCGTCGTCATCCGTTCGGTCAGACTGGACGCCCCAAGGCTGGCGGCATAGGCTTTGAATCTTTAACCGATGTGCACAAGGACATCCTCATGAGCCGTATCTACGCTGATAACGCCCATTCCATCGGTAATACACCGCTGGTGCAGATCAACCGTATCGCGCCGCGCGGTGTCACCATTCTGGCCAAGATCGAAGGGCGTAATCCGGGCTATTCCGTCAAGTGCCGTATCGGTGCCAACATGATCTGGGACGCTGAAAGCAGCGGCAAACTCAAGCCAGGCATGACCATTGTCGAACCGACCTCGGGCAACACCGGGATTGGCCTGGCGTTTGTTGCCGCTGCCCGTGGCTACAAGCTGATGTTGACCATGCCGGCTTCCATGAGCATAGAACGTCGCAAGGTACTCAAGGCGCTGGGTGCCGAACTGGTATTGACCGAGCCGGCCAAGGGGATGAAAGGTGCAATCGCCAGGGCAGAAGAACTGCTGGCTGGCGACCCGGAAAACTACTTCATGCCGGCACAATTCGAAAACCCGGCCAACCCTGCCATCCATGAAAAGACCACTGGCCCTGAAATCTGGGCGGACACCGACGGTGCCATAGATGTGCTGGTGGCGGGCGTCGGGACTGGCGGGACTATCACCGGTATTTCCCGTTATATCAAGCACACCGCAGGCAAGCCGATTCTGTCTGTCGCGGTTGAACCGGACGGTTCGCCAATCATCACCCAGGCGATGGCGGGTGAAACGATCACGCCAAGCCCGCACAAGATTCAGGGTATCGGCGCCGGCTTTATCCCGAAAAACCTCGACCTGTCGATTGTTGATCGGGTAGAGCGTGTCACTGACGACGAATCCAGGATCATGGCACGGCGTCTGATGCAGGAGGAGGGTATTCTCTGCGGTATTTCGTGCGGCGCAGCGATGGCGGCGGCTGTCCGCCTGGCTGAAAAACCGGAGATGCAGGGCAAGACGATCGTGGTGATCCTGCCCGACTCCGGCGAGCGTTACCTGTCGAGCATGCTGTTCAGCGATCTGTTTACCGATCAGGAGCTTTCCCAGTAACACATCTTCGCAAGTGCGTACTTCATGCGGGCAACGCAAGGGTTTATGATGGCCAGCTTACGCATCGCCGGACGATTATCCCTGTCCGCACGTGCCCGCGGTCCTTCATTCAGAATCATGCTTCAGTGCTGCCCGCGTGACGTTTGGCGTTATCTGCCCGCTTCAAGGAGAGCTTCATGACCCTTTCATTTGTTGCCAAGGCATCGATCCTGATGCTGTTCCTGGGCAGCACGCTTTACGTTCATCTGCGCGGTCGGGCCCGGCTGCCCCTGTTGCGGCAGTTCGTCAACCATTCGGCATTGTTTGCACCGTACAACGCACTGATGTATCTGTTTTCCCGCGTGCCGTCCGAGCCATATCTGGACCGCAGCAAATTTCCTGAACTGGACGTCCTCAAGGACAACTGGGAAACCATTCGCGACGAAGCCATGCACCTGTTCGACGAAGGCTACATTCGTGCGGCCGAGAAGAACAACGATGCGGGGTTCGGCTCGTTCTTCAAGAAGGGCTGGAAGCGCTTTTACCTGAAGTGGTACGACAAGGCACTGCCGTCTGCCGAAGCGCTGTGCCCGAAAACCGTTGAGCTGGTCAACAGTATTCCCAACGTCAAGGGCGCGATGTTCGCGCTTCTGCCGGGCGGCAGCCATCTCAACCCGCACCGCGATCCGTTCGCCGGCTCCCTGCGTTATCACTTGGGCCTGTCTACGCCGAACTCGGATGACTGCCGGATCTTTGTCGATGGCAAGGAGTACGCCTGGCGCGATGGCCAGGACGTCATGTTCGACGAGACGTACGTGCACTGGGTCAAGAATGAAACGGCCCAGACCCGGGTCATTCTGTTTTGCGACGTCGAGCGTCCGCTGACCAACCGCTTCATGACCCGTGTAAACCGTAGCGTCAGTGCCTTCCTGGGCCGTGCAACTGCTCCGCAGAACCTGGACGACGAGCGGGTGGGTGGAATCAATCAGGCGTATGCATTCAGCAAGCGTTTCAGCGATGGCTTCAGTGGCAAGGTCAAGCAGTTCAAACGGGCCAACCCCAAGGCGTATCGCGTGTTGCGCCCCGTTCTGGCTGTGGCGGTACTGACGTTGCTGGGCTATTGGTTGTTCGGTTAGGCAACAGCCTTGATCCGGTTGTTCGCTGCCGCAGCGGACAACCGCCAGCTTTTTCTCAATCCAGAGTCACATGCCGACTCAACAGCGCTCTCAGCGCTGCGGGCTTGACCGGTTTGGGCAAGTAATCGAGTCCTGCCGCATGCACCTGAGCGATCAGCTCCGGACGGCCATCGGCGCTGATCAGCACGCCGGGCACCGGTTGACCGAGGCGGGTCCTTAGCCAGGCCATGAGTTCAGTGCCGGTTTCGCCTTCATCCAGATGGTAATCCACCAACGCAATCTGCGGCCTGACGCCATTGTTCAGCAGTGTTTCGCATTCCTGGCGATTGCGAGCGGTCCAGACCTGGCAGCCCCAGCGTGACAGCAGGCTGTGCATGCCGATCAGAATGCTGTCTTCATTGTCGACACACAGCACCTGCGTACCATTCAGCGCGGGTCTGCTTACATCAGACGTCTTGTCAGGCATTGTCAATGAGGCCGCTGCCAACGGCACCCGCACGCTGAACACACTGCCTTTGCCGGTCCACGAACGCACCTGCAAGGGGTGTTCAAGGATGCGACACAGACCATCGGCAATCGCCAGCCCCAGTCCAAGCCCTTTGGCTGCGTGAGTCTTGTGGCTGTCGAGGCGCTTGAACTCTTCGAAGATCACCTGCCGCTTGTCCTCGGGAATGCCCGGCCCGCGGTCCCAGACTTCAAGGCTCAGGCTGTCGCCGTAGCGCCTGACCCCCAGCAGGATGGGACCCTTGGCATAGCGGAAAGCGTTGGTCAGAAAGTTCTGCAGGACCCTGCGCAACAGCTTGATATCACTGTCGACGCGAAGCGAACTGCCCCTGACACGAAAATTCAGACCCTGTTCCTGGGCCAGCGCCTTGAATTCGGCCCCAAGGGTGTCAAACAGCGCTTTGAGCGGGAAGGGCTGGCGGTCCGGGGTGATCTTGCCGTTTTCGAGGCGGGAGATGTCCAGCAGATCACTGATCAGGTCTTCGGCAGAACGTAGCGAGCTGTCCAGATGCTGGACGAGTTGCTGAGCGTCGCTGGAGATCCCGTCTTGCTGATGTGAGAGCGCAGCAGAAAACAATCGTGCAGCATTCAATGGCTGCATCAGGTCATGGCTGACGGCAGCCAGAAACCGGGTTTTCGATTCATTGGCGGCTTCGGCAGTGCCTTTGGCTTCAGTCAGCGCCTGGTTGAGCTGCGACAATTCGTGGGTCCGGGCGGCCACCCGCTGCTCAAGGCTTTCGTTGACGCCCTTGAGGGCCTGCTCGGCGGCGCGGAACGCGGTAATGTCGGTGAAACTCATGACGAAACCGCCACCGGGCATCGGGTTGCCGATCAGTTCGATCACCTGACCATTGGGAAACAGCCGCTCCGAGGTGTGAGCGCGGCCCTGGCGCATCCAGTGCAGGCGTCGCGCCACATGAACTTCGGCCTCTCCCGGTCCGCACAGACCTCGTTCTGCGTTGTAGCGGATGATGTCGGCAATCGGCCGGCCGACGCCAATCAGCCCTTCGGGATAATTGAACAGCTCCAGGTAGCGACGATTCCAGGCCACCAGCCTCAAGGACTGATCGACGACACTGATGCCTTGGGTAATGTTTTCAATGGCTCCCTGCAGCAGGGCACGGTTGAACTGCAAGACTTCGGACGCTTCGTCGGCGATGCGTACGACGTCTTCCAGTTGCATGTCACGACCTTCGATAGCCGCCTTGACCACGGCGCGCGTCGAAGAGGTGCCCAGTACGCCTGCCAGCAGCCGCTCAGTGTGCGCGATCCATTCGCCGTCGGCATTCTGGCTGGGATTGAAGCCCTTGCCTTGTCGGTAGGCGAAGCGAATGAAGCTCTGGCGCGCGCGGTCTTCACCGACAAAGCGTGCCGAGAGGCTGAGCAGGTCGTCTATCTGGACAGCCAGCAGCGGACGGCTGAAGTCGCGCCCCTGGGTTTCCTGGCCAATGAAACGACCCGCTTGCCAGTGCTCCGCCACTCGCGTGCGTGACAACATCGACACCCAGGCGAACAGAGTGCAGTTGCCGGCCATCGACAGCACGACGCCTTGAGTCATTGGCGAGATCGGCAGATCGAACGGGTTGCTGTGCAGCCAGGAAAGTAGCGGGAAATTGCTCAGTGACCAGCCCATGCCATGCGCTGCGACCGGCAGCACCAGGGTGTAGAACCAGATGAAGATTCCCGCCGCCAGTCCCGCAAATACGCCACGCCGATTGGCCTGCTTCCAGTACAGCGCACCGAACATGGCCGGGGCCAGTTGGGTGATCGCGGCGAAGGCGATCTGGCCGATGGTCGCCAGACTGGCTGTCGACCCCAGCATCCGGTAGCTGACATAGGCCAGCAGGAGAATCATCACAATGCTGATGCGCCTTACCGACAGCATCCAGTGACGAAACGCTTCGAACGGCCGCTCGGTGTTTTTGCGTCTTAGCAGCCACGGCAGCAGCATGTCGTTGGAGACCATCGTCGACAGCGCCACGCAGGCAACGATTACCATGCCGGTTGCCGCCGATGCACCGCCGATGAAGGCCAGCAGGGCAAGTGAAGGGTGAGCGTGTGCCAGTGGCAGGCTGATCACGAACGAGTCGGGCAGCATGGACGCTGGCAACAACATCTGCCCGGCCAGTGCGATCGGCACGACGAACAACGCGGCCAGCGCCAGATAGGCCGGGAACACCCATTTGGCGAGATTAAGGTCCTGAGGCTCGATGTTTTCTACCACTGTGACGTGAAACTGCCGAGGCAGACAGACGATAGCCATCATCGCCACACCGGTTTGCACGAACATCGACGGCCAGTTGATCGTGTCTTGCCAGTATTCCTCCAGGCGCGGCGCGAGCCTGGCCTGATTGAACAGGTCGTCAAACCCGTCATACAGACCGAACGTGACGAACACGCCGACTGCCATGAACGCAAACAGCTTGACCAGCGCCTCGAAGGCAATGGCCAGCACCATGCCGCGATGGTGTTCGGTGACGTCCAGATTACGCGCGCCGAAGACGATGGTGAACAACGCAAGGATCAGCGACACCACCAGCGCGGTATCCTGAGCGCGGGTGCCGGTGGAGTCGGCCACCGCACCAATGAGAATATTCACGCCCAGCACGATGCCTTTTAGTTGCAGCGCGATATACGGCAGCATGCCGATCAGGCAGATCAACGCCACCATGACCGCCAGTGGCTGGGACTTGCCGTAGCGTGCTGCGATGAAGTCGGCAATCGAGGTAATGTTTTCCTGCTTGCTGATCAACACCATCTTCTGCAACACCCAGGGTGCCAGCACCATAAGCACGATGGGGCCCAGATAGATCGGCAGGAACGACCACAACTGTTCGGCGGCCTGGCCCACTGCGCCGAAAAACGTCCAGCTGGTGCAGTAAACCGCCAGCGACAGGCTGTAGACCCAGGCGCGCATGGTCGGGCGCAGCGATGCGCTGTACCGGTCGCCGTAAAAGGCGATGGCGAACATGATGGCCATATAGGTAAGGGCAACGGCCGCAATCAGCCCGCTGGACAGCGACATATAAAAATCCACACCGTATCGATAGCGCGCAGTCTCGCACGATGGCCGCGCTTCGTCTTTGTCGACCAAGGTCGAGCGTGGCAGGGTGTCGCAGACGTTGCACAACGCCCAGATCGATAAAAAAAGCGCATTGGCGTTTTGTAAAAAGAAATGTCCTATCGACATTCGGCAGAGTTACGTCTTCAATGTGCCTCGGATTGGCGGCTGCGTCAGTTCGCCCCAGCCTCTCAGGACCACGGACGATGAGCCAACAGTCGCAATTCAGCTTGCTCGGGAAACGCCGTTTCCTGCCGTTTTTCATCACGCAGTCCCTCGGGGCGTTCAATGACAATATCTTCAAGCAGTCATTGATCCTCGCCATCCTTTACAAGCTCAGCATCGACGGCGACCGTTCGATTTACGTCAATCTGTGTGCTTTGCTGTTCATCCTGCCGTTCTTTCTGTTCTCGGCGCTGGCCGGGCAATTTGGCGAGAAGTATCCCAAGGACACGTTGATCCGCATTATCAAGTTCGGAGAGATCGTCATCATGGCAGTCGGCGCTGCGGGTTTTCTGTTCAATCATCTTGAATTGATGCTGGCGGCGCTGTTCGCCATGGGCACGCATTCTGCACTGTTCGGACCGGTCAAGTATTCGATTCTGCCGCAGCACCTGCGCGAGAGCGAGCTGGTCGGCGGTAACGCGCTGGTCGAGATGGGCACCTTTCTGGCCATTCTGGCTGGCACCATCAGTGCGGGCGTGATGATGTCTTCTTCGCACTATGCCTGGGTAGTTGCGGCCGCTATCGTGCTGGTCGCCTGCCTGGGGTTCGTTGCCAGCTTCGGTATCCCGCGCGCGACTGCCGCCTCGCCTGAGATGAAACTCAACTGGAATATTTTCACCCAGTCGTGGGCGACCCTGCGCATGGGGCTGGGGCAGACGCCCGCCGTGTCGCGCTCTATTGTCGGCAACTCCTGGTTCTGGTTTGTCGGTGCTATCTACCTGACGCAGATCCCCGCTTACGCCAAGGAGTGGATGTATGGCGACGAAACGGTTGTTACGCTGATCCTGACCGTGTTCTCCATTGGCATCGCGCTGGGCTCGCTGCTTTGCGAGCGGTTATCCGGACATAAAGTCGAAATCGGGCTGGTGCCCTTCGGCTCGATGGGGCTGACGATTTTCGGTCTGCTGCTGTGGTGGCATTCCGGTGCTTTCCCGCAGAACGTGCAGGCCAACGACTGGCTGGCGGTCCTTTCCTACGGACAGGGCTGGCTGGTGTTGTTCGATATTCTGGGCATCGGTGTGTTCGGCGGCTTTTATATCGTGCCGCTGTACGCGCTGATCCAGTCGCGTACGCCGGTGAAAGAGCGCTCTCGCGTGATTGCCGCCAACAACATTCTCAACGCACTGTTCATGGTGGTTTCGGCGATTGTTTCGATCCTGCTGCTAAGCTTCGCCAAATTGTCGATTCCGCAGCTTTTTCTGGCGGTGTCGTTGATGAACATCGCGGTCAATATCTACATCTTCAAGATCGTCCCCGAGTTCACCATGCGCTTCATGATCTGGCTGCTTGGCCATTCCATGTACCGCGTCGAACACCGCGACCTGGGCCGGATTCCGGACGAGGGCGCTGCACTGCTGGTCTGTAACCATGTGTCCTTTGTCGATGCATTGCTGATTGCCGGTGCGGTGAGACGTCCCATCCGCTTCGTCATGTACTACAAGATCTACCAGTTGCCGGTCCTCAATTTTATCTTCCGCACCGCCGGAACCATCCCGATTGCCGGGCGTAATGAAGACATGGACATCTACGAGAAGTCGTTCAAGCGCATCGCCCGGTACCTCGCGGAAGGCGAACTGGTGTGCATCTTCCCGGAAGGCAAACTGACGACCGACGGCGAAATCAGCGGCTTCAAGAGCGGCATGAGCCGCATCATCCAGGAGACCCCGGTGCCGGTCATACCACTGGCATTGCAAGGCCTGTGGGGCAGCTTCTTCAGCCGTGATCCGAGCAAGACCCTGTTTCGCCGCCTGTGGTCGCGCGTCGTGCTGGTTGCCGGTTCGCCCATTGCAGCCGATGTGGCAACGCCCGTGGATGTGCGCGAAGAAGTGAAAGCGCTGAGAGGAAAAGTGCAGTAGCGCGCCCGTATGGCTGACGTGCCAATCACTCCGCGTTGGCACGATAGTCATCCGTGCCTTCAGCCAAACTGCTCTAAAACGCTTTTCAACCGCGATCGCACAGACGACGCAGAGTGCGACTTAAGTGACGGCTGAGTCCTGGCGCT
>NZ_LJPW01000059.1 GCF_001400735.1 Pseudomonas caricapapayae
GATGCCGTTGTACTGGTTCGCGACTTGCATCTGCTGGCCTGGTTCACGGAAACATCCCCGGTCGACACCGCCACACTGTCGCCTGCAATGCGAGCACGACTGCCCGGTTACATGGTGCCGCGCGCATTCACGCGTCTGGCGTCACTGCCCTTGACGGCCAACGGCAAACTAGATCGCCGCGCGTTACCTGACCCGGACCCGGCATACCTGCTGGGTCAAGCCTACGAGGCGCCCAGCGGCGAGGTTGAAATCGCCATGGCGGCTATCTGGGCGCAGGTGCTGGGCGTGGAGCGAGTGGGGCGGTACGACAACTTTTTTGAATTGGGCGGTCACTCCTTACTGGCTGTGAATCTGGTCGAGCAACTGCGCCACGCCGGGCTAGCGGCAGACGTGCATGTGCTGCTCAGCCAGCCAACGCTTGCCGCTCTGGCCGCTTGCCAGGTTGATTCTCAGGCGTTCAAGGCCCCCGCGAACCTCATCCCGCCAGGCTGTACGCGGATCACGCCGGAAATGCTCAGCCTGGTCTCGCTCGAACAGACCACCATTGATCGTATCGTTGCCCATGTGCCGGGCGGCGCTGCCAATGTGCAGGACATCTATCCGCTGGCACCCTTGCAGGAGGGCATTCTTTATCATCACCTCACCGCAGAGCAGGGCGACCCCTACCTGCTGCAATGGCGCCTGGCATTCGACACGCCGGAGCGTCTGTACGCGTGGGCGGCTGCATTGCAGCATGTCATCAACCGCCATGACATTCTGCGCACCTCTGTGGTCTGGGAAGGTCTGGAAAGCCCGCAGCAAGTGGTCTGGCGTAACGCCGAACTGACCGTGCAGGCCATCGAGTTCGATGCCGAAAAGACTGAAACGGCGATCATCGACCGCTTGCAGCGGCGATTTGACGCCCGTCATCATCGACTGGACCTGTCTCAGGCACCGTTGATGCGCCTGGTGCATGCCCAGGAGCCGGCGAGCGGCGAAACCGTTGCGATTCTGCTGTTCCATCATCTGGTGCTGGATAACACCGCGATGGAAATTGTCAGCCGCGAGATGCAGGCTCTGCTGTTCGGCCAGTACGCTGACCTGAAGACGCCGGTGCCTTATCGTAACTATGTGGCACAGGTACGCCTGGCCAATGATGAGGCCGATCATGCGGCGTTTTTCAGTGAAATGCTTGGCGACGTGGAGGAACCCACCCTGCCTTTTGGCGTGCAGGACGTGCGTGCAGACGGCAGCGGTATCGAGGAACACCGATGTTCACTCGATCGTACGCTTGCGCTGCGGCTGCGCGAGCAGGCGCGGCAACTCGGTGTAAGCGCTGCAAGCCTGATGCACGTCACCTGGGCGCGGGTTCTCGGTGTGCTTGCCAACCGACGCGACGTGGTGTTTGGCACCGTATTGTTGGGGCGCATGGGTGGTGAGGGGGCTGACCGGGCGCTAGGCGTATTCATCAATACCCTGCCGCTGCGCGTTGATACGACACTGGCCACTCGCACAGTCGTCCAGACGGTCCATTCGACCCTTTCTGCGCTGATCGCTCACGAGCAGGCTTCGCTGGTACTCGCGCAGGGTTGCAGCGCGGTGGCGGCAGGTTCGCCGCTGTTCAGTGCGCTGCTCAATTATCGCCACAGTGCTGATGTGAAACCGCATGACGGCGAAGGTCTCTGGCAAGGCGTACGGGTGCTCGGTGGTGATGTACGCAGCAATTATCCGTTGACGCTCAGTGTGGACGACCTGAGTGAAGGCTTCGACCTGCAGGTGCTGGCACTGCAAGGCATGGGCGCTGAGCGCATCGCAGGCTGGGTGCTGAATACGCTGGAGCATTTGCTGGAAACGCTGGAAGAAGCGTGGCCACTGAAGCTGGATACCCTTTCGATTCTCGATGCCGAAGAGCGCAGCCATCTGCTGGGTGATTTCAACGCCAGTGAACAGGTGTTTGCGCAGCACGGCACCGTGCAGGCGCTGATCGAAGCGCAGGCAGCCAGCCGACCTGACAGTGCAGCGGTGATTCAGGGTGGCAATGCGCTGACGTACGCTCAGCTCAACCAGCGCGCCAATCGCCTGGCCCATCACCTGATCGGCATGGGTGTAACAGCAGATGAACGGGTCGCACTGTGTCTGCATCGTGGCCCACAGCGCCTGGTCGCCATGTTGGCGGTACTCAAGGCCGGTGCTGCCTACGTGCCGGTGGATCCGGTCTACCCGGCGCAGCGCATTGCGTATCTGCTAGACGACAGCGCACCTCGTGTGGTGCTGACCGAAGACTCGACCTACGGTCTGGCAGGCGATGCTGCGCAAGTGAACATTGAGCGGGGTACCTGGCTTCATGAGTGCGCCAGCAATCCGTGCGTACCGGGTCATGACCAGCAGAACCTGGCTTACGTAATCTACACCTCCGGTTCGACCGGCCAGCCCAAAGGCGTCATGGTCGAGCACTGCACGCTGGTCAACCTGGTTCACTGGCATTGCCAGGCGTTCGATCTGCAGGCTGGCAGTCATACAGCGAGCGTGGCCGGTTTCGGGTTCGATGCCATGGCCTGGGAGGTGTGGCCCGCGTTGTGTGTCGGGGCCGTGCTGCATCTGCCACCAGCACAGGTCGGCAACGAACACGTGGATGAGCTGCTCGACTGGTGGCTGGAACAGCCACTTCAGGTCAGTTTCCTGCCCACTCCGGTGGCTGAGCAGGCGTTCAGACGCCCGCATCAGCATCCGACGTTGCGCACGCTGCTGATCGGCGGTGATCGTTTGCGTCAGTTCGACAGCGACCCGGGCTTCGCCGTGGTCAACAACTATGGCCCGACCGAAACCACGGTAGTGGCCACCTCCGGTGCGGTCAAACCAGGCGGTCCGCTGCACATCGGCGGTCCGATTGCCAATACCTGCGTGTACGTGCTGGATGAACAGTTGCAGCCAGTACCTGTGGGTGTCATCGGCGAGCTATATATCGGAGGTGCGGGGGTTGCGCGTGGTTACCTGAACCGGCCGCAGATGACCGAGGAGCGGTTTGTTATCGACCCGTTCAGCCAAAAGGCACGGGCACGCCTGTATCGCAGTGGCGATCTGGTGCGCTGGAATGCCGATGGCAGCCTGGACTACCTGGGGCGCAACGATGATCAGGTAAAAATTCGCGGCATGCGTATCGAACTGGGCGAAATCGAATCGGCCCTGACCCGCCAGGCCGAAGTGAAAGACGCCGTGGTGCTGGTGCGTGGCGAGCGTTTGCTGGCCTGGTTTACCGAAAACGCCCCCGTTGAGCCTGAAGTCCTGCGCGAAGCGCTGCGCGCGCGTCTTCCTGCTCATATGGTGCCGCTGGCCTTGACCCGCCTGGATGTCATGCCCTTGACCAGTCATGGCAAGCTGGATCGCCGTGCCTTGCCGGATCCGGAGCTGGAAGCGTTGACCGGGCAGGCCTACGAAGCGCCCCGAGGTGAGACAGAGACCGTCATGGCCGGACTCTGGGCGCAAGTGCTGGGCCTGGAAAAAGTCGGACGTCACGACAACTTCTTCGAGCTGGGTGGCCACTCGTTGTTGGCGGTCAGTCTGGTCGAGCGCTTGCGTAATGCCGGCCTCGGCGTCGATGTCCGTGTGTTGCTTGGCCAGCCCACCGTCGCCGCACTGGCTACATCCGTGGGCAAAAGTCGCGAAATTTCGGTGCCGGCCAACCGCGTTCCAGTCGGTTGCACACACATCACGCCGGATCTGCTGAGCCTGGCACAGCTCGATCAGACGAGCATCGAGCGCATTGTCGCCACGGTGCCTGGCGGCGCGGCCAACGTGCAGGAAATCTACCCGCTGGCGCCGCTTCAGGAAGGCATTCTGTATCACCACCTGACTGCAGAGCAGGGCGATCCGTACTTGCTGCGACTGCGCATCAACATCGACACCACGGAGCGCCTGGAGGCGGTGGCCGATGCACTGCGCAAGGTCATTGCACGGCATGACAGCCTGCGCACTGCGATCGTCCGGGAAGGTCTGGATGCGCCGCACCAGGTGGTCTGGCGGCAGGCCGAGCTTATGGTCGAGCGCGTACCGCTGGCGCAAATCGACGCGCCCGCAGGCTCTGCGCGCATGGACCTGAGCTGCGCGCCGCTGATTCGCCTGGCGTACTGCCCGGACGCGACAGGCTCCGGCCTGTCTGCAACGTTGATGTTCCATCACATCGTGGTGGATGCCACTGCGCTCGACGTCATGCGCGAGGAAATGCTCGCCTGCCTGCGCGGCGAGCCTGATCCGGCGAGACCCGCAGTACCTTATCGCAACTATGTGGCCCAGGCGCGGCTGGGTGTCAGCGAAGCAGAGCACGAAGCGTATTTCCGTGAGCAACTGGGCGATATCGACGAGCCCACGCTGCCGTTCGACCTGCGCGATGTGCAGGGTGGCGGACACTCCATCGAAGATGCGCAACAGCTGCTGCCTGATGCGTTGTCAGAACGTTTGCGCAGTCAGGCGCGGCAACTCGGGGTCAGTGTCGCCAGCCTGTTCCACCTGGCGTGGGCGCGCGTTCTGGCAGCAGCCACCGGCACCGACCGTGTGGTATTCGGCACTGTATTGCTGGGTCGTCTGCAGGGTGGTGCGGGCGCCGACCGTGGCATGGGCATGTTCATCAACACGCTGCCGCTGCGAATTGATCTGGAGACTCTCGGGGTGCGCGAAGGCGCACGCGCTACTCACGCCAGGCTTGCGGCACTGCTGGCTCATGAACATGCGTCACTGGCTCAGGCCCAGCGCTGGAGCGGAGTGGCCGCGCCCTTGCCGTTGTTCAGTGCGATTCTCAACTACCGACACGCCGCCGGTCAGGCCCGCCAGGATGCGCAGCGTGATGCATGGCGTGGTCTGGAGATTCTGGCCAGCGAGAAGCACACCAATTATCCGTTAAGCCTCAACGTTGATGATCTGGGCGACAGCCTGCGTTTGAATGTAACAGTGCCTCCTCAGGTGGGCGCGCAACGCATCTGTGGCTATGTTCAGCAGGCGCTGACTGGCCTGGTCGAGGCGCTTGAATGCCAGCCGGATCTGCCTGTACAACATCTTTCTGTGCTGGACGCCGAGGAGCGCCAGCGCGCGCTGGTCGATTTCAATGCCACTGAGGTTCATCACGATCTTCAGCAAACCCTGCAAGGGCTGTTTGAAGCCCAGGCGGTGCGCACGCCTCAGGCTGTCGCGTTGCGCGCCGGGCGTTCGCAACTGAGTTATCGACAGCTCAACGAACAGGCCAATTGCCTGGCCCATCACCTTATCGATCTGGGTGTGCAGCCCGATGACCGCGTAGCGATCTGTGTCGAGCGCGGCATGTCGATGATGGTCGGCCTGTTGGCGATCCTCAAGGCCGGTGGTGCCTACGTGCCGCTCGACCCAAGCTACCCGCGCGAACGCCTGCACTACATGGTCAAGGACAGCGCGCCGGTTGCTTTACTGGTACACACCAGCACACGCAATCTGCTCGAATGCGAGCACACCTTGCGGGTCGATCTGGACAGCGCAACCTGGGACATGCGGCGCGTCGATAACCCTCGTGTCTATGGCCTGACGCCTAACCATCTGGCGTATGTGATTTACACCTCAGGCTCCACCGGCACGCCTAAAGGGGTGATGGTCGAGCATTGCAACGTCAGTAATCTGGTGCAATGGAGTTCACGACTGTGTCCGCCGACCTCGGGCAGCGCATTGTTGCAAAAGACACCGATCAGTTTCGACGCCTCGGTCTGGGAGATTTTCTGGCCACTGACCAGCGGTATCCCGCTGGTATTGGCCCGACCTGACGGCCAGCGCGATCCTGCTTATATCGTGCAAGTGATTCAGGAGCGTCAGGTCAGCGTGGTGCAGTTTGTTCCTGTATTGCTGCAGCAATTTCTCGACCTGCCACAGAGCAGCCAGTGCCACAGCCTGACCGACATCGTCTGTGGTGGTGGCGAGCTGACCGCTGCTCTGGCCAGACAGTTGCGCAAACAACTACCGCAGGTCCGCCTGCACAACGTTTACGGCCCGACCGAAACCACCGTGGATTGCAGCGTCTGGACACTGGAGCCCGACGAAGCGGTGCCGGAGCGTACGTTGCCTATCGGCCGCCCGATCAGCAACACACGGCTATATGTACTTGATGCCTATGACCAACCTGTACCGCAAGGTGTTATCGGCCAGTTGCATATTGGCGGTGCCGGGGTAACGCGTGGCTACCTGAACCTGCCACACGCCGACGCCGAGCGCTTTATCGACAGCCCGTTCGTTGCAGGCGACCGGCTGTACCGGAGTGGCGACCTGGTACGCCAGCAGGCAGGCGGCAACCTCGAGTTTCTCGGTCGCAATGACGATCAGGTGAAAATCCACGGATTGCGTATCGAGCCGGGCGACATTCAGGCGTGCCTGACCGGTCATCCGGGGATCGAGCAAGCCGTTGTACTGGTTCGCGACGAGCAACCGGGCGGTCAGCGACTGGTGGCCTATTACACCGGCATACCGCTGCCGGTCGAGACACTGCGCGAGGTGCTGCGTGCGCAGTTGCCGGATTACATGGTGCCAGCACTGTTTGTGCACCTGGACGCCATGCCGCTGAGCCCCAACGGCAAGCTGGACCGCAAGGCTTTGCCTGCACCGTGTGGCGACGCACTGCCGACCCGCCTTTACGAAGCGCCACAAGGCGCAACAGAGGTCTTGCTGGCCAGGCTCTGGAGCGAATTGCTCGGGGTCGGGCAAGTAGGGCGTCACGATAACTTTTTCTTATTGGGCGGCCACTCGCTGCTGGCGGTCAACCTGACGGCGCGCCTGCGCCAGGAAGGCATCGAAGCCGATGTCCGGGCACTTTTCGAACAACCGACGCTGGCAGGCTACGCAGCCATCACAGAGAACATGGAGATTATCCTGTGAGCATCAACGAACTCTTGGCGACACTCAAAGCCCACGACATTCACCTGACGGTCAAGGACGGACAACTGGTGGTGCAGGGGAATCGCCGTGCATTGACTGATAACGGCTTGCTCGAACACCTGCGCGAGCACAAGCCGGCGCTGATCGAACTGATCGAGCAAGGCGATTACCAGAACGCCAGGCGTGGCGCGCTGGTATTGCCAGGCAATGGCATCCCGCAGGGTTGCGAGCGCATCACGCCCGGGATGCTGACGCTGGTGGAGCTTGACCAGACAGCCGTTGACCAATTGATGGAGGCGATACCGGGAGGCGCTGCCAATGTGCAGGACATTTATCCGCTGGCGCCGTTGCAGCAAGGTATTTTGTACCACCACGTTACCGCTACCCAGGTCGATCCGTATGTGATGCAGGTGCAGTTCGCCTTTTCTGATCGAGCACGCCTGGAGGCGTTCGCTCTGGCGTTGCAAACCGTCATCACCCGGCACGATATTCTGCGCACCTCAGTACACTGGGACGGCCTGGAAACCCCCGTGCAAGTGGTCTGGCGCCATGCTGAACTCAAGGTCGACAGTTTGCCGACGGCAGCAGGCATCACGATGGATCTGGGTCAGGCACCGTTGATGCGTCTGGTCTGCCATGAGCCTGCGCAAGGTCAAGGTGTTCAGGCTACGCTGCTGTTCCACCACATCGCCATGGACCACAGTGCGCTGGAAGTGGTGCGTCACGAAATACAGGCGTGTCTGTCAGGGCAGGCCGGGCTGCTGGGCGTAGCGATACCTTTCCGCAATTACGTCGGGCAGGCGCTGTTGGGCATCAGCGAAGAGCAGCACGAAGCGTTTTTCCGCGAGATGCTCGGTGACCTCGACGAACCGACCCTGGCTTACGGTCTGCAGGACTTGAGCGGTGAAGGCGATGAGATTGAAGAGCACAGCGTCACGCTCCATCTGCTGGTATGCCAGCGCCTGCGTGCCCAGGCGCGGAGCCTCGGCGTCAGTGTCGCCAGCCTGTTTCACCTGAGCTGGGCACGGGTACTGGCGGGCCTTACCGGGCAGTCGCGGGTGGTATTCGGCACCGTGCTGATGGGGCGTTTGCTGGGGGCCGAAGCCACGGAGCGCGCGCTGGGCATCTTCATCAATACGCTGCCGCTGCGTCTCGACCTGGAAGATCAAGGCGTGCAAGCCGCTGTGCGGGCAACCCACCAGCGCCTGACCACACTGATGCGTCACGAACACGCTCCGCTGGCACTGGCTCAGCGCTGCAGTGGAGTGAAAGCGCCAACGCCATTGTTCAATGCCTTGCTCAACTACCGTCACAGTTCGCCCGCGCAGGTTTCCGGCGAAACATGGCAGGGCATCGAAGTGCTGCACGCGCAGGAGCGCAGCAACTACCCGCTGGTGCTGAGCGTCGATGACCTGGGCGAAGCCTTTGGCTTTACGGCACAAACCACCGCAGGTATCGACCCGCAAAGCATTTGCGCTTATATGCAATGGACCATGGAAAGCGTGCTCGATGCACTGGAGCAGGCGCCGCAGATGCCGGTCGATCAGCTTGATGTGATGCCCGCCAGTGAGCGGGCAAAGCTTTTGCTCGGCTTCAACGATCGGCATGCCGACTATGAACGCAAGCTGACGATTCACCAGCGCATCGAGCAACTGGCACGGCAGCAGCCTGACGCGGTTGCTGCCCAGGTGGGCAAACAGCACCTGAGCTACAGCGAACTGAACGCCAGGGCCAACGCGCTCGCCGATCATTTGATCGTCGTCGGGGTGCAAACTGACGACCGTGTGGCGGTGGTGGCACGGCGCAGCCTGGAGACGCTGGTCGGTTTGCTGGCCGTGCTCAAGGCCGGTGCCGGCTACGTACCGGTCGATCCGGCGCATCCAGACGAGCGTATCGCCTATTTGCTGACCGACAGCGCACCGGTTGCAGTGCTGTCCCAGCCGGCATTTATGGCGCGCCTGCAGGCGCTGGGCTTCCACGAGGGGAGTAGACCGGTCATCGACCTTGACCTGGCGAACTGGCCTGAACAGCCAGGCAATCCGCACATCGACGGCCTCGATTCGGCTCATCTCGCTTACGTAATCTACACCTCGGGCTCAACCGGCCAGCCCAAGGGGGTGATGGTCGAGCACCGGATGCTGAATAATCTGGTCGACTGGCACTGCGAGGCCTTCGGCCTGGATGCCCGCAGTCATACTGCCAGTGTCGCGGGGTTTGGTTTTGATGCCATGGCCTGGGAAGTCTGGCCAGCCTTGTGCGCCGGTGCAACGCTGCACCTGCCGCCTGCCGACATTGGTAATGAACAGCTTGATGCGCTGCTTGACTGGTGGCTGACTCAACCGTTGCAGGTCGCATTTCTACCGACCCCCGTTGCCGAGTACGCCTTCAGCCGCAACCTGCGCCACCCGACCCTGCATACGTTGCTGATCGGTGGCGACCGCTTGCGCCAGTTCCATCGCGATCCGGGCTTTGCGGTGATCAATAACTACGGGCCGACCGAGACCACGGTCGTCGCCACCTCAGGGCGTTTATGGCCCGATGGCAGTCTGGATATCGGCAAACCTGTCGCCAATACCTCGGTTTATCTGCTGGATAAGCACCAGCAGCTGGTTCCGCTCGGTGTGGCAGGCGAGCTGTACATTGGCGGCGACAGTGTTGCTCGCGGTTATCTGAACCAGCCGCAACTGACCGCCGAACGCTTTCTGCGCGACCCATTCGCCGGACACGCGCAGGCACGCATGTACCGCACCGGCGACCTCGCGCGCTGGAACGCCGATGGCACGCTGGAGTATCTGGGCCGTAATGACGATCAGGTAAAAATTCGCGGTGTGCGCATCGAACTGGGTGAAATCGAAAGCCAGTTCAGTCAGTTGCCAGGGATCGAGGAAGCACTGGTGCTGGCGCGCGAAGATGAACCGGGGCAACCGCGACTAGTGGGTTACTTCACCGTGCGTGCGGATGCGCCAGCCAATACGGTTGAGCAATGGCGTACCGCGCTGCTGGAACGTCTGCCGAGCTACATGGTGCCCGGCGCACTGGTGAGACTGGACAGCTGGCCACTGACTGCCAACGGCAAGGTCGACCGCCGTGCACTGCCGGTACCCGACCGCGGCGCGTTGTCGACGGCTGAATATCAGGCACCGCAAGGTGAGCTGGAGAACGCACTGGCCCTGATCTGGGGCGAATTGCTACAGGTCGAACGGGTAGGGCGTCACGACCGCTTTTTCGATCTGGGCGGCCATTCGCTGCTGGCAATGCGTATGGTGTCTCAGGTACGTCAGCGACTTTCACTGGAACTTGCTCTTGCTGATCTGTTTGCCGACAGCTCACTGATTGCAGTTGCACACTGCCTGTCCGCTGCCGCACGCAGTCAGTTGCCGATCATCGAGGTGCAGCCACGCAACGGCCCGGTGCCACTTTCTTCTGCCCAGCAGCGCATCTGGTTCATGGCGCAGATGGAAGACGCCAACAGCGCTTACAACATCTCATTGGGCCTGAAACTGACCGGCATGCTGGACAGCCAGGCCCTGACGCGTTCACTGGAGCGCATTGTCGCCCGCCACGACAGCCTGCGCAGCCGCTTCAGCCAAGAAGACGAAGACGCTTGGGTGCAGGCAGCGCCTGCCACCCTGGTACCGGCTATCTCCTTGCAGGATTTGCGTGGGCAGGACCCGCAGGCGTTGCAGGCAGTTGTAGCGCAAGAGGCCGCGCAACCCTTCGACCTATGCCACGACCTGCCAATCCGCGGTCGTTTGCTCTGCCTGGCAGAAGATCGCCACGTATTGCTGCTGACGATGCACCATATCGTCGCCGACGGCTGGTCGCTGGGCGTGCTGACCCGTGAACTGACTGCGCTCTATCAGGCCTTCAGCCAGGGGCTGGACGATCCGCTGCCTGCGCTGGCGCTGCAATATGGCGATTACGCCGTGTGGCAACGCAACTGGCTTGACGGCGAACGGTTGAGCCATCAAAGCGATTACTGGCAACAGGCACTGGCGGGTGCTCCGGTATTGCTGGCGCTGCCTACAGACCGTCCTCGTCCTGCGCACCAGGACTACTCGGGTGCCAGTGTCGCGTTGACTCTCGATCCGCGTCTGAGTGCGGACCTCAGAACTTTTTGCCAGAAACAGTCCGTTACACCATTCATGCTGTTCATGGGGGCCTGGGCGGTACTGCTGACGCGTTTGTCCGGCCAGGAGGAAGTCGTCGTCGGCATGCCGGTTGCCAATCGACGTCATGCCGAAATCGAAGGTTTGATCGGTCTGTTTGTCAACACGCTGGCCGTGCGCGTCGATACGTCCGGCGAACCGGATGTGTTGACCTTGCTGAACCGCATAAAGGCCCGTGTGGTGGCCGCGCAGGACCATCAGGATCTGCCTTTCGAACAGGTGGTGGAACGCCTGCGGCCGCCGCGCAGCCTGGCGCACAGCCCGCTGTTCCAGGCATCGCTGAACTGGGATGCCAGCCAGGGGCTGGAATTGCAACTGGGAGATGTGCACCTGGAACCGCTGGAAGAGCAGCCGTCCTTCGCAAAGTTCGACCTGGCGCTGAGCGTCGGCGACAGCGCCGATACGTTCCGCTGCATTGTGGAATATGCCACCGCGTTGTTTGACCGCCGCACCATCGAACGCTATCTGGGTTATCTGCAGGCGATACTGCGTGGCATGGTTGCCGACAGCCAGACGGTGGTGAACCATATTCCGCTCTTGCCGGAGGCCGAGCGTCGGCAGTTGATCGACGGTTTCAATGCACCTGATGCGGCTTATCCGCAAGAGCAGACGCTGCACAGCCAGTTTGAAACGCAAGTGCAGCGCACGCCGGATGCGATCGCCGTAACGTTCGAAGGGACATCGTGGAGCTACGCAACACTCAACGCCCAGGCCAACAGAATCGCGCATCGCCTGACTGGCATGGGCATCCGTGTAGACGATCGAGTCGCTATCTGCACACAGCGCGGCCTACCGATGATCGCGGGGCTGTTGGGGATTCTCAAGGCCGGTGCTGCCTATGTGCCGCTGGACCCGGCGTATCCTCTCGAACGTCTGGCTTATACCCTCGGCGACAGCGCGCCGGTAGCGTTGCTGAGCCAGCAGTCAGTGCTGGAGGCCTTGCCGGTGTCAAACGTGCCGGTGATCAGTCTCGACAGTGCCGATTTACAGGACGAATCCGTCCATAATCCGCAGGTGCCGGTAAAGTCCACAAGCCTGGCTTATGTAATTTATACCTCCGGCTCGACCGGTCTGCCCAAAGGGGTGATGATCGAACACCGCAACGTGGCGCGGCTATTCTCGGCCACCGAGGAATGGTTCGGTTTCAACCAGCAGGATGTCTGGGCGCTGTTTCATTCGTTCGCCTTCGACTTCTCGGTCTGGGAAATCTGGGGAGCGTTGCTGCACGGCGGGCGTCTGTTGATCGTGCCGCAACTGGTCAGCCGCTCACCCGAAGACTTCTACACGCTGTTGTGCAGCGCCGGAGTTACGGTGCTTAACCAGACGCCGAGTGCGTTCCGGCAACTGATTGCCGCTCAGGGCGAGAACCAGCAGACGCATTCGCTGCGCACGGTGATTTTCGGCGGTGAAGCGCTGGAGACAGCGATGCTCAGGCCGTGGTATGCCCGCAACGTGAATGCCGCAACACAGCTGGTGAACATGTATGGCATCACCGAAACCACGGTGCACGTGACCTATTACCCGTTGCAGCCCGAAGACGCCCGGCGTCTCGGTGCAAGCCCCATCGGCAAGCGCATTCCCGATTTGCAGTTGTACGTCCTTGACGCCCGTGGCGAGCCAGTGCCGGTGGGTGTGGTCGGCGAGTTGTATGTCGGCGGCGCAGGTGTGGCACGGGGCTACCTCAACCGCGAAGCACTGACGGCAGAACGTTTCCTCGACAACCCGTTCAGCCAGGCACCAAACGCACGTATGTACCGCACCGGCGACTTGGGTCGCTGGATGGCCGACGGTAGCCTGGAATACATGGGCCGTAACGACGAACAGGTGAAGATTCGCGGCTTCCGCATCGAGCTGGGTGAGATCGCGTCTCGCCTGAACGAACATCCGGATGTTCTCGACGCTGTGGTAGTGGCACGCGAGGATGTCCCCGGTGACAAACGACTGGTTGCCTATTACACCTGCGCCGAGGACCAGACCGGGCTGGATATCGAGCAGTTGCGTGCGTGGCTGTCGGGGCTGCTGCCTGAATACATGGTGCCTGCGGCTTATGTGCGGCTTGCCGGCCTGCCTGTGACGGCGAACGGCAAACTGGACCGCAAAAGCCTGCCCGCACCGGATCGCGACAGTATCGCCAGTCACGCTTATGAAGCACCGCAAAGTGCGATCGAAATCGCCCTGGCCGGCCTCTGGGCCGAGTTGCTCCAGGTGGCGCAGGTAGGTCGTCAGGATAATTTCTTTGAACTGGGCGGCCACTCCTTGCTCGCCGTGACCCTGATTGCGCGTATGCGTCGTCTGGGCATGAGCGCTGACATCCGCGTGCTGTTTGTCCAGCCAACCCTGGCGGCACTGGCTGACGCCGTCGGTCGCGACACTGAAATCCAGGTGCCGGCCAATCTGATCGATGCGCATTGCCAGCGCATCACGCCCGAACTGCTGCCTTTGGTCGCCCTGGACCAGCCAGCCATTGACCGTATCGTTGCGCAGGTGCCGGGAGGTGCCGCCAATGTGCAGGATATCTATCCGCTGGGTCCGTTGCAGACCGGCATTCTTTATCACCACCTCACAGCCGGAGACCGCGATCCTTATCTGTTGCAGCCGCAGTTCGCGTTCGCCGATACGTCACGTCTGGAAGCCTTCTGCGATGCATTGCAAAGCGTGATCGCGCGCAACGATATTCTGCGCACCGCGTTGTTCTGGGAAGGTTTGCAAGCGCCGGTGCAGGTGGTCTGGCGTCAGGCCCCTCTGCCTGTTCAAGAGACAGCATTGCAAGACCTTTTCAATGCACCACGCATGGACCTGACCCAGGCACCGCTGCTGCATCTGGTCTATGCCCACGACCCGGCCAGGCAAAACATTGCAGCGGTGCTGCGCTATCACCATGTGATCATGGATCATATTGCCCTTGATGTACTGAGCCAGGAGCTGCAGGCCGTGCTGCTGGGCGATGAAGCCAGGCTCGCCGCGCCTGTGCCGTACCGAAACTACATCGCCCACGTCCTGCAAGGACCTGGCGATGACGCCCATGAAGCGTTTTTCCGCGAGCAGTTGGGCGATGTCGATGAGCCGACCTTGCCGTATGGTCTGGCAATGACATCCGCAGAGCAGATTCCTGGCGAGGCCCGCCTCGCACTGGACAGCGACCTGTGCCGCCGGGTCCGCGATCAGGCAAGGCAACTGAGCGTCAGCGCTGCCTCCTTGATGCACCTGGCCTGGGCTCAGGTACTGGGTCAGTTGTCCGGGCGCGACAGCGTGGTGTTCGGCACCGTGCTGTTTGGACGCTTGCGGGGTGGCGAAGGAGGCGAGCGCGCCTTGGGCGTGTTTATCAATACCTTGCCGCTGCGCATGGATCTTGGCGGGCATTGCGTGCGCAGTGCGGTGCTCGACCTCCATGATCGTCTGGTCGGGATGCTCGCCCATGAGCATGCTCAGCTGGCTCTGGCCCAGCGCTGCAGTGCCTTGCCGGCGGGTGCGCCGCTGTTCAATACGCTGCTCAATTATCGCCACAGCGCCGTACCTCAGGTCGATGACCAGGCGCGCAGTGCGGCATGGCATGGGATTGAAGTCGTGCACGCGCAAGAGCGCAGCAACTACCCGCTGACCTTGAGTGTCGATGACTTCGGCGAAGGCTTCGGCCTGACTGCGCAGACTGCGCCCGGTATTGATCCGCACCGTATCTGCGCCTATGTGCAACAAGCCCTTGTCCATCTGGTGCAGGCACTCGAAGAGCAATCCGGAACAGCGCTGATCGACGTCTCGGTGGTGCCAGAGGCAGAGCGCGAACGTCTGCTGGCCACGTTCAACGATAGCCGCCGTGACTACCCGCGCGAGCAGCCTGTGCACCGTCTGTTCGAACGTCGCGCTGCGCTGCATCCGCATGCAGTGGCTGCAGTGCATGGCCGACGTTCGCTGACATACGGCGAGTTGAACGAACGTGCCAATCACCTTGCCCATTACCTGCTGGGCCAAGGTGTGAAGCCCGGTGAGCATGTGGCGATTCTCCTGCCACGCTCGCTGGAGCTGGTCATCAGCCAGTTGGCCGTGGGTAAATGCGCAGCGACCTACGTGCCGCTGGACGTCAATGCGCCCGCCGATCGGCAGCAGTACATGCTCGATGACTGTCAGGCCAGATGCGTATTGACGCAAAGCGCGATGTCGACTGCTGCCGCTGTGCAGCGCATCGACCTGGACCGCCTTGATCTCGATGATCAGCCTGCGCATGATCCGGGCCTGCCGCAGGCCTCCGACACGGCAGCTTACGTTATGTATACCTCGGGTTCGACGGGTGCCCCCAAAGGCGTACGTGTAGCCCATCGCGGCATTGCCAGGCTGGTATTGAACAGCGGTTATGCCGACTTCAACGAGCAGGACAGCATCGCGTTTGCCTCTAACCCGGCCTTCGACGCAAGCACCATGGAAGTCTGGGGTGCCTTGCTCAACGGCGGGCAGTTGCTGGTGATCGAGCACACCACGCTGATCGACCCTATGCGCTTCAGCGCAGCCCTGCGTCACGGCAATGTCAGTGTGCTGTTCCTGACCAGCGCATTGTTCAACCAGTACGTGCAATTGATTCCAGAAGCACTTGGTAGCCTGCGGCTGCTGCTTTCAGGCGGAGAGCGCGCAGACCCGGTCAGTTTCCGCAAGCTGCTTGCCCAGGCCCCTGGTCTGCACCTGCTGAACGCTTACGGCCCGACCGAGACGACTACCTTTGCCACAACCTGCGAAGTAAGAATGCTGGCCGATGACGCCGAGTCGGTGTCCATCGGTCGCCCCATCGGCAACACGAGCGTTTACGTGCTCGACACTCATCAGCGCCTGACGCCTCTGGGGGCAATTGGCGAGATTTACATAGGCGGCGACGGCGTAGCGCTGGGTTATCTGAATCGTCAGGATCTGACCGACGAGAAATTTATTGCCGACCCGTTCAGTGACCAGCCCGCAGCCATGATGTACCGCACGGGCGATCTGGGACGCTGGCTCGATGACGGGCAACTGGAATGCCTGGGACGCAACGATGATCAAGTGAAAATCCGCGGCTTCCGCATCGAGCTGGGCGAGATTGTCAATTGTTTGCACCAGTTGCCCGGGGTCAGGGAGGCTGTTGTACTCGCACGCGAAGACGAGCCGGGCACCGTGCGCCTGGTCGCCTATTTCACCAGCCAGCTGGAGGTGGATGCGCCTGGACCGGAGCAAATGCGCGCTCATCTGCAAGCCAGCCTGCCTGAATACATGGTGCCGGGGGCCTACATCGAGCTGACCGCGCTGCCGCTGACCGCCAACGGCAAGCTCGACAGCCGCGCACTGCCAAAACCGGATCATTCGGCGCTGCTGGGGGTGGCCTACCAGCCCCCTCAGGGTGAGATCGAGACGGCTCTGGCGCAGATATGGTCTGACATCCTGCAGATCGAGCGGGTAGGGCGCCACGATCACTTTTTCGATCTGGGCGGGCACTCGCTGCTGGCCATGCGCATGGTGTCTCAGGTGCGCCAGCAGATGGGCATGGAATTGCCTCTGGGCGAACTCTTCGCGCTGGGCGAGCTGGCGGCCGTTGCCAGTGCGCTGGCCGGTGCCGGGCGCAGTGAGCTGTCACTGATCCTGCCTGCACCGCGTGATCAGGCGTTGTCGCTGTCGTTCGCCCAGCAGCGGTTGTGGTTTCTGGCACAAATGGAGGGTGGCAATGAGGCGTACAACATCCCGCTGGCCCTGAGTTTGCGCGGCTCTCTGGATGTCGTTGCGCTGAGCGCTGCGGTGGCGCGAATCGTCGAGCGCCACGAAACCCTGCGCAGCCGGTTCATCGCCTGCGAAGAGGGGGCCGAGGTGCTTTTCTCCCCGCCGTCGGACCTGCCGATCCTGAACGTCGAGGATCTGCGTAAAGCCCCGCAAACACTGGCCGACCGCGTTAATGCGGAGGCCACCGCACGGTTCGATCTGGCGCGTGGCCCGCTGATCCGAGGCTGCCTGCTGCAAGTGGAAGACGCGCAGCACGTATTGTTGCTGACCGTGCATCACATTGTCGCTGACGGCTGGTCGATGGGCGTGCTGACTCGCGAATTACTCGCGTTATACCCGGCGTTGCGGCAAGGCAGGGACGATCCGCTGCCAGCGCTGGCCATTCAGTACGCTGACTATGCGGTCTGGCAGCAGGGCTGGATGGGCGGCGAGCGTTTGCAACATCAGGCTGCCTACTGGCGGCAGGCACTGGAAGGCGCGCCGACGCTGCTGACGCTGCCTGCCGACCGGCCACGTCCGGCGCAGCAGGACTTTGCCGGTGCCAGCCTGAATGTACGCCTGGACGGGCGGCTGACGGCGGGTTTGAGGGCTCTGGCGCA
This sequence comes from Pseudomonas caricapapayae, assembly GCF_001400735.1. Lineage (GTDB taxonomy): Bacteria > Pseudomonadota > Gammaproteobacteria > Pseudomonadales > Pseudomonadaceae > Aquipseudomonas > Aquipseudomonas caricapapayae. The sequence continues at coordinate 17,354 of NZ_LJPW01000059.1, forward strand.
GCGTCAAGGCGTCACGCTGTACATGACCTTGCTGACTGCATGGGGCGCTCTGCTGGCGCGTCTTTCCGGTCAGGCCGAGGTGGTGGTCGGCAGCCCGATTGCCGGCCGCGGCCGCGCTGAGCTGGAAGGGTTGATCGGCCTGTTCGTCAACACGCTGGCCGTGCGCATCGACACAGCTTCCGCCCCGACCGGTGATACGCTGCTGGCGCAAGTCAGGGCGCGGGTACTGGAAGCTCAGGATCACCAGGACCTGCCTTTCGAGCAGGTGGTGGAAATTGTCCGCCCGACGCGCAGCCTGGCTCACTCCCCGTTATTTCAGACGACGCTTAACTGGCTGGCCGGGGAAAGTTCGTTACCGGACATGGACGGGCTGTCGCTAAGCGTGGTCGAGCAGCAGAGCCAGGTCTCCAAGTTCGATCTGTCGCTGAACCTCGGCGAACAGGGTGATGCGCTGTTTGGCACGCTGGACTATGCAACTGCATTGTTCGATGAACCGACGGTGCAACGCTATTGCGGCTACTTCGAACAGCTGCTGCACGCGCTGGTGACAGATGAGCACACGGTGCTCGGCGACATCCCGCTGGTCGGGCTGCTGGAGCGTGAGCACCTGCTCGACAGGCTCAACGCCAGCGCGATGGACTTCCCGCAGGGCCAGACCGTTCACAGCCTGATCGAAGCCCGGGCCGCTAATCTGCCTGACGCGATTGCCGCTCAGGTCGGCGAGCAGTCGCTGAGCTATGCAGCCCTGAACCATCAGGCCAACAGCCTTGCCCATCATCTGATCGGCCTTGGTGTGCGCCCGGACGATCGCATTGCGGTCGTTGCGCGCCGTGGACTGGACACGCTGGTGAGCCTGTTGGCGGTGCTCAAGGCCGGTGCCTGTTACGTGCCGGTGGACCCGGCACATCCTGATGAGCGCATCACCTACCTGCTGACCGACAGCGCGCCGGTCGTAGTGCTCGCTCAACAGGCATTTATTACACGTCTGCCCGCGCTGACGGTGCCGGTGATCGCGCTTGATCGACCCCAATGGCCCGCGCAATCGCACAATCCACTCGTGGCAGGCCTGACCTCCAGCAACCTGGCTTACGTGATCTACACCTCCGGCTCGACCGGGCAACCGAAAGGCGTGATGGTCGAGCACGGCACTCTGGCCAACCTGGTGCATTGGCATTGCCAGGCGTTCGATCTGCATGCAGGCAGCCACACAGCCAGCGTTGCCGGGTTCGGCTTCGACGCCATGGCCTGGGAAATCTGGCCGGCCCTGTGCGCCGGGGCAACGCTGCACCTGCCGCCTGCAAACATCGGCAACGAGCAGCTCGACACGCTGCTCGACTGGTGGCTTGCCCAACCCCTGCAAGTGGCGTTTCTGCCGACACCGGTAGCCGAATATGCGTTCAGCCGCGAGCTGCACCATCCGACCCTGCACACACTGCTGATCGGCGGCGACCGCTTGCGTCAGTTCCACCGTGAACCGGGCTTTGCCGTGATCAACAACTACGGTCCGACCGAGGCCACGGTGGTGGCCACCTCGGGTCGCCTGTTGCCGGATGGAAACCTGGATATCGGCAGGCCGATCGCCAACACCCGCGTGTATGTGCTCGACGACCGGCGGCAACTGGTGCCATTGGGCGTTGCCGGCGAACTCTACATCGGCGGCGAAGGCGTGGCACGGGGTTATCTGAACCAGCCGCAACTGACTGCCGAGCGTTTCCTGAGCGACCCGTTCGCTGAGCGGCCGCAAGCACGCATGTACCGTACCGGCGATCTGGCGCGCTGGAATGCCGATGGCACGCTGGATTACCTGGGTCGTAACGATGATCAGGTGAAGATTCGCGGCGTGCGTATCGAACTGGGCGAGATAGAAGCACAGTTGGCGGCTCTGCCGGGTATCGAGGAATCGCTGGTCCTGGCCCGCGAGGACGAGCCAGGACAACCTCGTCTGGTGGCTTACTTCATCGAGCGCGCCGATGCCGCTGCCATCGAGGTTGCCGAGCTGCGTACCGAGATGCTGGCCCGCCTGCCGGGATACATGGTGCCGAGCGCCTTCGTACGTCTCGATGCCTGGCCGTTGACGGCCAATGGCAAGGTGGATCGACGCGCCTTGCCGGTGCCGGATCGCGATGCGCTGCCAGGGCGTGATTACGAGCCGCCGCAAGGTGAGCTGGAAACGGCGCTGGCCGACATCTGGAGCGATTTGCTGCAGGTCGCACAAGTAGGGCGTAACGATCACTTCTTCGAGCTTGGCGGCCATTCGCTGCTTGCCGTCGCGCTGATCGCTCGCATGCGGCGTCGCGGCATGGACGCAGATATTCGCGTGTTGTTTGCCCAACCGACTCTGGCCGCTCTGGCCCGTGCCATTGGCAACGGCAGTCAGGTGAAGATACCGGCCAACCTGATCGGTACGGATTGCACCTTGATCACACCAGACCTGTTACCGCTGGTGAAGCTGGATCAGGCAGGAATCGATCGCGTCGTTGCCAGCGTTGCAGGCGGTGCGCCCAACGTGCAGGACATCTACCCGCTAGGCCCGTTGCAGTCAGGCATTTTCTACCATTATCTGTCGGCCGGCGGCGATGACCCTTATAGCCTGCAGGCACGCTTCGCGTTTGCCGACCGCTCGCGGCTGGATGCCTTTTGCCAGGCGCTGCAACAGGTCATTGCCCGCAACGACGTACTGCGCACTTCGCTGTGCTGGCAAGGCCTGGAAACACCTGTGCAAGTGGTGTGGCGTCATGCCGATCTGCCAGTAATCGAGGTGCCGCTGGCAGCGCTGGCCGCCCCTGAACCGCTGGACCTCGTTCGTGCACCGCTGCTGCGCCTGGTGCATGCCGAGGACCCTGACAACCGGCGTATCGTGGCGGTACTGCTGTTCCATCACCTCATCATGGATCACGTTGCCCTCGATTTGCTGAGCCGGGAATTGCAGGCAGTGCTGCTGGATCAGGAAGCGCAACTGCCCGCACCAGTGCCTTATCGCAATTACATCGCGCAAACCTTGCTGGGGGCGGGCGACCACGCGCATGAAACGTTCTTCCGCGAGCAATTGGGTGATCTGGACGAACCCACCTTACCGTTTGCCCAGACCTCATTGCCGGGGCCGGAGGTTCCGGGTGAGGCCAGACTGCGGCTGGATAAGGCACTGAGTCTGCGGCTACGCAATCGCGTGCGGCAACTGGGGGTCAGTCCTGCCAGCCTCATGCACCTGGCCTGGGCTCAGGTACTGGGTCGGTTGTCCGGGCGCGACAAAGTAGTGTTCGGCACCGTGCTGCTCGGGCGTCTGAACGGTACCGAGGGTGCAGAGCGCACGCTCGGAGTGTTCATCAACACCTTGCCACTGCGTATCGACCTTGCCGATCAGACCGCACGCGAGGCGCTGTTGCAAACCCATCGACGTCTGACTGGATTGCTCGCCCATGAGCATGCTTCTCTGTCAATCGCCCAGCGTTGCAGCGCTTTGCCTGCGGGCGCGCCGTTATTCAGCGCGCTGCTGAATTATCGCCACAGCGCTGCACCGGGCGAGCATGACAAGGCTGCCGATAGAGCCTGGCAGGGCATCGAGCTGTTGCAGACGGGAGAGCGCAGCAGCTACCCGCTGACCCTCAGCGTCGATGACCTGGGCGAGGTGTTCGACCTGACAGCACTGACCTCGACAGGCATCGATGCCCGGCGTGTCTGCGCGTATCTTTCCTGTGCCGTGGATAACCTAGTGATCGCTCTGGAGCAGACACCGTCTGCCGCGATTCAGTCGCTCAACATCCTGCCTGGCGCAGAACGCCACGAGCTGCTCGATGGCTTCAATGCCGATGCTTTCGCAGCAGAGAACCCGCTGACCATTCATCAGCGCATTGCCCGACATGCGCTCGATCAGCCAGACGCACTGGCTGCACAGGCGGGCGAGCAGCGCTTGAGCTACACCCAGCTCAATGGTCAAGCCAACGCACTGGCCCATCACCTGATTGATCTGGGCGTACGCCCGGACGACCGCGTGGCGGTAGTGGCGCGGCGAGGGCTTGAGACGCTGACCGCTTTGCTGGCGGTATTGAAGGCCGGAGCGAGCTACGTGCCGATTGATCCGGCACATCCCGATGAACGTATCGGTTACCTGCTCGAAGACAGCGCGCCGGTGGTGGTGCTCGTTCAATCCGGACTGCTGGCGCGTCTGCCCGGCTTGTCTGTACCGGTGATTACACTTGATCGCCCGGACTTGTTGCAGCGCACTGACAACCCGTACGTGCCGGAAGTGACCACGCAACACCTGGCCTACGTGATCTACACCTCGGGGTCCACCGGGCTACCCAAAGGCGTGATGGTCGAACACCGGACGCTGAACAATCTGGTCGACTGGCACTGTCAGGCATTCGATCTGCGTGCGGGCAGCCATACCGCAAGCGTTGCCGGATTCGGTTTCGATGCCATGGCCTGGGAAGTCTGGCCGGCGTTGTGTGCCGGTGCGGTACTGCACCTGCCGCCTGCGGAGATGGGCAACGAGCAGCTTGACGTATTGCTCGACTGGTGGCTGGCGCAACCTCTACAGGTAGCGTTTCTGCCGACACCGGTGGCCGAATACGCTTTCAGTCGCGAGCTGCGCCATCCAACCCTGAAAACCCTGTTGATCGGTGGCGACCGTTTGCGCCACTTCAATCGGGATCCGGGTTTCGCCGTGGTCAACAACTATGGCCCGACGGAAACCACGGTGGTCGCCAGCTCCGGCGTGATGGAGCCGGGCAAAGTGTTGCACATCGGCAAACCTGTTACCCATGCGCGGCTGTATGTCCTGGATACGCGGGGTCAGCCCGTGCCACTGGGCGTGCCCGGCGAGTTGTATATCGGTGGCACAGGCGTGGCACGCGGTTATCTGAACCGCCTGGAGCTGACCGCCGAGCGCTTCCTCGATGATCCGTTCAGCGACAGGCGCGGGGCGAGGATGTACCGTTCCGGCGACCTGGTGCGCTGGCTGGCCGACGGGACCCTTGAATACCTGGGTCGCAATGACGATCAGGTGAAAATTCGCGGGGTGCGCATCGAGCCAGGCGAGATCGAACAGCACCTGGCGCAGTGCCCGGGCGTTGGCGAAGCCGTCGTGACGACCCAGCGGCTGGAAAATGGCACGTTGCGCCTGGTGGGGTACTTTACCCGTCGCGACGTGTCGCTCGACGGTGCCGCATTACGTGCGCACCTGCTGGGACAATTGCCGGAGTACATGGTACCTGCAGTCTTTGTGGGACTTGATGCACTGCCCTTGACCCAAAACGGCAAGGTCGACCGCAAGGCCTTGCCTGCGCCGGACCTGACCACATTGGCGAACCTCGCTTATCAAGCGCCGACCACAGCCCTGGAGGAGCATCTGGCGCAGTTGTGGGCAGACGTTCTGGAGGTCGGCCGAATCGGCAGGCATGACAGCTTCTTCGAGTTGGGCGGCCATTCGCTGTCAGCCATACGTCTGGTCAGCCTGCTGCAACAAGCAGGCTTGCCACTGACCCTCGCCGAGTTGTTCCAGCACCCGAGCATCGCCGCGCTGGCTGGATTGCTTGATCAGCGTCCGGCACCGTCGGCAGACGCTCAGGAAGTGATCACGGTACGAGCGGGCGGCAGCGAATCGCCCCTGTTCCTGATCCATGACTTTACCGGTCTGGACGCTTATTTTCCGGTGCTTGGACAACATGTGCAGGGCGACTTCCCGATCTACGGCTTGCCGGGGATTGGCCTGGGTCAGCAGCAATTACGCACCATCGAATGCCTGGCGGCGCGGCTGGTGGAGCGTATTCGTCAGGTGCAGCCCCGCGGGCCTTACCGGCTGGCCGGCTGGTCGTTCGGCGGGGTTCTGGCTTATGAAGTGGCGACTCAACTGCTCGGTATGGATGAGGCGGTGGCATTCCTCGGCCTGATCGACAGCTACGTGCCGCGCCTGACGGATCAGGGCAAGGCGCGCTGGCAAGGAGCAGACCTGGTTGAGCGGCAATTGCTGTCGCACTGCGCCGCGCACTGGAAAAATCAGGGCGGAGTGGGCGCTGCTGCGTCGGCGCGCCTGACTTTCCTGAGTGGCCTGGCGACCCTGCCGGACTTCGACACCCTGTTGCAGCTGTGCCGCGACGAGAACCTGCTGTACGAGGAACTGGCGCAGGCCAGCGATCAGCAATTGCATCATTACCTGGACCGGGAAGTGGCACACGGTCACGCCCTGGCGCACTACCAGTTGGAGCCGCTCGACTTGCCGATTCACTTGTTCTGCGCCGAGCAACGTCCAATGGCACCGCCAGGCACCACCGCGACACTGGGCTGGGGTGAGCTTCTTGCAAAAGGCCAGTTGCAGTGTGTCGGCGTGCCGGGAGATCACATGACGATGATGCAGGCACCTCATGTGCAGACACTCGGACTGAGTATCAGCGCCGCATTGCATGAGGTACCCGATACGCCACCGTCGGCACCGGCTTACCAGTCACTGCTGGCGATTCAGAGCGGGCGGGAAGGGCATGCACCACTGTTCTGCGTGCCGGGCGCGGGTGACAGCGTCACCAGTTTCATTGGCCTGGCCGAGGCGCTGGGTCCGGACTGGCCCATTCATGGCTTGCAACCGCGCGGTCTGGACGGCCGCAGTGCTCCGCACAGCCGGGTGGACGCTGCGGCGCAGAGCCATGTGGAGGCTATCGAAGCGATGTACCCGCATGGACCGTTGCATCTGGTCGGACACTCCTTTGGTGGCTGGGCAGCACATGCGATGGCGGTCAAACTTCAGGCGCGTGGCCGCGAGGTTGTTTCCCTGACCCTGATCGACAGTGAAGCGCCCGGCGGTGACGGCCTCGACAGCAAGCCCTATACCGCTACGGCGGCGCTGGAAAGGCTGATCGAAGCGTTGCAGTTATCCAGCGGGAGAAGCCTGGAAATCGACCCTCAGATGTTTGCCGACAGTGATGGCGACACTCAATTGCATCTGCTGCAACAAGCGATGGTGCGCGTCGGGCTGTTGCCATCACGTCTGGCAGCACAGGCACTGCAAGGGATTGTTCGCACGTTTGCCAGCGCCGTGCGAACGGTCTACCGACCAGTCCAGGGAGGCTACAGCGGCAGGGCAAGTCTGGTACTGGTGGATGATCCACAGCTGGATGCTCTGGACAATCAACTCGAGCAGGCGTCGTCAGCCGCAGGTTGGCAACACCTGTTACCTCAACTGGAGCTGTGGCAGGGGCCGGGCAATCACTTCAGTGTCCTCAAGGCACCGGATGTCTACAGTCTGGCAGCGTGGTGGTACGACGGTTTGGCGGTTGGCGTAGGAGAAACGCAATGAGACGGCGGGCAGGGTTAAAGCGTTATGTCGGCCATACACGAGGCCGAAACTGAAGGCGGTAAACGAGTGCATGGGCGGGGCGATCGATATCGCCTCGTCCTCTGGTATCAATCAGCTGTTCAGCCTGCGCTTCAACAGTGATCCGAAACAGTGTTCAGCAGGCCGAACAGGCGCCTTCGGATGAGCCATACATCCAGCGCATCAGCGAATGCCGACCGCTGATGCCCAGTTTGATGGCGGCGCGGCGCTGGTAACTGCCGACCGTATTGACCTTCAGCGCAAGCCGTTCGGCCTGCTCGATAGCGGTGTGCCCGGCAAGCAGACCGATGCACACTTGCGTCTCCCGCTCGGACAATGTCAGACCTGTTTCGCGCAGTCGATCATGAAAACGCGCTTCAACGCTTTCGGTTTTCTTAGGCTCGACATTGATCATGGTCAGTTGCAAGGCATTGACATGTTTTTCAAGTATCGAGAACAACAGTGGGGAAAGCGCACTTAACTGACGACGTTCACGGTCCGAAAACTCATGCGCCGGCAGCGCGCGGAATACCGTTATCTTGCAACTGAAGTTTTCCGAGGCGTGGGCAGGATAAAGATGAATCGAGTCGTTCAGCAGCAAGGTCCCGCGCGACGACGTCACCGTTTCGTTGAACACCGTCGGTGCCAACGCGGTCAGTGTTTGCCAAGGCTGTGGCAGTGAAGAAAGGTGCGTGGCGTCCACGGCAAGCTGAGTGTCGATGAGCTTGTGGAACATGCTGGAAAAATGGCCGCTGCCGATGCTGGCGATGGCCCTGCCAATCTGCGGTAGTAAGGTATGAGGCATTGAGTCATCCATGATTTCAGAACTGCTGACAAGAGCTTAGACGCGAAACGCGAAGGGTGGTCACATCAACTCCGCGGCGAGTGATAGGGACGCCAGTGCGCCGCGTTAGATGCGTCTTAGAACACGACTAGTTCAGGCCGAAAAAGAATAACGCCCCGATGTTACATAAATAATGGAGCATCACAAACAGTGATATTCACCGTCGTTCCGGTAGGTTTAGCGAACGGGCACAGCGAGCCGGGGGCGACATCCTGTCACCTGACGCAGTCGCCCGCCTGGAGACTATTTGCCGAGCATGAGGCGGGTTATCAGGCGCGTCAGCCGTCCATAGGGGGCCGAGACCTTGTCGGACATGTTGAAGCGACTGAGCTTGAGAACGCCGCGGGCATGGGACAGGCGGACGAAGCCCTCATAGCCGTGATAGGCCCCGGTACCGCTTTGCCCGACGCCGCCGAACGGCAGATCATCCTGAGTGGCATGCAGCATGGTGCCATTGATGGTCACGCCGCCCGAATGTGTGCGGTTCAACACCAGATCCACGGACGTCTTGTCGTTGGAAAAGCAGTACAGCGCCAGAGGTGCAGGACGCGCATTGATAAAAGCGATGGCTTCATCGAGGGAGTCATAGGCAAGTACCGGCAGCAATGGACCAAAAATCTCCTCATGCATCAGGTCTGCTTTCAAGGGCACCTGCGTGAGTGCCATGGGCGCAATCTTGCGCTCGCGGGTCGACACCGGCGCGTTGTGTTGCCAGGCCTTCGCCCCTGTTGCGATAGCCTGGCTGGCCATGGCCACAAGCCGGTCGTGGTGGCGCTGGGAAATGATCGAGGTGTAGTCCGGATTGCCATCGAGCGTCGGGTAAAGTTTTTTTGCTGCAGCCAGCCACTCGCTGGCAAAGCTGTTGACCTGTTCACGCGGGACGAGAACATGATCAGGCGCTACGCAGGTCTGACCGGCGTTGAACAGCTTGCCGATCGCGATCATCCGGGCGGCTTTTTTGATCGAAAAGTCATCGCATACCACAACTGGCGACTTGCCACCCAGCTCCAGTGTCACCGGTGTCAGATTGCGCGCCGCTGCGGCCATGACCTGGCGACCTACCTGGGTCGAGCCGGTAAACAGCAGATGGTCGAAAGGCAGCTCACTGAATTGGCCCGCCAGCGCAGCGTCTCCAGTGACCACTACGACCTGTTCGGCGGGGAACGTCTCGCCCAGCAGTTGCTTGAGCAGTGCAGAGGTCAGGGGCGTCAATTCCGAAGGTTTGATCATCACCCGGTTGCCAGCCGCCAGGGCCTCGATCAACGGCACCAGCGTCAGCGTCAGCGGATAGTTCCACGGGGCCAGAACGCCGACAACGCCCAGCGGCTGATACATGACGTTGGCAGTAGCGGGCTTGAAGACGATACCGACCTTGCGCCGGGAAGGCCGCATCCACGCTTTGAGGTGCGCGCGAATATGCTTGATGCCATTGATGACAGGCATCAGCTCACCGAGTCTGGTTTCAGCGAACGAACGGTTGCCGAAGTCTGCACAGACCGTTTCGAGCAATCTGTCCTGATTGTCGCTGACCATGCGCAAAACAGCATTGAGGTGTGCAATTCGTTGAGCGTAGGAGGGTGCGCCCCGTGCCAGCACTGCAGCGCGCTGCGCCTCGAAAAGCTCGGTGAGCCCCGGGGCGGGAGACGGCGTGGTTAGCGTAATCCTTGCGGGCTGGTTCATGACGCTGCTCCTGTGGCTGCGTGTTTTTATAAGAGTAGATGCGGTGTTCCGGTCACGTCCTGGCTCACGTGACCCTATACAACCATCGCGGACCTATGAAGGGGCGATCCGGACGCGTCAACAGGCCGAAACGGTCAATCTGTAGTCGCGCCTTCATTTGCCGGTTTCAACGCCAGGCTCGGACACCAGACGATCCAGATGGCTGACGATCATCGCCGCCACCAGTGCGCAGGTCTCTGCCGGGTCCAGGGGCTCATCGAACAACAATTCGATGGTGGCGTGAATCATTTCTACTGCGACACGGGCAACCATGGCTATTCGCGCGGGATCGGCTTCGGGAATAGCGCTGGCAATAATAGCGGCCTGGGCTTTGGATACCCGGCGGTGGGAGTCGAGGCGCACATGTTCCAGTGCAGGAACTGCCCTTAATGCCTTGAGTGTCCACATACCACCCAACGTGGCGTCGGTAACCCGGTAGGTATCCAGAATCAACTCGGCGAGGGCCTGCTCCAGAGCCTGCGGCGTACCCGCGATCAGCTCGGGGGTGATCCAGTGATCGATACGCTCGTTCTGCTTCTCAAGCAGGCGTTCCCCCAGCACCGTCAACAGCGCGTATTTGTTGGGGAAATAGCGATACAGCGCAGGGGGTGTAAGACCTGCCCGCTCGCATACCAGGTTGGTGGACAAGCGCTCTATGCCGACTTCGCACAAGGTTTTGGCCGTGGCGACCAGAATGCGTTCGTACGTCTCGGTAGCGCGCTGCTGCGCCGGCAGCTTCTTGCGCTCTGCGGTTTTCCCTGCGATCTGCGCAGGAGCGGTTTCAGTGTTCAGCCTGGCCATAAGTACCTGTCAAGAAAGAGTGGGGCGCCAGCATGACGGTCGAAAAAAACAGTTGCTCGCCGGTAAAATGATAGTTATAACTATCGTGTAGCGATGACTATCATAACTGAAGCGTCGTTAATGTGACGGTCTGTTAAAACAAAAAATAAAAAAGGTGACCCTATGAACGCACGGCAATGGCTTTTCCTCTCTTCGGTTCTGATGTGCTCTCCCGGCATTCATGCGGCTGCAGGTCCGCTGGAGGCAAAGGGGCTTTGGCTGACGGCGGAAAAAGACGCCGTGGTCAGGCTTGACGACTGCGCGGACAAGCCAGGCGCTATCTGCGGACAGGTTGTCTGGGTCAAGGATGTTGCTTCGGGCAGCAGTGACTGCGGTGTGCAGATCCTGCAACTGTCCCGTTATGACCAGGATGCCTGGCGCGATGGCTGGGTGTATGACCCCCGTGATCAGAAAAAATATAAGGGTGCCGTCCGGGTCAAGGACGGACGCCTCAATGTAAGGGCTTTTGTCGGCACCGAAGTCCTCGGCAAGACAGAGCAATTCGAGCGTATCGCAACACTGCCTCCTGCCCCGGTTTGCAAACTGTAAATCCGGCCCTTTAGCGTGGGAGAGAATCATGCACACTTATACATTCCGTTATGTAATGGCTGCAGCACTGTGCTCTGCAGCAGGCTCGAACCTGGCTATCGCCGATGAAATGTCCAGCTACGCGGTGGATATCACTGCCAAGGCCAGCTCTGACATACGTACTCGAGGCATTTCCGATTCCCTGAATCGACCGGGCGCCAGGGTGACCATTCAGGTCGCTCATGAAACAGGCCTGGTGGCGCTCGCCGAATTTTCCACCGTCAGCAAAAAACAGTTCCTCGACGGTGATGGTCTGGGCGTGCTGCTCGCCGGCGGGTATCGCTTCGGTGATCCCGACGCCTGGCACTACGGCGTGGGGCTGGCGGCCGAGATGTTCCCGGGGGCTCAGTTCAAAGCGCCCAATCGCTTCGATTTCGAAACGTTCACGCCGGGCGACCAGCATACGACAAATTACAACAGCCAGTTTGCTGTGCTCGAAGTCGGCTATGGCGCGCTTGAAGGACGAATCGCCCGGGTTCTGTCGAAGAACTACCGGGGTGCCAACAGCGGTGGTGTATGCGGGGCGCAATTGCAGTTCAACGAAGACCCGACCAAAGGCCTGGAATGCTATGCCAAGGGTGACCGCAATTCCCGGGGCAGCCTGTTGTATGACCTGGATTACAAATACGCTCTGGGCATCAATACCCAACTCAAGTTGCACGCCGGTTATCAGCAGATCGCCAACTTCTCGGAAGCAGATTTCGCTGATTATGGTGCAGGGCTGGTTCATCACTGGTGGGGGTTTGACTGGGGTCTCGACTGGGTAACGACCAAAACCAGGGCACGTGAGCTGTATATGGCCGAGGACGACGGGCATGTGCGGAGCACGGACGGCAATCGCTGGGTAGCGTCGATTTCCCGCACATTCTGAGTAGACCTTTATGACTTCGCTTTTCATTTCCCGGACGCCTGAGGCGGCCACCGGCCTGGAGCAGCTCGTCCTCGCTATCGACCTTGGAACCTCTGGTTGCAAGTGCGCACTGGTCTCCATGGACGGTGACATCCGGGCCTGGGCGTTTCATGGTGTGCCGTTGCACGTCAGTGGCCTGAGTGCAGAGCAGGAACCCGAGGACTGGTGGAATGCGTTTCTGCTCGGGGCCAGCGAATTGCTGGGCGCAGATCCGCTCAGACGTCGCCAGGTGGTGGCCATCTGCTGCTCCACTCAAAGTGAAGGCACGGTGTGTGTCGACCGCAACGGTGTTGCGGTCGGCCGGGCATTGCTGTGGCTGGACAAGCGCGGTGCCGACTCCATCAAAAAGCGTATGGGCGGGGGCTGGTGCAATCTGGGCGGCTACGGGCCGCTCAAACTCTGGCGTTCGTTGCGACTGACAGGCGGGGTGGCGTCACTGTCCGGGATGGACTCGGCCGGGCACATGGCTTACATCCTTGATCATGACCCGGCACGCTATGAAAAGACCCACAAGTTTTTGAATGTGCTCGATTACATGAACATGCGTCTGTCGGGGCGCTACTGTGCAACGGGCGACTCGATGCTGACCGCCTGGATTACCGACAATCGTGACCCGCACAGCATTCGCTACGATGACGGCCTTATCAGGGCGCTGGGCATTGATGCTGGCAAGCTGCCTGATCTGGTCGGCTCGACAGAAGTCATCGGCACACTGAAACCCGAGCTTGCAACGGTACTGGGGCTGCCACGATCAACGCCGGTGGTTGCAGGAGCCGTCGACACCTCGGCAGTCGCTGTTGGCGCGACGGTGCGTGACTTCGCTCCGCACCTTTATCTGGGCACCTCGTCCTGGGTAGGCGCGCATGTACCGTTCAAGAAATCCAGTGTCCGTCACCATATTGCTGCGGTTCCCAGTGCGGTCAAAGGCCGCTATCTGGCAATGGCCATGCAATCGGCCGCAGGGGCCAACCTGTCGTTTCTACGCGACAAAGTGCTCTATCACCCGGACGAATTGTTGAGTGATGAACAGCAGCCCGATGTATATGCCTTGCTTGACCGCATCGCAGCCAGAGTGCCACCGGGTTCGCGGGGGCTGATCTACACGCCCTGGTTGTGTGGCGAACGCTCTCCGGTAGGTGACCCGAGCCTGCGTGCCGGGTTGATCAACCTGAAGCTCGAACACTCCAGGGAAGACATCATCCGGGCCTTCATGGAAGGCGTTGCGCACAACACTCGCTGGATGCTGGAACCGTTCTCGCGGTTTATCGGCCAGTCGAGTGGAATCATCGTGGCCACCGGTGGCGGAGCGCAATCGGATGTGTGGTGCCAGATCATGGCCGATGTCTGCGGGCGGGTCATCCAGCAACCGCATAACCCTATTCAAACCAACGCACGCGGTGCCGCTTTCATCGCTGCGGTAGCGCTCGAAAAATTGCAGTTTACCGATCTTCCGGCGTTGCAGAGGCCTCATCGGCTGTACGAACCATCACCGTCGATCCGCAGCCTGTATGACGACCGCTTCGCGACGTTCAAGGAAGTCCGCAAACGCCTGGCACCGCTCTATCGCAGGTTGAACCCATCGCAGGAGACGACACCATGAGTCACGTCCAACAACAGATCGTCGACCTGTCGCGGCATCTTTCACGCCGCGGCTTCTTTGCCGCTACCGGCGGCAATCTGGCGCTGCGGATCGACGCGCTGCACATCGCGGTCACACCGTCGGCCACCGACTACTTCAGCATGCGCCCGGAAGATGTCTGCGTGCTGCGACTCAAGGATCTGAAGCAATTGTCGGGAGAACGCTCGCCCTCGGTAGAAAGCGAGCTGCATGCCAAAGTCCTGCGCAGTCGGCCGGATGTCAATTGCAGTATCCATACCCATCAACCACTGGCCAGCGCCTGCACATTGTTCGGCAAAGCACTGGACGTGCCTTACCCGCCGCTATGGAAATCGCTGGGTAAACGCATTCAACTGGTGGGTTACGCACCGTCCGGCTCCGGCTGGCTCGCCGGCAAGCTCGGACGTGCCATTCGGCCTGACCACAATGCCTACCTGATGCGCAACCACGGCGTCTTGTGTTGCGGCCCGGATATCGAGACCACCCTGACGCGCCTGGAGGATCTGGAAACATTCTGTCGTGACCATCTTCTCAACCAGATCAAAGTCAATACCCGTGGAAAACCTGAGTCACGCGCCGCAGTAGCCCGACTGATCAGTGCCTTGACCAGCTCCAGCTCGCACGCACTCAGCCCTCAGACTTTTTCAGAGACTCAATCATGAACAAACCTCTTGATCCTGCCCGCGTGCCTGAAATTCCCGAATCGGCTGTATCGCAATGGCCCGATGTCGATTCACTCTACCGCCGGTTCGACGAACTGGTGAAGCAACCCATACGCCCCATCAAGCGTGAAGCGATGAGCAAGGTCATGGGTTATTTCGACGAACGCTGTCAGGGTTCGAAGCGCCTTTCCGAGGCCGCCAAAAAAGTCATACCGGGAGGCGTGCAGCACAACCTCGCATTCAACTATCCGTTTCCGCTGGCTTTCTCCCAGGCCAAGGGTGCGCACCTGACGGATGTCGATGGCAATCGCTACACCGATTTTCTCCAGGCAGGCGGCCCTACCTTGCTGGGATCGAATCACCCGGCCATTCGCGAACAGGTCAACCGTATCCTCGACGAGTGCGGACCGGTGACCGGCTTGCTGCATGAGTACGAGGTCAAGCTGGCCGAACTGGTCTGCCAAGTGATGCCGGGTGTGGACATGCTGCGCCTGCTGGGCTCGGGAACTGAGGCGGTGATGGCAGCGGTTCGTCTGGCCCGCGCCTATACCCGCAAGAAGTGGGTAATCAAGATTGGCGGAGCCTATCACGGCTGGAGCGATCAGCTTGTCTATGGCATGCGCCTGCCGGGCACCGGCCGCATGGAAGCCGTGGGCATTCCGCGAGGTGCCACTGCAAATACGCAGGAAAGCCCGCCCAATAATCTCGACGCATTGCGCCGCAGGCTGCAGATCAATCGCTTGCGTGGTGGCACCGCAGCAATCATGGTCGAACCCTTTGGCCCGGAAAGTGGCACCCGCCCGGTGCATGCAGACTTCAACCGACAGTTGCGGGCACTGTGCAACGAGTTCGACGCGCTACTTATTTTCGACGAGGTGGTCACCGGATTCCGCGCGGGACTGGGTGGCGCACAAGCTTATTTCAACGTTATGCCGGACATTACGGTACTGGGTAAATGCCTGACGGGGGGCTACCCCATGGCAGGTGCCATTGGCGGACGCAGGGACGTGATGCAGCTGCTTGCCGGTGGTATCGGCACATCTTCCCGGCGGGCTTTTGTCGGCGGGACGCTGTCGGCCAACCCGCTGTCGTGTGTGGCCGGTTATTACGCGCTGCTCGAAGCACGCCGTCTGAACGCACCGGCGCTGGCGGGCAGGGCGGGCGACCGCATGCGCGCAGGGCTGGACGAAATCATCAACCGGCGCGGCTTGCCCTACGTGGCGTACAACATGGGCTCCATCGTGCATCTGCAGACTTCCGGCGTGTTGCTGCTCGACACCGGTAATCCGCTCAAGCTGCTCAGAGCACGTAATGAGGCCAAGACCCGCAAGCACATGATGGAGGAGATGGGCGCGGCCTATACCGCTCACGGCCTTGTGACCCTGGCGGGCAGCCGCCTGTACACCAGCCTGGCGGACACTGACGATGTAATCGATGACGCTCTCGAGCGGTTCGACACTGTTTTTCAACTGGTGTGAGGTGAACACCGTGCGCGATCTACTTCGAAAACAATGGCTTGAGCTGCGCGAACGCCTGATGGGTCAGGCGGACTCGCACAGCAGTGTCTCATTGCGGTTACCGGGCGAGCAGGGCATGTGGCTCGGCAAGCTCGACGACCTGGCACCGCAGGCCGTCGCCTGGTCCGATCCTGCGCAAGACGAGCGCCAGACCCATGCGGCTATTTATCGGGCACGTGCCGATGTCGGCGCCATCCTGATCGGCGGCGGGGCTTTCGCAAAAAGTCTGGTCGATTTTGGCGGCGTCCTGCCGATTCTATTTGATGAGCAGGCACGCCACATAGGCCACATGGGCTCGCCCGCCAGTCCCGATCAGTCCCTGGCGCGTGCGTTGACGCGTGGCGGTAATGCCGCCGTCATCGATGGCACGCCGGTGGTCATGGGGACTACCGGTGCCCGAATGGTGCTCAACGCTGAATTGTTCGAAAAATGCGCCAAAGCGTACACCTTGGCCAAGGCATGCGGCACCCACCTCACGCTATTGCCCTGGTGGGTGGTGCTGGTCGCCAACGGAAGGCTGATGAAAGACGAGAAGCGGGCCGCGCAGTGTTTTGCCGACGGCAAGATCCCGCCTGAAACCCGCGGTTACTGATACTTCCGAAGAGGCACATGGCATGCAAACGTCGTCCGCTGTAACTCGCAGACATCTGAGTGCCGCCCTGGCACTGGGCTCGGTCGCGGTGTTGATGGTAGGCCTGCAACCGCTGCTTCTGGGCGAACTGCTCGCGCAACGTCATGTGTCACTCGAAGGCGTCGGGCTCGTCGCCATGGGCGAAATCGTGGCGCTGGGGCTGGGCGTGGTACTGGGTGACTTGCTGCGGTCGATGCTCAACCTGCGTCTGCTTACGGTCATCGCGATCTTTTGCGCAGCCGGGATGGACCTTGTCACGGCCAACGTAACTGGCGACGGACCATTAACGGCAGCGCGGGCGCTGGCGGGACTGGCCGAGGGTCTGCTGTTGTGGGGGGCGGTCAGCCTGATTGTTCAGGGGCCTGCGCCGGATCGGGTGGCAGGTGTGTTCATGGTGGTTCAGACACTGGCTCAGGCACTGATAGCCGCAGCACTCGCGTACCTGATACTGCCTGATCAAAGTGTCTATGCCGGCTTTGTGTTTCTCGGGATTCTGACCGCAGGCTCCGTGCTGTTCGTTGCCTGGCTACCCATACGCCTGCCGCAACAGCCTGACAAACAACCGGAAGTATCAGGCTTCAAATGGAACCTGAAGCAGGTGCTGCTATTGATGTTGGTGTTCATGCAGCTCTCGGCGGTAGGCGGGCTTTGGGCGTACCTTGAGCCGCTGGGCATTCATGCGGGGCTGGATGCGCATTCAGCCCAGTTGCTGGTATCCGCGATGTTGTTCATGCAGGTTCTGGGCGGGTGTCTGGGCATTCTGCTGGTGCGCCGGGTGCCTGACTATTCGATGCTGGCCGCCGCCGCACTGCTCCTGGCGAGCATTGCGCTGGGCATGTATATAACGGCTGATCAGGGCGTAACTGTATTTCTGGGCCTGTGCGGTCTTTTTGCCCTGATCTACCTGATGCTGACGCCGTTTCAGGTGCGCATTGCGCTTCAAATCGACCCCTCGGGACGCATCGCCGGGCTCATTCCGGGCATGCAACTGCTGGGCTGCGCATTCGGACCGCTATTGGCGTCGCAGTGGGTGTCTGGCGACAACGCTCAACCGGTGCTGCTGGTCAGTGTCTGGCTGTCGGTCACGGCGCTGTGTCTGATTGTGCTGTTGCATCGGCGGGCTGTCGGCAGACAGGTTGGTGTTGCACGTGGAGCGTGACGGCGTAGCCATCGCGGATTCCGAGCGTGCCGGCCCAGGCGGAAATACTCAAGCTTCTGCAGACCCTGCGCCGTGATACTGGCATGACCACGATTCTGGTCAGCCATGACATCAACACCGTCGCCCATTTGTGCGATAGGGCAGTGCTGATCCGTCAAGAACGTGTCGAAAGGCATCGTGATCGTGTCGCTCTGGGTTCACTGGCAGAGGCAGCCTTTGACCGATCATCACCGGAATTTCATGTCAGAAGTGATACAAAAAGCTACGTGTAGCGTTTTTCCGGCATTGATTTCTGGTCCGGGTGAATGACCCGGATGCGGCGCAGATCAACGCGTTGGAGGCGAATGACCCCGGTTTCACGCAGCGGCGACGGGCTTTTTGAAAAAAAGAGCGTGGACTCGGGATATAACACTAATTAGAATCAGTCTCATTTGGCGCACCCATCGCTCAAGGCTTTTGACATGACTGAAGCAGCGACGCTCTCACAGCAGACCTTGCATTCCCTTTACCGCGATCATCATGGCTGGCTGGAAAGCTGGCTGCGCAAACGCATGGGGAATGCCTGGGATGCTGCGGACCTGAGTCAGGATACGTTCCTGCGTGTGCTGTCCAGCTCTCAGCAGATCGCCGATATGCAGGAGCCACGCGCGTACCTGCTGACCGTGGGCAAACGCCTGCTCAGTAATTTCTACACGCGGCGAAGCCTGGAACAGGCTTACCTGGAAGCACTGGCGCAGTTGCCTGAAGACAGCGTGCCGTCTCCCGAGCAGCGCTGGCTGCTGCTGGAAACCCTACAGGCGCTGGACGAGTTGCTCGACGGGCTGTCGGCAGTGGTGCGTCGCGCGTTTCTCTGGAGCCAGCTCGAGGGGCTGGGGTATCGGGAAATTGCAGAGCGCCTGGGTGTATCCGAACGTACTGTAAAACGTTACATGGCGCAGGCCTACGAACACTGCCTGCTGGTGGAGTGGTGATTCGCTCGACCCCTTCCAGCGAAGAACGCGAGGTAGTACGCAGGGCGGCGCAGTGGCTCGCGCTTCTGGAATCCGGCGGTGCCAGCGAAGAAGATCACGCCATGCTGCAGCACTGGCGCGATAGCTCTGCCAGTCATGAGCGCGCCTGGCAAAAGGCGCAACAGCTGCGGCAGCGTTTTTTCGGCCTGCCTGCCAATCTGGCTATGGCTACTCTGGATCGTCCCGACAAGGCAAGACGCGCGGCGCTCAAACGGGCGCTGGGCGCTGTCGCACTGGTCCCTACCGCCTGGCTGGTGGGCCGTCAGCTGCCACTGGATGTCTGGCGCGCCGACCTGCAAACCTCCGTCGGCGAACACAAGCGCCTGTCGCTAGCCGATGGCAGCACCTTGCAACTGAACACAGACAGCGCGGTAAACGTCGATCTGGGTGCACGCCGAATCAGCCTTGTGCGGGGTGAGATAGCACTCAAGGTGCCGGGCAGTGCAGCGCTGACAATCAACGGTCCTTACGGGCGCATCGTGGTCAGTCAGAGCGAAGTCTGTGTACGTCTCAACGAAAGCGACTGCCGCGTATCGGTGGTCAGCGGTCTGGTGCAACTTTATCCGTTGCAGGGGCCCGTGCTGGCATTGCGTGCGCAACAGCAGGTCAGCCTCAGGCAGAGCGGAGCAGGGCCGGTCAGCGCCTTCGACGCCTTGCTGCCCGGCTGGCGAGACGATGTATTGACCGCGCAGAACCAGCAACTGGGGGATTTCCTGCGTGAGCTGGGTCGCTATCGTCCCGGCTTGTTGCGCTGGGAACCGGCACTTGAAACCCTGCGAGTGACGGGCAGTTTCAGGCTCGACAATACCGACCGCGTACTTTCGTTGCTGGCTGCCAGCCTGCCGGTGGAGGTGCAGATGCGTACCCGCTACTGGGTCACGCTGGTGCCTCGAAAAAACATTTCGACAAAAAATAATGCGTGAAGCTGTCCCTTTTTTTTGTCTCGCTGGTCATTTCAGGTAAGTGCACAAAAAAATACGAGAGTTTCCCTCTATGTCCGCAGTGTCTTCCTACCGTTTGCGTCCGCTTTTGCATTTCAGCCTTTTGCTGACGTTGAGTTCCAGTCCGTTGTTTGCCTCGACCAGTTGGGCCGAAACCTCGGGCAGGCGTGCCTATGAAGTGCCTGCCGGCAGCCTGAGCGCCGCGCTTACCCGTTTTGCCGGTCAGGCCGGGGTCAACCTGTCGGTAGATCCCGCATTGGTGAACGGTCGAAACAGTTCAGGTCTGTCTGGCGAGTTTGCGGTTGAGGAAGGGTTTGCACGCCTGCTGCAAGGTTCCGGCCTGCAACTGGTGCCGGTCGGTGAACAGGCCTACACACTGGTCCCGGCCCCTGAAGGCGCTGGTTTGCAACTCGCACCTACCTCGATTGTCGGTGATAGCGGTTCTACGGACGGCCAGGAGTACGCAGGTGGCCAGGTGGCCCGCAAAGGTTCGCAAGGGATGCTGGGTTCTCGGGATTTCATGGAAACGCCTTTCAGCATGACCACTTACACCAAGGACGCGGTGAAAAACCAGCAGGCCCGCACCCTGGGCGACCTGATTGCCAGCGATCCTTCGGTACGTGCCACCAACCCGGCAGGCGGGCGCTACGAACAGTTCACCATTCGCGGCTTCAGCCTGTTCAACAGTGATGTCTCCTACAACGGCTTGTACGGCATCCTGCCCACCTACACGATCGACATGGAAATGGCCGAACGGGTGGACATTCTCAAGGGACCAAGCCAGTTGATTAATGGCATTTCGCCGCGCGGCAGTGTCGGCGGCGGAATCAACGTGGTCCCCAAGCGTGCAACGGATAAACCCATCACCGAGCTGACCACCAGCTATGCCTCCAAAGGGCAGGCGGGCGCAGCCGTGGATGTGGCACGCCGGTTCGGTGAAGACGACAAGTTCGGTATCCGTTTCAACGGCGTCAAACAGTCCGGCGACACGGAATGGGATCATCAGAGCGTTGATCGCGACATGGCCGTGCTGGGCCTGGATTTCCGCGGCGACCGTCTGCGTCTGTCAACGGATATCGGGCACACCGAACGTGACACCGATGCCCCTCAGGAGCGCGTGCAGGTAGGTGCCAATGCGAAGGTACCGAATGCCAACGATGTTCGTGACAACTATGCGCAGTCCTGGAGCAAGGCACGTACCCGGGATACCTTCGGCGCAGTGAATGCCGAATATGATCTCAGCGACTCGGTCATGCTGTACGGCGGTGTCGGTGCGCGTAAGAGTAACCACGATTTCCTTCGTCATGCGGTATCGGTCACCAACGATGCAGGCGACTTCAGCGTTCAGCCGCGTGACTTCACGCGTGACGAAAATGTCCGCACGGCCACCGCTGGCGTGCGCAACTGGTTCCATACCGGGCCGGTCAGTCACGAAGTCAATCTGGCCGCCAGTTATTTCTATATGGACTTTGAAAACGGCGGTGCACGTTATGCTGCCGCGCCCAGCAATCTCTATAACCCGGTCGATACGCCGACACCTGCCAACCCCACGCGTGCCGACTCCAAGGTTTACACAGAAAACCGTTTCAGCGGCGTTGCCCTTACCGACACACTGGGTTTCTTCGATGATCGCCTTCTGCTGACACTCGGTGCGCGCTGGCAACGCGTCAAGGTTGATGACTGGACCGACGACGTCAAAGGCGACACGGCATACGACGAGGAAAAGGTCTCTCCATCAGGCGGCATTCTGTACAAGGTGACCGACGATCTGTCCGTGTACGCCAATTACATGGAAGGCCTGAGCCAAGGCAAGATCGCTCCGTCGACCTCGGTGAACGAAGACCAGATCTTCCCGCCGTTCGTCAGCCGGCAGGTTGAGGTGGGGGCCAAGTATGACCTGGGGTCATACGCCTTCACCGCCAGCGTATTCCGGATCAAGCAACCAGCCTATGAAACCAATACGACGTCGCGAGTCTTTGGTCCGAACGGCAAGCGCCGCAACGATGGTGTCGAGCTGACCATGTTCGGCGAACCTCTCAAGGGCTTCCGCCTGCTGGGCGGTCTGATGTACATCGACAGCGAACTGACCAACACCGTCAACGGTGCGTTCGACGGCAACCGGGCTCCGGCCACACCCAAATACAACGTCAATCTGGGGGCCGAATGGGACGTGCCAAGCGTCAAGGGCCTGACCCTGACCGGCCGTGGCATCTATACCGGCTCGCAGTACCTGGACCAGGCCAACAGCAAAAGCATCGACTCTTCCGAGCGCTTCGACGTAGGCGCGCGGTATGCGTTCAAGGTCGATCAGAAGGACATCACGTTGCGCGCCAACGTCGAGAACGTCATGAATAAGTACTACTGGAGTTCGGCCGGCGCATCGGATGACAGCGAACCGGGGCTGACCCTGTCGACACCCAGGACCTATCTGCTTTCAGCCACTATCGGGTTCTGAGTCGAATCGGGTCCTAAACCGACGCGAGTGCCCAGGGACGGGCTTACCCGCGTGCTGAACAAACTGGAAGTACGCAACGAGGTATAAACAGGCAGCGATAACATAATCAATGTAGCGACAGTGACAGAAGCATCGGTTATTTCAATATTCTGTTTCTGCGTTGTAGACCTGTCACACGTGCCCATCCAAGTAAAGGCACTTTAAATATTACCGATCTTAAGACTGGCCCGTTCGCGCGCCTTGCAACTTATCGCGCGCGCACGCTCGGACATTTAAATTTTCATCGTATTTTTAATACAACGGGTTGCACTTTCAGGGAAATGATAATAGTTTGCATCCGGAATCCAGCGAGGACTTACAGATGTTGAATAATGGCCTATTGCACTCTACTACGTCGCAGAAAACCAATGCCAACTATCTGGACCGGCAGAGCCAGTTTGAATCCAATGTAAGAAGTTACCCGCGAAAGTTGCCATTGGCCATCGCCAAAGCGCACGGAGTGTGGGTGACGGATGTTGAAGGCACCACCTACCTGGACTGCCTGGCCGGCGCCGGAACGCTAGCGCTAGGCCACAATCACGAAGCCATCATGGCCAGTCTCGACAGCTTCCTGACGTCCGGAATGCCGATGCACACCCTCGACCTGACCACAGCGGTGAAGGACGCCTTCAGCGAAACGCTGCTGAGTCTGCTGCCGGGGCAGGGACGCGATTACTGCCTGCAGTTCTGCGGTCCATCCGGTGCCGATGCTGTCGAAGCCGCGATCAAGCTGGCCAAGACTGCTACCGGACGCCACAACATCATCAGCTTTTCCGGCGCTTACCATGGCATGACCCACGGAGCCCTGGCGCTGACCGGCAACACTGCGCCGAAGAATGCTGTCGCCAACCTCATGCCTGGTGTGCAATTCCTTCCGTACCCCCATGAGTACCGCTGTCCCCTGGGCATTGGCGGTGAAGCCGGCACGGATGCGCTGAGCTACTACTTCACCCAGTTCATCGAAGACGTGGAAAGCGGCGTATCCCTGCCAGCCGCTGTGATTCTGGAAGCGGTACAGGGCGAAGGCGGCGTCAACCCGGCACCTGCCACATGGCTGCGGCAGATTCGCGAGGTGACCCGCAAGCACGGCATTCTGCTGATTCTGGATGAAGTGCAGGCGGGCTTCGGACGTACCGGCAAGATGTTCGCCTTCGAACACGCCGGGATCGAACCCGACATCATCGTCATGTCCAAGGCGGTTGGCGGCGGCCTGCCGTTGGCCGTGCTCGGCTTCAAGCGCGAGTTCGACGCCTGGGCACCGGGCAATCACGCGGGCACGTTCCGCGGTAATCAGATGGCGATGGCCACCGGCCTTGCGACGCTTGAGGTGCTGCAACGGCAGAACCTCGCTGCCCAGGCTGCCAAACGGGGCGACTGGCTCAAGGAGAAGCTCGGCCTTTTGCAACAACGCTACCCGATGATGGGCCAGGTGCGCGGACGCGGGCTGATGCTGGGCATCGAGATCGTCGATGAGCGCAAGCCGGCCGACCGCCTCGGCAGTTTGCCAATGGACCCGGAGCTGGCAGTTGCGATTCAGCAGCACTGTTTCAGGCAAGGATTGTTGCTTGAGCGGGGCGGCCGAAATGGCAATGTCATCCGTTTGTTGCCGCCGTTGATCATTACCGAAGAACAATGCCAACTGGTGGTTCAGCGATTCGAGGATGCCCTCAAGGCAGCCGTGGCCCAGCGCCGCAAATAAACAGTTCGACACAGCACACAAGTAACAGGGTCACCGCGCGCACACCAGAACATGCAAACAACGTTTGACTGAGCGAATCAATCGCACGCCGTGCAAACACTTATACCGTGGCGGGCTATAGGCAATAAGCCATATAGACAGTTGAGCCGTTGTGCTTCAAGCGGTACACCCGCGCTTGTTGCAACGTCATTTAAACAGTAAGCGTCAAGGCGACTGTGGAGCAGACATGACCAATACCGATCGCACCGTTTTATCAAACATGGTGAGCGAACTGGCAACCACTCGTGCATTACTTAATTGCCTGATCAAGGAGTTTGCATTGCCCGAACACTGCCTTCATTACACCTGGCCCCAAGGCATGCAAGGTATTGCACCGGGCAGTTTTGTGGATGGCGGACAATGGAAAGGCATTCCACTGACCATCAGCCTGCCCAATCAGCAACAATTCTTTGTGCTGGTGGACCGCCGTGACCATCTGGGCAGTCATCGCTACCTTTCCGATGTTTACGCACGCCAGGGGCAGGGCACCTGGCACTGCCTGGCCTTTGCCGAGTTCGTACGGCAACTGCTGGCGGCCTGCGAGCACATGACCCGGGCCAGCAATGACGAGCTGCTCGATCAGGTTCTGCAAAGCCAGCACCTGACGGCTGCCATCGTTGCCCACAACATGACCGGTCAGCACCCGGCGCCCCTCAGCGGCTACCTGGCGAGCGAACAGGGCTTGTGGTTCGGTCATCCCAATCACCCGGCCCCCAAGGCGCGTCTGTGGCCGGCACATCTGGCTCAGGAGACTTACGCACCCGAGTTTCAGGCGCAGACCGCGCTGCATGTGTTTGAAGTGCCGCTGGACGGGCTGCGGATTACCGCCAATGGTTTGAGCGAGTCGGAGGTGATGGCAGGGTTCGCCGACCAGTCACGGGCGCGACCGGGGCATGCTCTGATCTGCATGCATCCGGTGCAGGCCCAACTGTTCATGCAAGACCGTCGCGTACAACGCCTGATCGAGCTCGGGCAGATCAGCGATCTCGGCACCAGCGGACCGCTTGCCAGCCCGACAGCTTCGATGCGCACCTGGTACATCGAAGGGCATGACTACTTCATCAAGGGCTCACTGAACGTACGCATTACCAACTGCGTTCGGAAAAATGCCTGGTACGAACTGGAAAGCACGCTGATCATCGACGAATTGTTTCAGCGCTTGCAGCAGACGCGCCCGGAAACCCTGGGCGGCCTGTCCACCGTGGCCGAACCCGGTTCGATGAGCTGGGCTCCAGCAGGCGCAAGCGAGACTGACGGCCACTGGTTTCGCGAACAGACGGGCGCAATTCTGCGGGAAAATTTCTGCCGCCGGTCCGGCGCAGACTGCAGCGTGATGGCGGGCACCCTGTTTGCACGTGATCTGCGTTCACGCCCATTGGTGCATGACTTCCTGCAGGGTTTCAACGGCGGCGCACTGGAGGACCGGCACCTGCTGGACTGGTTCGACGAGTACCAGTCCTTGCTGCTGCGCCCGGTCATGGCGCTGTTCTTCAATCATGGCATCGTGATGGAGCCGCATTTGCAGAATGCGGTACTGATTCACGATAACGGTCGTCCGCAACAACTGCTGCTGCGCGACTTCGAAGGCGTCAAGCTGACTGACGAGCTGGGCATCAAGGCTATTCAGGTCGGGCTGCACCCACGGATTCGTCAGTCATTGCTCTATACACGCGAACAGGGCTGGAACCGCATCACCTATTGCCTGCTGATCAACAACTTGTCCGAGGCTGTGCTGGCCTTGAGCTGGGAGCGTCCGCACCTGGCCCCGCAGATGTGGCAACGGGTCGAGCAGCAGTTGCAGCGGATTCGTGACGAACTGGTGCTGCCTGCGCCAGAGCTGGACGCGCTGATCGCCGGCCAGCCGATCGCCTGCAAGACCAACCTGAAGGTCCGGCTTGCCGCCAAGGCCGACCGTGAGGCCAATTATGTGCGCCTTGCCTCACCGTGGGGTACGGAGGCACGTTATGCATAAGTTGCCGGAAACCGTGCTGGCCGCCATCAAAGAAGCCCAGGCGCTTGAAACCGACCCGCTGGCGGCTTTTGTCTACGATCTGGACGCCTTGCAGCAACACGTCAGCGAGGTCATGGCAGCTCTGCCTGCGGGCGTCGAGTTGTACTACGCGATCAAGGCCAACAGCGAAGCGCCAATGCTGGAAACCCTGGCACCGCTGGTCAGTGGCTTCGAAATCTCCTCCGGGGGCGAAATCGAGCGGGTGATGGCCTGTCCGACACGCAAGCCCTATGTGTTCTCCGGCCCTGGCAAACTTGATTCCGATCTGCGCTCGGCGCTGCTCAACAAGGTTGAGGCCATCCATCTGGAGAGCCTCAATGAAATTGCCCGCCTGCAACGTCTCGCCGAACAGACGGGACGGGTGCAGGCCGTGTTCCTGCGCATCAATCCCCACCTGCCCGCCGCACAGTCGAGCAAGCTGGCAATGGCCGGCACAGCGACCCCGTTCGGCATTGACGAAGCCGATCTGGCCGAAGCCGTCGGACGCGTAGACAGCGCCAGCCACCTGACGCTCAAAGGCTTCCATGTACATGCCATGTCGCATCAATTGTCGGTCGAACGTCACGAGCAGTTGCTGGATTTCTATCTGCAGCGCTGGCAGGAGTGGAAGGCGCTGGCCAGTTACCCGGACCAGTTGACCCACTTCAACGTTGGCGGCGGCATTGGCGTCGATTACCTGAACACCCGGCAGTTCGACTGGCAGCGCCTGTGTCGCTATCTGGAAAAGCGTCTGGGCGAACAACATGACGCACCGATCCTGCGCTTTGAGCCGGGCCGTTTCATCAGTGCCTACTGCGGCTACTACGCCATTGAGGTCCTGGACAGCAAAACCAGCCACGGCGAGCATTTTCTGGTGTGTCGGGGCGGCACTCATCAGTTTCGCCTGCCGGTCGCGCAAAGCCATGACCATCCGGTTATCCATCTGCCGGGCAGGCCGGCGACTGCTGCCTCGGAAGAGCGGGCCTACACCGTTGTCGGGCAACTGTGCACGCCCAAGGACGTACTCAGCCGCCGCCAGTCGCTCAAGGGCGTGAGCATCGGTGATCTGCTGGTTCTGCCGCTGGCCGGGGCGTATGGCTACAACATCTCGCATGTCGATTTTCTCTGCCATCCACGACCGGCACAGCACTTCGTGCGTAACGGCGAACGGGTTCGCCAATGACTTTGAACGTGCCACGCCGTTGGGTGGTGTTCAATGTGCTGCTCGGCACACTGACCGTCAGCCTCAGCAACAGCTCGCTCAACCCGGCGCTGCCAACGTTCATGGAGGCGTTTCGGGTCGGCCCCTTGCTGGCCACCTGGATCGTCGCGGGGTTCATGACCAGCATGGGCATGACCATGCCGCTGACCAGCTTTCTCAGTCAGCGCATCGGCCGTAAACGGCTGTACCTCTGGGGCGTAGCGCTGTTCATCGGGGGTTCCCTGCTGGGCGCACTGGCCGGTTCCATCGCGCTGGTGATCACTGCGCGAGTGGTGCAGGGCATCGCCAGCGGGTTGATGATTCCGTTATCGCTGGCGATCATTTTCTCCGTGTATGAAAAACATGAGCGGGGCAGGGTGACAGGGCTCTGGAGCGCAGCCGTGATGCTTGCTCCGGCGCTCGGTCCGCTGTGTGGCAGCCTGATGCTGGAGTGGTTCAGTTGGCGCTCGCTGTTCCTGATGAATGTCCCTATCGGACTGCTGGCCTTGTTGTTGGGCCTCGGTGTGCTGCCGGACTCCGAACCTGTCGAGCGCAAGCCGTTCGACCTGATCGGTTACCTGCTGGTTGCCTCCGGCATTGGCTTGCTGATGATAGCCATCAGCCGTATGCATCAGGCCCAGGCGCTGCTCGACCCGTTGAACCAGGGCATGGTGCTGATCGCGGTGGCCTGTCTGATCGCGTTCGTGCGGGTTGAATTGAGCCGCAAGGCACCGCTGCTGAATCTGCGGCTGTTCAACCTGCGCGGCTACCGTCTGAGCGTGATCATTGCCGTGGTGCAATCGGTTGGCATGTTCGAATGCCTGGTCCTGTTGCCGCTGCTGGTGCAGACAGTGCTGGGCTACAACCCGATCTGGACCGGCCTGGCACTGCTCTGTACCGCCGCCTTCGCCAGTCTGTTCGGCCAGTGGGGCGGCAAGGCGCTGGACCGGCATGGTCCACGCACAGTGGTTGCTATCGGCCTGCTGCTGACCGGTATTTCAACCTTCGCGCTGGGCATGCTCAAGGCTGATACCGCCATTGGCGTGGTGTTCGTCTTGATGATGATTCGTGGCGCGGGTCTCGGGCTTTCCTACATGCCGGTGACAACGGCCGGGCTCAATGCCTTGCCCGAGCCGATGGTCACTCAGGGCGCGGCAATGAATAACATATCCCGCCGTCTCGTCGCGTCGCTGGCAATTGTCATCGCGTCGCTGTGGCTGGAGTTCCGCCTGAACACTGCGGGACCGGCTGCCACACCATCGGCCATCAGTGAAGTCTTCATCGTCACCGGCCTGCTGATCCTGCTGGCGCTGCCGTGTGCCTGGCGCTTCCCGCTTAACGACGAACGCAGCGAGGCTCAGCCCGGTGCGGTCGAACCCCGATAATTTTTCGTTCGAGGTATGAACATGGCTACCCCTTTACCGCTGAAACGTAACGCTGCTTCACCAGAAACGGCCACAGGTGCCTGGCTGGCCGATGTCGACACCGCACGTTACGAAAAAGTACAGCGCCGCGTGATCGGCCAATTGCTGCAAACCTTACTGTACGAGGCTGCACTGCCTTACCGGTGCACACGGCTGGACGATCATCGGCATCACTTCACAGTCGCCACAACTGAAGGGGTGGAATACCACTGTGACGGACTGCTGAGTACCAGCTTCGAGCTGATCCGCCTGGATCACGCCACCCTGGAGAGGGTAACCGGCGAAGGTGAGCGCAGTGTGCCGGATTTGCATCTGGCGTTGACCGAGCTGCTGAGTCCGTTCAAGGACAGCCCGCATCTGGCGCGCTTTATCCAGGAAATCGAGCAGACCCAGCTAAAGGACCTGCAAGCCCGCACTCAGGGTTATCGACCCGCAAGGCCCGCGCACGAGCTGGACGTGGACGCGCTTGAACAGCATTTCATGGATGCCCATAGCTATCACCCGTGCTACAAGTCGCGGATCGGCTTTTCCTTAAGTGACAATCGCCACTACGGCCCTGAATTTGCCACGCCTGTTGCGGTGGTCAGGCTGGCGGTGGCGAAATCGAGCGCGTCGGTCGGTCATTCACGCAACATGGATTTTCCGGCGTTTATCCGCCAGGAACTGGGTACACAGCGCTGGCAGGAAATCGCCCGGAATCTGGCCGCGCAAGGCAAATCCATCGACGATTATCAGCTGATGCCGGTACATCCGTGGCAGTGGGACAACGTCACGGTATCGACCTTCTATCCGGAACTTGCCAGCGGCGAGCTGATTTATCTGGGAACTTCGAGCGACGTCTACAAGGCTCAGCAGTCGATTCGCACCCTGGCCAATGCCAGCCAGCCCAAGCGACCTTACGTCAAGCTGGCCATGAGCATGACCAATACCTCCAGCACGCGAATTCTGGCGCGGCACACCGTGCTCAACGGTCCGATCATCACCGACTGGCTGCACCAACTCATCGCCACCGACAGCACCGCTCGTGCGCTGGATTTTGTGATCCTCGGCGAAGTCGCCGGTGTCAGCTACGACTACCGCCATCTGCCGGAATCCCGCTCGGCACAGACTTACGGCACGCTGGGTGCGATCTGGCGCGAAAGCCTGCATCAATACCTCAGGGACGATGAGCAGGCAGTGCCGTTCAATGGCCTCAGCCACGTCGAAAATCGTTATGACGACGGCGACCAGACGCCGTTCATCGACGCCTGGGTCCGCCAGTACGGTCTCAAGGAATGGACCCGACAATTACTGCAGGTCACGGTGCCGCCGATCATTCATATGCTCTATGCCGAAGGTATCGGCATGGAGTCCCACGGGCAGAACATCGTGCTGATCGTCAAGCAGGGCTGGCCGCAACGCATCGCCCTCAAGGACTTTCATGATGGCGTGCGTTATTCGCCCGCGCACCTCGGACGCCCCGAGTTGTGCCCGGAGCTGGTCCCGCTGCCCGCCAGCCACGCGAAACTCAACCGTAATTCGTTCATCGTTACCGATGACGTCAACGCGGTGCGCGACTTTTCCTGCGACTGCTTCTTCTTCATCTGCCTGGCTGAAATGGCGATCTTCCTGCGCCAGCACTACTCGCTGGACGAAACTCTGTTCTGGCAGATGACCGCAGATGTCATTCTCGACTATCAGCGCGCGCATCCGCAGCATCGCGACCGCTTCGAGCTGTTTGACGTGTTTGCTGCGTCGTATGAAGTGGAAGAGCTGACCAAACGTCGCCTGCTGGGTGATGGCGAACGCCGGTTCCGTTCGGTGCCCAACCCGCTGCATGCCTGCAGGCCGCAATGATGCTGAGGACCAATACGCTCAAAAGCAGACTCGGCAGCGGGCAGCCGGTGTACGGGCTGATCAGCTCGATTCCGGCCCCGGCTGCCATCGAGTTGATCGCCGAGGCCGGTTTCGACTTCGTGATCATCGACATGGAACACGTGCTGATCAACCCGGAAACCGTGGAGAACATGATCCGCGTAGCGGAGAGCTACGGCCTCACGCCGCTGGTGCGGGTCGCCGATCTCAACCCGAAAACCCTGCTGCGCCTGCTCGATGGCGGCGCGCAGGGTATCGTTTTGCCGATGATCGAGAGTCCCGGGCAATTGGCGGACGCCATTGCCGCCTGCAAATATTACCCGCTGGGCCGTCGCAGCCTTAACGCCGGTCGTCCCGGCTCGTTCGGCAAGCACAGCCTGGCGCAGTACGTGGAGGCCGCCAATCAACAGATCATGGTGGTGGCAATGATCGAAAGCGCCGAAGGCGTGCGCCGCGCCGCAGAGATTGCAGCTGTGCCGGGGCTGGACATGATTCTCGAGGGGGCCGCAGACCTGTCGCAATCACTGGGCATGCCCTGGCAGATCGATCAAGCCGATGTACAACAGGCCTTGCTGGCTACCTGGCAAGCGACCAGCGCAGCAGGCGTCGCCTACTGCACGATTCCCCGTCAACCCGGCGACGCTGCCCGCTGGCAGGCGCGCGGGGTCAATGCCTTTGTCCTCGGGGACGAGCGCGGCATAGCCTTTCGTGCACTTCAGGCCCGCCTGGCTCAACATTCAGCAGAAGGAAAATAAACGATGAACTTCACTTCACTCGCCGCTGACCTGGTCATGCAGGATCTGGTCGACTGCCTGCTGGCTGAAGATTTCTTTGGCCGCGAGCCATTGAGCCTGCAGGACAACGCTCACTGGCAATCCCGTCACCCACAGGCCCCGAAGCTGGCAGCGCAGAACAGCGCACAGCAGATCTGGGAATGGTGCTGCGATGACGCGGAACAGCGCTTCATCAGCATCGCCTTGCGCCCCGGCATTACCCAGCAATGGGAAAAAGAGCCCGGCACGCCGGTGCTCGGCCGTCAGGCTGAGCGCTGGACCCGGCTGTCTCCGGAAGATTTCATGAAATGGGTGTTCGCCGGCAAGGCGACGCTGCTTCAGGACAGCGAGCGGCAAGACAATGAAAAGGGCATAGCACTGTTTCTCGAGGTGTTGCGCATCAGCGTGTGGCAGACCGCGTTGTCGCTGGATCATAAGGTCGACGAGCACAACCTGATGGCTCAGGACGGCGCTACGTTCTTCAGGACGATGGAGCAGTGGGCTTCGTTGCGCGATCGGCCCTATCACCCGCTGGCCAAGGCCAAACAAGGTTTGAACGAGCGGGAATACCTGCAGTATCAGGCCGAATTTGCCCAGCCGGTGGCGCTGAACTGGGTCGCTGTCGACAAGACCCTGCTGCAGTGCGGTGACGGAGTAGGGGATGTGAACGAGTCTTTCCCTGCCCGCTATCTGCTGCCAGAGCACCTGCAAGCTGGTCTCGAACAGGAATTGCAAGCGCGCGGCATTGCCGGCAGCCATGTGGCATTGCCGGTCCACCCGTGGCAGTTCGAACATGTTCTGCAGGCCCAGTTGGGCGATGCATTTGCCAGCGGCGATTGTCAGCGCCTGACCTTCAACGAGGCAGCAGTGTATGCCACCTCATCGCTGCGCTCGATGACGCCATGCTTTGCCAGCCCCGATTACCTCAAGCTGCCCATGGCCATCTATTCGCTCGGCGCATCCCGCTATCTGCCCGCAGTAAAAATGATCAACGGCGGCCTGAGTGAAAAGCTGTTGCGCCAGGTTGTCGACAAGGATGAAACCCTGAGCCGCTCGCTGCACCTGTGCGATGAACGCAAATGGTGGGCGTTCATGCCACCTCAAGCCACCCTGTTCGACGAAGGGCCTCGGCATCTTTCGGCGATGGTGCGCGGCTATCCGGCAGCCTTGCTCGACGATCCGGACTGCCGCCTGCTGCCGATGGCGGCGCTGGGTACGCCGTTACCCGGCAGCAATCGGCATTTCTTCGATGAATGGATGGATTATCGCGATCTGCCGCGCAACCAGGCTTCGGTACTGACGCTGTTCCGCGAGCTGAGCCACAGTTTCTTCGACATCAACCTGCGCATGTTCCGCCTGGGTATGCTCGGCGAAGTGCATGGCCAGAACGCAGTGATGGTCTGGAAAGACGGCCAGGCGCAAGGTCTGTTGTTGCGCGACCACGACTCGTTGCGTATTTTCGTGCCGTGGCTGGAGCGCAACGGCATGCACGATCCGGAATATCGCATCAAGAAAGGCCATGCCAATACCCTTTACCACAACTGCCCTGAAGACTTGCTGTTCTGGTTGCAGACACTGGGGATTCAAGTAAATGTGCGGGCAATCATGGATACGCTGGCCCAGGTATATGACGTACCGGTAACAGCGCTGTGGACGGTATTGCGCGATGTTCTGGATAATCTGATCACAACCATCGAATTTGACGACGAGGCGCGTGCCATGATCAGGCATCAACTGTTCGAAGCCCCCAATTGGCCGCAGAAACTCTTGCTTACCCCTATGATCGAGCGCGCTGGCGGACCAGGCAGCATGCCCTTCGGCAAAGGCGAGGTGGTCAATCCGTTCCACAGGTTGCGCCGTGCAACCTGATCAGGCCCTGCATCCTTCGCGGCGCACGGTACTGCGTCTGTCATTGGGGTTGCTGGCGCTGCCGGGCATTGCCTGGGCAGCGCCACCAAGAGTGGTCACGTTGTTTCAGGGAGCATCCGACAGCGCGGTGGCATTGGGCATCACGCCGTGCGGCGTGGTCGATTCCTGGAGCGAAAAGCCGATGTATCGCTACCTGCGCCCGGCGCTGGCGGCGGTACCGCATGTGGGCCTGGAAACCCAGCCGAGCCTTGAAGATATAGTGCTGCTCAAACCGGACCTGATCGTCGCATCACGTTTTCGCCATCAACGCATCGCGCCGTTGCTCGAGCAGATCAGCCCGGTCCTTATGCTGGAGGAAGTGTTCGAGTTCAAGCGCACACTGGCAATGATGGGCGCTGCATTGCAGCGTCAGCAGCAGGCCCTGGAACTGCTGGGGCATTGGCAACAGCGTGTGACGCAATTGCGTGGCCTGTTACAGGCTAAATTCGCTGGACGCTGGCCGATCACTGTGTCGGTTCTCGACATTCGCGAGGACCATATTCGCAGCTATCTGCCTGCCAGCTTTGCAGGTTCGGTGCTTACCGAACTGGGCTTTGCCTGGACGCAGGCTGCTCGAGAAACACGCGGCGTGTCCCTTAAACTCAGCAGCAAAGAGAGCTTGCCTGTGGTCGATGCTGACCTGTTCTTCATTTTTCAGCGCGCGGACAGCAAAGCCGCGCAGCAAAATTACGACAAGCTGGTCCAGCACCCGTTCTGGCAGCAGTTGCGCGCCGCGCAGGACCGTCAGGTATGGCGCGTCGATGCCGTCGCCTGGAGTCTGTCCGGAGGCATTCTGGGTGCCAACCACATGCTCGACGAAATCGCCCGCGTGGCAATGGCGGACAGTCCCTCATGACGACTGCGGTAAAACTGGGGCTGGGACTGTTGGTATTGATAATGTGCATGGGATTGAGCCTGGCCACCGGAGCCAACTGGATATCGCCCTCTGCAATAGTCAGAAGCGTGTGGCAGCCCGACGCGCTGAGCGCTATCGAGCATGTGCTGCTGGATACCCGCCTGACGCGCACCCTGATGGCCGTCGCCGTGGGTTCCAGTCTGGCGGTTGCCGGCGCGCTGATGCAGGCCCTGACGCGCAACCCGCTGGCGTCGCCGGGATTGTTCGGCATCAATGCCGGGGCGACGTTTTCCATCATTGCCTGTTCGTCGTTGTTCGCGCTTTCGTCCATGAGCCAATGGCTGTGGTGCGCCTTCATCGGTGCAGCGGTGGCAGGGACCCTTGTCTGGGTGATCGGCAACCGAGGGCAGGGCAGCCTCAACCCATTGCGGATTGTGTTGGCCGGCGCAGCGATCACCGCGCTGTTTACCGCGTTCAGTCAGGCCCTGCTGGTGGTCAACCAGGACGGCCTGGACACCGTGTTGTTCTGGCTGGCGGGCTCCTTGTCGGAACGCGATCTGGGCACTGCCGCGCCATTGCTGATCTGCGTGGTACTGGCTCTGAGCGGATCACTGCTGCTCGCCGGGCAGGTCAATGTGCTCAATACCGGAGAAGCCATCGCCACCGCTCTGGGCCAGCGTACCGGGCTGATTCGTCTGCTCATGAGCATCGTGATCATTGCTCTGGCAGGCAGCGCAGTGGCATTGGCCGGGAGCATCGGTTTCATCGGGCTGCTGGTGCCGCACATGGTGCGCAAGACGCTGTCCATCGATCACCGCTGGCTGCTGCCCGGTTGCGCGTTGCTGGGCGCAACGCTGTTGTTGCTGGCCGATACGCTGTCGCGGGTGGTAATCGTGCCTCAGGAAGTACCGGTGGGTGTGATGACCGCGCTGTTCGGTGCTCCATTCTTCATAGCGCTGGTACGGCGGGGGGCACGTTATGGATAGGCACCTGACCGTGCGCTACCCGGGATTTTCCCGGCAGTTCAGCCTGACGGCATTGCTGCGCTTGGTGATTGCCGTAACGCTGACCCTGATGATCGCACTGAGCTCGTTGGCCCTGGGCAAAATCAACCTGTCGCCCGCGACCCTTTTGAATGTATTCAGCGGTCAGGCGGACGCCAGCCTGATCTTCATTGTCGAGCAGTTGCGCATGCCCCGGCTGGCACTGGCAGCGCTGGTCGGAGCTGCTTTGGCGGTGTCCGGGCTGATCCTGCAAAGCATTATTCGTAACCCGCTGGCGTCGCCGGACTTGTTGGGCATCACCAGCGGTGCCAGTGCGGCAGCCGTGTTGTATCTGTCGTTCTTCTCGGCTGCATTGGGCACGCAGTTTCTACCCTTGGCCGCCGTCTCCGGCGCAGGATTGGCCGCGCTGGTTATCTATCTGCTGGCGTGGAATCAGGGCGCCTCGCCATTACGCATGGTATTGATCGGCGTAGGGGTATCGGCTCTGCTGGCTGCGGTGACGACGTTCATTCTGGTGTTCAGCCCGTTGACAACCACCTTGTCGGCTTACGTCTGGCTGACCGGGAGTGTGTATGGTGCCAGTTGGCCAGAACCCCGCGCGCTGGCAGGCTGGCTGTTGTTGACACTGCCGTTGCTGGTGCTGCTCGCTCGCCAGGTGCGCATGCAGCAACTCGATGACGGTCTGGCGCTGGGCATAGGCGTCAGGGTGCAATGGCTGCGCGCCGGACTGCTGCTGGTGAGCGTTGCGCTTGCAGGCCTGGCGGTCGCATGGGGCGGGGCAATTGCCTTTGTTGGCTTGATCGCGCCGCATATTGCCAAACGCCTGATGCCGCCGGGGTTTACCGGTCAGGCGCTGATGTCGGCGCTGATTGGTGCAGACCTTGTCATGCTTGCCGATCTTGCCGGGCGTACGCTGTTCCTGCCGCTGGATCTGCCTGCAGGGATTTTTGTCGCGGTGCTGGGCACGCCGTTTTTTCTTTATCTATTGATTAACCAGCGGCATTAAGGAAATACGGATGGCGTCAATCGCAACCCACGACCTGACCCTGAGCTACCAACGCCAGGTGATCATCGACAGCCTGGATCTGCAATTGCCTGCAGGCCAGGTGACCGTGCTGATCGGCAGCAACGGTTGCGGCAAAAGTACCTTGCTGAAATCCCTCGCGCGTCTGCTCAAGCCACAGCAGGGCAGCGTGGTGCTCAACGGTGCAGACATCCATCAGAAGTCCACCGCCACAGTAGCGCGTGAACTGGCGATTCTGCCGCAAATGCCAAGCGCCCCGGAAGGTATCTGCGTACGTCAGCTGGTGGCGCTGGGCCGTTATCCTTACCAGAACTGGATGCAGCAATGGTCCGTTCAGGATGAAGCCATGGTCGAGCGAGCGCTGGCCCAGACCGGCATGCAGGCGTTGGCTGACAGGCCCGTCGATGCGCTATCGGGCGGTCAGCGTCAGCGCGCGTGGATCGCCATGACCCTGGCGCAGGATACCGATATCGTATTACTCGACGAGCCAACGACCTTTCTCGACCTGGCTCACCAGATCGAAGTGCTGGACTTGTTGCGCGACCTCAATCGGCAAGAAGGCAAAACCATCATCATGGTCCTGCATGACCTGAATCTGGCGTGCCGTTATGCCGATCACATGGTCGCTGTCCACGAGCGCACCGCCTTCGCTCAGGGGCGTCCGGCCGACATCCTCAGTGAAGCGCTGGTCAAGCAGGTCTTTGGCCTCAATTGCCGGATTATCGCCGATCCATTCTTTGGTACACCGTTGTGCATTCCCTTTGGCAGGGAACTGCCGCAATGAGTCTGGTGCACGCTTTCACCGAGCCCGAATGGGCGCTGCTGTCCGGGGCGCTGCAGCTCAGGCAGGCAAGTGACCGCGATCCTCGCTCGTTATCGCCCCGCGCCCTGCTGGACGAGGAGGTGTGCGAACAAGTGCTCGAGACGTTAGGGCCTGTCATCGGCTCTCCGACGCAGACAATCACCGCATCACTGCTGGCCAAGCGCTTCTCCTTCCTGAGCACGGGTGCCTGTCTGTACGCCATGTCGGTCTACGACAAGGGTTTGATCCTGTCGCTGGACAACAGCGTTATCGAATACGCACACGATGACGGCCTGTGGACCTCTTCAATGCCCTTGGTCGATGTGACGCCTGTGGGTTATGAACCCGGCACTCGCGAGGCGTGGAGGGAGCTCATCGTCGCAACCTTGTTCCGCGAACTGCTGCAGCCATTGTGGGAAACCTTCAACCGCGTCACCGGCATATCCCGGCGCATCCTCTGGGAAAACACAGCCGTACGCGTCTATTCGCTGTACGACAAACGCATGGAAAAGATTCAGGACCCGGCAATTCGGCAGCGCTATGAGGGCGACTTCGACTGGCTGCTGAATCAGGCAGACCCGGCATTGTTCGGCCTGAACTACAACCCGTTGAAACACTTCCGGCGCCCCCCCGTTTTGCTGGAAGCTGAAGGCAAAAGCGTCCGTTTTCGTCGAACCTGCTGCTTCTATTACGACGCCAGCAACCCTGTCGAGTATTGCTCGACCTGTCCGTTACTGAGGCCCAGGAAATCCCGATGAACAAGCACATTGCACACCGCCAGCAACCGCTGAGCAACGCCGTCATAGAGCAATACCGGGGCATTGCGTCCTCCACCATCGGTCACCTGACCGACCGTGGTTATCTGCCCGGGATCAGACCGTTGTTCGAAGGTGCCCGGCTGGTCGGTAACGTCGTCACGATCAAAGTACAATTGCCCGACGGCAGCATTTTGCGCGATGCACTGCTGAACAGCCTGCCCGGCGATGTGTTGGTGATCGAGTGCGTCGGCGACCCGCATTGTGCCTGCTGGGGCGAGCTGCGTACCTTGGCCGGACTTATCAAGGGGCTGGCCGGCGTCATCGTTTCAGGCGCAGTGACCGATGTCTCCGCCCTGCGCGAACATCGCCTGCCGGTGTTCAGCCGGGGAATCAGCGCCGTGACCACGCGGAGCCTGGGGGAGAGCGGCGAGCTTAATGGGCGGATCGATATCGGTGGGGTCGTTGTCAATCCGGGAGACATTGCCATCGGTGATGACGACGGCGTGTTTATCCTCAATGCGCAGCAGGCGAGCGAGCTATTGCCTGGGTTACTGGCGAAAGAGCTCGCGGACAGGGAGCGGCGAGAGGAGCTTCTGGGACGCCTGACCAAGGGGTGAGAATTCTGCAGCCAATGAGTGCATGTCATCGAGCAGCGATGCGTTTTTGAGTACACCTGACAGACGTTACGTACAGCGCCTGGAATTCGTTGAGCCGTGTTTCAGCCCTTGTTCAGATCAAGAGAACATTGACAGCCGGCTTTCAACTTCATTCCGTAAATTTTTACAATTATTCACCCTGTGATAAACGTTATCGCCTTGGCAAATAGTCAGTTTGGATCCTAAATAAAATTTTAGAATGTATACCCGGCTTTTCCGACCTTTAGTTGACTAAAGCGCTAAAGGTTTCGATGTAACGACCGATGAAGTTTGCAAGCCCAAACTGTCCCGGATAGCCGCAATGTTCAACTCTCATTTGAAAAACACCAACAAGGCATTGGAGCGCCGTCTCGCCATGCTTGAGCAAGCGGGGCAAGTCTTGAACCTGGAGACCGTGGCCGCTGTTCTGGATGGCGCGGGCAACGTGCAGACAGTCAATGCGTTGTTCGAGACAGAGCTGAGCTATTCACAAGCCGAGATTGCGGGACGCAGCCTCACCGAACTGAGCCCGCCAGAACTGAGCGGCGATGTTCACCAGAAGCGCGCACTGGCGGCGATCCGGGATGGCAAGCATTTCAGCGGCACGCTGCGGCTGGTCAGTAAAACAGGGGCAAGGGTGTGGCTGAGGACCGTGGTCGTACCCTTTAAAAATGAAACGGGCGGCATCGAGCAGATCACCCTGTACTCGAGCGTTCTGACACGAACGATTGAAGCCTCACGAGAAAACGAAGCCCTCGTGAACGCTCTGCAACGCTCCACTGCCGTTATCGATTTCACCCTTGATGGAATTGTCATATCCGCCAATGACAATTTCCTGAAAGCGATGGGTTACGAGTTGAATCAGATAAAGGGAAAACACCATAAGATTTTCTGTTTGCCTGAAGAATCCAGCTCCGAGGCATACACTCTGTTTTGGGAGAGACTGCGCCGGGGTGAGTTCATCGTTGACCGTTTCCGGCGAATTGACAAAGCCGGGCGTGATGTATGGCTGGAAGCGTCCTATAACCCTATTACCGATGCCAACGGCAAGCTTTATAAAATTGCCAAGTTTGCAACAGTCATTACTGAGCAGGTTGAGCGTGAGAAAGCTGTCGCCGAAGCGTCGGAGATGGCTTATCAAACATCTATCGATACGGACGGCAGCGCACAGCAAGGCAGAAAAGTAATCAAGGATACGCTGCAGATGCTGGGCCAACTGACGATTTCGATGGAAGAGGCCACGCGCGGCATCGAGGCACTGGACTCGCAAAGCCAGGTGATCGGAACGATCATAAAAACCATCAGCGGAATCGCCGAGCAAACCAATTTGCTCGCCTTGAACGCCGCTATCGAAGCCGCCAGGGCAGGTGAACAGGGCAGGGGATTTGCGGTGGTGGCCGATGAAGTACGCCAGCTGGCTTCTCGAACAACCAAAGCAGCGGAAGAAATTGTAAACGTCGTTAAGAAGAATCAAAGTCTGGCTTCAGAAGCCGTGGGGGTAATCGTACGCAGTACCGAGCAGGCTTCTGAAGCTCTGGTGCTGGCCAACGACGCAGACCGCGTTATCGAAGAAATCCAGCAGGGCGCGAACACAGTGGTACGGGCCGTCAGCCGGTTTGTGAACCAGCGTGCCGGTTAAGTATGAACAGTCGGGCCGACTCGGGGAATGACTTGAGGTCGCTGCACCTCGTGCTTCGAGGATCAAAGAGTCCAGCGTTCAGATAAATGCTAATGAGCCTGCCCCCGGAAAACAGGGGCGGGCACACGGAGCATTCAGTAACGCAACTGCGTAGAAGCCGATGGCGTGCGCTACGGTGCCCGGCGAAGCGTAATCCGGGTCAGCTCGGACGGCTGGCCCAGACGGATGGCAAATCCCGGCCAGAGCGCGGTACCGTTGTTGACGTACAACTGCATGCTGCCGACCTCATAAAGGCCCGATACAAATCCGCCGTTGGCCAGTGCCAGGAGTCGGTGAAGTCCGAAAATCATGCCGCCGTGGGTGTGGCCGGAAAGTTGTAACGCCACCCCTTGTGTCGCCGTTTCTTGCGCGTTTCTGGGCTGATGGTCGAGCAGGATGATCGGTGTGTCTTTTGCGATACCGGCAATGGCCTTTTGAAGATCGGGCGCGGGGAAACCGGTTTCAGGTGCTGTCACATCGGTGACGCCAGCCAGAGCGATCCGTGCGCCGTCGTGCTCGATCAAAGTGTGGCTGTTGGCAAGTGGCACCATCCCTAATGAAACAAAGTGCTGCATCCACGCCTGGTTGTCGAAAAAATACTCATGATTGCCAGGAATGACATACACACCGTCCGGCGCACGCAAATCACGCAAGGCGTCGATATCCTGCTTGCGGTCGCTGAGCGAACCATCGATCAGATCGCCGGTGATGACGATAAGGTTCACACCCAGCGTATTTGACTGTTGCACCACCGCCCGCGTCCACGATGCATCAAACAGACGACTGATGTGCATGTCCGTCAGTTGCAGGATTTTGTAACCCTCGAATTGCGGAGGAAGGTTTTTAATCGCGATCTGGAGATCCTTCACAGGCGGCACGCGCACCGCCTGCTGGACGCCGATTGCAGCCAGCAACAAGGCCGCCACACCGATGACGTAGCGCAGATTTACCGGAATGGTCAGCGTGCGCTGGCGTAACAGCATTGTCAGTAACGTACCGACATCGACGATGATCTGGAGCACTGCAAGCAGCAGAATGGCACCGAACGCCCAGTTGAACAGCATGACGATGCTGCGTGGAAATTCCGGCGAGAACACGCTGCCGGAAGAGAAACGGCAATAAAGATGGTATTGCGAAGCCAGGACAAGTAGCAGAGCAACGGCTATTTTGACCGATAAGGCCCATGGCATCGGCGCTATGAACCTGCCAATGACATAGAGGCAGGGCATGCTGAACATAACGTGAAACATCAACGTGCTCCTCTGGCCATTATCTTGTGCTCCCCTGACATCCCGGTATGCATGACTCGATGCCTTGCCACAGCACCGTTGAAGGTCATTGTGCCAATGCAGAACTCCGACACGAACAGGCCCGTACTGCCAAGTCTCTTGTAACGCATTTACCCTGCTCCTCATCAAATACCCGGATACAATCATCAGGCCACAGAATTACGAGACTGGCAAGTTCCGAAATATATGGGTAGAGTTGCTCATCGCACAAAAGGATGGACAGGTTGATTGCAAAAGATCTGGATAACGCTCCGGCCCGACACGGCGAGGCGCCTGGCTTGCCGAAACCGGCTCGCGGGCGCAAGCGTGATCCGGCGCGAGACGCAGCCATTCTCGACGCAGCAATAAACGTGCTGGCAGAGTCCGGCTATGACGGCATGACCATGGACATGGTTGCGTCACGCGCCGGAGCGGGCAAAGCAACGGTTTATCGTCGCTGGAATTCCAAGGCGGAGCTGATCGTCGACGCCGTCGCCCACCTGAAACACAGCCAGGTAGATCTGCACAGTCTGCCTGACACAGGCTCTTTAAGAGGCGATTTGCTTGCCATGCTCAAGCCACAATCGGCTGAAGAGGGCGAGCGCAAAATGCGTGTGATGGCCGGTCTCGCCTCCGTGTTATTGCGGAGTCCGCAGCTGGCTGAAGCAGGGCACGCGGCGATTGTCGAGCCGTGGGCCATGGTCAATCGCGTGCTGATGCAACGCGCGCTTGAACGCGGCGAGATATCGGCGAACGCCGATGTGGACGCCGCATGCCAGGTGCTTCCCTGCATGGCGGCTTATCGCGCCCTGGTTCAGCGCAAACCGTTTGATTTGCATTTCTTGACCGCCATGATCGATGGCGTGCTACTGCCTGCACTGGGCGAGTCGAAATCGGCAAGGGATGAAGCCGAACAGTAAAACAGCCTTGACGTACACTGATATCTCGATATCGACACTGCCCACAGCACGATGACTTATGAGCGGTTAATGGCGGCCCAAAGCTCCACAAATATCGGGGTGAAAAGCGTTGATTTCAAATAGCTCAACCCGGCGGAACCACCGGTGCCTGTCGATGAACCTATCGTGCGCTCGACCAGTTTGGCATGGCGAAAGCGCCATTCTTGCAACAGTGAATCCAGGTCCAATAGCTGGTTCAGCAACAACGCTTCGTAAGAAGGCCGTTGGGGAGGCAAGCAAGGCGTTGATCAGCCGCAACTGTCGATACGGGTGCCAGCGTACTTTGACGGAATTATTTACCCCATCTTGGGGCTGAACGCCTGTGCAACAGAAAAGACCTGCTTCATGGCGTTGAGAGCTGAAGCAAGGGCGCAGGGAGACTGATGTCGAGGCCATACACGCAAGAGTGGTCCGGCAGTTTTGGCCTCGACTTGCTCAGCCTCGCACGCGATAGCAAGAACTCGCTTGAATACCTGGTCAACGCCATGAATGCGATCAACGGAGCAGCATCTGAAAGTACATTCAGCGTCGCGCCGGTCTCAAGGAATAAGCACTGCTTTATCGCTGCTGCCGGCTTCCACGGCTTTGTACTGTGTGATGCCATCTACAAGCGCTATTTCCGTTACTCCCTCAGGTCGAGGCAGTACACCCTCATCGAAGTAGTGACCGAAATCCTTGAGCATTGCTGCGCATTGAGTGTTGTCGTAAAGAAGGGAATTGACGCCGACAAGAACACCTCCTTTGCGATATAGCGCCAACGCGGGGAAATCGACCATCCCGTCTGCGGGAGCGGCGATTATTGCGATTTGTCCAAAGTTTGCCAGCGCTGATACGGCAGCCGGGAGCCAAAACCCAGTTGTGTCGAAGATGACGTGCGCCCCACCAGGAAAGACCTCGAATACTTGGCGTTCAAGCGATGCTGCGCTATCAAGCACGATTGCGTCGTACCCCTTGCGCCTCAGGACCTCGGCGTGTTCAGCCTTGCGCACAGCACTGATGTGCCTTTATCACCCCGTCATCAATTGGATGACCTTGCCCACCACCTGTTGAGGGTTCATAACGCTTATCTGATCGGCTCATGCATTGTCTTCAAGGATGCGCTGTAACATCACTCGTCAATCACTATCGAGCAGTCCGGTTTTTAATGGGGAAAGTGATGAAAAACTTGAAGGACGTGGCGCGCGCAGTGGCGGCGCAGTAGCCAACGATTGTGAGAGAGTGCGAAAGATCGACAGCCCAGGCCACCGAAACTTCGGTTCCACATTTTTATCTGCTGCAAGAGGAGGAGGGCAGGCCCGCGTTGGCGTGTAAAATTGCTGAAGTTAAGGCTTCACATCTCCCTCACGTCTGCCCTCGCGTTCATCCTCTTCCAAAGGCTTCGAGAAAGCCCGCAGAGCGTGCTTTTCTCGTGGACGGATTGGTCATTGCGCTCAACGGTAAGGACTTCGCAACATTACTTCGCCGCGAGTTGTTGGGCCTGCTGCAACTGATCGGGTGAAATCTTGTGGGCGCGGGCCTGTTTTACCAAGGCGTTGTTGGCAGTCGCCAGGCCAGCGGTCAGGGTTGAGATCTCCGTGACCAAAGCGCCAATTTTGGATTTTTTGATTTCGGGATCCATACTCTGATCCGCCATGAGTGACTGTAACTCTTGCTGTTTCTCCTCAATCTGTCGCTTCAGCTCGCGAATCATCTTGAGGGTTTTTTGCGTCTGGTCTGGTAAGCCGCTTGATTCGATATCGGCATTCGACTTTGGCTTATTGTCGTCGGCAGACTTCTGAATGCCCGCACTGGACAATGAAATTTTTACCCCTTCGGCCGGAACCGCAGTTGACGCTGCCGAAGACGACTCAAGCGACTCATCCGTAACCTTGCCAGTGTCAGGACTGGACGCAGGGACGACCGTGGGCGTGAAGCTGAAATTGGAGAGCTGAGTGGAGATGTTCAACGTGTATGCCTCATGAGATGCCCGAAGTACGCCATCGGTACGGAAATGTAGCAAAACGTATCATTATTCTACATCGGCCGGTTCTACAAAATCTGTAGCTTCTGATTCCCTGAGCAAGAAAGCTATCGCGGTTGTTCTGCGTTTTAGCGGTTAGCGTCGGCCAAGCCAGTCTCAATGAAGCGAACGGAACTCTC
Source organism: Pseudomonas caricapapayae (assembly GCF_001400735.1). Classification (GTDB taxonomy): domain Bacteria; phylum Pseudomonadota; class Gammaproteobacteria; order Pseudomonadales; family Pseudomonadaceae; genus Aquipseudomonas; species Aquipseudomonas caricapapayae. The sequence goes on from NZ_LJPW01000059.1 coordinate 61,601, forward strand.
CATTGCCTGCTGACCCTCTGGCAGCATGGTGGCGTAGAAGTGCCAGGCGTGGAACATCGCAGGCCACACTTCCAGGTTTACGCGAACGCGGTTGTCGGCCAGGTGAGTTGCAAGGCGCATTGCATCACTCAGCATCAGCTCGTTCTCGCCGATCTGCACCAGGATGGGTGGAAGACCGGTGACGTCCGCGAACACAGGTGAGGCCAGAGGATGATTGGCCAATGCGTCCCCTAGGAATGCTCTGGCGAGGATGTCTAAGACAGGCTTGGAGTTTAGAGGATCCAGACCTTCACGGTTGCTCATGGAAGCACCGGTGTGTTCAAGGTTTGCCCACGGCGAGATGGAGGAGCCAACCGCAGGCAATGGAAGCCCTTTCGATTTAGCCGCAACCATGACGCTGATAACCATCGCGCCGCCAGCCGACTCACCAGAGAATGCAATTTTGTTAGCCGGGATTTTCTGCTCAAGCAGCCACTCGTAGGCGCGCAGTGTGTCATCAATAGCGGCTGGGAACTTGTGCTCAGGGGCAAGGCGATAGTCCGGCATGTACACACGAGCACCGAGCATTTTCGCGTAGTTGCCGCCGATGCCGTGGTAGCCGTCTGGACGACCTACAATGTAGGCGCCGCCGTGGATGTACATCACTACTGCGTCAGTCTTGATCTCGTCCGGGGTAACCAGTGTGCCGGGTACACCACCCATGTCGATTGCTTCAAATTTGACGCCAGCTGGCGCTGGATTTTGCGCGAGCATTTTTGCGTAGGAGTCGCGAATGTCGCTCATTTTCGTGGTGGTATCGATTCCCTTAAGAACGGGTACCAGATCGCTCAGGCTGTTTGCCCATGTCTGGACGGCTGCTTGGACTTTAGTGTTCATGATGACCTCAATTGATCGCTGGGAGCGGATTAGCTAATGGAGATACTATGCGTATTATTGGGGAATAGGTTTCCCCATAACAGGTGCTAAGTCGACCGAACGTTGGGACCATTGAGGCCGTATGGAACTCCATAATCTGAATGATATCGCCGCATTTGTAAGCTCGGTAAACGCTGGAAGCTTCACTGCGGCGGCAAAACAGCTTGGCCTTACTCGCTCTGCAGTGGGGAAGTCGGTAGTCAGGCTCGAGGCTCGTTTACAGGTACGTTTACTGAATCGCACTACGCGTAGCTTGAGCATGACCGATGACGGCCAGGTTCTTTATGAACGCTGTGTGGGCGTTCTTCAGGATCTGGACGACGTGGAGGATGCCCTTGCGTTTCGTCGTTCGACACCCAGTGGGCGATTGCGGATGAGCCTGCCGGTTGCACTGGGCAGACTTCATATCCTTCAACACATTGAGTGCTGTCTTAAGGATTGGCCCTCCCTGAGCGTGGATATCACCTTTTCTGACAGGCTGGTCGATCTGATCGATGAGGGATTTGATTTGGCCATACGCATTGGGCCACCGAAGGAAGATTCTCGGTTGTTAACGCGCACTCTGGCCTACCAACAAATGATTACCTGCGCTTCCCCCAGATATTTGGCGGAGCATGCCGAGCCTAAAACGCCTGAGGATTTAACCGAGCACCAGTGCCTGCATTTCGTGAGCGGTGGGAGATTGCTTCCTTGGAATTTTCGCGTGAATGGTAGCTCTGTGTCCGTTACTCATGGTGGAAGGCTACAGATGGACAGCGCTGAGTCATTACACCAGTCAGCTGTAGGTGGCCTGGGTATCGCCACTCTTCCGTCCTACGTGGTGAACGACGATTTGAGGAGCGGCAAGCTTGTTCAATTGCTCGCTGGGTATGCAGAGGCCGCAGAGCCTATTCGGGTGATCTACCCTAGCAAGCGGCACCTATCTCCAAAAATTCGACTCTTCATCGATAAGCTCGTGGAGGCTTGGTCACCATGCCCACCCTGGGAGCAGCATTCGTAAAAGCAGAAGCCGGCGCTTCATCGTGCACAAGTTGGTCAATGTGTCCACACCTCCACTGACCAAGTGTTTCGCACGGCTGACACGTTCGGGTATTGGATATTTTACGATGAGCTGAGGAGGGTGGTCGTATTCTGCGATCAGACTCGTGATACGTATCTCGTGGCGCAACTGGATCCCCGATCCCCCAGTCCGGAAAAAATATGGATATTGATCGACTCAATCGCATCAAGCGGGGTTAGCGAAAAAAGCGTTTACCTTTTACGTAAATTGACCACAGTAGCAGCTTCTCAAACGCCACCAGCTTTAACCGATCGGTACTCTCTGGTTTTTCAATTGCGGACGGTATGGCACCTTCAATACCTGCGTCCTAAGGGCGCTATGGACTGCTTCATCAATGAGGGAGGCGAAGGTCATTGCTCAAGATCGCGCCGGCGAGGGACGCTGGTCGAAACTCCTTCAGATCCTCGATCTCCTAGAGGATATGTAGCTGGCAACGGCGGTTGGAGGGTGTAAGTCTCACCCGTGCTGATCAATTGGATCTCAGTCCAGAGGACGTCATGACGGCCGTTGATCATGTTTACCTCATGCCCGAACAGACGGCTCCGGTACAAAGGGTAGATTTTATAGCGCTCTGATTGACGTCCGGATTCCCGAGAGTTTTTCTGCTATCGACGGGATTCACGGGAACAGGACATGGTCAACATGAAGCTGCGCGCAGATGCCTTTGAGGCGCTTGCCGTGCTCGTTTGCCCAGTCGGGTTCGATACTGAAGCCGTAGGCGATCTTCCCGCTGATGTGATTGATCAGTCCCTGCAGCGAATGAAATCCACGCCGCCTCGCATGGGCCGCGGCATCGATCTTGGGGTGGGTCAAGTAATAAAGATGGTCGTTGACATCCTTCTTGTAGGTTTTCGAAAGCCGAGGTGTGTCGCCATCAACCAATAGTCCCAGCACGATCTTGCGGGCGCCTGGCGTGACTATTTTCGTCTTGGTAGTGTTTAGCCAGAACCCTTCCTCAGCGATGCACGTGTTGATCGCCTTGATGTGCTGGCTAGCCTGTGGCCTATCAAATACCCCTTTGAGGAAAACACGAGGTCGTCCGCGTACCGCGAGTACATCAAATCATTTTCTGTCGCGTAGTTCTGAAGCGTTTCGTCCAAGGACTGCATGACCAGATTGGCAATTCTCGGAGAAGTCGCTGCTCCTTGGGGTAGGTGGCCAATGCGGGTGTCGCCAGAGTAGGGGAGCCCCGGAGGAAGCGTCTTGTTGCCATGTCGTTGATCCGGGTTACCGCTTGCGCGAACACGGGTGCAGAGCCTCGAAAGCTCGAATGCCACCAGTGGTTGGTAACCGAATGACCTGAAGAGCTCGTAGACTTGAGGCTCCAAGATCGACTCGAAGAAGTTAGTGAGGTCGAGCTTGATCAGCCACGTCGCCCCACAGTGCAGTTGTGCGGTCTCAAGCACCCCGTTGCGGTTGTCGTAGGCGAAACTGGCTTCGTGCGGCTGGATTTTGGACAGGATATGGGTGTTGATCCAGCGCTGCGCCCGGAGCAAATCCTCCGTGGGCGCACAGATCCACCTGAACCGATCTGGGCTGTGCCCAGCATTCTGCTTCTTCAGCTTGAATACGTTGTACGCTTCTGCCCTGTACTTACGGCTAATCGTCCGATGTAAAAAGGGGTATGGGACGTCAGTCAGGTGAGCGAGGTGCTTCAGGGTAAATATAGGCGGGCAGCTGTGCTTCATCTGCTTTGCCGTCTGCACAGCATTTTGCAGAATACTCTCAGACACGCCTGCTTGGCGGCCTGCTTTCAGATAGGGCTGAGAGCTCCAGCGGGTCATCTACCTTTGAATTCCGCCCTGCGGATGGAAGCCTTCTGGCGCCAGACTTCGATAGCGAACACCACGAAGGCTGCCAACCTCCAGTACGCGTGAGATCGTTCGACGGTAAGCATAATTTGCTCCCAAACCGCCCGCACAACGTGCGGGATACTAGATTCCGCTACTGCGGAGCCCTCAGCTGCGTTGGATAATACGGAGCGAGGGCGGCGGGGGCTACAAAAAACTTCTTCCCCTGGCGTCGGAGGAAGCGGATAGCTTTATGGCCCGCCAGCGTCAGCGCTCCCGAGTTTGTGAGCCAGCCCCTGCGGACTGCACGATCTATTGCGTGAATTAATGTGTCTAAAGATAGCGGCAGGATTCGGCGCAACTCCGCTATTCGTCGTTTGCATTGCGAGTGGGCTAGCAGAACGATTATTGCGGATTTGCTTTGATCATTGGATCGCTTGAACCGGGGGGACTGTGCGATTTCAATGGCTTGAAGAGAATTCAAGGCGGTGCTGAACAGGACGTCCATATTGGTTTGGGTGAGTTGGGCGGACTGACGAAGGACATCGGTGACGCGTTTGGGAAAGAGGGGCGCCCATCTTCTCTTACCTCTATTTTTCTCCGAGATGAATATCGCCGGCATGTTGTTCGGCGCCCCGTGTTCGAAGGCCAGCAGGGCAGCAGTGTTTTTCCAGCCTAATGGGTTGTCGCTGTGTGCTCCGTATTTTTTGCAGAGCGATTTCATATCCTCCAAGTCTGCATCGAAGCTGTTATGAAGGGTAGGGCAGTCGGTCACAACGGCGACGGTTGGGGCGAACCTATGCGTCTCAACTTTTCTGATACCTTGCCCCGTACCACTGTAAGCCATCACCCAGAATTTTATGAACCTTCCCGAGTGCCAGCTTCTAATTGAGGGAACATTCCACATGGCATCAAGCATCGCGAATGCTCGGTCTCCGCTGCCGATAAAGTCAGTGAGGATGACGAAGTTTCTGACTTTGGAGTCTCTGACATTATTCGCAGTGGGCTGAAGTAGAAAACGTGCGCCGTTGGAGCGGCAGAGCGTAGTTGCAACGTGGGTCGTTAGCGTCTCACTTCCAATATCTTGGCTGGTGTACTTAAGCGATTTAATGGCCTGTATCGCTGCGCCCTGAGCTCGCAGGTGCTTCTTCTTCGACCTTGGATTGTAGGTCTTTTTCGACTCGTATATCGGAGGCGGGAGCTTAGCTCTTGTTTTTTGTAGTTCGCGCTCGATGAAAAGCGCCGATGTGGTCTTTGATGGAAGTGTGTTTTTTATGAGCTTGGTGAGGCTATTTTTGAATTCGTTGAGAGGGCAGTAGCTGATCGAGTCGAGCAGCTTCTCGGCCAGCAGACGGTCGGCGGGGCTTCCGAACTGATCGAGCCATAGCTGGGTTTTTTCTTGCTCCTTCAATGGCTGCACGATGTCTCCATTCTGTTTCTGCTGGTGTTGGCCGCTATCGGGGAAGCTTGGCGGCGCCTGGTTGTGTTGGTCGCACTGGCCCATTAGCACTGGCAGATGCGTCGCGTTTTGGACGGGGCCAAGCCAGCATAGTGGAGTTGGCTCGTTTGTTCAGTCCAGCAGTTCTTGAGTAGGCAGGGATCACGAACTCACGGGGGGCATGCTGGATCGTCCTTGATATGTACTCGGCAATTCGAACAGTGCAGAGCTTACGGCTAGAGTTATTTGAAATTATGGCTCAGCGATAATTATTGCTGAACCAAAATTCTGCGAGAGGCGTTGCAGCTATCAATGCTTGCGCCGGGAATGGGCAATCCGATAGCCCCACGCGCACGCCGACTACTGAGATCAAAAGTCGCGGACACCACTGTCCTCATTGACAGGCATCGGAAAACGCGTAGTGCTGTAGCGCCTTCCATCTCATCCCGTCGGGCCGGAGGTGTTACCAGAACTGGTGATTCAGCCAGACGGGCTATTGGGGTACGATTGCGGGCATGTATTTGCTTTGTGGCCTTTTGGTCTGGAAACACTCATCCATGGAGGGAATTAATGTCTGACCAAACCCGTCATCTTTCGTTGTTTGAGGAGGACTACCTTCTCCGTGAACTAGGCCCCGTTGCGCATGTGCCCCAGGTTGCGTTAACCGAGCTTGTGGCGAATGCATGGGATGCCGGTGCCAGCAAGGTTGACCTGTTTCTCCCCACCGAGCCGGGCGGTACGCTCACCGTCGTTGATGACGGCCATGGGATGACGGCCGCGCAATTCAGCAAGCGCTGGATGACTCTGCGGTATGACCGCCTGAAGCACCAGAGCTCCAAGGTCGAATTTCCCAAAGGCAGAAATGCCAAACTCAGGAAGGCCTACGGGCGCAACGGGGTAGGTCGACATGGGCTGCTCTGCTTCGGTGATCAGTATCAGGTCGAAACCTGGCGTGACAGCAAGCTCTGCACATTCGTCGTGGGGACAGAGTCCGGCCCCAGCCCGTTTGTCGTGCGCTCGGAAGAGTTTGCCGAACGAGATGGTTCTGGCACCCGGCTCTCTGTATCGGTCACCCGTAAAATGCCCGATATTAAAGAGATCGTGACAGTGCTTGCCGCCCGATTCGTCCATGATCCGGCATTTCAGATTCGAGTGAACGGGGTGCCTCTGACGTTGGCGAAGCTTGAGCAGCACGCTCGAACCCACCTCCTTGAATTGAGCGATGGTCGTAGTGCAAAAGTCATCGTCATCGACTCCACACAGCAGAATCATTCGTCCATTCATCAAGGCGTGGCGTTTTGGGTTGAGAATCGGCTCGTGGGTGACCCCTCATGGGTGATTGGCCAGGTCGCTAACTTCGATGGTCGTACACGGTTCGCAAAACGCTACAAAGTCATCGTGGACACCCAAGGATTTGAGGGGCACGTATTCCAAGATTGGACGGGGTTTCAGTCAACGCCAGCCGTCGAGGAGTTATTCAAGGCTGCAGCGGAGTGCATCAACCACGTTGCGAATGAGCTGGCTAACGAGGTTGTAGAGGCAACGTCTGAAGATGCATTGGTGCAGAATCGCTCTGAACTCAAAACCTTGGGGCAGGGCGCTCAGATGGAAGTGACTGAATTCACTAAAGCCGTGGCCCAGGCCCACCCAATGGTCTCACCAGACTTTCTCGCGACAGCAGTCAAGGCGGTGATCAACCTGGAGAAATCCAAGAGCGGGGCATCCTTGCTCACCAAGCTGGCCCACCTACCTGCGTCCGATATCGAGGGGCTGGACTCATTGTTGGCAGACTGGTCAGTCAAGGATGCTCTGAGAGTGCTGGACGAGATCGATGACCGGCTCAGTGTCATCGAAGCTATCAGCAGGCTGGCTGAGGATCCTGATACCGATGAGTTGCACACTCTGCATCCCCTAATACTGCGTTCCCGGTGGTTGTTTGGGCCCGAATTTGGGTCAATGGAGTACTGCTCCAACATGACGTTGAAAAGCGTTGCGAAGCAGCTGTGGAGGGATGCTGACGCAGCATTCATCAACGAGCGCAAACGTCCCGACATCGTGGTACTGCCGGATCGATCCACCGCGCAGCTTGTGGGGATCGAGCAGTTCGACCCGCACGACGCTTCGCTCGCCCAAATGCAAAACATCCTTCTGATTGAACTTAAGAAAGGTGGATTCAAACTCAACCGAAAAGAGGTCAACCAGGCCGACGAGTACGTCCAGGACATCGCGAGCTCAGGGTATGTAAACGGTTCTCCGTTCATAACGGCATGGGTAGTGGGGCAGTCGATTGCAGCAGGGGTGGCCACCACGAAGACCGTTGGCGATGAGCACCATAAGTATGGGCAGGTGCGCGCCACTACCTATGGAACACTGGTCGGCACGGCCAATTTACGTCTGATGCGTCTGCGGGAAACCTTGGAAGACCGCTATGGCAACCTCAAAACGGACGCGCTTCTTCTCAAGGTTCTCGCAACCCAAGAGCAGACGAGCTTTGACTTGGGCGCGGTGCCGGAATCTGGAGCCAAGGACGAAGCCTCCGTGACAGAGGTGGTCTGATCTACTGCGCCATCACCTCAAGCGCTTTGTCGCGGAACACGATATGTGCATTGTGCAAATTCTGCACATTGCATCAGTCAGTGTTTTTTTAGGGCAACCGGGTGGGGAAGGTGGTCGAGCGCTTCCGATGAAACTGACGTGCTGATGGTGCTGACGTCTGTTCCCAAGTTCGGTCATGCTTTCACGACGAGTGCATCCCGGTGCTGGATCATAAGCTCAATGCTCTCTGGCTTGAAGGCGCAGATAGAACCGGAATTGTTTGGCCATCATAATCACGTAATCTCGACTTCCTCAGCGGTAAACCAACCGGCCTCGATTGCGCGCTGTATGGCAGTTCTTGGCTGTGAGGTGTACACGACGATGGCTAAGCTTTCCTCAGCCCGGCTGCAAGTGACGTACAGCAATCTTCGCGTCCGAGAAAGGGCATCGTCCTTGCCTGCTTGCTGGTTCTTGATGTCGTTGTCTGAGGGCGCCTTAACGCCTAACAGCTTGTCGTAGCTGAACAGGAATCCTCCGGCCTCTTCATCGTTGAGAATCACCATGACCCTTGGAAACTCCAAGCCTTTCACCCCCTGGTGTGTATCGAAGGGAGACAGGCCTTCTGCGTATCCGGCGAATGCGGCCATTTCAGAGTAAGGCCGCCCCAGGAGCACACGGTACGCGTGCACTTCAAGCGCCTCACGGTCGATGGTATCCGGCGGCTCCTCGTCGGTCACACCTTGTGCAACTGCCATCAGTAGCCGTTCCGGTATTTCGAGCAGACCTGTTTCTACTAGTGCCCACACGACATCGGCCAAGGATGGATTGTTGTCGGCGAATAGTCCGCACAGCGTTTGACAGCCCATACCTGCCTGCTGAAGCAATGCCAACTGATCAGGGGCCGCTTTCATCCGATCACTTTCCAGCAGAGGCGAAATCAACCGTACAGCTTCCATCAGAGCAAATTCGCTCTCGTTGGCAGCGGCCAGGATAGGCATGACGCCCTCGAAGAACATTTTGAGTACTGGTAGCGTCCCATCCAGCAAACCGGTGCGCAGATGCTCTACCGCATAAAGGGGCGTGAAGACCCCCTCGAAGCCAAGGCGTCTCCCGGCCATTTTGTGCTCAAGGATTAGAGTTTTGCGCTCTGAGGTTCCAGCAGCCCATTGCTGATCGCCTGTGATTTGCGCCATACGCTCGGCAACCCGACTTTCCAACTCAAAGCCAGTGCCCGCAGCTTGATGAGTGCAGAACAGGCGGACGGCACCTCGGAACGCGTCAGGTTTTGGAGTCTGTTGATGATCATCGGCAGCGCTGCGAATGACATTGATGAGCTCAACGACCCTCGTGGGGCATCGGCGGTTTACGGGTTTTTCAGGGATAGCCCAGTCATCGGGAATAGCCCGCTCCAGGTGCTCTTTCCCGTCGTTGTAAATTCGTTGCATGGTGTCGCCGAGAAGGCCCAGGCAAAACCGTGCAGGGATAAGCGATTGAGCGGTCAGAAACGCGTCCATGAGAGCGCCATTGGTATCCTGGCTTTCATCGATCAGAAGCACCGGGTACTGATCGGCCATAACGTCCAGCAGAGGCGGGCGCTGAATAAATGCAGCCGCCATCTGGATAACCTCCGCGTGATTCAGCGCTTGGCGCCCTCGGTTCTCTCCGGTGGGGCTGTAAGTGAAACTGACGACTTCATTCAAGGCAGCCAGCCGCCGCGTTTTACTATCAAGCGATGCACGATTGGCACGAGCCGTTTTGTTATTCAGATCTCGGGCTTTGAGGAGCTTTGCGTTCAGCTCTTCAATACTTTCGCCAAGCTTGATCCGAAGCCACTCGCGGATGTCGTCATTGAAGCCCCGGATCATTCGCCATGAAAACGCATGGATGGTTGAAACGACTACCAAGGGGTCACTCTCCAGACGACGGGCAATCTCCTCGCACGCCGCGTTGGTGTAGGTGATGATTGCCACCTGACGCCCTTCGAACGTCAACCGTTTGTGCTCTCGGGACTTCAGCTCACTCACCGCTGTAACCAAGGAATGCGTTTTCCCTGATCCTGCGCCGGCGTAAAGAAAAAAGCTCTTCGGGTGATCCAAGTCCAAGCACTCTCGGATCACCTCATCGGCATCACGGGCACCTTCGGCGTACTCAGTCGTCGCGGGGCTCATTCTGCTACCTCAACGATCTCTGTTACCTCAACGATCGCGGCAGGAACGACCAGTAGATCCTTGCGTTTGAGCTCCAGCTTGGACTGCAGCCACGTCAGGCCCTCATGGATGTAGGCGGGTACTGCAAGCTGACCGAACGCCGGATCACCGAGCACCTCAAGTGCGAATTCGGCTTTGTCGCCCGTGCGCAGCGTATCGAACAGCGCCGAGGCCAAAGCTTGTCCTGTTTCAGACTCCTGGATAGCCTGGCTGAAAGCACGCATCAATCCACGTCGGCGATTACCCGAGAAGCACTGGATATTGGTTAATGCCAAGCTGTCTTCGAACGTATTTGGCAACGCTTCGCCTTGCGCACCGGTCTTCGGCAACTGAACAGAGATAGGGGTCTGATACGCGATTCTGATTGAGTATAGGGAGTCGATCTCTTCGACTTTATGCGCATCCTCTAGGTCGAGCAGCGTGTCCACATCATGGCCGAGTCCTTTCACTCTCATCCAATGGCGGACAGTCGGGTTGTTAGTAATCTGTTCTGCGCCCCTAGCCACTGGTTGAGCCGCTTTGTCTTTCCCCGCGTCGAGATCGGTGATGACCAGCGTCGCGATACCCAACGCATCCACCAATGGCCTCAGTCGGTGTGCATGGCTCCCACCAATATCTAGGATGGTGATGTAGCATTGGTCGAGGAACTTGAAATGCTGCCGCAGGAAATGGGGCAGGATCATTCGCTCTGCAGCGCCTTCCACCAAGATCACAGCATCAGCGAAAAACAGGTCGGCGTGGTGCGCTCGCAGGTACCGTGTGACGAACTCTTTAGTTTTGCCTGTTTGGCCAAATACGGTGCTCAGGTTGGAAACGGTCGAAACAGGGATGGGTATGCCTGCCATGCCGGATGGGAGCCGCCGGAAGTAGCGCAGGTGTTCATATTCGATTTCGTGAGCGACGTGGCTTGAGTGGGAGCTGACGACCAGTTGGGTCTTCAGGTTAGGAAATTCCTCAAGCACCGGGTCGTTGCAGAGCACGTGGTACGCATGCTTTATAAACGCTTGCTGGACTTGAACGTGCAGGTGCGCCTCGGGCTCCTCAACCAGCACAAGGTGTATGGGCTCGACGTTCGCAGTGGTGCGTTCTTCGGGGATTCGGGACTTCCTCAGCCAGTTGTCACGAAATGCCATGAGCCGGAAGATCATGGAGATCAGATTCTGGTAACCCAAGCCGTTCGATGTCTCTGGAAGCGTTAAGCGAGGTTCTCCAGGCGCACCTGCAACCGAGTCCAACTCAAACAGAACTGCTGCCTCATGATCTAAGCCATCAGTTGGGCCGAGGCGGGTTGCCACTTTGATGCTGGGATCGCTGTTGTTCGGGTACCCAAGGCCTGCAACCTCTCTAAGCGCGGGCGCAAAGCTCGTTGTTAGCCTAGTGTCAAAAGCGCTTTGGGCAGCTTCAATGGCCCTGAGCGCTTCAAGATCCGATACGTCTGGGCTGTCGCCAGGGTCGAGGTGGCGGCGATAATAGGTTCGCAGCTGCTCAGACAACTTCCTGCCACTTCCCGTTTTACTGTCATCTTGCCCCTCATCGGCGCTGTCTCCGAAACCGCGCTGAGCATTGATCTCATGAACCCGGATCAGACTGAGGAGTGGATTACGCTCAAGTGGCACTGCAGTGTCAGCCAGCGCTTGTAGGATCGCTGTCCGGTTTTCGGTACACGGGGCAGAAAGCATATCCGGGTTAAGCCGATACCAGTGCACCTTGAACGACTTGACCAAGCGCCGGTTTAAATAGTCATGAAGACTCTGCGGCCATAGCTTTAGGGTAGGGCGCTGTTGTCCTTGCTCAGCCTGATTCTGGATCTCCTGAAGGAGAGTGGCCACACGAGCACGCTCTTTTCGATAATCGGCGTAGAGCGTGGGTAGATCGTCCGGTTCCAATCGAAACCGCATCCCGACCATTCCACCAGACCAGGAAAAATTGGGAATCAGATCGCGAATGTGATGGAGCTCACCCTGAGCTGCCTGTATCCACACGTCGAGCGTTGGCAGCCAGTCAGCCCAAGCGTTGGATGCTGGAATAGCGAAGCTGTCATCGGCCTGTTCCCACTCCTGACCAATCGCATCGAGCGTGGCGATATGGCAAAGGGTGAGATCCTGCAGCCGGAACGTCGTCGGCTTAACCAGGAATTTGCGCAGTGCCAGCATTGCTGATGATTTGCCGCTGTTGTTGGCGCCTACCAGAAGAGTGGTTTCGGCCGCCAAGTCGATTCTAACGGATTTAAGCTTGCGGAAATTCGCAAGCTCCAGATGCTGGATGCGCATGGAGTCCTCCCTGAGATAAGGCGATGGCCGTGAGCCACTGCTAGGTTATAGAACTGTAGCTGACTGCTAGCCGAAGGGCACCAAGCTCAATCCACTGGCTAATGCTCATTGGTTTGTAGTTCTGGAGCCGAAGTGCCACCATAAGCGGCATCCACTCAAGTCAGTCGCTTAGCCTCGTGCTCATCAGGAACAGGGAAGAATGGAATTCCATATCATAGGCAGGGATGACAAATTCCCGAGCGGGAAGATCAGCACTGCGTATCTCAAATTTGACCGCTGGAACGATCACAGTTTTGTCACAATGTTCTATGTCATCGTATACGACGAGTTTGGTAGGGCTCACGATCTTGAGAACGTCAAGATTGGATTCAAAGGGCAGGATACTGCAACAACCACACGCTCCAAACTTCCAGATTCTTTCCAAAACGTTCCAGAAGGCTTCTTCTCACTAGGTACCAGTGTGGAGTACTATCAAAAAATCGCGAGTTCATTCTCAGGCGATCTAAGGTTCGACTTCCTCCGTGGGATGAATGACATTGTCGCTCACCCTGAAATCCTGGAAACGATAATAGAGGAGCCCGTGCTATCGATCTCATTGTTGCGCAATGTCAGCTTGGTCAGCGTAAAAAATCAATTTGCACGCGTCCTTCTTGGTGGTGCCGTTCGAACAAATTTTTCCTTCGTCTACTCGAAACATGCTGACAGTTCTACTGCGGGCATTGAGTTGAGTTTTGATGTGAATGTTGATTCGACGCCCCTGACAAATGTGCACGCGCTAATCGGACGAAACGGCATCGGAAAGACCACCATCCTTAATGGCATCACCAATGCCATCCATAATCGCCACGCTGGTGCAGATGCCATCTACCAAGTTCAGTTTTGGGGGCAGCAGCGAGCGATTATTGCCCCAGATTTTTTCAGCAGTGTAGTGCTCGTATCCTTTAGCGCATTTGACCCCTTTGATCCGCCTCCAGAGCAGCCCGATCCAGCCAAAGGCACGTGTTTTTTCTATGTCGGGTTAAAGTCTAAAGGCGAGGACGCATGGCATGAGTTAAAGCGCCGGGACGCTCTCAAATCAGACTTCATTGACGGTATGAGAGGGTGCCTGCGGGAAACGCATAAGCGAAACCGTTGGCGACAGGCCGTCAAAACGTTACAAACTGATGAGAATTTCGCAGGTTTGGGATTCGACAGGCTTCTGTCCTTGAGTGGCGAAGAATGGGTCACGACAGCTAACGAAATCTTTTCGAACCTCAGCTCCGGCCACTCGATCGTGCTGCTGACTATCACAAAGCTGGTCGAGCGTGTCGAAGAAAAGACTCTCGTCCTTATGGATGAGCCCGAAAGCCATTTGCATCCACCGCTCTTATCAGCATTGATTAGGGCACTGAGTGAGTTGCTCCTAGATCGCAACGGTGTAGCGATCTTAGCTACGCATTCTCCGGTAGTACTTCAAGAAATCCCTGCATCGTGTGTGTGGAAAATTTATCGTTCTAATTTGGTGGCCTCAGCCCACAGGCCAACAGTCGAGACGTTCGGCGAGAACGTAGGGATTCTGACTCGGGAAGTTTTTGGCTTGGAGGTGGTATGCTCGGGTTTTCACACGCTGCTTGCTGCTGAGGCTGCCGAAGGACATAGCTTTGAGGTCATCCTTCAAAAATTTGGTGGAAAATTGGGGCTTGAGGGGCAGGCAGTTCTTCGAGCATTAATCGCTGAGCGTGATTCGAAGGCGCAGGAATGAAGCAACTGTTAGCCCCGAATTGCACCCCTGAGGAGGCCTACATGGCCTGCACTTCGGCGATCATCGATGATCAGCAGAGAGCTAGAATGAGGGGGATTCTTCCAAGTATCACAGCCAACGCCGCCGAATTTATCGAAAGAGTCGCCGCAGGATCCACGTGGGAGTTACCCTCATTGAGGTCGGCCAGGGGGGATGATCCCTTCATGATCGATGACATTCGAAAAAGCGAGCTTGTTCACCTCTACGAATACTACATGGTGCAGCGAGAACCTGGCCGAGCACTCTACGACTCTATTTTGGTGGCTGCAGGTGACCATTGTCCTACATGTGGTGGAATAGGACGACCGCGAACCCTGGATCATTATTTGCCAAAAGCCAACTACCCGAAGCTGGCTATCGTTCCCCAAAACTTGATCCCTGCTTGCCGTGACTGCAATACCGACAAACGTAACCCCTTGATTGACCACCCGCATCGGCAACCGCTTCACCCATATCTGGACAAACGACAGTTTTTTGAGGAAAGGTGGATCAGTGTTTCCGTATCTCACACCAGCCCTTGCTCAATCATCTACAGCGCCAGTCCACCTGATGACTGGAGTGATGAGGACAAGGCAAGGGTAATTAACCATTTCTCCCTATTCGGAATTGCCGAGCGATACAGCGTCCAAGCGGGCTCAGAACTCAGCTTCCTGATGGACATGCGTACAAACTACTTCAGTAGGCAGCCTCCTGAAGCTTTTTCAGACTTCCTCCGTTCAGGCGCTAATACGCCTGATTTGTTGATCAATGGGTGGAAGAAAACACTCTACGAAACCTTGGCGGATGACGCCTTGTTTTGCAATGCCGAGCTTCGGTAGAGGCATTATAACTAGCGATAGCTCTGCCCATAATTTGATGCGTTCTAGGTAAATGGTTATAACGACAACGGAGTAGTCGATGATGATAGGCAGTGATGATTTAGATAAATTGGAGGCGGAGCAGTTTCATGGTTTTGTCTGCTTTCCGGAAGGCAATCCAAAGGTCACACTAGGCTGGAGCACTCACTCAAAACTGGTCGAGGCGATAAATTCGGAATTAACCTTTTTTAAGAGCGAGTTAAACAAGGAAGTTTATTTTCACGAGCATGAATATCTTATTTATGAGGATTATTTCATCTGGTGGTTCAGCTTTTTTGAGAAGGATCCGCTAATCAAAAATCAAGTAGCCTCTGAACTGGAGAGGAAAATCAATGATGTATTAAGAGCATTTCCGGACGCAGCCGATAAAGAGTTTGTGCGGACGGATCAACCAGACTTTCTCCCGGATCCTGATTTTCTTATGCACTACTTCTCAATTGTGGAGGGTGCGGATCTGGAATTAAAGTCACGTGAAGCGCCCAAAGAAAAAAGCTATGAAAAAGAATCTGTTGATATTTCCTTGTTTGACAGTCCAATGTCTGTGGTCGCGTTCAAAGCCGTTATAAATAATTATTTTCAAAATAGTACAGAAGAGAACTTAAGCTATTTCGCTGCAGAGGATGGCTTCTTTTCCACCAGAAGGCCCGAGAATAAACTTCTGCGCGAGGAGCTTTTGCCAATTTATTATATGAAAAAGATTAAGGCGGCTGATGATGAGATTTTGTCGTTTGGACTAAAAGCTGATATTTTTGATTTGAAGATATCGCAAGCAGACGGGTTAACGAAAGAAATATTGGAGATTACCTGGGCTTTGCCGGAGGGCGACCATAAATTACTTTCTTTGGTTGCTCAGGTAGGTAGTGGTTTTTTGCCCGTAAAAAATCGGGCCAATTTCAAAAAGATGAGTGATTCTCTAGGTGAGAAAATAGTATCTGCAATAAATGGCAAACATAAAAAGCAATACCCTGATCAAAGATCTCTTTTGGTGGTTATCCCCCAAGATTACACTTATCAAGGAGACGAGTCGTTAATTCAAGAAACTATCACTCAAGTTCAACAGAGTCTGGTAGGTGGAAAAAGGAAATTTGAAAAAATCTATCTTCTGTGTGGCAATAGATTTTACACCGTTTATTGACCTTAAACGTTAATGCGGATTTTTTTCGATCTTGCAGCTATCGCTAAATAAGGGGATGCAACCCCAAGTAAATCGTTTCAGAACTTCCTGGAGAAACTGGGTCTGCCCACTCCAGTGCAGGCTGCATTATCGACTGGCGGTGCGGGCTTCCAGTCGAGTTGCTCAACCAATCGACAGGCGAGTACTTAAGAGGGGAAACGGCATTTCCATATTTCAAGTGGACTCGTGCCGCACGATTGCAAATTTTGTAGCAGAAACGAAAGTGCAGCTACCTATGCCAAGCTACAGAACAGGTAGGTTCGCGCAGGAGTGGAGACAGTAACGGACACTTGAACAGATCCAGTATATTGCGGATGATTTGCCCGAATGTACTGGCTTTTCGAAACGCGTCAACGAGCCTGAGACATTAGCCCCGTGCTGGGCATCAGTCTCTGCCGGTCAGCCGCTTCCCTTCGATGGGGGATTCGCGTGACGCTATCCCACCGAAAGAAACGCTAGCATCTACATACCGAAGCGCTGACTTCATGTCCTTCCAGCCCACATAGCTCATCAGCCCCTTGATGTCCCAGCCATTGGCAGACGCCCGAGTCGCAAAGCCTCGCCGCATCAAGTGGCTGCTAAAGAGCTCGGCTGGCAATCCCGCCTCTTTGAAAATGCGGCGTAGCACGGGAATCAGGCTATACGGTTGCATGGCTTTGCCTGACAGATTGCCCCAGCGATCAATCCGCTGGAACACAGGGCCCTTCGCAATGCCGGCAACTGTTACCCAGTTGATGTAGGCCTCCACGGGGCAAAGCATGGTGAGTGCGGGCGTCTGGAACGTGGTTCCTTCATGCTGGTGATCACCCTTGGTGTAGGGCAGGAAAAAAGTAATGCCTTATCCACTTATGGCTTGGGTATCCTCGACCGTTAGTCTGGCCAACTCATTGCCACGAAAGCCACGCCAAAACCCAATCAGATAATCGCCACCGAGTGACGATGACACACCAGCGATTTGTAATCTCCCCGTTTAATCGCAACTGCAGCTTCCCCTTCAAGCCATGTGACCGCCTGCCCTAGGTGCTTCAGCAGGAGCGGGGCGGCCTGCTTCACCTTTCCAGGATGCACGCCCCTGATGCCCTTGATCATCTGGCAAACGTCAGGGGTCTTGGTGGGGTTAGGGAAACCCTGAGTAATATGCCATGCGCAAGGGCTGCCAAACGCTGCTTTAGCGTATTGATCGAGAGCTTGTCGGCGTATTCCGCCAGGTAGCGAACGACGCCCGCGCCGGTCGTGGGCAGGTACGAGATTGGAGCATGAGGGGCGTATCCAGCAACGGGAGCTAGTTCCAGACGAACTATCAGGCTTGCAACAACAGACTGGGTAGGGGTGATAATGCGGCTGGCGAAGCCTATAGACTGCTTACAAGGCAGGTGGTGGCGTACTTTCCCCAGGCGCATTCATGGTTACGAAGAAGAATGAGGGTATCTATTCAGTCCATGCGCGCAGGCTCATTTTTGAGGATGGCGTGCTCAAATTGGATCACTCTAGCGGCAATGCCCACAATTGCACCTTTCCATTTGTTCCCCTATTGGGACACCAGTTGCTTGCTATCCAGGATAGCTATCATGTTGCCCAGCGAGGGGCAGCAAAGGGGAAGTAAGATAATCTATGTGGGGTTGAAATAGAGCAATAGTTTTAGTGATTTAAACTTTGGGAATGTTTAGTTGAGATGGAGGAGGTAATTCCGTCTCGAACTTAGGTGGTGGGCGTATAAAGCTTTGAGATAGGCTCTGGCAAGAGAGCCAGCTGTAGTGTATTATTTGGGTGTGATCTTTGCATCGTCAACAAAACTCGGGCGGGTTGTACAAAGCAAACATACAAGGGGTAGGACAGGTGAAGATAACTGAGATTTCGATAAAAAATTTTAAAGGGGTATCCAATCGATCCTTCAAACTGAACGATAGGTTTACTGTTTTTATAGGAAATAATGCTACCGGTAAAACTACGGTGCTAGATGCCTTAGCTGTCGCTCTGGGTAGTTTTTTTCTTGGTGTTGGAGTGCCCGCTCGAAGCATCAATTGGGATGAAGTCAGGATGGTGGTTATTGATGGGCAGCAAAAGCCCCAGACACCTGTTGAAATCAAGGCAAAAGGGAGTGTGAATGGTAAGGAGCTCAAACCTTGGGGGCGTAGTATCCTTATTAAGAAAACTACCACTAAAGATGCAAAACCTATAAAAGACGTTGCTCAATATTTGTTGAAGCTGAGCAGAACTCCTCGTGAAGAGCGAGAGGGCGGTGCTGAGGCTATATTCCCCGTTATCGCCTATCACGGCACAGGGCGGTTATGGGCGGAACATGAAGCTCCAAAATATCAGAAACAGATAGAGGGTGTTGATCGCGCTTATATCAATGCTCTTTCGGCAAAATCTTCTAGTAAAGGTTTCATTTCTTGGATTAAAACTCAAGAAAATAGTGTGGCCAAATTCGATCGCCCGATGGAGCGCGCGCATTTGGAAGCTTTTAAGGCAGCCATTGAAGGGTTAGTGATTGATGGACGTTGGACTAACGTTAAATATGATCACAAGCAGGAAGTTCTCACCGGGACGTTTGTAGATAATTCAGGTCGCACACTGGAGCTTAGTTATAATCAATTGAGTGACGGCTTCAGAAACGTCATTGGTATGATTGCAGATATTGCATTCCGCTGCATTCAACTCAATCCACATCTTGGGCGTGACGTGGTGAATCTTACGCCTGGGGTGGTATTGATTGATGAATTAGACCAGCACCTTCATCCTAACTGGCAAAAGCGTGTCGTTAATGATTTGAAGGTGGCCTTTCCAAATATTCAGTTTGTAGCTACCACGCACTCTCCGTTTATTGTCCAGAGCCTCGAAGCTGACGAGCTAGTGAATCTCGATGAATTGGAACTAAGCGAGTCCCCGAATTTGCTGCCAATCAATAAAGTTGCCACACAAGTTATGGGTGTGGACGGAATCAGGAGTGATGATTTCGAGGAGCGAGTAAAAGATGCTACGCAACAGTTGTCCGAAATAGAGGCTACAAATGGAGAGCTTAGCCTTGACGATTATGAAAAAATTAGTAAGGCATTGGATCAAATTGCTTTATCTGAAACAAATGATCCAGAGTACAAAGCTTTCTTGGAGCTGAAAGAGAAGGGAAGGGAATGAGACCTATCAATAAAGGGGGGTGGCCAACGCGCAAAAATAATAGCGCAATAAGGTTGGTGTTTACGGATTGGACTAGAGCTCGCGAGTTCTTAGTAGACCGCACTGGCCAGTATTGCCATTTTTGTGAAATCCAATTACCTATGGGTTTGGCCGTTGAGCACATAAAGCCGAAAGAAATCTATCCATCATTAAGCAATAAGTGGCCAAACTTTTTGCTTATCTGTATTTCTTGTAATTCTCGAAAAAACATTACGATTCCTGTGCAGCCTTATCGTTTAAGATACTATTGGCCTCATTTTAATAATACCCTGATGGCTTTCAGTACCACTTTGATAGGGCCGGATGCGTTGCTTGTGAAACCTCATTCGGGACTCAATGCTGCGCAGTTTGCACGAGCGACAGCAACTATTGATCTTTATAAGCTTGATCAAAAATTGTTAGCTTCGGGTGAGGGGGATGCTAGGTACACACGAAAAGCAGTAATCGGAAGTAAAGCAGTTCGACGTTACCTTGAGTATAAATTCGGAAAATGCACGCTAGGTAGCATAGTGGACAGTGTGGTCACAGATGGTTTTTTCAGTCTGTGGCTAGAGGTTTTTAAGAATGAGAAGGTCGTGATCGATGCGATGCTAGATATACCGCAGTTTAAAATTGATCGCGTGAATTGGTTCAATGCGAACAACGACCCTGTAGGACGCAACCCTACAATTCCAGACGTTATTTAGTGGGGCGATGGAGTTGTTGTGGTCGATTCAAGCAGGACAATCGACCAGTAGTTGCCCCTGGCAAGGCCTACCAATTCCTGGTGGGCGCTTTTGCTCACGTGACAAACTATGATTTGAAGCGTGAAGGTCTTGGCCAGACAGGATGTGGGTTCTCTGCCTGCCTATCTTCTTTGAGCCTCAGCCAAGTCAAAAGGCCCGTCCCTTGGTATTCATTATCGATGCTGCACATCCAGATATGAAAAACGTCCTGAACCCCGTACAACTATGGAAGCGAGACGATGATCGCCTGCTGGAAATGGTCGAACGTCACTACAGTCAAGGTCACGAGATCATGGTTCTGACGCGCTCCAGAAGCACTAAGGGTGCTCTCCCCACAACACTCAGTGGTATTCTCAACAGAGCGAAACGGGACAAGAAGCCTGACAACATACGCCTTATGACCTACCACGGATCCAAAGGATTGGAAGCGGATGTGGTTTTTCTGGTCGGCGATTGTGAACAGCTCATGCTGTCAGACTATTGTAACCAAGCCTACGTGCAGGCGGATCTGTCGATGAACGGGGAAGCGCTCGCGTACGATGACGCTCAAGGCGACGAAGTCATGCGCCTAGCATACGTAGCCATCACTCGTGCCAAGCTCTACTGTTATTGGTTTATGGAAGAAAATGCTGCTGGGGGGAACGGCTTACCAAAAGCGTCTGAACGCGTTGATACTTCGCGCATGTTTTTTGAAGATTTTCGCCAATAGCGCATGGTTAGATTTTTTCTGTTGGTAATTCCCCACCCGAGCTTTCGTCCTGGCTGAGCAGCAAGAGGTGGCGCTGGACGCCATGCCTTAACAGGAAAGCCTGTTGCTCGGCAGGATTGATGCCGCATTGGCCGCTCGGTACGTCGTAGTCGCTATGGAATGTCTTCGGATTTTATGTCCTGTTCAGTCATCTGCGGCTCTCAACCCCTGTCACGCATACTTACGCCACGCACGGATTGACTGCGCTCTTGATCATGTGAGTGGTAGTAGACATTCTGGGTGGTACTGAGACTGCTATGACGTAAATCCATCTGCAGATCCTTCGGGCTGCGTAGCGGCGCATCGAAGGTCGCAGAGGTATGCCTTAGCCAGTGTGCAGAAGCCGACCTGAGACTGTTCATCTCATGTTCCTCACGCTCCTCATCGCGCATCCGTGCCAACGCGTTATCAAATAACGATTGGAGGAGGGCGCGCACCTGCCTCCCAGACAGCCCTGAACGGCCTCGCAGTGTCATGAGAAGAGGCGTCTGTTCATTCCACTCTGGCAGCGGACACAGACCAATGTATCGACGATAGCGCGTTAGGTACTTTGAAATGTACTCATCTCTGACCGCGACCTTCCCAACCTTATTGCCTTTCCCGATTACGTGGTACCACCAGTTGCCCTCGGGATCGAGTCGAAAATCCCCCATTACCGGACGCCAGTTCGGCCTGCCAACGATGTCGGATACCCGCAGATACATCGCGAAGAGAGTGGCGACGATGAACAAAGTACGCTCATGCCGCTCTGGTTCCTCAGTAGCCATCCGCTCAGCGGTTTCGAGAACGTAGTCCCATTGCAAAGGAGTCAGGGCTCGATTTACCCTATCCTCTTGAGGGACTCTACCGCTGAGGCTCTTCTTCTTGATCATCCGAAAAGGATTAGCTGTAACCGTCCCATCTTCAACCATATATTCAAAGAACCGGCTGCAGATCGTGTAAATCTGATTGATGGTGCTCGAAGAAGCTTTATAACGAGTTGACTCCTGCTCGTTCGAAAAGTCCTTAGGGAGCTTCAGGCTGAACGGTCTCCATTTCTTGTTTGGAATAATGGGGTCACCCCAGGCAGATTCGGTGTGGTCACTGGTCACAAACCGGCCCCGCACGATCGGGCCTACCCATTCAGTTGGAGGGTTGCGACAGAACTCCAGGTAGTCTTCCGCATCTTGGCGTTTGAGCTGAGAAAACGGCTTCTGCTTTATAATGAGAGTCCATAATAATAACCTCTCAACATGAGTTCTATAAGAAGTGAAAGTTAGGCTGTTGTCCGAAAAGGCGCGAAGAAACTCCCGAGTCGTTAGATAACCCTTGTTAGCCTCCAATGATGCGGGAAAATTTTCAATGTACTGACGAACGCAAGCCATACTAGGTTCACGCAGACTAAAGTCCATATCAATGAAGATTTCGTAGGTCTCAAAAACAGGCATGGGCTGCGTAGAAATGTTGGTGCATACCGTATGATTTGTAGCTGATTTAGAACTTCCAGTTATGGTAGTAACTGGAAGTTAGGGTAGGGTAGCTGCTCGCTTCTTCGAATTTTGTTTTTTTGCATAGTGATTTTCTGCATTTTGATCGCGTGCATTTCGTTCATCCCCCCTTGCCCAATTCGTTGACGATGCCCGATGGTAGCCCCCGGCTGACACTGTTGCAACTATCTCTGCTCGGCGTTAAAAGTTTAGCGGCGAGCTTGACAAAGGCTTGCGGCATAAACTAATAGACGCGCGCTTTGGCTTTTCCACTTATTCCGTCGTTTCGCGTCTTTATGAGAGCTTCGTAGGCGTTAGTTGCTTTAATCGTATATTGCCAAGGTGTTCTTCTGGGATTTCTTGGTGTGGCCGGCTGGTGGCTTTATTACCCTTAATAAGGATATTGCCAATTAATGCCAATGCTTGGGTTTTAGTATTTTGGGTTTCTGGGTTTTGGTTTTTAGGGATCTGGATTGGAGTTTGTTGAAAGGCTTTGTGGTTGATGGCTATTGGATCTCTGATAAGCCGAATTGCAATTGTTGGGCAATTCGCGATTTGGGGCGTGGCGTTCTGGGACACATGGGCTGCTCAGGGGAAAAGCCCCCTAACGCCTCAACGGGGAGTGTGAGATTTTTTGTGTCGGGCCGGTAACGGTGCGCTCGCACAAAACCTTGATTTGAAGCAAGCAGTCACTCGCGTCGACCGGGCGAGCACCCTGACGCTCAGCAAGCAACCCGCGCCATTACCTTGGAGAGAATTGAACGCGCACGTAGAGTGAGCTGAGTGACACTGCGGTTTTTCCATTTAAATCTTTGAATGGAAAAACTCTCTGGAATGTCCACTCGTTTCTTTGAAAATCCTATGGTGCCGGGTTTTATTGGCTTTCATGGCTTTTCTGAGCGAATTCGCAAATGGAATTTCCACTCGTTGTTTTATCAGGAAACGTCGTGATCCGATGATGCTTCAGCCCGTGACCAGGCATCTCAGGAGCCGCCGGGTACCGTGTTGGGGCAGTACGGTAGAACTGAATTAGAGACTGTTAGCCTGGCCAGGGCTAGGGATTACGGGGGCTTCAAGGGTATTGGCGGTTCTCAGCAACCTCGGTTTACGGGTTTCTATCGATATTGGTTTGGGCGTCATACGACCCGCAGCAAGGCAGTGTTTTCGTGGATTTTCCACTGGTTTCGTCTTGGGAAACGGTGGTGCGGAATGTCCACTCAATTCCTCAAAAAGCGCTGGAGCCCTTGTCCTGTAAGAGGTTCGAGGCGGTCGACAATGCATCCCCTGAAATATGATTCCACTGATTTCTCCTTAGGCATGGAGCTGTTCCGTTTAGACGTGGATTTGTAAAATCTATACAGATCAATGACTTATGGATTTATGAATCGGAGAGGTTTCCACTCATATCGTCAAAAAGCTGCGTCGAACTGGGATGCCTGGTGAACTAAAGCCCAATGGAATCAAGGGGTTGGGAAGATAAAGGAGGGCTTTCCAATCAAATCGCGATTGGCGCAAATGTAATGGTGCCAAGGAGCTGACCAAGTACTCGTCGGTAATTGGAAACACACAGACATAATTTAACATAATATACATTATGCGTACCTCTGGAATCCATCCCGGCATCGATGTACAGTCCTTTTAATCACCAAAAAGCATAACTCAACTAAATTACCGTTTAGTCGAGTTATAACAGCCAGCACCGGGAACGCCACCAAAAATGAGGACGGGTTTCCTGTAGGTGCCACTTCCAGTCGATAACATGAGAGTTACAGAGGTCTAAGCGCTCAACGACAGGGTTGAATCTGTACATAAGCTCAAGTGGTTTCATTTGATAGTCCTCTGAGTGCGACTGGTGTCAGGAATGATGTTGAACCGCGAAGGCTTTGTAGATTGCGCGTTCTGGTCCACCGCTGCGAGCCCTCGCTGCGGACCGTCACGCGACTCCAGGGAACGAGTTGATGAAAGACCGGCCGGTGTGGCATACGCTGGCTGCTGCTTGGTGTCATCAAAATATCCGTTCTGCACGACTGACATACAGAAATCAAAAGACGTTGTCATTCGTGTGGCCTGCTGTGAATAGCACTGGCAAACGGTGTCCTCACCATTGAATGTGCCAGTATTTAAACCTCTCGACTTAGCAGACAACAACATACGCACATCGGTCGAAGCCATACAGGTAGGACGTGGAAAATCACGAGCCTTGTTGGTTTCGTCGTACCTAGGCGCAGACGACTCAACATCAGCAATCCTAGGCTTGTACTGCTGGATATATTCCTGAACAGGCTGAACTACACGGCCTGGAGTGCTAGGCAATGAAGACTGTGCGACTTGAGTTTTAGTCTCAGAGACTTTTGTTTCTGGCTGTGAATGCATAAGAGCATCACTGTCAGAACTCTTACTCTTAATAACGTACCAAAACCCACCAGCAAGGAACAATATCGGTATCAATATAGCAGCGGCAATGAATGGGATCGCCTTGTAATAACTGGGTGTGATCTTTTTATGAGTGTGAACAGTTGAAGACTTATAAAGCCCAAAGTAATGACTGTCAAATTCGATTTTTCTCTCTTGAGCCATCTTGAAATTAGAGCGGTTCTCAGGACGATCAATACACATTTCATATTCGTGACGAAATATGCCTTTGGTCCTGCCGTATGGACGAATAAAGTTGATGTGCTTGCCTACCAACTTTCGCACAGGCGAGCAAATGAGTGATGGATGCTGAGTGATAATATGAACATCCCAACCGTGGTGTCGATGTTTCTCAAAACGAGTAACTTTTTCAACACGTCCACGCACATCGGTACCAAACGTGCCTTGAGCCTCGTCGATAACGATAACGGAGCCATCAGGCAATTCGTACCAGAGATCTGGAGTTTCCCATTCGACCCAATTAGACTTTAACTGATCCACCTTAAGCTCAGGGATACCATGGTAGTAAATGGTGCGCGGCGGAAGGTTGGGATTATCAGGATCCTTATGAAGACGCAACAAAGGATTATCTGGATCAGCAGCATGTTCATAATCAATTTCCTTGATGGTATTAAGCGTCTTGCCAGAACCGGGCAAGCCAGTGCGAAGAAATAACATGCGCCCTACTCCTTAGGTGTCCATTTCATACTTGTTTTATTGCCAGACTTGTTCATACCAGCAAGCAATGCACGCGCAATATATGCAGAGAACAATATATTCAAACATACATCCACTTTAAGCATGCCGAGAACTGAAAGCCAATCGGCAGGCAATCCGCCAAGCTGAGAAAATGCATAATCCTTGGCCTTATTAAGTGCGGCATCAATGCCAATATAACTTATTGCAGCAAAGCCAAGGCCTCTTAAAAGCTTCCAACCCAACGGGACAATGGAAAGACCCAGCATGCGGATAAACAAGCCAATAATTGCGGGCATAATCAAACTCCAGTTGCGATAATTTCAGCAGCCTTACGCATTGCAAAGGCGACCATTAAATAACCCATAAAAGTGAGGAATGTACAAAGACCCGGAACATTAGGGTCAAAAGAAACTGACCTTCCCAACATAAAAGGAACGCTTACAGTCCTAAGGACTGGGCAGGAAGCACCAAAACGGCTACTCGTGTCGATCATAGATGAAAGATCAAAAGTTGAATCAGAATCGGGCTTAATAGGTTTGTAGTCTTCACCTGCAAACTCAGATTGAAGCTCGGACTTTAAATCCGCTATCTTCTTCTCAGTTAGATCACGATACTCTTTATCTGCACAGCGTGATTGCTGTTCCTGACGAAGTACGGCGCATTGAATTACATCACCGGTGCAAGAAACGACAGTTTGACACTGCATATCACCGGAAACCTGAGCGTCATCCTCACCGCATTTATCACCTTCACAAGTACCGTCACCATCGCCAGTACCAGTGCCAGAACCTGATCCAGAACCATTACCAGAACCTGAGCCTGAGCCGCTACCAGAGCCACTACCGGAACCTGAGCCTGAGCCGCTGCCAGAGCCACTACCGGAACCTGAGCCTGAGCCGCTGCCAGAGCCACTACCGGAACCTGAGCCTGAACCACTGCCAGAACCAGAACCAGAGCCACTACCACTACCGGAGCCTGAGTCACTACCAGAACCACTACCGGATCCAGAACCTGTACCAGTGTCACCGGTGCCAGTACCTGGCGTGGGAGTTGGGGTTGGGGTTGGGTCGGGTGTAGGTTCTGTTGTAGGAGGAGGAACATAAAGATCGCCTGTAACAGTGATATCACCAGTACAAGTAAATCCGCCAGTAGGGTCTGCGAGGCATATAGATACTCCAGACAAAGTAGTTGAACAGCCGCCGGGTGAAGGAGGACTTGGTGTGTCAGTAGTTTGATGCCAACTATGTCCTTTCTTAGTTGTACCTTTGGCATCTAAGCATTTCTGTAACTCGGGATTGTCACATGCGCCCGTTGTACCATTATAAATAGTTCCAGAGTCACACGTTCCTGTCCCTTGAACATTAAGTGAATTACCACAAGCCCATAGATTGGATTGGAGGTATGAAAGGTTTACAGGCCCCCAAGCTGCGGCAGTTTCAGCACATGCTGCAGCTGGTGTAGAGAAATGTGAGCTAGACAGAGGACCAGTGTAGAAAATAGCAGCAGAGGCAGCCTGAATATAAAATAAACTAACGACCAACGCAAAGAAGAAAGAGCGCAGCCGTAACCCAAAACCAGACAAAGTCGTTCGGATCAATATACATTTTAATGTCCCCATTATTTTCTCCAGACAAAAAAAAGCCCGGAGGGAAGAACTCCCACCGGGCAAACAGGGTTAATTAAGTCCCTGCGCGCATTGCCTTCTTGGCAGCACCGATGAGGGCGGTCAGACCGAACATGGCAGCGACAACCGCAGCGGCAGCGGCAGCACCACCAGTGACGTAACCCAGGGCTTCAGCAGTGTCGATGTTTGCGGCGGCAGCGTACGATTGCGAGGTAGACGCCATGACAATAGCGGCTACAGCCAGTTGAGCGCGACCGGATTTGCAGAGTACGAGAAGTTTGTTTTTCATATATCACCAATTAAAAAGCATTGCGGACGGTTTTGCAGACCCAGACAAAGACGAACAGTGCAAAAAGCGCGCCGGTAATCTCCATCCGCTGTTCTGCGGTAATTGCAGGACTAAGGGAGTCCCGCATCTCTTGAACAGTGAAAGTTTGTAGTTGACCAGTACAAACGGGAGTACCGTCAGCCTGAACTTGCCACATTCCATCACAGCCCAAAAAATTCATATCAGCCAGCCTTCTGCGGGTTCATTGCAGCAGAAAGAGGAGGAATGTTCTTGCGGCGGCCCTGACGAGGATCACAAGTAAACTCAAGACGACCATCGCGAACATCAGCGATAACATCACACTCATAAGTTCCGGGCTGTGGAACTTCGGTGGGAAGCGCGGCATAGAAGTCAGTCTTCTGAGGATAAGGAATATTTGGCAAATGGACGAAGGCCTGAAACATCGTGTACGGCTTCTGAGACCTTGAAGAAATGCCGGAACGAGTAATGCCAGTTACTTCAATCAAAAGAGTCATAGACATGGTAAAGCCCCTTACAGTGTAGGCAGCCGAGAACTTAAGCTCGGATTGCAGTATGCCCAGCTGGGCGGAATGAGATTTGGAACACGGCGAAAAGTAAGAAACTGACGCTTAGCTATTTGAGAGCGTACTTGCTCAGCTGATGAAGCCTGTAAAAACAGGCGCATAAGCGAGCTAGCGAAAGCAGAATCATCAATGTTGCCAGAGTTAAAATTAGCAATCTCGGCCTCGACGGAATAACGAAGAATCTGATATTGGGACTTATCCATTAGTAACCCATCCATTCAGCCATTGACGGAGTGCCTTTTTCTTGACGATCAAGAAACCAGATGCGCTCGGGTTTAGTGCCATGCTCTTTCCGAACTTCAATTACAGCAAGTGTTTCTGCTACTTGCTGGGTCAGAACAGGGTTCATAAACTCACGAACGTGACGCTGCTGATCGAGCATATGGCGTTGCTTGGTTGTAAGTTGAGTTCCCTGATGATTATTATAAATCATGCCACAGACCTCAAATGAGAAGCGCGCTTGTAGAACGATGGTGGCTGAATGTTCTTAGCAGGTGTAATCTCTTTCATTTCACGAATAAAGACAGTAGAGAACGAACGAATGTCGCAGACATTACGAATATTGATACCAATGCGATTAAGCCGAGCAGCATGAGTTTCAAAAGAGCGTTGAGAGAGAACGAGTTCCTGATCGTTCATCCAAAGACTTGCGTAATAGGCAGTTGTATTAGCCTGACGCGGAGTATCAACTACATTCTCAAGTAAAAGCTGTTGTGCAATGCTGACCTGATCCATTTTAGTCACCTTTAGGCGCTGATCAATATCTAAAAACTCTCGATGGAGTTGGCTATAAATGCCTTCGTCAAACAAGCCCCAGAAGGAAAGACCCTTCTTCTTAAGGAACTCATCTTTCAATTCTTGTTCAAAACGAACAATACCCTGAGAAACACAGTAGTCATAAAGACTTTGGGCGTACTTAAACTCTTCGGATGTTTCACCATAAATAAGCTTAACTTTAGGCAAGTGCTTATTAATGAGGTCAAAAGCTTTGTTATATACTTTTCTGTATTGAAGTCTAGCGCCCTTGCCGTGACCGGATGTAGTCCAGTCAGTTGTTTGACCATTTGGATAAAGAAACCCAATAGAATGACCAATTCTTTGAGTTGCTAAAGCGCGTATATAAGACATTTCATTGCCAGAACCAACAGCAACATTAGTAGTCAAATCTATACGATGGATGACACAACCGTCAGACCATAAATGACCGGCCTTCCCCCCTGACTCGCCATCGCGAATTTCAAACCGCGTGCAGCGGGTGAAAGAAGGAAGACCGAGATTGGACATGACCGAATTAAAGACGGAGATGCATTCGGAGACAGTTTCGAAACCGAACAAGTTGTCATGCCTGTTGATGCGTGAAGGATTGCCATCTACGGTAATTTTCCGACCAGAGATTTTGATTTTGAGAGTGGAGCTATAGCTGCCTTCGTATTTGGTAGAACGGTACGACGTGCTCAGGATTTCGTGCGTAGCGGTGTCAACAGCCAAAAAAGCAGTGTCCGAAATGACGGGAAGGTCGAAATCAAACACCTGAGAAACTGTCAACCAATCGATAAACATACAAATCCTTGTCAATACCGGAATAACGGTAGCCGAATGCCGGTATGCTAACCACTGAGGGTCACGACATGCAAGCACTAAAATACCGGAATAACGGAACTGGACAATTGAACAGTATTT
The DNA here is from genome assembly GCF_001400735.1 of Pseudomonas caricapapayae. Classification (GTDB taxonomy): domain Bacteria; phylum Pseudomonadota; class Gammaproteobacteria; order Pseudomonadales; family Pseudomonadaceae; genus Aquipseudomonas; species Aquipseudomonas caricapapayae. Next base: position 91,028 of record NZ_LJPW01000059.1, read on the forward strand.
ACGATCTGGAAACGATGAGAAACCAGAGCGACAGAACGATGACACTGAGCGAAAACCTGAAGAGGTTCAGGAAGGCGAGAGGCCTTACACAGCCTGACGTCTGGGGGCCAGCAGGCATCGCGAAGTCGAGTTATACGTCTTATGAGGCAGGCACACAGATGCCGTCTGCAGACAAAATCGTTGAGCTTGCAAAAGTATTAGGCGTGTCGAATGACGAGCTGCTTTTAGGCGAATCCGAACTGACGGTATCAGAGGATTTAAGGCCTATCTTGAAACGATTCGACTCCCTGCCGCCAGAGATCAGGAATCAGGCACGCATAGCCCTGAAAGGCGTGCTTTTCGGATTTGAGCAAGAAGCGATCAAGTAGAGACCGAGGCGTTTTGCGGTAAAGTGGGGGTGTAACAGCACCCCCACCCGCTTCGCTCCAAAATCGCCAGAGGGCACAGGGCAATGGCAGACGCAAAATCAGTAAGGATGTACAGAATCGGCGAAACACTCTCTGAGGAGCTTTGGGAGTCCCGGCAGGACGATGTTCTGCGACGGCTTGGGCAAGAGCTGATGCGCTTGAGCGGGATCTGCGTGCATTGCGCTGGAGAGGACGACGACTGCCCTGCTTGCGCTGGATCAAGAATTGCCTGGGAAAGCCAGGCACGCGAAAAAGCGAAACCTGTCATGCAGGAATCGCCAGAAACGACCTATCAGATGTTGGATTCGCTTTGACAGGACAAGTGCTGCAAGTACGAGCCTCCGGGACCTGACCACCTAAGTGCTGTGCGCTATGGGTCCGTTGCGGTAAAGCTGAGTGATCATGGCGCGAAGTCAGATCACAAGGGGCCTGAGAGCGTCACACGCGATCAGATGAGGTGGTGCCACGCATAATTGACGTTATGGGTAAATCGATCGCCGGGGGGCTGCGCAATGGTCCCGACGATCGATTCTGGCCGTTGGCCGCAAGTACCATAACGTCCACACATTATGCGTAACAAGGTATTACGCACCGAGCTCAGTCCCAGGCAGATGTCAGGCCTGCCTCCAGAATGCGTTTCTCACGCTCATGACCTGGCCACGTTTTCCAAACGTCAATCTCACAGGCATTTCAGTTTCTCTCCGCGCTGATCGACACCTTCCATTTGATGCACCTCCATCCAGCGCTAACACAAAATGCACAGCATCATATTTTCCGAGCCCATGCATTCCTCCGATCATTCAGCTCGGTTACTGACGAGCACGTTTACATCTCAGCGTACCCACGCTACTGACAGCCGATGCGATTAAAAAACTCAAGGGCTACCGCACATTGCAGCTATTCGGGATAAAGCCAAGACAGGAACGTCGATGCTGGCTTGGTGGCCTGGCTTAAAGCCCCGCGGATCCACTTGGCCGAGCCAGGCTGTTTACGCCTTGAAATCGAGCGCTAAATCGAGCGCTTCAAGCATGGGATTGGCCTCAACATTAAAGCTTGCGTATTCACCTGCCCGAGCCGAAGTTACAACATGGTTATTCCCTTACCGGCATGACACATTGCGGGCGTGTAAATCCAGCCTTTAATGCGGCGGATTACAGTGTCAGCGCAGCTTATAGCCCGCGCGGTATGTCGGCCGGGTAACAAAACGAAGGCAACCGCAATGTGTCATGAAACCTGTTAAAGTCAGTCGCCCTCTGCCAATGCTCCGCGTCCATTGCAACTACCCGTTCCAACTCAACTAAACCACCATTTAGTTGAGTTATCCCGTTAGCTACCTGGCAGACTTACTTGTTAAGCGCCCTATCACCTCGTCAGCCATACATCCAAACCGCTACAGGCTTGTCGCGAGTCCTTACTGCTCTGACGAATCCTGTGCTTACTAATAAGACTGCTCGGTTTCGGTAGCACTGGGTAACTGCCTACAAAATGCGCGCCTCACTGGCGCACCATGCCCGCATTGATGCAAAAAGTTCGTACCACCTGAAAAATTGGTTCACCTGCCAGCGAACCAATCCTCTTTCATACCCTGAGCCTACTTGGCGAACCATTGAGAATTGGCCAGCAAGCCTTGATCACTGTTCATCAGCAGGCTTATTGCCGCTCAAAGCTGGCCGAACCAATTTTCATTGGCATCGCTCTTGCACTCTCCCCTTTGCCGTGAATCTCTGCCTGTAGGCAGCTCAGGGCACTTTTTTCTGGTCTGGCGCGAGTACCACGATGCAAAGGTTCGACCCTGACACCCCTATCGACAACTCTTCAAAACTGGCACTGGATGCCTTGCGCCAGATCGTTGCCCAGCATGCTGCATTCCCGCAGCGAGCGTTGCCCACTGAACGGGACCTGGCTGCCGACTTCGGTGTTAGCCGACGGGCGATTCGTCGAGCTCTGTCGGTACTCGAGGCTGAAGGCCAGATCTGGCGGCGGCAAGGCAAAGGGACCTTTGTCGGACCTACCCCACCCAGCGCCGCCATGAGCTTCGCCCGCCTGTCCGGCCGGACCAATTTCAGTGAGGTCATGGAGGCTCGCCTGCACCTGGAGCCGGCACTCGCCTCATTGGCCGCGGTACGGGCCAATGGCGTACAAATGGCGATTCTGCGCCGCCTTGCCGAGCGCACCACTCGCCAGCAGGTTGCCGAGCAGACCGATGCCGAAGGCATTGAGCTTTGGGACAGCGCCTTGCACCGAGCCATTGCTGAAGCAGCGGGCAATCGATTGATGCTGGATATCTTCGAAATGCTCGATGCGATCCGTCTGGACCCAACCTGGCGTGATTTGCGCCAACGGGCGCGCAACGCCGACCGGCTCGACACTTACAGCCACGATCACGACGACATCGTTACCGCTATTGAAAGCCGCGATCCGATCAAGGCAGCCACAGCCATGCGCGGTCATTTACGGGCGCTGCAACAAGCGCTGGATAACGTCATCAATCAAGATCTGGAGGCCAGCTCATGAGCGCCACCGCCTACCCCGCAGAAACCGTCGATAGCACAGTGCTCAGCATCAGGGACCTGACCGTTCGCTTTGACGGTGCGCCCGCCAACGTTGTCGACGGCGTTTCTTTTTCCGTCAATCGCGGCAAGACCCTCGCCATCGTCGGCGAGTCCGGCTGCGGCAAAAGCGTGACCTCAATGGGACTGATGGGCCTGCTGCCAGCGACTGCCAAGGTCGGTGCCAGTGACTCTTTACTGATAGATGAAGCCTTGCTGGGCATGTCCGAAGATCGACTGCTGGATGTACGCGGTAACCGCATGGCGATGATCTTCCAGGAACCGATGACCTCTCTGAATCCGGTCTTCACCATCGGTGAGCAGATTGCTGAAAGCGTGATGCGTCATCAGGGTCTTTCAGACAAGGCCGCCCGCCAGCGGGCTCTGGACATGCTGGAAAAGGTCCGCGTGCCGGACGCTCGCCAGCGGCTGGACGCCTACCCGCATGAACTTTCGGGTGGCATGCGTCAACGCGCCATGATTGCCATGGCGCTGGCCAATGATCCTGCACTGATCATTGCGGATGAGCCGACCACTGCGCTGGACGTGACTATTCAGGCGCAGATCCTTTCGCTGATCGCCAACCTGCAGACCGAGACCGGCACAGCGATGATTCTGATCACTCACGACCTGGGCGTGGTCGCCGAAGTAGCCGATGACGTCATGGTCATGTACGCCGGACGCGTCGTGGAAAGCGGCCCGGTGAAAACACTGTTCGACGATCCGCAGCATCCCTACACCATCGGCCTGATGGGTTCGATGCCATCCATTGGCCCTCGCGAAGGCCGTCTGGCAACGATCAACGGCCGGGTACCGACGCCGGCAGAAATGCCAGCGGGTTGCCGCTTTGCCGGTCGCTGCCCGTTCGTGATCCAGCAATGCAGAGATGAGCGTCCGCCGCTGCTCGAGTTGTCTCCAGGACACTTCGCCGCGTGCATCCGAGCGCCTTTGGAACAGCATGTGGGAGTCAGTGCATGAGCCTTTCCGAACACAATATCGCCAGCACGAGCGGCAGTGTGCAGAAACCCATTCTCGAGAGCATCGGCCTTAGCAAACACTTTGCCGTTGAAAGCGGCCTGTTCCAGGCGAAGAAGCCACCGGTGCAGGCCGTCAATAACGTCAACTTGTCTGTCCGCAAAGGCGAAACGCTGGCGCTGGTGGGCGAATCTGGCTCGGGTAAATCAACCCTTGGCCGCCTGCTGCTCAATCTGCTGCAGCCAACTTCAGGTGATGTGATTTACGAAGGCCGTAATCTGGCCAACCTGCCGCCGGAAAAACTGCGTCAGGTACGCCGAGATTTACAGATCATTTTCCAGGACCCGTTTGCGTCGCTGAATCCGCGCATGACCGTGGAATCCATCGTAGGCGAACCGATCTGGCTGCACAGCGAAGCCAGCCGCAGTGACCGCCAGGCCAGGGTCGCTGAGTTATTGCGCACAGTAGGTCTCGCCCCGGAACACAGCGGTCGGCATCCCCATGAATTTTCCGGCGGTCAGCGCCAGCGCATAGGCATTGCTCGCGCACTGGCTTCCGAGCCCCGTTTGATACTCGGTGACGAGCCGGTGTCGGCGCTCGACGTTTCGGTGCAGGCACAAGTGGTCAACCTGCTCGAAGACCTCAAACATCAGTTCGGCCTTACTCTAGTGATTGTTGCTCATGGACTGGCCGTGATCCGCCATATGAGTGACCGCGTGGCGGTGATGTATCTGGGTGAAATCGTCGAACTGGCGCCGGTCAACGCGCTGTTCGAAAACCCTCTGCATCCCTACACGCAGGCGCTGATGGCTGCTGTGCCGGTCAGTCATCCCGACCAGCGCCAGCCACGTCCTCTGCTCGGCGGAGACATGCCAAGCCCGAGCCGCCCTCCTTCGGGTTGCCGTTTTCATACCCGTTGCCCGCATGCCCGCGCACTGTGCAAGGAAGCAGCGCCAGTCATGGAAACAGTCGACACCACACGCCAGGTGGCCTGCCACTTCTGGCGAGAGCTCGCCAATGCAGGCAGCGGAACGTTAATCACAACACCCAGTGCTGCATACACGCAGCGCCTGAATCTGTTCAAGACCCATCAATCCCTTGCAGTGGAGAGCCAGCCATGAAAATCGCACGCGTCATGACAGGAACATTGTTATTGCTGGCCGCCAACGCCGCGTTTGCCGAATCGACGTTGCGCATCGGCATTCAGGACGATCCCGATGTGCTTGATCCGCATCGTTCGCGCACCTACTCCGGTCGACTGGTCTACACCGCATTGTGCGACAAGCTGGTGGACGTCAATCCGGACCTGACGTATGCACCACAACTGGCTACGGCCTGGAACTGGAGTGCGGATGGCAAAACCCTGACCATGAGCTTGCGCGAAGGCGTTACGTACCACGACGGTGAGCCCTTTGATGCCGCCTCGGTGAAGTTCAACCTGGACCGCGCGCGCACCCTCCCCGACTCCCTGCGCAAAAGCGAGCTTGCCTCGGTGGACAGCGTGGAAGTGGTTAATGCAAAAACCATCGCCATCAAGTTAAAGCAAGCCGATGCAACGCTGGTTTCGCAGCTCTCGGACCGTGCCGGGATGATGCTTGCGCCGAAAGCTGCTCAGGGCGATTTCGCCTCCAGCCCCGTATGTTCAGGTCCTTACAGATTTGTGCAGCGCGTGCAGCAGGATCGAATCGTTCTGGAGCGTTTTGACCACTACTGGAACAAGCAGGCTTACCATTTCGACAAAGTAGTGTTCCTGCCCATTCCGGATACCTCGGTGCGCCTCGCCAACCTGCGTTCCGGCGACCTGGACATCATCGAGCGCGTTGCACCCACTGATGTAAAGACCGTCAAAGGCGACAGCAAGTTGGCGATCTACAACACTCCAGGCCTGGGCTACATGCAGCTGATGTTCAACATCGGCAATGGTGAAAAAGCCAGCTCGCCGATGGGCAAGGACAAACGCGTACGTAAAGCGTTCGAGCTGTCCATAGACCGCGATGCCATTAACCAGGTGGTGTTCGAGGGCTTGTATGCGCCAAGTGCCCAGCCGTTCCCGAAAAACAGTCCGTATTACGACAAGGATCTGCCGATCCCGGCGCGCGATATTGAAAAAAGCAAAGCGCTGCTGGCTGAGGCCGGTGTGAAACTGCCTTTGGCAGTTGACCTCAAAGTGGCCAACAATCCTATTGCGCAACAGGTCGGGCAGATCATTCAGGCAATGGCGGAAGAAGCGGATTTCAAGGTCAACCTGGTTGCGACTGAGTACGCCACGATGCTTAGCGAACAACAGAGCGGTAACTTCCAGATCGGCATGAGCGCCTGGTCGGGTCGCCCGGATCCAGATGGTGATATCCATCAGTTCGTGACCTGCAAAGGCGGCCAGAACGACGGCAAGTACTGCAACGCCAGGCTCGACGAACTGCTCAATAAGGCGCGCACCGTAAACGACGTTGCACAACGCCAGGCGCTGTACAACGAAGCCTTGCGTTTACTGGCCGATGAAGTGCCGACCGCATACTTGTATTTCGATCCGCGAATCATTGCCCTGCGTAATAACGTGACCGGTTTCGTCCCTAACCCGGACGGTCTGATTCGTCTGACCAATGTCGCGTTCAAGCCATGACTGACGGGCGCAACTGCGAGGTTCCGGTATGCTGATGTTCATCCTGCGACGCCTGCTCGGCTCGATACCGACGCTGATTCTGGTTTCGCTGTTCGTCTTCACCCTGCAAAAGCTGCTGCCGGGTGACCCGGTGCTGGCGATGGCCGGCGAAGAACGCGATCCGGTGGTCATGGAATACCTGCGCGACAAGTACCGGCTCGATGACCCGATCCCCCTGCAGTATCTGAACTGGGTCGGCAACGTATTGGCCGGCGACTTCGGCACCTCGCTGCGCACCGAACAACCGGTGACTACGTTGCTCGCGTCCAAGCTGCCGGTCACCATTGAACTGGCTGTGCTGGCCTTGCTGATTGCGCTTTCGATAGGCATTCCGACCGGAATCATTTCGGCGGTACGCAAAGGCTCCGCCGTGGATTACGGTGCCAACGTGGTAGCGCTGTCGGGCATTTCCATTCCGCACTTCTGGCTGGGCATCCTGCTGATCATGGTCTTTGCAGTGAAACTGCAATGGCTGCCCGCCTCCGGCTTTGTGCCGATGGGTGAAGACTTCGGGCAAAACCTGAAGACCCTGATACTGCCAGCCTTCGTGTTGGGTGCAGGGCTGTCGGGAATACTCATGCGTCACACCCGCAGCGCCATGCTGGAAGTATTGCGCACTGACTACGTGCGCACAGCCCGGGCCAAAGGCCTGTTCCCGCGCACGGTGATTCTCAGGCATGCGTTGCGCAACGCGTTGATGCCCATCGTCACGCTCACGACCTTGCTGTTTGGTGAGCTGCTCGGCGGCGCGGTGCTGACCGAGCAAGTGTTCAGCATTCCGGGTTTCGGCAAGATGATCGTCGACGCGGTGTTCAACCGTGACTATGCCGTGGTGCAAGGTGTGGTGTTGTGTGTCGCGATTGGCTTCGTGATGTTGAATCTGCTAGCCGACGTGCTCTACCGCCTGATCAATCCACGCCTGAGGACTGCCTGATGACCGCTATTGCCAGCCTCCCGCACAGCGCGATCCTGCGCCGCAGCCGCTCACCGTTCCTGAAAAAATTCCTCGCCAACAAAGGTGCCGTGATTGGCGCAGCGGTATTGTTGCTGTTTGTCTTGGCGGCCGTTCTGGCACCCTGGATCGCGCCGCACGACCCACTCAAAGCCAACTTCCTCGCCGTACGCAAAGCCCCTTCGCTGATCTACTGGCTGGGTACCGACGAATTGGGTCGCGATCTGCTTTCACGCCTGCTGTATGGCGCC